>NZ_MCGQ01000006.1:4437-248263 GCF_002242805.1 Streptomyces diastatochromogenes | reverse complement strand
GGACAGGGGGCACGGACGGGGTGTCCGGCAGGGACGGGGTGGACGGGAGGGGGGTGGGGGTGGGGACGCTCGGCAGGTCCGGGATCCCGGGCGCCGGGGTGCTCCTGCCCTTGCCCGGCTTGTCGGTGACGTTGCCGTAGATGCCCGCCAGGTCCAGGTCGGCGGTGATCTTCAGGTTGACGTAGTCGCCCTTGACGGCGTCCACCACGTTGCGCGGGAACGGGTAAGTGGTCAGCAGCTCAAGGGAGTTGGGCAGATCGTCGCCCGCCTTGTTCAGCTGCTGCAGGATGGGCCGGAGCTGCCTGAGGTTGGCGACGGTGTCGTCCCGCGAGGCGTTCACGACCTTGGTGCCGGTCTTGCCGAGCCGGGACAGGCCGGTGAGCATCTTGGTCAGGTCGCGGCGCTGGTCGGCGAGGACCTTCAGGGCGGGCGGCATGGTGTCGACGGCCTCGGCGATCGTCCTCTTCTCCTTCTTCAGCCGCTCGGCCAGCCGGTCGACGCCCTTGAGCGCGCGGACGATGTCCGCCCGCTGGTCGTCGAGGCCCCCGAGGAAGGTGTCGAGTTCCTTGAGCAGGGACCTGACCCGGCTCTCGCGGCCGTCCAGGGCCTTGTTCAGCTCGACGGTGATCGTCTTGAGCTGGGCCACCCCGCCGCCGTTGAGGAGCGCGGACAGGGCGGACAGCACCTCTTCGACGTCCGGGTTGCGGCCGCTGCGGGACAGCGGGATGCGGTCGCCGTCGCGGAGCCGGCCGACGGGCTGCGTGCCGGCCGGCGGGGACAGCGCCACGTACTTCTCGCCGAGCATGCTCGTCTGCCGCAGCTCGGCGACCGCGTTGCCGGGCAGCTTCACCGTGTCGGCGATCCGCAGCCGCACGCGCGCGTGCCAGCCGTCCAGCTCCACCTTCTCCACCGCGCCCACGGTGACGTTGTCGACCTTGACCGCCGACTGCGGCACCAGATCCATGACGTCCCTGAACTCGACCGTGACGTGGTACGCGCGGCCGTCCGCGGCGGCGCCTCCGGGGAGCGGGACGTCGTACCAGCCGTTGAACTCGCAGCCGGTCAGCAGCAGCGAACCGACCGCCGTCCAGGCGGCCACCCGGCCCTTGCGCAGCACACTCATGCCCGGGCCCCCAGGATTCCGCCGAGGGTCTTGTCGACCGTGCCCGTCGAGGACGGGGCCGTCGGCACCTTGGGCAGGGAGTCGAAGAGCTTCTTCAGCTCCGCGCAGTTGCCGTGGTCGTCCCCGGTCGTCCTCAGGAGCGAACAGAGCAGGGATGCCGGGTCCTGCGGTGTCTGCGCGTTGTTGCGGGTGTCGAGGGTGCCGGCGGCGGGGTTGTAGGCGTTCTGCAGGTTCGACAGGCCGGTGGGGGCGACGTCCAACAGCTCCTCCAGTGCGGCCCGTTGGGTGACCAGGACCTTGGTGACCTTGCTGAGCCCCCGCACGTCCGAGGTCAGCGCCTTCTTGTTGTGCTTCACGAAGTCGGACACGTCGCCGAGGGCCGCGCCGAGGTTCTGCAGCGCCGCCGCGAGGTCCTTGCGCTCCCCGGCCAGCTGCGCGGCCACCTCGGCGAGGCTGGTGTTGAACGACCGCACGCTCTGGTCGTCCGCCGCCAGCGCGGCCGTGAACACCTGGAGGTTGCGCACGGTGCCGAACAGGTCGCCGCGGCCGTCGGACAGCGTGGTGACCGCCTGCGAGAGGTCCTCGACCGTCTGGTTGAGGTTCTCGCCCTGGCCCCGGAGGTTGTCCGCGCTCACCCCGAGCAGCCGCGACAGCGAGCCCTTCTTGTTGGCGCCGTTCGGGCCGAGCGCCTCGGCCGTGGTGTGCAGGCTGTCGAAGATCCGGTCCAGCTCGACGGGGACGGCGGTACGGGACTCGGGGATGACGTCGCCGTCCCGCAGCGCCGGGCCCTTCCGGTACACCGGCAGCAGCTGCACATAACGGTCGCTGACCACCGAGGAGTTGATGATGGCGGCCTGCGCGTCCGCCGGGACCTTGCGCCCCTGCTCGTACTCCAGCTCCACCCGCACCCGGCCGCCCTCCGGCGTGATCCGCTTGACCTCGCCGATGCGGACGCCGAGGACGCGGACGTCGGAACCGGGGTAGATGCCGACGGTGCGCGGGAAGTACGCCGTGACGCGGACGGGGTCGGGGTGCGGCCACAGGAGGACGGCGAGCCCGACCACGACCGCGAGTGCGGTGAACAGCGCCAGGAGTCTGCGGGTCATCGGGTGCCTCCCGTCCGTGGCGTGACCGGGGCGGCGACCAGGTTCTGCACGTACGAGTCGAACCAGCGGCCGTTGCCCAGGGTGTTGGTGAAGAGCCGCACGTAGGGCGCGAGCAGCTTGACGCTCCGGTCGAGGCTCGCCTGGTTGCGTTCGAGCATCTGCACGAAGGTGTCGAGGTTCTTCAGGGCCGGCCCGATCTCCTTCCGGTTGTCCTCGACCAGGCCGGAGAGTTCGATACCGAGCAGGGCGCTGCTCTTGAGGAGGTTGTGGATCGCCGTGCGCCGCTTGCTGATCTCCTTGAACAGCGCGTTCCCGTCCGTCACCAGCGCGGAGAAGTCCTTCGTGTGGCCGGCGAGCACCTTGGTGACTCCGTTCGCGTGGTCGAGCAGGTCGCGCAACGCCTTGTCGCGGGAGGCGACGGTCCTGGAGATCCTCGACAGTCCCTTGATCGACGCCCGCACTTCCTCGGGCGAGTCCTGGAAGGTGGCGGAGATCGTGTCCAGCGCCTTCGCGAGGCGGTCCGTGTCGACCTCCTCGGTGGTGGTCGTGAGATCGCTGAAGGCCTGGACGACGTCGTACGCCGACACGGTCCGCCGGAGCGGGATCTCGCTGCCGGGCTTCAACCGGCCCGGCCCCTTCGGGTGCAGGGCCAGGTACTTCGCGCCGAGGATGGTCTTGACCCGGATCGACGCGCCGGTGTCGGTGCCGAACGCCGGGTCGCCCTTGACCTTGAAGGTCACCTTGACGTGGTCGCCGGCCAGGTCGACGTCCTCGACCTTGCCGACCTTGACCCCGGCGATCCGCACCTCGTCGCCCGGCTTGAGCCCGCCCGCCTCCGAGAAGTCCGCGCTGTACGTGTCGCCGCCGCCGATCAGCGGCAGGCTGTCGGCGTTGAACGCGGCGACGGTCAGCAGCGCGAGGACGGTCAGCCCGACAGCGCCCACGACGAGCGGGTTGCGCTCACGGAAGGGCTTGAGCCGGGGGCGCTTCAGCCGGATCCGGGGCAGTCTGGGCGGCAGGACGCGCACTTTTACGAGGGGTTCGGGGCGGGGCGTGCGCTTCGTCCGCCCGGGGAGCTTCGGCAGCTGGGGCGGCAGGACGCGCACTTTCACCAGAGGTTCGGGGTGGGGAGTGCGCTTCGGCCGCCGGGGGAGCTTCGGCAGCCGCGGTGGCAGGACGCGCACCTTCACCAGGGGCTCGGGGCGGCCTCGCCGCCCCAGGGGACGCAGGCTCATCCGCCGCACCTCGCCCGTGCCACGTGCATCTCGGGTGTGAGCACCTTCTTGGTCTTCGGCAGCACGATCCGGCCGTCGAAGTCGCAGAGGTAGAAGTTGAACCACGAGCCGTAGGACGCCGTCCCGGTCAGCTCGTCGAGCTTGTTCGGCAGCCGCTTCAGCACGCCCTCCACGGTCTTCTCGTTGTCGTTCAGCGTTCCGGTCAGGTCGGTCAGCCCGGCGATGTCGTCCTTCAGCGGCGGGCGCGCGTCCTTCAGCAGCCCGGAGGTGGCGTCGGCGAGGGCGCCGATGTTCACCAGGGAGTCCCCGATGGGCTTGCGGTCGGCGGACAGCCCGGAGATGACCCGCCGCAACTGCTTGAGCAGCCCGGAGAAGCGGGCACCGCGCTTGTCTAGCGTCCCCAGCACGGTGTTGAGGTTGTCGATCACCGAGCCGATCAGCTCGTCCCGGTCGGCGAGGGTCGTGGTGAGCGAGGCCGTGTGCGCGAGCAGGCTGTTCACCGTGCCGCCCTCGCCCTGCAGGGTCTGGATGATCTCGGTGGCGAGCTGGTTGACGTCGTTCGGGCTGAGCGCGGCGAACAGCGGCTTGAAGCCGCCCAGCAGCGCGTTGAGGTCGAGCGCCGGCTGGGTCCGGGACAGCGGGATGGTGCCGCCCGGCCGCAGCCGGAGGGTGCTGTCGCCCACGCCCTCGGTGAGCGCGATGTACCGCTGCCCGACCAGGTTCCGGTAGCGGACGACCGCGTGGGTGCCGGCCGGCAGCGGGCGGTCCGCGGTGACGGTGAAGGTGACCTCGGCCAGCGTCCGGTCCTTGATCCGGATGCCCTCGACCTCCCCGACCCGCACCCCGGCCACCCGGATGTCGTCGCCGGTCTCCAGCCCGGTGACGTCGCTGAAGACCGCGTGGTACGTGTCCTTCGGAGTGAAGGAGATGTTGACGATGGTCGCGGCGAGCAGGGCCGTCGCCGCGATCGTGACCAGCGCGAAGAGGCTGAACTTGATGAGCGGGGCGGCGGTCTGCCGGGCTCCTGCGGTCCTCATGCGACGCTCACCGCCGTCCCGCGGGCCAGCGGCCCGAACAGCAGGGTCGCGACGGGCGGCACCTCGTCCGCGGGGACGCCCATGACAGGGGCCACGAGCGAGCCGACGGCCCGCTGCTCGGCCGCGGTGGCGGACACGTCGACACCTCCGGGGAGCGCGCCGCCCGGACTTCCGGCCGACGTACCGTCGTTGAGATGGGGTTTCGGGCCGGGCACCTGCGGATGCGGCAGGCCCCGGCAGTTCGGCCCCGACCGCTCGCCGTAGACCGGCTCCTCGCCGGGCCGGTACGCGGCCTGCGGCCGTACGACCTCGAGGGTGATCCGCATCTCGCCGCCCCGGAACGCGTCCTCCGACGCCTTCTCCTGCCGGACCAGGCCCTGCAACAGGCACGGGTACTCGGGGGAGTAGCGGGCGAACAGCTCCAGCGTGGGGCGGGAGATCCGGCCGAGGGTGATCAGCCGGTCGCCGTTCTGGGCGAGGAAGTCGTCCGCGGTGCCCGCGACCGTGGCGGTCGTCCGCAGCGCGGCGGCCAGCCGGTCCTTCTGCTCGACGATGGTCCGGCTGGTGGTGACCGTGTTGTGCAGGATCCGCATCAGGTCGGGCGCGGCGTCGCCGTACACCTCGGCGACATCGGCGAACCGCGCGATGTCCTCCTGGAGCGACGGCAGGTGCGGGTTGAGGCGGCGCAGATAGCCCTCGACCCGGGTGAGGTTGTCACCGATACGGTCGCCGCGGCCCTCCAGCGCGGTGGCGAACGCCGAGAGGGTGGCGTTGAGTTCGCCCGGCCGGACGGTCCGCAGCAGCGGCAGCAGGTCGTTCATCAGCTGCTGCACCTCGATGCCGACCTGTGTGCGGTCCTGGGTGATGACGTCCCCGGCGCGGATCGGCCGAACCGACGACTGCGCAGAGCGCGCGGGCGCCACCAGGTCCACGTACTTCTCGCCGAACAGCGTCTTGGGCAGCAGCCGCGCGTGCACGTCCGAGGGGATGTACGCGACGTACTGGGGCTTGAGCGCGATGTCGAGCGTGGCCTTCGTGCCGTCCGCGTGCACCTCGCGCACCTCGCCGACCAGCAGTCCGCGCAGCTTGACGTCGGCCCGTGGATCGAGCTGGTTGCCGAGGCTGTCGGCCTGCAGGGTGATGCGCACGACGGACGTGAACGCCTGCTGGTACACGGCCACCGCGAGCGACAGCAGCAGCGCGAGTACGGCGATGAACGCGATGCCGTACAACCTGAGTCTCAGCACTCTCACCGGCCTCACCCCGCGATCCGTACGGTCGTGTTGGCGCCCCAGATCGCGAGGCTCAGGAAGAAGTCCAGGACGTTGATGGCGACGATCGACGTCCGCACCGCACGCCCCACCGCGACGCCGACTCCCGCCGGACCGCCGCTCGCGTAGTAGCCGTAGTAGCAGTGCACCAGGATGATCAGCACGGCGAAGACGATCACCTTGCCGAAGGACCACAGCACGTCGACGGGCGGCAGGTACTGGTGGAAGTAGTGGTCGTACGTGCCCGTCGACTGCCCGTAGTAGCCGGTGGTGATGGTGCGGGCGGCCAGGTACGAGGACAGCAGCCCTACGACGTACAGCGGGATCACGGCGACGAAGCCGGCGATCATCCGCGTCGTCACCAGGAACGGCAGCGAGGGCACGCCCATCACCTCCAGCGCGTCGGTCTCTTCGCTGATCCGCATCGCGCCGAGCTGCGCGGTGAAGCCGGCGCCGACCGTCGCGGACAGGGCGAGCCCGGCCACCAGCGGGGCGATCTCCCGGGTGTTGAAGTACGCCGAGAGGAACGCCACGAAGTTGGAGGTGCCGAGCTGGTTGAGGGCCGCGTAGCCCTGGAGGCCGACCTCGGTGCCGGTGAAGAAGGAGAGGAAGGCGATGACGCCGACCGTGCCGCCGACGACGGCGAGCGCACCGCGCCCGAAGCTGACCTCGGCCAGCAGCCGCAGGATCTCCTTCTTGTAGCGGCGCAGGGTGCGGCCCGTCCACGCCAATGAGCGGCCGTAGAAGGAGAGTTGGGTGCCCAGCTCTTCGAGGGAGCGCAGGGGGCGTTCGAGTGGTCGCATCGGCTAACCCCTCTGCGGGACGATCTGGAAGTACACCGCGGTCATCACGAAGTTCGTCACGAACAGCAACATGAAGGTGATCACCACCGACTGGTTCACGGCGTCGCCCACGCCCTTCGGCCCGCCCTTCGCGGTCAGCCCCTTGTACGAGGCGACGATCGCCGCGATGGCCCCGAACACCAGCGCCTTGAACTCGGCCGCCCACAGGTCGGAGAGCTGGGCGAGGGTGGTGAAGGAGGCGAGGTAGGCGCCCGGAGTGCCGTTCTGCAGAACGACGTTGAAGAAGTAGCCGCCGGCCACTCCGACCACGGACACCAGGCCGTTGAGCAGCACGGCCACGACCATCGAGGCCAGCACGCGCGGTACGACGAGCCGGTGGATCGGGTCGATGCCCAGCACCTGCATCGCGTCGATCTCGTCCCGGATCTTCCGGGCCCCGAGGTCCGCGCAGATCGCCGTGCCGCCCGCGCCCGCGATGAGCAGCGCGGTGACGATCGGCGAGGCCTCGCGCAGGACCGCGAGCACGGATGCCGCACCGGAGAAGGACTGCGCGCCCAACTGCCGGGTCAGGCTGCCGATCTGGAGGGCGATGACGGCCCCGAAGGGGATCGACACCAGAGCCGTCGGCAGGATGGTGACGCTCGCCACGAACCAGGCCTGCTGGATGAACTCCCTTGCCTGGAAGGGCCGTCGGGGCAGGGTCCGGACGACGTCCAGCGCCATCGCGAACAGGTTGCCCGAGTGCCGCAGCGCGCCTGTCGGGGAGAGACTCATGCGCCGCTCACCTCCTCCCAGCGCAGCCCGGCCTCCCGTCTCGCGATCGCCTCCCAGCGGGGCGGGCGGGTGATGCCGGGGCTCGGCAGCAGACGGGGAGGAAGGCCCTCGGCCGGGCCGCGCTCGTCGATCTGCGCCAGCTCCTGCTGGACCTGCGCCGCGTCCTTCTCCTCCGCCATGCCGATCGGCCCCTGCATCCGGCCGTTCAGGAACTGCCGTACGACGGGCTCGTTGCTGGTCAGCAGGTCCTCGCGGGGCCCGAACATCACCAGCTCACGGCGGAACAGCAGCCCGATGTTGTCCGGGACCTGGCGGGCCGAGGCGATGTCGTGCGTGACGATCAGGAAGGTCGCGTCGATCTGCGCGTTGAGGTCGACGATGAGCTGGTTGAGGTAGGCCACGCGCACCGGGTCGAGGCCCGAGTCCGGCTCGTCGAAGAGGATGATCTCCGGGTCGAGCACCAGGGCGCGGGCGAGCCCGGCCCGCTTGCGCATACCGCCGGAGATCTCGCCGGGCAACTTCCCCTCGGCGCCGATCAGCCCGACCATGTCCATCTTCTCCAGCACGATCCGCCGGATCTCGCTCTCGGACTTGCGGGTGTGCTCGCGCAGCGGGAAGGCGATGTTGTCGTACAGGTTCATCGAGCCGAACAGCGCGCCGTCCTGGAACAGCACGCCGAACAGCTTCCGCACCTCGTACAGGTCGTGCTCGCGCAGCCGGGTGATGTCCCGGCCCGCGACCCTGACCGACCCGCGCTCCGGCTTCAGCAGTCCGACGAGCGTCTTGAGGAACACCGACTTGCCCGTCCCGGAGGGACCGAGCATCACCGACACCTCGCCGGCGGGCAGCGTCAGCGAGACGTCCTGCCAGATGACCTGGTGACCGAAGGACTTGGTCAGCCCTTCCACACAGATCTCGACACCCATCCGGTCCCACCCTTCGCCCGTGGAGCAGCTCCGACATCTGCTCTACGGGGAGGGGCGGGGCGTCCGTCGCGACGGACGCAAGATTTTTTTCGGACGCGTTGACGGGGGGTTACGGCAGCTCGGCTACGGCAGCTTCGGCAGCTTCAAGGAAGGCGTGGGTACGGCGACGGGAACGGACGGCACGGCGGGAGCGCCCGTGACCGAGGGGAGCGTTGGTACCGAGGGGAGCGACGGCACCGCCGACTCCACCGGCAGCTCGGGAAGCGGAGGCGACGAGACCTCCGGCAGAGGCGGCACGGAGAGCGGTACGACGGATCGGTCAGCGGGTGGCCGAGTCGCCGCCCGGCTCGGGGCCGCCGTCGCCGCCGGCCCGGGCGTCTCCGGAGAGCGCACCTGCCGGGTGCTGTCCGTCCGGAGGACCTGCGCCCCGCTGGACACGGCAGGCCGTGGAGCCGGAGCACCCGTCCCACCGCCCCCGTCGAGCGCGTACGGCAGCACGAACCCCGCCACCGCCAGGGTCGCCGCGGTCGAGGTGACCGCCACGGCCTGGGCCTTCCCCGCCCCGCGCGGCCGTCCGCGTCCGAGCAGGAACAGCACCACCCCGAGCGTCCCGGCCAGCGAGGCGCGCAGCGTCCGCCGGGCCCGGGCCAGCAGCGACTCGACCGTCCGGTAGCTGAGCCCCATCCGCACGGCGACCTGGCTCACGTCCAGATCCTCGGACCTCAGCCGCAGGGCCTCCGCCTGCCGGGCGGGCAGCTCCCCGCTGCGGACGGCCACCCACTTCGCCTCGGCCCGGTCGCACACCGCCTCCTCGACCGGCACGGGGCCCGGTGCGTGGAGCGTGGGGCTGCCCCCGACCTCGGCTTCCCGGTTGACCTGCCGGTGCCGGTCGACGCACAGCCGCATCGTCACGGTGGTCAGCCAGGCGCCGAGGCGCTCGTCGTCGAGTTCCGGGCGCTCGGCGGCGCGCAGCATCGCCTCATGGACGGCGTCCTCGGCGTCCTCCGGGCTCATCGACCGGCGCCGGGCCACCTTGAGCAACTGCTCGCGGTGGCTCCACATGCGCTGCCAACGCTCGTCGGCGGCCTGTATGTCCGCAGGCATGTCCGTCGCCATGAGGGCCCCTTCGCGCTCACCCACCGGTCGGTGCTTCCGGCGGGTGGCGACATTACCGCCGAGTATCCGCGGTTGTGGAGGGGCCGAGACGCATCGTGTTCTAGCCGTTGCTGGTCAGTGGGCCGGGGTCGGGCAGTACGCCGCCGCCGGGCAGCGTGAGGGTCGGCCGGGGGAGGGGGACCAGTGGAGTCTCCGACGCCTTCGGGACGTCGGGCGTACGGGACGGGGAGGCGGAGGGCGAGGCGGGCGGTGCCGGCGGCGTGCGCGAGGGGCCCGGGCCCGGCTTGCGGTCCTCGGACGGCTTCGGCGAGGGTTTCGGGGTCTTCGGACGGGACGGCTTCGGCCGGTCCCGGGACGCGCCGGACGCGTCCGGCACCACCCGGTGTCCGGTCAGGTAGTACGCGTACCAGGCCCGGACCGTGCGCAGATAGGCGTCCGAGTGGTTGTAGCCGAGGATCGCCCGGTCCAGGTCGGCGGGGTTCGAGAGGTCCCGGCCGCCGGCGCACAGATAGCGTCCGGCGGCGAGCGCCGCGTCGTAGACGTTGTCCGGGTCCGCGTGCCCGTCCCCGTTGCCGTCCGCGCCCCAGTGGGCCCAGGTCGACGGGATGAACTGCATCGGGCCGACCGCGCGGTCGTACGCCGCGTCCCCGTCGTAGGCCCCGCCGTCGGTGTCGGGGACGACGGCGTAGGCACCGCCGGTCAGCCGGGGCCCGAGGATCGGCGTCACGGTCGTACCGTCCGGGGTCACCCGGCCGCCCCGTGCCTGCCCGGACTCCACCTGGCCGATCGCGGCCAGCAGCTGCCAGCGCAGCCGGCAGCCGGGCGCGGTGCGGGCCAGCTCCGCCTCGGCGCGCCGGTAGGCGGCGAACACGGTCGCGGGCAGGGCGCCGCCCGGCGCTCCCTGGGCCGAGGCCGCCTTGCGGGGCCGCAGCGGGGGCAGATCGGTGCGGTAGGGGGTGTCGCCGGACACGCTGGGGCCGTGCTCGGCGGGTGCCGGCTTCGGCACGGGCTCCACGGCCTGCGACGCCGACACCGCCCCCGGCGCCTGGGACGCGGTCAGCGCGGCCATCGCCGCCGCCGCGACCGCCGTACCCCTGGCGCCTCTGAACACGCCCGACCCGAATGTGCGCACCTCGTGGTCCCCTCCCTGTGCGGCTTCCGTCCCCTGCTCTACGCGGGCGGGCGGCCCGTCCGTCGCGGGAAGTCGCGGGAAGTCGCGACAGGTCGTAGGAAGGTCGCGGGAAGGCCGGCAGGAAGGTCGCGGGAAGCCGGACCTGCTCGGGACCCCGGCTCGGCACACGTGTCCGTTAAGGTCTCCCCAAGCGGCCGGGGCGGTCCGACCCCCAGCGCCGCGGACCTGGCGGAACGCGCGGGTCGGAGCAGATGCCATGGGGGCACAGTGCGACTGAGAGTGGAGTTCACGACCGAGCCCTTCGACCTGGACGAGGCGCCCGCGCACGCGCTGGCGGCCCGCGAGGTGATCGAGGCGGCGGAGCTGGACGCGGTGGACGTCGGCCCGTTCGGCAACACGGCGGAGGGCGGCGCCGACGCGGTGCTGACCGCCGTGGACGCACTGCTGCGCAGGACCCTGGAAGCCGGTGCCACCCGGATCTCGCTGCAGGTCAACGTGATCGGAGCGGGCGAATGACCGGTACCGGGGACGAGCCCTTCATCACGGCCGTGAAGCCGCTGGTCGACGCCATGGGCGGGGACATGCTCCCGCCCGACGAGGCCGGCCCCGAGGACGTCGTCCTCACCTGGGAGGGCGTCGACGTCGTCGCCGTACGCCTGCCCCAGCTCGCCGACTCCCTCGACCACATCCTGGCCGCCATGGAGCGCCGCCAGGGCCGGCCGCTGGCCGACCTGGACCGCAAGGCCAAGCAGGAGGTCGTGCGCATACTGGAGGCACGGGGCGCCTTCGCCGTGCGGCACGGGGTGGAGACCGTGGCGAGCGCGCTGGGCGTCAGCCGCTTCACGGTCTACAACTACCTGAACCGGGAGAAGGGTGCCTGAGCCCGCGCCGCGGGATCAGTTGTGTTACCCGGAATTTTCAACAAAGTGTTGACGTCGTGTTTCGGAGGGCGTTAGCTGTTCGCAGCCCGTTCAGCACGACGGCCGTTTCCGGCCACGGAGGCCCCCGTGACTACGACTTCCACGCCCCCGGGCCTGGCCCGGTTCAACGTCCTGGAGGAGCACGCGGCACTTGCCGACCTCCACGAGGCGTGCGCCTCCAGCGAGTGGGGCCGGCGGCTGCTCGCCGCCCGCCCGTACACCACCGCCGACGACCTGTACGCCGCCAGCGACGCCGCCATGGCCGAGCTGAGCACCGCGGACCTGGAGGAGGCGATGGCCGGCCACGCGCCGATCGGCCGCCCCAAGCCCGGCGACCCGACCTCCGCCCGGGAGCAGGCCGGCATGGCCGGCGCCGCCGAGGAGCTGAAGACGGAGATGCTCGAACTGAACCTGGCCTACCAGGACAAGTTCGGCCACGTCTTCCTCATCTGCGCCACCGGCCGGACCGGCGAGCAGATGCGGGACGCGGTCAAGGAGCGGATCGGGAACTCGCCGGAGCAGGAGCGGGAGATCGTCCGCACCGAGCTGGGCAAGATCAACCGCATCCGACTGGCCCGACTCGTCGAAGAGGACGCCTGAGACCATGAGCACCAGCACCACCGCCTCCGTGTCCACGCACATCCTGGACACCTCCGTCGGCCGCCCCGCCGAGGGCGTCGCCATCCAGCTTTCCGCCCGCAGCGGCCGGGACGCGGAGTGGCAGGCGCTCGGAGGCTCCGCGACCGACGCGGACGGCCGGTGCAAGGACCTTCCGGACCTGCCGGAGGGGACGACACACGTACGGCTCGACTTCGCCGTCGAGACGTATTTCGAGAAGAAGCAAGCCGATGCGCAGCAGGACGCCCCCGCGAATCGGGACAGCGGTGACGTGTTCTTCCCCGAGGTGGCGATCACTTTCGCCGTCAACCCCGGGGAGCACTACCACGTGCCGCTGCTGCTCAACCCGTTCGGCTACTCCGTTTACCGAGGGAGCTAGCTAAATGCCCACCATCCTGGGACAGAACCAGTACGGCAAGGCCGAGAACCGAGTCGTAAAGATCACGCGGGACGGCGCCACCCACCACATCAAGGACCTCAACGTCTCCGTCGCCCTGAGCGGCGACATGGAAGAGGTCCACTACTCCGGCTCCAACGCCAACTGCCTGCCGACCGACACCACCAAGAACACGGTGTACGCGTTCGCCAAGGAGCACGGCATCGAGTCCGCCGAGCAGTTCGGCATCCACCTCGCCCGCCACTTCGTCACCTCGCAGGAGCCGATCCACCGCGCCCGGATCCGGATCGAGGAGTACGCCTGGGAGCGGATCGCGACCTCCGACGCCAACTCCAAGTTCATCGGCGCCGACGAGGTCAAGCACTCCTTCGTCCGCAAGGGCCAGGAGACCCGCGTCACCCAGATCACCTACGACGGTGAGAAGTGGGAGGTCATCTCCGGCCTCAAGGACCTGGTCGTCATGAACTCGACGAACTCCGAGTTCTGGGGTTACGTCAAGGACAAGTACACGACTCTGCAGGAGGCGTACGACCGCATCCTGGCCACCCAGGTCTCCGGCCGCTGGCGGTTCAACTGGACCGACGACGAGCAGAAGATGCCCAACTGGGAGAAGTCCTACGAGCAGGTCAAGAAGCACATGCTCCAGGCCTTCGCCGAGACGTACTCCCTCTCCCTGCAGCAGACGCTGTACCAGATGGGCTCGCGCATCATCAACAACCGCAGCGAGATCGACGAGGTGCGCTTCTCCCTGCCGAACAAGCACCACTTCCTGGTCGACCTGGAGCCCTTCGGGCTCAAGAACGACAACGAGGTCTACTACGCCGCGGACCGGCCCTACGGCCTGATCGAGGCGACCATCCTCCGGGACGGCTGCGAGCCGAAGATCCCGGTGGACCTCACCAACCTCTGATCCGCCTCCCTTTGCGGCACCCGCGGCCGGCGGGCCCTGCCTCCCCGGCCGCGGCACTCAAACTCCCTAGGGTCCTGCCGTGCCCACTCCCTTTGAGTCCACTGAGCGAAAAGGACGAATCATGGCAGCAGCCCAGCGCATCGTCATCGAGAACTGTTCGATCGCGACTGTCGACGCCGACGACACCGAGTACGCCTCCGGGTACGTGGTCATCGCCGGCAACCGCATCGAGGCGGTCGGCGCGGGCAAGGCACCCGAGGGCCTGGAGAACGTCGTACGCCGTATCGACGCCACCGGCCACCTGGTGACGCCCGGCCTGGTCAACACCCACCACCACTACTACCAGTGGATCACCCGGGGCCTGGCCACCGACCACAACCTCTTCAACTGGCTGGTCGCGCTGTACCCGACCTGGGCGCGCATCGACGAGCCGATGGTGTACGCGGCGGCCCAGGGCTCGCTCGCCATGATGGCCCGCGGCGGCGTCACCACCGCCATGGACCACCACTACGTC
Organism: Streptomyces diastatochromogenes; assembly: GCF_002242805.1. GTDB lineage: Bacteria > Actinomycetota > Actinomycetes > Streptomycetales > Streptomycetaceae > Streptomyces > Streptomyces diastatochromogenes. The sequence continues at coordinate 234,381 of NZ_MCGQ01000006.1, read as the reverse complement.
TACCCGCAGGGCTCCGGCGACCTGTCCGGCGCGATCATCCGCGCCGCCCGCGAGATGGGCGTCCGCTTCACCCTGGCCCGCGGCTCCATGGACCGCAGCGAGAAGGACGGCGGCCTGCCGCCGGACTTCGCCGTCGAGACCCTCGAAGGCGCCCTCACCGCCACCGAGGCCACCGTCAAGGAGCACCACGACGCCTCCTTCGACGCGATGACCCAGGTCGCCGTGGCCCCCTGCTCCCCCTTCTCCGTCTCCACCGAACTGCTCAGGCAGGGCGCCGAGCTGGCCCGCCGCCTCGGCGTACGGCTGCACACCCACGGCTCGGAGACCGTGGAGGAGGAGAAGTTCTGCCACGAGCTGTTCGGCATGGGCCCGACCGACTACTTCGAGTCCACCGGCTGGCTCGGCGAGGACGTGTGGATGGCGCACTGCGTCCACATGAACGACTCCGACATCGCCGCCTTCGGCCGCACGAAGACGGGCGTCGCCCACTGCCCGTCCTCCAACGCCCGCCTCGCGGCCGGCATCGCCCGTGTCCCCGACATGCTGAAGGCGGGCGTCCCGGTCGGCCTCGGTGTCGACGGCACGGCGTCCAACGAGTCGGGTGAGCTGCACACCGAGCTGCGCAACGCCCTTCTCATCAACCGCCTCGGCGCACACCGCGAGGCCGCGCTGAACGCCCGCCAGGCGCTGCGCCTCGGCACCTACGGCGGCGCCCAGGTGCTCGGCCGCGCGGCCGAGACCGGCTCGCTGGAGGCCGGCAAGCTGGCCGACCTGGTGCTGTGGAAGCTGGACACCCTCGCCCACGCCTCCATCGCCGACCCGGTGACCGCGCTGGTCTTCGGCGCGGCGGCCCCGGTCACCGCCTCCTTCGTCAACGGACGTCAGATCGTCGAGAACGGCCGCCTGCTGACCGTCGACGAGGACGCCATCGCCCGTTCCACGCGGGACGAGGCCCAGCGCCTGGCGCGCATCGCCGCCCAGGGCTGAGCCCCACAGGACACCGGCCGGGAGGGACGGCTCCCGGTCGGCAGCCGTGGACCCGAGCGGGGTCCATGGCGGCCGTCTCCGGGGCGCGCGTTCATGCGCGCGCCCCGGAACGGTCACCGTCCCCAGGCCCCTCGAGGGGCCTCCGGTCCCGCACGACCGTCGCGCATTACCTCCTTGAAACCCACGTCAGAGCTGACGTGTCTAACCGCGACCGGAGGAGCCGCTGTGACCGCTCAGATCGTTGACCCTGTCGACGAGATCCACCCAGTCGACGAGAAACTCCCCGCAGTCAAGATGGCGACGAGCGGCCTGCAGCACGTGGCCGCCATGTACGCAGGAGTCGTCGCCCCACCCCTGATCGTCGGCGCGGCCATAGGCCTGACCGGCACCGAACTCACCTTCCTCACCGGCGCCTGCCTGTTCACCGCGGGCCTCGCCACCTTCCTCCAGACGCTCGGCATCTGGAAGATCGGCGCCCGGCTGCCCTTCGTCAACGGCGTCACCTTCGCCGGGGTGGCCCCCATGACGGCGATCGTCGCCTCCGCGCACGACAAGTCCGACGCACTGCCGATCATCTACGGCGCCGTGATCGTCGCGGGCCTCCTCGGCTTCGTGGCAGCCCCCTTCTTCAGCAAGGCGGTCCGCTTCTTCCCGCCCGTCGTCACCGGTACGGTCATCACCCTGATCGGCGTCTCCCTCCTCCCGGTCGCCTTCAACTGGGCCCAGGGCCCCAACCCCGCCGCGCACGACTACGGTTCGACCACCAACCTCGGCCTGGCCGGCATCACCCTCCTGATCGTCCTCGCCCTGCGCCGGTTCACCCGGGGCTTCGTGAAGCAGATCGCGGTCCTGCTGGGCCTGGTCGCGGGCACGCTGGTGGCGATCCCGTTCGGTGTCACCGACTTCGGCCCGGTGGCGGACGCGGACGTGATCGGCTTCCCGAGCCCGTTCCACTTCGGCGCACCGCAGTTCCAGGTCGCCGCGATCCTGTCGATGTGCGTGGTGATGGTGGTCTCCATGACCGAATCCACGGCCGACATGCTGGCGCTCGGCGAGATCGTCGAACGCCCCGCGGACGAGCGGACCATCGCGGCGGGCCTGCGCGCCGACACCCTCGGCTCGGCCCTCAGCCCCCTCTTCAACGGCTTCATGTGCAGCGCCTTCGCGCAGAACATCGGGCTGGTCGCGATGACGAGGATCCGCAGCCGGTTCGTCGTCGCCACGGGCGGCGCCTTCCTGGTCCTGATGGGCCTGTGCCCCATGGCAGCCTCGCTGATCGCGGTCGTACCCCGCCCGGTGCTGGGCGGCGCGGGCGTGGTCCTGTTCGGCTCGGTGGCGGCCAGCGGCATCCAGACCCTGGTCCGGGCCGGCCTGGAGAAGGACAACAACGTCCTGATCGTCGCGGTGTCCCTGGCGGTGGGCCTGATCCCCATCACGGCGCCGGACTTCTACCACGCCTTCCCCGAGACGGCGCGGATCGTCCTCGACTCGGGCATCTCGACGGGGTGTGTGGCGGCGGTCCTGCTCAACCTGGTCTTCAACCACCTGGGCCGGGGCCGCGAGGCCGAGGACGTCACCCACCCGATGGAGTCGGGCGAGGAACTGGCGCCCGCGCACTGAGCGCTGTTCGCCCAGGGGGTACGGCGAACAGCCGTACCCCCTGCGGCGGATGGTGCACCCTGTGTGCCATGTTGAACGAGTCGAGCCGTGTCGAGGCCTTCAGCGACGGTGTGTTCGCCATCGCCATCACCCTGCTCATCCTGGAGATCAAGGTCCCCGAGGTCGGCGAACACGGCGGCCTCTGGCAGGCGTTGGGCGCTCAATGGCCCTCCTACGCCGCCTACGTGGTGAGCTTCCTGGTCATCGGCATCATGTGGGTCAACCACCACCAGGTCTTCAGCTACGTCGCCCGCGTCGACCGCACGCTGATGTTCCTGAACCTGCTGGTGCTGATGGTGGTCGCCGCGGTGCCGTGGCCGACGGCGATGCTCGCGGAGTACCTGCGCGAGGACAAGGCCTCGCATGTGGCGGCCGCGGTCTACAGCCTGGTGATGGTGCTGATGGCCGCCGCCTTCCAGGCCCTGTGGTGGCATCTCACCCGCACGGGCCACCTCTTCGACGCCCGCGTCGACGTCCGGGCGGCCAGAGCGACCCGGGCCCGCTTCGCCCTGGGCTCACTGGCCTACCCGGTGACGGTGGGCCTGGCCTTCGTCTCGGCCCCCCTCACCCTCGCCGCGCACGGCCTGATCGCCCTCTACTACGGCTTCAACCAGGTCCCGGTGCCGACCGTGTCCAGGCAGCCCGAGTGACCGGTCAGCCGGCCTTGACCTCGTCGACGTCGAGGCCGCGGTCGACGCCGTGCGCGATGACGTTCTGCCCGGGTTCGAGGTGCAGGCGCGTGCCGTCGAGATACACCTCGACCTTGTCCGGTTCGAACGACACCAGGTCGCTGATCCGGTCGACCTCCCGGTAGGCGTCGCGGTACGTCCAGGCGGCGCGACGCGCGTCGCCGATGTCGTAGTAGTCGCACAGGCCCTTGTAGGGGCAGAACGTCCGGTCGTCGACGGGGCGCAGCCGGGTCTCGTCGATGTCGGCGCGGGGGACGTACCAGCGCGGGGCGAATCCCGACTCGAAGAGCACGACGGGGTGCTCGGAGCGGGCGATCACGGCGTCACCGAGGCGGACTTCGAGGGTGCGGGAGGTGGTGCGGATGTCGATGCGGTGGTACGGGTCCGCCGCATGACCGAGGATGCGTTCGTCCTCCTCGTAGAAGGCGTCCATCGCCCGCCAGGCGAAGGCGATACGGCCCTGGAGCTCGGCGGCGTGCTTGGGCAGTGCGGTGAACTCCCAGGCGGCGCGTTCGGCGGTGCGCCCTCCTGCGTGCACCGCGTACCAGGCGGTGTCGCCGAGGTCCTTGTGGTGGGTGACCTTGCCGCTGGTGACCAGGGTCTGCTCGTTCACGTCCTCTCGGGGGAAGTAGGCGACGGGATAGCGGCCCGGCTCGTGGAGCAGGACGACGTTCTCGCTGTCGGCGATCCAGGTGTCGTCGAACCGCACGCGCATACGACGGCGCAGCCGCTCGGCGAACAGGAGGCGCTCGGGGAGGGGTTCGGGGGTGAGGAAGTGTCCGATCGCGCCGGCGGAGAGGGGGCCTTGCTGCCAGGACAGTCCCATGACGGATTCCTTCCGGTTACGGCGTGCGCCCCGCGCGTCAGACGAGGACGCGGGCGAGGAAGTCGCGTATGTGCTCGGTGATGGCCCCGAGGTGGCTCTCCAGGGCGAAGTGTCCGGACTCGAGCAGGTGGATCTCGGCATCGGGCAGGTCCTGGCGGAACGCCTCCGCACCCGCGGGGCCGAAGATCTCGTCGTTCGCGCCCCAGACCGCCAGCAGCGGGACCTGGGAGTCGCGGAAGTACTGGTGGACCTGCGGGTAGAGGTCCACGTTGGTCGGGTAGTCGCGGAACAGCCTGAGCTGGATCTCGTCGTTGCCGGGCCGGTCCAGCAGCGCCTGGTCGTGCACCCAGTTGTCGGGGCTGACCAGGCTCGGGTCGGCGACCCCGTTCACGTACTGCCACCGGGTGATCTCGGGAGTCAGGGCACCGCGCATGGGGGCCTCCGTGTCCGGGCCCGGGGTCCTGGCATAGGCGAAGACGCCCTCCCAGAAGGGCTTGACGAAGCCCTCTTCGTAGGCGTTGCCGTTCTGGGTGATGATCGCCGTGATCCGGTCCGGGGCCTGGAGCGCGAGCCGCCAGCCGATGGGGGCGCCGTAATCCTGCACGTACATCGCGAACCGGTCCACGCCCAGCTGCCCGAGCAGGCCGGAGGTGACCTCGGTGAGGGCGTCGAAGGAGTACGGGAAGTCCTGCGGGGAGGGCATCGCGGACTGGCCGAACCCGATGTGGTCGGGGGCGATCACGTGGTACCGGTCGGCGAGCGCCGGGATCAGGTGGCGGAACATGTGCGAGCTGGTGGGAAAGCCGTGGAGCAGTACGACAGCGGGCGCCTGGGGGTCACCGGCCTCTCGGTAGAAGACGTCGAGGCCGTTGACGGTGGCGGTGCGGTGGTGGACCGGGGAGACCATGGCACTAACCCTTCTTTTGCGATTCACCGGTTAGATCTCCAGTCGAGCATCCTCGATCTAACCTGTCAAGACGCTTTTGATGGTTAAGTGAACGCCGCCCTGCCTCCAGGCTCCGTCCTTGCGCTGTCATCGGCCAGCTCAGGAGGAGTGCGCCGAGCCGGCGGCGAGCCAGACAAGGGCGAGCCGGAAGCGGTGATCACGGAATCGCGGCGGCACTGACACGGAACTACGATCGGTTCGAGCGCTCACGTCACGGCGCCATGAGGGACTGCCCCGGCCGGCCACCCCGCAGGAGGTCCGCAATGGCGACGCTGCTGTCCGTCAACGTGGGGATGCCCCAGGACGTGTCCTGGCAGGGAAGGACCGTCCACACCGGAGCCTGGAAGGCCCCCGTCCAGGGTTCTCGTATGGTCCGGCGGCTGAACGTCGAGGGAGACGGCCAAGGGGATCTCGCCGGGCACGGCGGCGAAATGCGCGCCGTCCTCGTCTACCAGCTCCAGTCCTACGAGTACTGGCGGAAGCAGCTCGGTCGCGACGACCTGACCTTCGGGATCTTCGGGGAGAACCTCACGGTCGACGGCCTGCCCGACGACGAGGTGTGCATCGGCGACCGGTACCGCATCGGCGAAGCCGAGTTCGAAGTCACCCAGCCGCGCGTCACCTGCTACCGCGTCGGCATGCGCCTGGGCGAACCCACCATGGCCTCCCTGCTGGTCGCCCACCACCGCCCCGGCTTCTACCTGCGTGTGATCAGCGAGGGACACGTCCAGGCCGGCGACGAGATCACCCTCACCCGCAAGGGCCCGGAAGAGCTCAGCGTCGCCGACACCGACGCGCTGCTCTACCTGCCCGACCGTGACCCGGCACAGCTGCGCAGGGCACTGAACATCCCTGCTCTCAGCCCCGGATGGCAGCAGTCCTTCCGTGAACTCGCCGCCGCCCAGCAGCCCAAGCAGGAACCGGGATGGCCCAGTGAACGCGCCGGCACCCGGCAGCCCGGAGAGGGGCCGGGATGGCCGGGCTTCAAGGCCATGCGCGTCGCCCGCATCGTTCCCGAGACCCCCACCATCTCCTCGGTCTACCTCGACATCACCGACGGCACACCCCTGCCCGAGAACCGCCCGGGCCAGTACCTCTCCGTCCGCCTCGCGGTCGGCGACGCCGCCCCCACGGTGCGCAGTTACTCCCTGTCCTCCGCACCCACGGCCGGCACGTACCGCATCAGCGTCAAGCACGAGCCCCACGGGCAGGTCAGCCGCTACATCCACGACACGCTCCGGCCCGGCGACCTCCTGGACGTCGCCAGCCCGCGCGGGACGTTCGTACTCGACGAAAACACCCGCCCCGTCGTCCTCGTCTCCGCGGGGATCGGCGCCACTCCCGTGCTCTCCATGCTCCACCAGCTCGCCGCCACGATGGACCCACGCCCCGTCTGGTGGATCCACACCGCCCACGACCGCGCTCACCACGCCTTCGCGGACGAGAGCCACGCGCTCCTGGCGCAACTCCCCGACGCCCACGAGCACATCTACTACACCGCCGAAGCCCCACATCCGGACGAGGACCACATCACCCAGGGCCGCCCGAACGCCCGGTCGCTCGCGGCGCTGGGCATCCCCGCCGACGCGGACGCCTACCTCTGCGGACCGGTCGCCTTCATGGACGACCTCGGCGGCTTCCTGCGCGACCACGGTCTGCGCCCCGAGCGGATCCACACGGAACAGTTCAGCGCCCTCCCGGCCATCAACCCCGGCATCACGCCCACGGCCGCCGTCCGACCGCACCAACCACCCGGCCCCCCGGGCACCGGCCCGCTCATCACCTTCGCCCGCAGTGGCATCACCACCACCTGGTCACCGGCCCACGCCTCACTCCTCGACCTCGCCGAGGCCTGCGACATCCCCACCCGCTGGTCCTGCCGCACCGGCGTCTGCCACACCTGCGTCACCCACCTCGTGGCAGGCGACATCACCTACACCACCCCACCCCTCGAACTCCCCGAACCCGGCACCGTCCTGGTCTGCTGCAGCGAACCGACTTCCGAGGTCGTCCTCGATCTCTGATCGGCCTTTGCCACGGCTTCAACCCGACCCGGCAGGCCCCGGCCAGGCCATGAGGTTGGCCAGCAGTTCGGCCTGTTCGACCGCGTCGTCGAGGGCATGGTGCGTGTGACGGCGGCGGGACAGCAGATGCCTCGGCATGGTGCCCTTGGCCACCGCCCGCAGCGGCAGGCCCGCCTTGGCGGCGTACAGCGTCTTCATGTCCAGGCAGCCCGAGTGACCGAAGGGGCTCTCGCCGGTGAAGCGGATCAGGTACCAGTACAGAAACGTCCAGTCGTACGACGCCGGGTAGCCGCACATCACCGGCTGCGCGCCGACGCTGACCTCGCGGACCCAGGTGGAGAACTCGGTGAGGGCGACTGCCGGTTCCACGCCCTCGGTCTGCAGCCGCGCCCGGTCCAGGCCGCTGACCGCCAGCGCCTCCGGGACGAACTCATCGGAGATCGGCCGGAGTTCGCGGTAGAAGGTCCACTCCTCGGGGTCGGCCGGGCGGAACCCGTCGGCGTCCTGGGTGCCGGCGACGGCCGCGCCCAGGCTCAGCATGGAGTACGGCCCCGGGATCGGGCCGTCGGCCTCGATGTCGACGGAGATGTAGCGGCTGGGCTTGACGCGTCGTGCGGGCATGGGACCGGAGCATGGCAGCCGGGGCTGTCCTGCGCATCCGAATTCAGGCGCGGGGCCCCGCCTGGCACGGCATTGACGAAGGCAGCCGGCCGGTGAAGTACGAGCGGGGCGGTACGCCCATCAGGGTGCGGAAGTCGGTTGTCATGTGGGACTGGTCGTAGTAGCCGGTGGTGGCGGCCAGTTCGGACCAGGGGGCGGTCGTGGCGCGGTCGATGACCGTGCGGACGCGGTTGATGCGGGCGTAGTGCTTGGGGGAGACGCCGACGCCTTCGGTGAAGAGGTTGCGCAACTGGCGTTCGCTGACGGCCAGTTCGCGGGCCACGTCACGGACCTGGGCGGGTGCGCGGTTCGTGTGGACCGACAGGGCGTCGACCCCGGCCCGCAGAAGGGCCGTCCGGGCGGGGTCCGTCGCGGCGGACAGCAGCTCGGGCAGTGCCTCGGCGAGGTGCGGCACCGCCTCCCGCGGATCCAGCCACCGCACCTCGCGCGCGAGCCGGTGTGCCGTCCGGCCCGGCAGCTCGTCGAGCGGTACGACCCGGCCGACCAGGTCGGCTGCCGGGACGCCCAGCAGGGGGCGGGCCGTGCCGGGCGCGAGGTGCAGCTCCACACAGGAGACATGGGCCTTGCGCTCGTAGTACCCGGCACGCACCCGTGGCCCGACGGCCAGCACATCGCGGTGCCCGTCCGGACCCACGCGGAGCACCACCTTGGTGACCGCGTCGGGAAGGTGGACGAAGGCCTCGACGGGCGGGTCGGTGACGGACACGGTCCGCACCCCCGCGATCCAGGGGCGCAGGGCCTCGGGCGTGGTCAGGGCCTGCTCGGCGGTGGCGTTCGGCACCCCTCCACCGTAAGGGCGCCGCACCGCCTTCCGGGCGGGCGAACCGTGCCGGAATCTCCAAGAGTCGGGCGCCCGGTTCACCCCACCGTGGACCTCATGATTCTGGTGACGGGTGCCACGGGCACCATAGGAAGCGACGTGGTACGACAGCTCGCGGCGCGCGGCGAGAAGGTGCGCGCCCTGACCCGCGACCCGGCGAAGGCCCGGGTGCCCGCCGGGGTGGAGGTGGTGCGCGGGGACTACCTCGACCATGGCTCCCTGGCCGGCGCGATGGCGGGGGTGACGGCCGCGTTCCTGTTGCGTCCCCCCGGCCCGGAGGAGGGGCACGACCTGGGGCTGGTCGAGGCGGCGCGGGCCGCGGGGGTGCGCAGGCTGGTGAAGCTCTCCGCCATCGGGACCGGCGATCCCGAGGTCGGCCCGGCCGGTGTGTGGCATGTGGAGGGAGAGCGGGCGGTGCGGGAGAGCGGGACCGAGTGGACGGTCCTGCGGCCCTCGTCGTTCGCCTCCAACACGCTCAGCTGGGTGCGGGAGGTCGGGCGGGGCGAACCGGTGCCGAACATGACCGGCGACGGGGAGTCGGGTGTGATCGACCCGCGGGACGTGGCCGAGGCGGCGGTGCGGGCGCTGGTCGACGGCGGGCACGCGGGGCGGACGTACACGCTGACCGGGCCGGAGGCCATCAGCGTTCCCGGCCAGGCCACGGTGCTCGCCTCCGTCCTCGGCCGCCCGGTCGCCACCCGGGACCTCTCCCCGGAGGAGACCCGCGAGCATCTGCTCACCGCCTGGGGCTTCGACGAGGCGCAGGCGGACGGCGTCCTGACCGGCACCGCCTTCGTCCGCGGTGGGGGCAACGCGATCGTCACCGAGGACGTCCGCCAGATGCTGGGGAGGCCGGCCAGGACGTACCGAGAGTGGGCGCAGGACCACAGGGAGGCGTTCAGCGGGGAGTGACAGGGGAGTCGGTGCCCGGCCGCAGCACCGCCGCCGCCAGTACCAGAGCCGCCACCGCGATCCCCGTGGCGACCCGGAACGCCAGCCGGTAGCCCTCCGCCGTGGCCGGGATCAGGTCCGCGCCCCGGCCGAGCACGGTGTCGGTGCGGCTCGCGGCCAGCGTGGTCAGGGCCGCCAGGCCCAGCGAACCGCCCACCACCTGCGTGGTGTTGAACAGTCCCGACGCCAGCCCCGCGTCCTCCTCCCGCGCCCCGGACATCGCCAGTCCGGTCAGCGCGGGCATCGCCGCCGCGAACCCGGCGGACAGCAACAGCAGCGGCGGCAGGACGTCGACGGGGTACGAGCCGTCGACGGGGGCGCGGCTCAGCAGGGCCATCCCGGCGGCGATCAGCACCAGGCCGGCGAGCAGCACCCGGTAGCCGCCGAACCGGGCGACGGTCCGCGCCGACAGACCCAGCATCAGCACACCGATGGCGATCGGGGCCGGAAGGAAGGCGGTCCCGGTCGCCAACTCGCCGTAGCCGAGCACACGTTGCAGATACAGCGCGCCGATGAACTGGAAGCCGTACATCGTGCCGATCATCAGCACCTGGACCGCGTTCGCGCCGGTCAGCAGCCGGGAGCGGAACAGGCGCAGGCGCAGGAGGGGGCGGGTCGCCCGGGCCTGGCGCACGGTGAACGCCGTGAACAGGGCGAGCGCCAGGGCCGCCATGAGGAGGGTGGCGGTCAGGGAGCGGTTGCCTGCGCCGACGATGTCGTACACCGTGAGCATCAGCGCACCCGTGACGAGCGCGGCTCCCGGGTAGTCGGCACCCCTGCCGAGTCCGCCACCGCGCTCGGGCGCGAGGACGCGCACCGCCGCCAGCCAGGCGACCGCGCCGATCGGCAGGTTGATCAGGAAGATCCAGTGCCAGTTCAGGGCCTGGGTCAGGGCGCCGCCGAGGAAGGTGCCGAGCGCCCCGCCCGCCGCGCCGACCGCGCTGAACACCGCGATGGCGCGGGCCTGTTCCCGCGGCTCGGGGAAGAGAGCGACCAGCATGCCGAGGACCACGGCCGAGGCCATCGCCCCGCCGACACCCTGCAGCGCCCGGGCCGCGATCAGCACACCCTGCCCGGTCGCCGTCCCGCACAGCACCGAGGCCGCGGTGAACACGGCGAGCCCCGAGGTGAACATCCGCTTGCGGCCCACCAGGTCACCCATTCGGCCCACCAGCAGAAGCAGCCCGCCGAAGGCGATCAGATACGCGTTGACGACCCAGGCGAGCCCCGGTCCGCTGAAACCGAGGTCGCTCTGGATGGCGGGCATCGCCACGGTGACGATGTTGCCGTCCAGGATCGTCATCAGGGTGCCCGCGCACAGAACTGCGAGGGACGTCCAGCGGGAGTACGTTCGTGACGGTGCCACCGTCGCCGGTGACGGGCTGTTGTCGATCGCGGTTGACATGGCTCCCCGTTCTTCATGCGCACCTTGGTGCACGACTTGTAACGGGGTTCATCGTGGGTGACCATGGAGGTCGGCGTAAGGAGGCAGTCCGATGTCCCAGAGGAACACCGGTGTTACCGTCCAGGCAGTCAACGCGCAGGCGTGCCCCGTCCGGGAAGTTCTTGACAGGGTGGCCGGCAAGTGGAGTGTGCAGATCCTTGTCGCGGCCGCTCAGGGGCCCATCCGTTTCACGGAGTTGGAGCGCGGTATCGAGGGCATCAGCCGCCGCATGCTGACGCTCACCCTTCGCAACCTGGAGCGCGACGGCCTGGTCACGCGTACCGTGCATGCGACGGTGCCGCCGAAGGTGGAGTACGAACTCACCCCGGTCGCCCTCGAGTTGCACCAGACGCTGCAGCGGCTGACCGACTGGGCCGAGAACAACAGGGTGTACATCGCCGAGGCACGGGCGACCTACGACGCCGAGCACCAGCCCGAGTTGCTCGACGCGTAGGCGGCTCGGACGGCTAGAGGCCGAAGAGGCTGAGGTCCGCGGACAGTTCCTTGAACACCGCGTCGGGGTCGGCGATCAGCTTGCGCTCCTCCAGGTTCAGCAGGCCGCCCACCGCGGTGATCTCGGCCGCCACCGTGCCGTCGGTCTTGCGTATCTCCTGCCGGATCCGGAAGGTCTTGCCGCCGCTCCACTCGAACGCGCAGGTCACGTCGACCTCGTCACCGGCCAGCAGCTCGCGTTTGTAGCGGATCGTCGTCTCCAGCGCCACCGGGCCGACGCCCCGGCCGACGAGGCCTGCCTGGCTGATGCCGGCGGCCTGGAGCAGCGACCAGCGGGCGTGCTCCGCGTAGTTGATGTACACCGCCTGGTTGAGGTGCCCCTGCACGTCGGTCTCGTAGCCGCGGACGGTCACACGGACGGAAAACGGTTCGGCCACTGCTTGCCCTTCTCGCGTTCGGATCTTCGGTCAACCGATCCTGGCACGCCGCTCACACCCGGCGTGGAGAGGCCAGCAGATAGCGGACCCGCGTGCGCGGCTCGGTGTACTCGCCGGTCTGCCAGCCCGCCCGCTCCAGCGTGGCCGCACACGCCCGCAGCCTCTCCTCGTCCGGCGCGTACACGGCTACCGCCTCCGGCTGCGGGGTCGCGCGCACCCGGTAGCCCTCGCCGTCCGGGCCCGACGGCCGATGCCCTGCCGCCTCCAGGGTGAGCGCTGCGGCCCGCACCAGATGCGTCCGCTCCCAGCCGCAGGGGCGGTCGGTCGCACCGCCCGGGTTGGTCATCCGGCGCAGCTCCAGCAGCCCCTGCCAGGCGCTGTGCACCTCCCGCAGCCGGGCCGCCTCCGACGCGGGCGCCTCCTCCTCGCCGCCGACGCGCGCCGCGAACACACCGGCGGACGGCGCCGGCTCTTCCGGGGCCTCGGGCACCGACTCCGCCTCCCGTATGCGATGCCCTGCCGGGGTCAGGAAGTGATCGTGCGGCGGGCGCGGGTGCCGGAAGGCGAGCCCCCGCTTCACCAGCGCGGCCAACTGTGCCTCCGTCCCGCGCAGCCGCCCGGTGACCTCGTCGGCGCCCTCGATCACCCGCCGCTGCGCGGCGCTCGGCGCTCGGCTCACGGCGTGCTCCCTCCGCTGTGTCGTCACCTCGGATCCGCCAGGTGAGCGGCCCCTTCGAAGCGTACGACCGGGGTCTGACAACGGGCCGGGGCTGCCGAGTCTTGCCGACCGCCGGGCGGCACGCCCTGGACCGGCGACGGGCTGGGGTCGGCCCAGAACCTCGGGGGTTGCAGCTGGGCGGGGGTGGGCCGCGCGACTCGGCGCTGACGAGGTGCCGCCGCGCCCACCCGTGCCGCCCCAGCGGCACGACTGCCCGCAGCTGGGGCGGTCGGCACAGCAGACGCCCGCTGCCTGCGGCTGGGGCGGCCGGGGTGGCAGGCGCTCGATTGCCCGCGCCTGGGGCGGTCGGCACGGCAGGACTCGATTGCCTGCGGCTGGGGCGGCTGGGGCGGCTGGCACGGCGGGCGTCCGATGGCCTGCGGCTTGGGCGGTCGGCGCGGCGGGCGTCCGATGGCCTGCGGCTTGGGCGGTCGGCGCGGCGGGCGTCCGACGGCCTGCGGCTTGGGCGGTCGGCGCGGCAGGCGCGCGACTGCCCGCGCCTGGGGCGGCTGGCAGGCGGGCGTCCGACTGCCTGCGGCTAGGACGGCCGGCACGGCAGGCGCCCGACTCCCCGCAGCTAGGGCGGCCAGCGCGGCAGACGCGCGACTGCCCGCGGCCAGGGCGCGCGGCACCGCAGATGCCCGTCGGGGCGGTCAGGTGGGTGGGCGGACGTTCCAGCCCGCCACCACCGGGCGACCGTGCTCCGTGCCGAGGCGGGACAGGGTGCCTGTCGCCAGTTGGAAGAGGGCGCCGTGTTGGGGGCGCAGGCCGAGGCGGCGGGCGGTGAGGACGCGGAGGAAGTGGCCGTGGGCGACCAGGACGACGACCCCCTCGGTGTTGGCGAGCGCGGCGTCCACCTTGCCCAGCATCCGGTCGGCGCGCTCCCCGACCTGCTCCGGACTCTCCCCGGGGTGCTCGGGCGGGCCCGGCGCGACCCCGTCCGTGAACAGGAACCAGTCGGGCCGGGTGCGCTGGATCTCCACGGTGGTGATGCCCTCGTACCCGCCGTAGTCCCATTCGCGCAGGTCGGCGTCGACCCGGGCGTCGTGGATCCCGATCAGTTCGGCGGTCTCCCGGGCCCGCTGCAGGGGGCTGACGAAGGCGGCGCCGACGCGGTGCGAGCGGATCAGCGGCACCAGCCCGCGCGCCTCCTCCCGGCCGTGCTCGGTGAGCGGTACGTCGGTCCAGCCGGTGTGCCGTCCGGACCGCGACCACTCGGTCTCACCGTGCCGGACGAGAAAGAGGTCACCCACGTCAGCGCCCTTCCCGCTCGCTTCCCAGCACCGTGTCACACGGTCGCGGCGCCCCGCAGGGCGGACTGGGCCAGACGGGCCGCAGCGCTCAGTTCCCGGCCGGCGTGCGGTGCGGTGGCGCCATGGACAGGGTTTCGCCGCAGGCGTCGATCACGGCGGTCCTCCGGTGCCGGTCCAGGACCGGGACGACGGTGCGGTCGGAGTCGTGCGGGGCCCAGACCACCGCCTCGCTCTGCCGCACGCACCAGTCGTCGGCACCCTTCGTGCCGTAGGGCGTGTAATGCAGGTCGACGGTGACCGTCGCCTTCGCGGAGAGGGGGAACGAGGCGGGGTGCCCCGGTCCGGCGCCGTCGATGCTGTCCGCCTTCCCGTTGTGGATCTCGATGCCCGGGTAGCCGTCGAACACACAGCTGTCCGGGCTCTTGTTGACGGCGGTCAGCCGTGCGTCGGCCCGGCTGCCGCCCTTCTCCTTGCCGAGCAGGACCAGCGTCCACTTCAGGGATCCGGTCCGGCAGTTGCCCAGTGGCGTGTCGTCCGCTTCGGAGGTGGTACCGCAGGCCGTCAGGGCCAGTCCGGCCATGAGGATGGTCATGAGGACGGCCAGGCCGCCACTCAGACGAGTCGTCGTTCGCATCGTTCCCCCTGAACCTGTGCGTGGGTGAGTGGTCAAGTGCCGGGATAGACCAGCGTGTTCTCCGCGCCGAGTGCCTTCGCGCCGGTGTCGGCGTACAGCGTCGTCTCGCCGTCGGACCAGCGGACGATGAGGTCGTCCCGGGTGCGGTTGGGGGTGTAGTCGCCCGCCGTCATGACCAGGTCGTGCTTCCACAGGGCGTTCGGGCCGCGCAGCCGCGACTTGGTGCCCAGTCCCGCGGCCGAGGTGCCCGGATAGGCGTCGAGTTCGCCGTCCGCCCAGCGTACGAGGACGTCCCAGGTGGCCTTGCCGCTGAAGTTCCCGCTGGTGAGCAGAGTGGTGTTCTTCCAGGCGCCGTTCGGTGCCAGCAGGCGCTTCTCGGTGCCGAAGGTGCCGGCGCCGACCGAGGTGTAGAGGGTCAGTTCGCCGTCGGACCAGCGCACCAGCAGGTCGGTGGCGTTCGTGCCGCCGTGGAACTGCCCGGCCGAGATCTGCACGGCGTTCTTCCAGACCGAGCCGGGCTTCGCCATCCGGACCTCCTGGCCCAGGCCCGCCGCGCTGACGTCCGGGTAGAGGGTGACCTCTCCGTCGGACCAGCGCACCAGCAGGTCGGACAGATCGCCGCCGGCGAAGTCCCCGCCGGTGATGGTCCGGGCGTGCGTCCAGGTGGAGTTGGCCCGCTGGAGCCGCTTCCGCGGCAGGAATCCGCCCTTGCCGTCACCGGGGTACAGCGTGGTCTCGCCGTCGGACCAGACCACGACCAGGTCACTGCGGTGATCGCCCGTGTAGTCACCGGAGGCGGTCAGCCTGGCGTGCTGCCACCGCCCCGCTCCGCCCGGGAGCTTGGCCTCGATCCCCTTGTACGGGGGCAGGTCGGACGGCGGATCCTGCCCCGCGACGGCGTAGGCGAGGAGGTTGGCGGCGTCGGTGCCGAACGCCGGGGCGTAGCTGATGTAGTCGACGTTCGCGTCGTTGCCGCCGCCGTTGTAGCCACCGAGGTTGCCGATGACGTGACCGGTGGTGGCGCCGTCCTTGTAGTCGGTGATCCAGGGGCTGCCGGACACACCGCCGTAGTAGCCGCCGCAGGTCATGGACATCTGCCGGTACCCGGGGAGTTGCTTCGTCGGCACGGTGCACTTGAGGGCGCGTCCGGCGCCGTTGTGCGCGTGCGACGGGTACCCGACCACCGTGACGTTCCGGTGCGTGTAGCCGGACGGCTTGGTGAAGGTCAGCCCGCCTCCCACGGCGTCCTGGAGCTGCTTGCCCTGCTGGTTGGCCGAGACCCGGGCGAACGCGGTGTCCAGGTCGGACCAGGGCTTCCGGGTGGTCGTCGAGCCGTTGTCGGGGACGTAGCGCGGGTCGAGGAAGATGTGCTGGATGTGGAAGATGCCGTACGGCTGCCGGTCGGGGCCCGCTCCCTTCACGAACTTCGGGACGAAGATGTAGTCGTTCTTCATGCTCAGCCCGCAGTGGGCCGCGGTGAGCACGATGTTCTTCGAGGCGGTGGCGATCACGCTGCCGGTGCAGTGCCAGGCGGTGCCGCTCGGCCCGCTGGAGCCGAAGAACGTTCCCACGAGCCGGGTCCCGCCGTACGGAGTCCCCTTGGGCGGGGCTGCCGCCGCAGCACCCGGCTTCCCGGACGCGGACGGCGCCGAGCGGAACCCGTCCAGCGGCCGGGCGTCCGCCATGCGCCGCGCGGTCCAGAACCGGGCGGCTTCCTGCGCCTCCCGCCCCGCGTCCGCCGTCACGGGCGGGGTCGGAGACGGCGAAGGCGAAGGCGATGCGGCCCGTGCGGCCGGAGCCAGGAGCCCGAGTATCACCGCGGACAGGACGGTGACGACCGTCCGGCCCCTTCGGTACGACAACAAGTACGTTCCCCCCGGTGTCACGAAAGCCGGACCAGGAGGACGAGCGGCCGCCGGTGCGACGCTGGTCAGGCGCGCACACGGGCGACTTCGCCACGAACTCCGGTGGATCCCCCTGGTCGTGCCCGCCGCAGGATGACGACGGGACCCAGGCGATCTTCGCATACGCCTGTTCGACGGCGTGCGTGACACAGGCAGCCGCCCGCGGGGCGTACGAAAGCCCCCTGTCGGTGATCACATACGGCGTTCACCGACAGGGGGCAGTGGCCCGGCTTTCCTCCGCCTCACCGTCCCTGTTCCGCGTACTCCTTGAACTGCTCCAGATCACTGCGGACGAGCCGTTCGATCGCGGTCGCCTGAGCGAATCCCTTCGGCCCGCCGAATGTCTCCCGGACGGTGTCGGGGTCGTACTCCAGCCGTGCCTGGACCCGGGTGTGGCCCTGGTCGATCGGCTGCAGGGAGAAGGAACCTCTCAGCTCCGGGGCGCCCGTGGTGCGCCACTCCATCACGCGTTCCCCCGTACGGTCCGAGACCTGGGCGTCCAGCTCCCGGGTCCCGCCGCTCGCTTCGACGTTCAGATGCGTACGGCCTCCCTCCTCCGTGCGGGCGTTGCGCACGCCGGCCACGAAGCGTGAGTAGTCCTCCACCCGGTGGAGGCTGTCCCAGGCCCTGTCGATGGTCACCCCGACGTCGACGTGTTCTTCCAGCGTGCTCATGGCTCACCTCCGGGGTCGGATGCTGGCCCGTACCTTCTGTTTCCAGTGTGCGCCCGGCACGGGATCACGCATCGTCACTGTCGGTAGCCGCTCAGGAACCGTCCGATCCGTCCGATCGCCGCCTCCAGGTCGTCCGCGTGGGGGAGGGTCAGGATGCGGAAGTGATCGGGCTTCGGCCAGTTGAAGCCCGTGCCCTGGACGACCTGGATCTTCTCCCGCAGCAGCAGGTCCAGTACGAACTTCTCGTCGTCGTGGATCTTGTGGACCTTCGGGTCCAGGCGCGGGAAGGCGTACAGCGCGCCCTTGGGCTTCACGCAGGACACGCCCGGGATCTCGTTGAGCTTCTCCCAGGCCACGGTGCGCTGCTCGTACAACCGGCCGCCCGGAGCGGCGAGTTCGCCGATGGACTGGCGGCCGCCGAGCGCGGCCTGGATGGCGTACTGGGCGGGCGCGTTGGCGCACAGGCGCATGGAGGCCAGCATGGTCAGGCCCTCCAGGTAGTTCTTCGCGTGCTGCCTGGGGCCGGTCACCACCAGCCAGCCGGAACGGAAGCCCGCCACCCGGTAGGTCTTCGACAGGCCGCAGAAGGTGAGGACCACCAGGTCGGGGGCGAGGGCGGCGGCCGAGTGGTGGACGGCGTCGTCGTAGAGGATCTGGTCGTAGATCTCGTCGGCGAAGACCATCAGGCCGTGCCGGCGGGCCAGGTCGAGGATGCCCTCCACGACCTCCTTCGGATACACCGCGCCGGTCGGGTTGTTCGGATTGATGATGACCACGGCCTTGGTGCGGTCGGTGATCTTCGACGCCATGTCGGCCAGGTCCGGGTTCCAGTCGGCCTGTTCGTCGCACAGGTAGTGGACGGCCTTGCCGCCGGCCAGGGTCGTCACCGCCGTCCAGAGGGGGAAGTCCGGCGCGGGGATGAGGATCTCGTCGCCGTCCTCGACCAGGGCCTGTACGGCCATGGACACCAGCTCCGAGACGCCGTTGCCGAGGAACACGTCGTCGACGCCGACCTCCAGGCCCAGGTTCTGGTAGCGCTGGGCGACCGCGCGGCGGGCGGAGAGGATGCCGCGCGAGTCGGTGTAGCCGTGCGCCTGCGGCAGCATCCGGATCATGTCCTGGAGGATCTCCTCCGGCGCCTCGAAGCCGAACAGCGCGGGGTTGCCGGTGTTCAGGCGCAGCACGCTGTGGCCCGCCTCCTCCAGTGCGTTGGCGTGCTCGATCACCGGGCCGCGGATCTCGTAACAGACCTCGCTGAGCTTGTTCGACTGCCGGAACTCCATGCGTCCCTCCGGGGAACTCGTGTTGCTTGGTTTTACCAAGTAGGAGCTTGGAAAGTCCAACGACATGTCTAGACTGCGGGTCATGTCACCTCGCCGAAGCTACGACCAGTACTGCTCCGCAGCCCGCGCGCTCGACCTCGTCGGCGACCGCTGGACCCTGCTGATCGTCCGCGAACTGCTGGCCGGCCCCCGCCGCTACACGGACCTGCACGCGGACCTGCCCGGCGTGAGCACGGACGTACTTGCCTCACGGCTGAAGGACATGGAACGGGACGGGCTGACCAGCCGGCGGCGGCTGCCGCCGCCCGGTGCGGCCTACGTGTACGAACTCACCGGGCGAGGGCGCGAGTTGCTGCCCGTGCTGCAGGCGCTGGGCACGTGGGGCGAGGGCGAGCTGGGCGAGCGGCGGCCGACCGACGCGGTGCGCGCACACTGGTTCGCGCTGCCCTTGCTGCGCGCGTTGCAGGGGGAGGGAATCGTCGAAGTGCGGCTGGAGGAAGGGGAGTTCCACCTGTACGCCGGGGCCGAGGAGGGGCCGGTGTACGGCGACGGGCCCGCGCCCGGTGAGGCGGACGCGCAGTTGGCGATGGACGCGGGGACGTGCGAGGCCGTGGCCCGCGGAGAGATGACCCTCACGGACGCCGTCCGGGCCGGGCGGGTCACGGTGACCGGCGAGGGCACGGTCGCCAAGGCGCTGCGGGAGGCGTGAAACGGGGATCCCGGGCCGGGCCGAGCGCACGGGGCGGCGGGGCCGGGGCCGGGGCCGGCAGCCCGCAGCGCTCCGGCCAGGCGCCGCGCGACGGCGGGCCGGGCGGCCGACGCGCGTGCGCCGTGCCGCCGCCCCGGACCACGACTCTTCAGCCGACCGAGTCGGGCGGTCCGGTGGGAAAGCGGAAGGCCCGCCGGCGGGCGGGCCTTCGGCCACAGCGGGCTCAGACGTTCGACGGTACCCGGGACGGCCGCCCCGAGCCCCGTGTCAGCGCATACCCGCCGATCCCCGCGAGAGCGGCGAGCATGCCCCCGATAGCGGTCCACACCCACCGGTCGGACCACCAGCCGGAGGACCAGCCGTCGTCGGGTTCGAGGCTCGACAGCACCGCCGTCTTCGCATCGTCCTCCTTCGCCTGGGACTTGACGGCCACGCCCGGCACGAGCGGCTCGGCCAGCGAGCCGTCCACGGCCGCCGCGCCGCCGATGTCCTTGGAGTCGACCCGCACCTCGGCGCTCACCGGCTGGCCCAGGTCGGAGGCGCCCAGGTCCACCACGGTCAGGCGGACGTAGTACGTGCCCGGCAGCGGGTCGTTGGCCCACGGCTCCGACCAGGCGCGCACCGTGCGCAGCACACAGGCCAGCTCGACCGAGGACGCCCCCTCGGCGGCGGTGCGGGTCGCCGCGCCGTACTGGCAGGACTGGCGGCGCCGCAGACCGTCGTACACGTCGATCTGCCAGTTCTGCGTCCCGTGCGTGGCGGGCAGCTTCACGGTCGCCTTGACCGTCGGGCGCTGCCCGGCGTCAGCGGGGAACGACCAGTACAGGTAGTCGCCGGTGGAACCGGACGCGGTGGCCTGCTGCCCCTGCTCGATCTCGGTCGCCGTACGGAAGGACGTGCCGGCCCGGGTGGGCGCCTTGCCGTCGTCCGTGGCGCTCGGCGACGGGGAGGAGTCGGCGGCCGCGGGTCCCGCGGCCAGCCCGAGCGCCAGCAGCGCGGTGCTCAGTACTCGCGTGATACGCATCAGTTCGTCCTCCAGACCGCGACCCGCCAGCGCGACAGCCAGCCCCACAGCAGACCGGCCAGGAAGCCGGCCAGCACCAGCGCACCCAGCAGCCACCAGCCGCGCCCGAGGCCGAAGGAGGCCACGTCGCCCGCCTTGCTCGGACCGTCCACGACGTCCACGGTCAGCTCCAGCGGCAGACCCGGGGACGTCTTGACCCCCGCGGCGGCCGAGAAGGAGTTGGTGACCTGGAGACACACGGTCTCGGCGGTGGCGGTGTCGTCGTCGCTCTCCGGCTTCGGGTAGCGCAGACCGGTCGAGATCACGTCCGTCCGGCCGGTGCCCGCGGCCTCACCGCGCACGATCTCGCGGCCGTGCACGGTGACCGCACGCAGCAGCACGCCGTAGTCCGGGTTCACCGCCCGGTCGTCCGCCACGCTCACCGAGGCGCGCAGCTCCTGGCCGGGGTCGACGTCCACCTTGTACCAGCGCTGCCGGCCGAACTCCTCACGATCCGTGTAGAGCCCGGACTTGAGCGACGGCGCCTTCGCGCACTCGGCCGCGCCCTCGGTGGCCACCGGCGTCACCACCGGATCGGCGGCCCGGTCGACCAACTCCCCGACCCGGTCGCTGAGTTCTTCCTTGTGCCGTACGTCGGTGTAGGTGCCGCCCGTCGCGTCCGCGATGCAGCTGAGCTGGTCGCGGGTCTTGGCGTCCGGCACCAGGCCGAGGGTGTCGATGGTCAGCCCGATGCCCTTGGCGGCGATCTCGCGGGCCACCTCGCACGGGTCGAGCGGCTGGCAGGTGTCCTCGCCGTCGCTGATCAGGACGATACGGCGGGTGCCGTCACCGCCGTCGAGGTCGGCGGCCGCCTTCTGCAGCGCGGGGCCGATCGGCGTCCAGCCGGTCGGCGCCAGGGTGGCCACCGCGGTCTTCGCCTCGGTCCGGTTCAGTGGGCCGACCGGGTAGAGCTGAGCGGTGTCCTTGCAGCCCGTTATGCGGTCGTTGCCGCGGTAGTTGGCGCCCAGGGTGCGGATGCCGAGCTGGACCTCCTCCGGGGTCGCGTCGAGCACCTCGTTGAACGCCTGCTTCGCGGCGGCCATCCGGGAGCCGCCGTCTATGTCCCGCGCCCGCATGGAACCGCTGACGTCCAGCACGAGTTCGACCTTCGGAGCGGGCTGCTCCGTCTCGTCGGCCACAGCCGTGGACGGGACGGCGAGCCCGGCCGTCAGGGCGGCGAGCAGAGCGCAGACGCCCGCCGCCAGCCGTTGTCTTCTGATCATCGGCGGATCTTATTGATCTCAGGCGCCGGGCTCCAAAACGAGCGGGTTCGGCAGCAGGGCCCACTGGTCGCCGGGGGTGTCCGGGGACAGCCGCATCAGCGTCAACGCCTTGGTGGGCAGCGGGCCTTCGCACAGGGCCGTCAGGTCGGGGGTGCGGGGCAGGTCCGGCAGTGCGGCCCTCAGGGCCGCGCCCAGGGCGGGCCCCGAGCCCGCCGTGCCGGCGAGTGCGCCCGCCACCAGGGAGCCGAACAGCTTGCGGCGCAGGGTCGGCACGTCGTCCGTGATCAGCCGGCCGGTCAGGGCCGGCGGGGTGATGCCGTGACCGGACAGCCGGGCCGGGCTGATGCGGATGTCGGCGAGGTCGCGGTAGACCAGGCGGAGCGGGGAGTTGTCCGCCGAGAGGACCACCAGGAGGTTCTGGCCGTGGGCCTCCAGGGCCACCCCGAGGTCCAGCAGGCGCAGACCGACCGTGAGGGCGAGGCGGGCGAACTCGGCCAGCCAGGCCGGGGAGTCCGGCAGGTCGGTGGTGGCCAGCGCCGCCACCGGCAGCACCCGCTCGCCCGGGCCCGCGTACGCCTCGGGCGACTCCCGCAGCACCGCGGCCAGATCGGGGGAGTGCGCCGCCGCGCCCAGGGTGCGGGTCATGTGCAGCAGCCCGTCCGTGCGCGCTGCCAGCTCCGTGGCGAAGGCCGACAGGGTCGCGGCCGCCCCGACGGAGTACGCGGAGATGTCCCGCACCGAGGAGGTCAGCCGGGCGCTCAGCGCGGTCTTCACATGCGGCCCGTCGGGCAGGGCGAGGGTGCGCAGGGCCATCAGCGGGTGCGCGGGGCGCCAGGGGTCGTACGGCCGCTTGAGCACATGGGCCGCCTGCCAGGGGTGCACCGGCAGCAACAGGCGCTCGCTGTCCCGCAGTTCCTCCGGCCAGTCCCCGGACACCAGGCACTCGGCGGCCGGTACGGCGACCGTGCCGAGACCGACCACCGGCCGGTGCTCCGGGCCGTACGCCAGCTGGTCCGCCACCGAGAAACCCGGCCGGGACCGGCAGTTGGGGTGGAACGGATGGCCGTCCACCACCCGCTGCTCCCACTCCCACTCCCGCTCGGGCCACTCCTTCGGATGATCCGCGCCGGCCCGGGACAGCGCCAACGAGGCCACACTGTGCCCGAGTTCAATCGCCAGACCCGCCGCGTGCGGCACCGCGAGGTCGCTCATCAGGCGTGCCGGATCGTCGTAGCGCTCCCGGTCCAGGCGGACGGCGGTGACGTACCCGCCGGTCGCGTACGGGTCCGCGTGCGGGCCGTGCAGGGTGCGGCCGTCGGCCAGCCGCAGGGCCAGGCTGTGCGCCCCCCGGAGCCGGCCGGTGACCCACGGCAGGGGCTCATGGGCGAGCCCCCGCCACAGCCGGGTCAGCACCGCCGCGCGGGCACCCGGCAGCTCGGCCG
This sequence comes from Streptomyces diastatochromogenes, assembly GCF_002242805.1. Lineage (GTDB taxonomy): Bacteria > Actinomycetota > Actinomycetes > Streptomycetales > Streptomycetaceae > Streptomyces > Streptomyces diastatochromogenes. The sequence goes on along the minus strand of NZ_MCGQ01000006.1, from coordinate 211,561 downwards.
TGTACCGGGGCAGCAGGCCGGGCCGGACGGCGGCCAGCTCCTCGGCGATCTCGGCCTCTGCGGTGGGGGAGTGGTACACGGGGGCTCCTCGGATGCGGGCAGCTCGGGGCACGATTGTCAGGGACGGCATTCATACTTGTTGCTCGGGCCCAGGACGAAGAACGAATGGATCGCGTGGACCTCAAGCCTCCCGCCGACACCGTCGGACAGCGTGCCGACGCGTACGCGGCCGCACCCCTGCTCAACTGCCTGCTGCGCGAGGTCGCCGAGCCGCATCAGTCCCCAGGGCCACGGCCGGTCTTCCGGCTGCCCGGCACCGGCCGCCTGCTGCGCGTAAAGCCGGGGCGGCGGCCCGCCGACCCCGAGGTGCACGCTGCCGGGGACTGGCACCGCCTCGGCCACTCCGAGCTGGTCAAACTGGTCGCCGAGGAGCTGCGCCGGCACACCGGGCTGTCCAACGGCGACCTGCCCGCCGAGATGATCGACAGCCGGGACGCGATCGCCGCCCTGCTCACCGCCCGTACCCGGGCCACGGCGCCCGAGGACCCGTACCTGCGCTCCGAGCAGTCCCTGATCACCGGCCACCCCTACCACCCGGCTCCCAAGGCCCGCGGCGGCGGCCCGGTCGCGTCCTGGCTGCCGTACGCCCCCGAGGCGCACGCGCACTTCCCGCTGGTGCTGCTCGGCGTCCGCGAGGACCAGGTGGCCGAGGAGGGCGACACCAGCGCCCTGGACGCCCTCGGCACGGCCCCGCCCGGCTACCGGCTGCTGCCCGCCCACCCCTGGCAGCTCGACCTCGTCGCCCGCGACCTCGCCCCGGCCTTCGCCGACGGCCGCCTGGTCCGGCTCGGCACCACCGCCTTCGACGCCTGGCCGACGGCGGCCATCCGCACGGTGTACGAGCCCCGGCGCGACCTGTTCCTGAAGTTCAGCCTCGACGTGCGCATCACCAACGACATCCGCCGGCTGTGGCGCCACGACCTCCTGAAACTGCACCGCACCGACACGGCCGCCGGCGCCGCCTTCGCCGCCATGGGCCCGCCCGCGGCCTGGCTGAGCGACCGCGGCTACCGCACCGCCGCCTTCGCCTTCGAGGAGCTGGCCGTGCTCGTGCGGGACGGGCTGCGCGGCCACCTCCTGCCGGATGCCACCCCGCTGCTCGCGGCCGGGCTCGCGGAGGGCTTCGAGGGCAGCCCACTGGCCGCCACGGCCGATCCGGACGCCTGGTGGGAGGCGTACCTGCGGCAGGTGATCCCGCCCGCCCTCACGGCGTTCGACGCCCACGGGGTCGTCCTCGAGGCGCATCTGCAGAACACCCTGGTCGCCGTGGACGCGGCCGGCACGCCCGTGCAGGTACTGTTCCGGGACGCCGAGGGCGCCAAGGTGCTGCCGGACGTCCCCCGGACCGCCGGCTGGGAGCGACTCGTCTACTGCCTGGTCGTCAACCATCTCAGCGAGATCGCCGCCGCCCTCGCCGAACACCACCCCGGCCTCGACCCGTGGCCCGCCGCCCGCCGCGAACTCGCCCGCCACGACCTGCCCGAGATCCCCGCCCTGCTCACCGCACCGACCCTGCCCGGCAAGACCAACCTGCTGCTGCGCTGGACACACGCGGACGGCGCGGACGCCCGCTATCTGCCGCTGCCGAACCCGCTGGCCGAAAGGGGTTAGTCCGTCAGCTCCCGCCCGCCGAACGCCCCGGTCCCGTCCGCCTGCTTCCACCAGGTCTCCAGTCCCGTCCGGTCGAGCGTCCGCCAGTCCGGGGTCTCCTGGACCAGGGCCCGGCCGAGCCGTCGCCCCAGGTCGACCATGACCCGGCCGGCGGGCGCGCGTGCGGCGTCGTAGGCGGCCAGGGCGTCGGACCAGGTGGCCGTCGACGTCAGGGCCGACTCCAGGACCGTGGCGTCCTGGAGCGCCTTGACGGCACCCGCGCCGGTGTGCGGGCGCGCGACAGCGGCCGCGTCGCCCATGAGCAGCGCGCGGCCCACCGCGTAACGGGGCGCCGTGAAGTCGTACATGGGCTGGAGGAACAGCTCGTCGTGGGTCGTCGCCCGTACCAGGTCGCCCCAGTAAGGAGGCAGCAACTCGGCGGCGACGTACGCCAGATGGGTGCGCAGTCCGTCGCCCGCGGTGCCCGGAGGCAGGCTCGTGGGGGTCTGGAGGCCCTGGTCGAGGCCCGGCGGCGGGGCCGTGTACAGGACCCAGTTGACCCGGTGGCCGCCGTCGGTCCCGTCCGGGATCCGGTACACGATGAGATGGCCGCCCTCGAAGACGACGTAGCCGCACTCGTCCTCGGCCCACAGCTCGGGGTCGCGCAGCCGGGCCGATGGGTAGGCGCCGCGCCAGGCCAGGTATCCGGCGTACTCGGGGCGGACATCGGCGCACACGGCCGTACGCACCGCCGAGCGGTAGCCGTCCGCGCCGATCACCACGTCGTACCGCTCGGTGCGCCCGCCGGCGTGCACCTCGGCGCCGTCCGGTGTCACCTCGACCGCCTCGACCGCCGAGCCGGGCCGGAAGTCCGCCGCCTCGGGCACCCGGCGACGCAGTGCGTGCCAGAGCGGGCCCCAGTTGTAGGTGCGGAACGGGAAGGGCATCACGGCGATCTCGCGGCCCAGCGGGCCGTTCGCCGCCGTGTCGTCCCGGACGTACCAGCGGCGGCGCACGAGCCGGACCCACGGCATCGAGGCGTCGAGATGGCCCGCCGCCTCCAGTTCCGCGTAGCGGGCGTTGTGTACGGCGAGCCCGACTCCGCGGTCGGCCAGGCGGCCCGCCGCACGCTCGTACACCGTGATCCCCTCGGCCCCGCCCCGCCCCAGCGCGAGCGCCGCCGCGCATCCCGCGATGCTGCCGCCCACGACCGCGACCCTGCCACCACGCATTGCGAGTCTCCTCGTCGTCCCCCGGCGCCGGTCCGGTACGCCGCGCGAGACCATGCTGCCAGCCCGGCGATCACCCGGCCTCCGGAATCCGCACCGACGGCCGGATCCCGCCCCGGCTCACTCCGGCCGGTGCGCCGCAGCGCCCCGTGAGGGGCGCGGGGCTGTGCTCGACATGCGACTCCGTGGCGGGCGCGACCAGCCACAACGGCGCATCGGCCGACCGACGGCCCATCGCGGCACCCCACGCGGAGCGCTTACGCTGGCCGGTGTGCTGCGCGACGTGACTGCTGTTCGATACGTGACCCCGCTCAGGTCCGGCGGCTCCGTGCCCGGAGTCGTCGAGGCCGACGACCTCGGCACGTACGTCGTGAAGTTCACCGGCTCGGCACAGGGCCACAAGGCACTGGTCGCCGAGGTGATCGTCGGCGAACTCGCCCGCGCGCTCGGCCTGCGCTTCCCCGAACTGGTCCTGGTCCACTTCGACCCGGCCATCGCCGACGACGAGCCGCACCAGGAGGTGCGCGACCTGCACGGGGCCAGCGCGGGCGTCAACCTCGGGATGGACTATCTGCCGGGTGCGAAGGACTTCACGCCCGAGATCGCGAAGGTCTTCCCCGTGGACCCCCTGGAGGCGGGCCGGATCGTCTGGCTCGACGCCCTCACCGTCAACGTGGACCGCACGGTCCACAGCTCCAACCTGATGGTCTGGCCGACGCTCGGCACCGTGCCCCCGCGCCTGTGGCTCATCGATCACGGCGCCGCCCTCGTCTTCCACCACCGCTGGGACACCACGACCCCGGGCAAGAAGTACGACTTCCGCCACCACGCCCTCGGCCACTACGCCCCCGACGTCCGGGCCGCCGACGCCGAACTGGCCCCCCGCGTGACCGAGGAACTGCTGCGGGCCGTCGTCGCCGAGGTGCCGGACCCCTGGCTGGCCGAGGACGCCGGTTTCGCCACGCCCGACGACGTACGCGCCGCCTATGTCGACTACCTCCTCACGCGCGTACGGCTGTCCCAGGAGTGGCTGCCCACCGACTTCCCGAGCCGCGCGGAACTCGCGGCCGAGGAGGCCGCCCGCGCGGCGAAGACCCAGCAGGGCCGCCCGGCCTGGCTCAAGCGGGTCCCCGACCTGCACGGCAAGCCGGCGGCGGAACAGGATTGGTCGGTGCACCTCGGATGACCCACCGCGTCCAGATCGAGTACTGCACCCAGTGCCGCTGGCTGCCCCGCGCGGCCTGGCTGGCACAGGAGCTGCTCACCACCTTCGAGACCGAGCTGACCGAGCTGTCGCTCAAGCCCGGCACCGGCGGTGTCTTCGTCGTCCGCGTGAACGACGAGGTCGTCTGGGACCGCCGCGAACAGGGCTTCCCGGAGCCGACGGCGGTCAAGCGCCTCGTCCGCGACCGGGTGGCCCCGGGAAAGCCGCTGGGCCACTCGGACAGGGCCGCCGAGTGATACCGGCCCGGCCGGCGGCCGCCGCCCGGTGAAGGTAACCCGGAGGACGAGCCTCGACCTCACGTCGCTGCTTTTAGGACTGGTCTTCGGCGTCGGCACCAACCTCCTCACCGCGGACCCGGACGGCTGGTGGGCGCCGCTGCGCGCCGTGAACCGCTACGCCGCCGTGTGGCTTCCGGCCGGCGTCGCCGCCGTGGTCGCCCGGGAACTCGGGCAGCGGTGGCGGGAGCGGCGCCGGGTGCCCTGGACGCGGGACGACAGCCCGTATCCCGGTCTGGAGGCCTTCGCCGAGGACCGCGCGGACGTCTTCTTCGGCCGTGAGGACGAGACCCGGGACGCGGTGCGCGCCCTGACCGCCGCCCGCTCGCCCGCGCAGCGCGTGCTCACCGTGGTCGGCCCGTCCGGCTGCGGAAAGTCCTCGTTCGTGGCGGCGGGACTCCTGCCGGACCTCAGGCGCCGCCGCTGGGCGGTCCTCGGCCCGCTCAGACCCGGCTCCAGCCCCTTCCTCGCCCTGGCGCAGGCCCTGACCCCGCGCTCCGCCGAACGGCAGGGCGACACGGCCGTACGCCTCGCCCGCGAGTTGCGCCGAGAAGCTTTGACCGGAAGCGAACTGACGGTCTTTTCGGCCGCGCTGGGAGCGGCCGCCCAGGGACACCGGGCGCGGATCGTCCTCGCGATCGACCAGTTCGAGGACGTCGTCCGGATGACCTCGCCCACGGAACGCGAGCTGTTCCTGCGGGCGTTACGGACCGCCGTACGCTCCCACCCGCAGCTCCACCTGGTCCTCACGCTGCCGTCCGGCTTCCTGCACGACCCCGAACTGCGGCCGTACGACGACCTCCTGCGCACCCGCTTCCCGCTCGGCACGCTCACCTCGCGGCAGACCCGGGCGGTCATCGCGGGCCCGGCGCGGGCCGCGGGCGCGGACATCGCCGAGGAGGTGGTGGACGACCTGGTGGTCGAGGCCACCGAGGGCGACGCCCTGCCCCTGCTCGGCCAGGTCCTGCGCGATCTGTACGAGGCGGCGGGCCCGGACCACGTCATCGGGCCGGACCTGCTGGCGCGGACCGGCCCGCTGTCCCAGGCCATCGCCCGGTACGCGGAGGGCACCTACGCGCGGCTCGTCGCCGAGCATCCCGAACAGCGGGTGGAGGCGGTGCTGCTGAGGTTCGTCGCCTGGGACGAACGGGGCTTCTCCCGGCAGTCCGTGCGCAGAGCGTCCCTGGACGCGGCCGGACTGGCGGTCGTCGAGGACCTGCGCCAGGCCCGTCTGGTGACGGACGTCGACGAGGGCGAGGCCTGTGACCTGGTCCACGAGGCGCTGCTGCGGCACTGGCCCCGGCTACGGGAGCTGACGGAACGTCACCGGGACGTACTGCGCCGCCTCACGGACCTCGAACGCCGGGCAGCGGCCTGGCTGGCGAACGACCGGTCCGCGGATGACCTGCTGCACGGGCAGCGGCTCGCGCAGGCACGGGAGCTGGTCGCTGTGCACGGCACCTCCCCGGCCCTCGCCGAGCTGGTCGCCGCCTCCCGGGCCAGGGCGGAGACGGCCGCAGGGGAGCGCGCCGACGACCTCGCGGAACGGGCACAGCAGGCCTACGCGCTGCGCGGGGAGCGCCGGTTGGCGCTGGGGCTGGTGGCCGCGGCGGCACGGGAGTTCAGGGCGACCGAGAAGGTCGCGCTGACGCTGTGGGGGATCGGACACGACCCGGTGGTCGACAGCCTCGGACTCGGGCACGCGGGGGAAGTTCTCGCGTTCGGCTGGGATCCGGGGAGCGGGCAGCTGCGGACGATAGGGGCGGAGGGCGATCTGTGTACCTGGACGGCTCGTGGTGACCTGGTCGCCCAGGAGTCCTTGGGGCTCGGGGAGTTGCGAGGCGCGGGCATCGGCGGGGACGTCTACTGGGTGGACACCCGTGAGAAGCTCGCCGTAAGGCGCTTCGACGCTCCGGAGTTCTGGTCCGCCACGGCCGCGGCAGGTCCCTTCGGAGACCGGGCGCTCGGGCTGTCACCGGACGGCTGGCGTGCCGCCGCCCAGCTGGCCCACACCGGCGTCGACATCATCGACTTCACGCCGGTGCCGCAGGGACGGCTCGCGGAGGTGCGGCACTCCTACGAGGCGCCGCCGGTCAAGGCGCTGGCGTGGTCGCCCGACGGCTCCCGCCTCGCGCTGTTCGCCTGGAACGAGCTGAACGTCGTACGCCTGCCGGACGGCGACCCGGCCTGGCGTCTCGTCAGGGGCGACGACGAACTCCCGGGCACCACCTCGTGGTTCGCCTGGGCCCCGGACGGCCGTCGAGCGGCCGAGGTGTCCGGCCGGACCCTGCGGATCAGGGCCGCCGAGGACGGCACGGTCCTGGACGAGTGGGACACCGGAGCGGAAGTCGGTGGTGTCTTCTGGTCGCCCGACGGAGAGCTGGTGGCCGCGGCGGTGTCCGACGCCGGCCGGGGAGCGAGCGCGGCGATCACGGTGTGGCGGGTCGCCGACCACACGCTGCTGCGCCGGCTGCGCGTCCCCTGGGGCGCCGAGGAGATCGCCTGGCGCGCCGACAGCGGCTGCTTCGCCTGGCGGTCGCGGTTCAGCGGCGTGTGGATCGGTGATCACGGCTCGTGGCGTCCCCGGCCGCTGCCGGGCGGTCTGCTGCGCAGCGTCTCGTCGGAAGCCGGGCGGGTGGCCGCCACCGTGCAGGGAGGCGATGCCGTGCATGTGACGGAGCCCGGCACCGGCGCCGGACCGCGGAAGGTCGTCACGGCTCGCGATCCGAAGCCGGTGCTGCTCGCCTGGCGGCCGGGGGCGGACCGGCTGGCGGTCTCCTTCGCCGGCGGCCGGGTGGAGATCGTGGACCCCGCCTCGGGCCGCTGTGCTGCCGCGATGTCCACGGCGTACGACATGGTGGACGGCGTGCTGTGGTCCCCGGACGGTTCGCTCCTCGCCACCGTCAGCCATGACTTCGTGACGGCCACCTACCGCATCGAGGTCTGGGACCCCGTGACCGGGAGCCGTACCGCCCGGACCGAGGACATCGAGCGCGGCACCGGGATGCCGGCCTGGAGCCCCGACGGCCGTCGTCTGGCGACCGCCGAGAGAGAGGGCCCCCTGGTCGTCCGGGACGCCTCGACCGGGCGTCGGCTGCTGGACATCCCCGTAGGAGAGGGGGCAAGCGCCGGCGCGGCCTGCTGGTCGCCCGACGGACGCCGGCTCGCCTTCCTCGACGGGGAGTCGGCCGTACGGATCTGCGCCGCCGGCGACGGCACACCCTTGGTGCGCTCCGCCGCCACCTACGGCAGGGCCGCCGTACTCCTGTGGTCCCCCGACGGACGCCTGCTCGCGACCGCGGGGGACGGGTGGGTCGCCTTCTGGCGGGCGGAGACGGGAGCGTGCCAGGCCGTGTCCAGGCTGGCGTGCCGGGTGCCGCTGGACGCGTACTGGTCCGGCGACGGCCGCTCGTTCGTCGTGATCGGCGAGGACCACCGCCGCTACACCTGGTCGCTGCCCGACGGCACGGACGCCCGGACTTGCGAAGCGCTCCTGGAACGGGTCGCGGCCGAGCCGGCCGAGCTGACCGCCGAGGAGCGCCGGCGCCACGGGCTGCCCACGTGAACGCCCCCGGCGCCGAGCGGTGCCGGGGGCGTTCTCCGGGATGTCAGCCGCGCAGCTGCTCGTACGCCGGCAGGGTGAGGAAGTCGGCGTAGTCCTCGTCGAGGGACACCTGGAGCAGCAGGTCGTGGGCCTCCTGCCAGTGGCCGGCCGCGAAGGCCTCCTCGCCGATCTCCTTGCGGATGGCGTCCAGTTCCTCGGCGGCGACCTTGCGGGCCAGCTCCGGGGTGGCCCGGTCGCCGTTCTCGAACTCGACGCCCGCGTTGATCCACTGCCAGATCTGGGAGCGGGAGATCTCGGCGGTGGCCGCGTCCTCCATCAGGTTGAAGATGGCGACCGCGCCGAGGCCGCGCAGCCAGGCCTCGATGTACCGGATGCCGACCTGGACGGCGTTGACGAGACCGTGGTACGTCGGCTTCGCCTCCAGCGAGTCGATGGCGATGAGGTCGGCCGCCTCGACGCGGACGTCCTCGCGCAGTCGGTCCTTCTGGTTGGGCTTGTCGCCGAGGACCCGGTCGAAGGACTCCATGGCGATCGGGACCAGGTCGGGGTGGGCGACCCAGGAGCCGTCGAAGCCGTCGTTCGCCTCGCGGTCCTTGTCGGCGCGGACCTTCTCGAACGCGACCTTGTTGACCTCGGCGTCCCGGCGCGACGGGATGAACGCCGCCATGCCGCCGATCGCGTGCGCGCCGCGCTTGTGGCAGGTGCGGACGAGGAGTTCGGTGTACGCCCGCATGAACGGGGCCGTCATGGTCACGGCGTTGCGGTCCGGCAGCACGAACTTCGCCCCGCCGTCACGGAAGTTCTTCACGATGGAGAACAGGTAGTCCCAGCGGCCGGCGTTCAGACCCGCGGCGTGATCGCGGAGTTCGTAGAGGATCTCCTCCATCTCGTACGCCGCCGTGATCGTCTCGATCAGGACGGTGGCGCGGATGGTGCCCTGCGGGATGCCGAGGTAGTCCTGCGCGAAGACGAACACCTCGTTCCACAGGCGGGCCTCGAGGTGCGACTCGGTCTTGGGCAGGTAGAAGTACGGGCCCTTGCCGAGGTCCAGCAGGCGCTGGGCGTTGTGGAAGAAGTACAGGCCGAAGTCGACGAAGGCGCCGGGGACCGGCTTGCCGTCGGCGTCGACGAGGTGGCGCTCGTTCAGGTGCCAGCCGCGCGGGCGCATGACGACGGTCGCCAGCTCCTCGTTCGGGCGCAGGGCGTACGACTTGCCGGTGCGCTCGTCCGTGAAGTCGATGGTCCGGGTGTAGGCGTCGACCAGGTTGATCTGGCCGAGGACCACGTTCTCCCAGGTGGGCGCGGAGGCGTCCTCGAAGTCGGCGAGCCAGACCTTGGCGCCCGAGTTGAGCGCGTTGATGGTCATCTTGCGGTCGGTGGGGCCGGTGATCTCGACGCGCCGGTCGTTCAGCGCGGCCGGGGCCGGGGCGACCTTCCAGGAGTCGTCCGCGCGGACGGCGGCCGTCTCCGGGAGGAAGTCGAGCGTGGAGGTGCGGGCGATCTCGGCGCGGCGGTCCGCTCGGCGGGCGAGGAGGTCGTCACGGCGCGGGGTGAACCGCTGGTGCAGCTCCGCCACGAAGGCGAGCGCCGCGTCGGTGAGGACCTCCTCCTGCCGGGGCAGGGGCTCGGCGTCGACGATGGCCAGCGGGGACGGCGCTGGTGCGGACATGAGCTGTCACTTCCTTCAGCGGTGGCACCGGGTGCCAAGTGGCACGAATAGGGCGGTGAGCGCCCGCTGTGCGGTCGGACGCTTCTGAGCAGTGGATACTAGTTTCCTCATTGTGGAACTTCAATGGTTTGTTGATATCGAGATTCTCTGGGTCGAGGCAAGGTGGCGCTCGGTGCCACCCCGTTCACTCAAGGTGGCTCAGGTCGGCCTCGGTGTCGATGTCGTACGGCTCGGCCACGTCCGCACACTCCACGAGCCGGACCGCCGAGGCGTGTTCCTTCAGGTAGGCGCGGGCCCCGCGGTCGCCGGTGGCGGTCGCCGCGATGCCCGCCCAGTGGGCCGCGCCGAACAGGACCGGATGCCCGCGCTCGCCGTCGTAGGCGGCCGAGACCAGCGACCCGTCGCCCTCGTACGCACCGAGTACCCGGGTCACCGCATCCGGCCCGATCCCCGGCTGGTCGACCAGGCTCACCAGCGCCGCGCGCACCCCCGTACCGGCGAGCGAACCGAGCCCGGCGCGCAGGGAGGAGCCCATGCCCTCGGCCCAGTCGGGGTTGTCGACCAGCACGCAGCCGCTCAGCTCGGCCCGCTCCCGGACGTCGTCCGCCTGCGCCCCGAGCACGACGTGGATCCGGCCGCATCCGGCCGCGCGCAGCACGCCGACCGCGTGTTCCACCAGGGGGCGCCCCCGGTGCTCCAGCAACGCCTTGGGCCGCCCGCCGAGCCGTCTGCCGCCGCCGGCCGCGAGCAGCAGCCCGGCGATCTGCTCGTGTGGGTCCCGTGGGTCCCGCTTGTGCGTCATGCGTCCTGCATACCTGACGCGGGCCGCGGCGGCCGGTTTCCTTGGGCTGAATTTCGGTCCGCGCTGTGGCGCCGCCGCACGGCGTGGCGTTTACTGGCCCGCGCACGAGGGCGTGCGAGGGGGGAGGGCTGTGTTGCGGAGCTTGGGGCAGAGGTCGGTGACCGGCAGCGACGAGGACACCAGAGTGGCGGAACTGCGGACCGCCGTGTCCCGCCTGCGCCGCGAGCTGGCGGCACTCCCGTCGGAGTTCCCCGACCGGGACATAGCCGAGGACGAACTGGCCACCCTGGCCGCGATGGCCGCCGGCGGTATGCCGGAGATCCCACGCCTGCGCAGGTCCCTGTTACTGATAGCGGGTGCGATCGGCTCGGTGAGCGCGCTGGCGCGGGGCCTGTCGGGGGTGCGGGAGGCGGTGGACCTGTTCGGGGAGCCGCCGCGCGACCGGCCGGGCGGTTGAACCGGCCTTCCGTCAAGCTCGGTTGACAACTTCCACGAAAGACTGCGGCCGTCTCCTCCAGCCCGCCACACTGTCGATACGCCGCGTCGATGGTCATACGAAAACGGGGGGCTGTGTATGAACGCGACGAGCCTGTGGGACGAGTCCGCCCCGGACCCCGAACCGACCGTATGGCTTCGGATCGACCTGGATCCGGACACCGACCCCGCCAGAGCGGACCGGATCACCCGGCAACTCCGAAGAGAGATAAAGGAGTTGAGGGGCGTCATCTCGGTCGCCGCGGAGTCGGCCGGACCGCCGCCCCCGCCCGGCGCGAAAGGCGACCCGGTCACCATCGGCGCGATCATCGTCGCGCTGAGCGCTTCCGGTGGCGTACTCACGGCACTGGTCGGCACCCTCAGCGACTGGCTCGCGCGCCGCTCCGAACGGGACGTCCTCGTCGTCACCATCGACGGCGACACCCTGGAACTCCCGGGTCCCACCGATGCGGAGCGGGCCGCCCTCGTCGAGGCCTTCGTACGCCGCCACACCGACGGACACCGCACGGACTCCGACGCGTCATGAGCCGCCGGTTGGCGCTGCTGATCGCCACCTACGAACACGAGGACCCAGGGCTGCGGCGGCTGACCGCCCCGGCCCACGACGTCGAGGCGCTCGCCGCGGTGCTGCGCGACCCGGAGATCGCCGGATTCGACGTCAGAACGCTCGTCAATGAACCCCACCACCGGGTCGGCGAGGCGGTGGCCGACCTCTTCGAGGGCCGCCGCACCGACGACCTCGTGCTGCTCTACTTCACCGGCCACGGCCTCAAGGACGAGGACGGCCGCCTGTATCTGGCGATGCGGAACACGCGCAGGGAACGCCCGCTGTTCACCTCGCTGCCCGCCGCGCAGGTCGACCAGGCCCTGTCCGACTGCGCCTCGCGCCGCAAGGTGCTGATCCTGGACTGCTGCTACAGCGGGGCCTACCCGGAGGGCCGCGTCCCCAGGGCCGACGACGGGGTGCACACGTTCGCACAGTTCCACGGCTCGGGCCAGATCGTGCTCACTGCGTCCGACGCCATCAGGTACGCGTTCGAGGGCGACCGGCTCAGCGGCTCCGCCGACCAGTCGGTCTTCACCCGCCACCTCGTCGAGGGCCTGCGTGAGGGCAGCGCCGACCTGGACGGCGACGGCAACATCACCATGGACGAGCTGTACCGCTACGTCCACGACCACGTGATCGACGAGATGCCGCAGCAGCGGCCGATGATGCGGAACAGCGTCGAGGGCCGGATCGTCATCGCCCGCAACGTCAACTGGTCGCTGCCCGCCCATCTCGGCCACGCCCTGGCGAGCCCGCTCGCGGCCGAACGCCTGTCCGCGCTGGAGGTGCTCGACCATCTGCGCCGGCTGGGGAACGAGGTGGTCCGAGCCAAGGTGGAGCAGGAGATCGGGCGGCTGGCGGAAGACGACAGCCGCATGGTGTCCCAGGCGGCGGAACGGCTGCTGGGCGGGGCGGGCACCGCGACGCCGGTGGTGGTCCCGCGGCCGGGTGGGGAGGGTGTGCGGGAGAGGCCGGTGCCGTCGCAGCCGGCTGGGGAGGGTGTGCGGGTGACGCCGGTGCCGCCGCAGCCCGGTGGGGTGGATGCGCGGGTGACGCCTGTGGGATCGCAGCGGGGTGGCGCGGGGGCCCGGACGCCGGTGGGTTCGCAGTCCGGCGGGGAGGGTACGCAGGCGACGCCGATGGGATCGCAGCCCGGTGGGATGGGTGCGCGGGTGACGCCGGTGCCATCGCGGCCCGGCGGCGCGGATGCCCGGACAGCGCCGTCTCCGCGGGCGCAGGGCGACGCGCCCGCGGAGACCGGACCGCTGCCGACGGCTCTCGTAGTTGCGCTTGTCGAAGCGTGGGTGGTCTTGGCGGACTGGTGGCCTGCAGCCGCGTCGAGCGGCCTGCAGTGGCTCCGAACGCTCACGCGCGCGTTGAGTCTCCGGACGCTCTGCGGTGGGTCGGCCCTGCTCGCGGTCGCGCTGACGATGGGAGCGCTGCTGCAGCGCAACGAGGCATACGCCCGGTTCTCCTCCGAGGAGTGGGGCAGCATCACCTGGTACTTGGCCGGCCTGGCCGGGGTCGCTCTTGCCGGGGGAGTGTGCACCCTGGTCCCCCGCGCTGGAGCGCTGACCGGACCGGGCCTGGTGCTCGGGGCCGCGACCGCCTCGCTGTGGGGGCTGGTGTACTTCGCCGGGTCGGCCGCCGGTGATCCGCATGCGCCGGACGCGGCCATCCCGTTGGGACTCGCCGCGCACGCCGCACTCCTGGCCGCCGCATGCCTCGCCCTGGCCGCCCTGATCAGGAACCCGGAGGTGCGCTTCGACCTCCGGCCGCCCCGGGCGCTGTGGAGCTACGTGGTGGTGGGCACGGCCTGCGGTGTGGCCGTCGTCGGAGCCCTGGCCGGCGTACTGCTGCTGGACGAGTCCGCGGGGCTGCGGGAGTACTTCGACTACCCGGATCTCGCGCTGAGCTCCCACGCCTTCGTGGTGGTCGTGGTGGCCGCGCTCGCGGTGCCCGGGTGCGCGGCGGCCGTGGCTCCGCGCCGGTTCGGCTACTGCCTGGTGCTGGGCTGGGCCGCGGGCACCCTGGCGGTGGCCGCCGCCACCCGGGCGCGATTCACCTCGTTCTACCAGGAGTCCCTCGACAACGTCGCGCTCGCCGCCGGGGCCCTGGTGGCCCTGCTGCTGCTCACGACCGTACTGGCCCGCTGGGCCAGGACGGCCGAGCGGCCCGTGGCGCGACCGCGAGGGAGAGTTCTGATGGCGGCGCTGGTCGTCCTGCCCCTGCTGGCGGGCTCGGCCGGTGCCGTCGTCGATGTCCGGCTGCACCGCGCGCGTGTCGCGGTGCAGCCGCTCGACCTGGTGCTCAGCCCGCACGGCGACCGGCTCTATGTGGTGAGTCTGCTGCGCCGGGCCTCGCAGGAGAAGCCCGAGGGTCTGTCGGGAGAGGTCACGGTGCTGGATCCGGCGACGGGCCGGACGACCGGGCGCCGCACGCTCCTCGTGAAGGCCGCGAACGACGCGGCGCTCACGAGGGACGGACGCTATCTGTATCTGGCCCAGCCCTATGGCGGCACCGTGACGGTCGTCGCCACCGAGGAGATGGAGCCCTTCGGCGATCCCCTGCGACTGAGCGGCAGGCCCTCCATGATCCACGTCACCACCGGGGACCGAGCCTGGGTGGCCGGCACTCCCTCCGGGGCCTGGTCGGCGATCGACACCAAGAACGTCAAGCTCACCGTACGTACCGTCACCCCCGGCAAGGGGTGGCAGGTCGCCGCGGTGAACAACGAAGGCACCCGGATCTACACGGGCAAGGGCAGCACGGTCACCGGGTACGGCCTGGCCGACGGCAAGCCCGTCGGCAGCCCCGTCCAGCTCGCCGACGAGGCCGTCGACCTGGCTTTCGACCCCATCGACGACTCCCGCCTCTACGTGGTGGAGGACGGCAAGGACACCAGCACCGTCGTGGCCGTGGACACGCGGACCGGCACGGTCGAGGGCCGGACGAGCGTGCCACTGAGCTTCTTCGGTCACCGGGTGGCGGTCAGCCCCGACGGCCGCCGCCTCTACGTGGCAAACCAGGACTACGACGGACAGCTCTTCGTCATCGACACCGCCACGATGAGGACCCTGGCCAGGCCCGTCGATCTCCCCGGCCTGGCCTCGGACATCGCGGTCAGCCCGGACAGCAGCCGTGTCTTCGTCGCCCTGACCGACAAGGGCGAGGTCGTCACGTTCCCGGCGAACGACCCCCACGCGATCTCACGCTTCACCTTGAAGCAGCCCTGACGCCGGGGGGCCGCACACCCGCGGCCACGCGACGATCCGCGGTCCGCTCCCCTCAGGTGCCAGAACTCGCCAGCGCCTGGGAAAGCTCCACGGCGATCCCCTGCAGTACCGGCACGATCTTGTCCGTCGCCGCCTCGGTGACCCGTCCCGCGGGCCCGGAGATCGAGATCGCCGCCGCCGTGGGCGAGTCCGGCACGGACACCGCGAGGCACCGCACCCCGATCTCCTGCTCGTTGTCGTCCACGGCGTAACCCAGCCGACGTACATCCTCCAGCGCGGCCAGGAACCCGTCCGGCGTGGTGATGGTCTTCTCCGTCGCGGCCGGCATGCCGGTGCGGGAGAGAAGCGCGCGCACCTCCGCGTCGGGCACGGAAGCCAGCAGCGCCTTCCCCACACCCGTCGAGTGCGGCAACACCCGCCGGCCCACTTCCGTGAACATCCGCATCGAGTGCTTCGACGGCACCTGCGCCACGTACACGATCTCGTCACCGTCCAGCAGCGCCATGTTCGCCGTCTCGCCGGTCTCCTCGACCAGGCGGGCGAGGTACGGTCGCGCCCAGGTGCCGAGCAGCCGGGACGAGGATTCGCCGAGCCGGATCAGCCGAGGGCCGAGCGCGTACCGCCGGTTCGGCTGCTGGCGTACGTAGCCGCAGGCCACCAGCGTGCGCATCAGGCGGTGGATGGTGGGCAGCGGCAGCCCGCTGGTCGCGGACAGCTCGCTGAGGCCGACTTCGCCGCCCGCGTCCGCCATCCGCTCGAGCAGGTCGAAGGCACGCTCCAGGGACTGGACCCCGCCGCTGGCGGAGGATTTGGCGGAGTCGGTGGTGCTGGCGTTGGACGTCGGCACGGCGCGTTCCTTTCGGGACTGGCAGGAAGGGCAGAAGCCTACCCGGCAGTCGGTTGACTCCCTGCTTGTACGTAGCTACGTTCTGCTTGCTGGAATTCTAATTCCGCTTTGTGGAAACGTCCAGAGTGGGCACTCGTGGAGTACTGCCCAGAAGTGTGCCTCTTGACGGCGGGGTGGCGGGAGTGAAGACTCCTTCAACAGAACGTTGAATTCCGTTACGTGGGTGTAAATCCCGTTTCCTGGAAGTAAACGGCGGCAGAGAGAGGGGTTCGGGTGTCCGACGCTGAACTGGTGCTGCGCTCGACGCGCGTCATCACTCCGGAAGGGACGCGGGCCGCCACGGTCACCGTGTCCGCCGGCAAGATCACGGCCGTACTGCCGTACGACGCCGAGGTCCCGGCCACGGCACGCCTGGAGGACTTCGGCGACCACGTCCTGCTGCCCGGCCTGGTCGACACCCACGTGCACGTCAACGACCCGGGCCGCACCGAGTGGGAGGGCTTCTGGACCGCCACGCGCGCGGCGGCGGCCGGCGGCATCACGACGCTCGTCGACATGCCCCTCAACTCCCTCCCGCCGACCACGACGGTCGAGAACCTGCGGGTGAAGCAGCGGGTCGCCGCCGACAAGGCGCACATCGACGTCGGCTTCTGGGGCGGCGCCCTGCCCGACAACGTCAAGGACCTGCGCCCGCTGCACGACGCCGGGGTCTTCGGCTTCAAGGCGTTCCTGTCGCCGTCGGGCGTGGACGAGTTCCCGCACCTCGACCAGGACCGGCTCGCCCAGTCCCTGGCGGAGATCGCCGGCTTCGACGGCCTCCTCATCGTGCACGCCGAGGACCCGCACCACCTCGCCGCCGCCCCGCAGCAGGGCGGCCCCAAGTACGCCGACTTCCTGGCCTCCCGCCCGCGCGACGCCGAGGACACGGCCATCGCGAGCCTCATCGCCCAGGCCAGGCGCCTGGGGGCGCGCGTGCACATCCTGCACCTGTCCTCCAGCGACGCCCTGCCGCTGATCGCCGCCGCCCGCGAGGAGGGCGTCCGGGTCACGGTCGAGACCTGCCCGCACTACCTGACACTGACGGCCGAGGAAGTCCCCGACGGCGCCAGCGAGTTCAAGTGCTGCCCGCCCATCCGCGAGGCCGCCAACCAGGACCTGCTCTGGCAGGCGCTGGCCGACGGCGTCATCGACTGCGTCGTCACCGACCACTCGCCCTCGACGGCCGACCTGAAGACCGACGACTTCGCCACCGCGTGGGGCGGCATCTCCGGCCTCCAGCTGAGCCTGTCGGCCGTGTGGACCGAGGCCCGCAAGCGCGGCCACGGTCTCGACGACGTCGTCCGCTGGATGTCCACGCGGACGGCCGCCCTGGCCGGCCTGCGCGACAAGGGAGCCATCGAGGTCGGCCGTGACGCCGACTTCGCCGTGCTCGCCCCGGACGAGACCTTCACCGTCGACCCGGCCGGCCTCCAGCACCGCAACCGGGTCACCGCGTACGCCGGTAAGACCCTGTACGGCGTCGTGAAGTCCACCTGGCTGCGCGGCGAGCGCATCGTCACCGACGGCGAGTTCACCGAGCCGAAGGGCCGGCTGCTCTCCCGCCCCCAGTGAGCCACCTTCCGCACCCGCACCCCGCCGACTCCCGAAAGGAACCCCTGATCACCGTGACGGCGCAGCAACATTCGAGTTGGGCCAGCTTCACCGGCGACGCGAACCCGTACGGAGGAGGCGACCCGTACGCGGACTACCGCACCGTCGACTTCCCCTTCACCCAGTACGCCAACCTCGCCGACCGGCAGCTCGGCGCCGGAGTCATCGCCGCCAACGACGAGTTCTTCGCCCAGCGGGAGAACCTGCTGCTGCCCGAGGCGGCCGAGTTCGACCCCGAGCACTTCGGCCACAAGGGCAAGATCATGGACGGCTGGGAGACCCGCCGCCGGCGCGGCGCCTCCGCCGAGCACCCCTGGCCCACGGCCGAGGACCACGACTGGGCGCTGGTCCGCCTCGGCGCACCGGGTGTCGTGCGCGGCATCGTCGTCGACACGGCCCACTTCCGCGGCAACTACCCCCAGGCCGTGTCGGTCGAGGGTGCCTCGGTGCCCGGCTCCCCGTCGCCCGAGGAGCTGCTGTCCGACGACGTGAAGTGGACGACGCTGGTCCCGCGCACGGCGGTGGGCGGCCACGCGGCGAACGGCTTCGCCGTCTCCGTCGAACAGCGCTTCACCCACCTGCGCGTCAACCAGCACCCCGACGGCGGCATCGCGCGCCTGCGCGTGTACGGCGAGGTCGTACCCGACCCCGAGTGGCTGTCGGTCCTCGGCACCTTCGACGTGGTCGCCCTGGAGAACGGCGGCCAGGTCGAGGACGCCTCCAACCTCTTCTACTCCCCGGCCACCAACACCATCCAGCCGGGCCGCTCCCGCAAGATGGACGACGGCTGGGAGACCCGCCGCCGCCGCGACCAGGGCAACGACTGGATCCGCTACCGGCTGGCCGCCCAGTCCCAGATCCGCGCGATCGAGATCGACACGGCCTACCTGAAGGGCAACAGCGCCGGCTGGGCCTCCGTCTCCGTCAAGGACGGCGAGAGCGGCGAGTGGACCGAGATCCTCCCGCGCACCCGCCTCCAGCCCGACACCAACCACCGCTTCGTGCTCCCGCAGCCGGCCGTCGGCACACACGCGCGCGTGGACATCTTCCCCGACGGCGGCATCTCCCGCCTGCGCCTCTACGGCACCCTGACGGAGACGGGCACGACCGCCCTGTCGACCCGCCACCAGGAGCTGGGCGGCTGATCCACCCTCACACGCGCGTGGGGCGCACCGGCCTGGACAGCACTGGCGCGCCCCACGTGTCCGCCGGGAAGGCTCAGGCCGCGTGTCCCCCGTCGACCGCGAACTCCGCGCCCGTCACGTAAGCCGCCTCCGGCCCCGCCAGGTAGGCCACCATCGAGGCCACCTCGTCGGGAGTCCCGAACCGCCCCAACGCCGTCATCCCCGCCTGCGCGGACGCATACGGCCCGGACGCCGGGTTCATGTCCGTGTCCGTCGGCCCGGGATGAACGATGTTCGCGGTGATCCCCCGTTCCCCCAGCTCGCGCGCGAGCGCCTTCGTCAGCCCGACCAGCGCCGCCTTGCTCGTCGCGTACAGCGTCCCGCCCGGCCCCGGCACCCGCTGCGTCATGCACGTACCGATCGTGACGATCCGCCCGCCGGCCGGCATCCGCGCGGCCGCCGCCTGCGAGGCCAGGAACACCCCGCGCACGTTCACCGCGAGCACCCGGTCGACGTCCTCCAGAGTGAGCGTGTGCAGCGGGCCCAGCAGCCCCACGCCCACGTTGTTCACCAGCACGTCGAGCCCGCCGTACACCTCCGCCGTACGCTGCGCCGCGCCCGCCGCCTCCCCGGCGTCCGCCGAGTCGGCGCGCAGGGCCACCGCCCGGCGCCCCAGCGCCTCCACGGCCCGTACCACGTCCTCGGCCGCCTCCTTGCCGTGCACGTAGGTCACCGCCACATCCGCACCCGCGCGCGCGAGCCGCAGCGCGACCGCCGCCCCGATACCCCGGCTGCCGCCGGTCACCAGGGCCACCTTGCTCTTCAGACTTCCCTGAACTGTCATGCCTCCATCTCAGCGGCGGCGCAGTCCGTCCGCTGGCGGCGAACGGACACCGAATCCGGCCACCGTCGGAACTCTTCGCTCCATCTCCCGCGTTCTCCCCGCGTGACCCTTCAGCAAGAGATCGTCGGCAACGCCATGCAGATGGCGGTCGTCAACCTGCACCCCGGCCAGACCGTGTACTGCGAGGCGGGGAAGTTCCTGTTCAAGACGACGAACGTGACCATGGAGACCCGCCTGTCCGGCCCCTCGGGCAACGGCAACGGCAACGGCGGTCAGCAGAGCGGCTCGGGCGGCGGCATGGGCGGCATGCTGCGCCAGGCCATGGGCACCGCCATGCAGGTCGGCCAGCGCATGCTGGCAGGCGAGTCGCTGGCGTTCCAGTACTTCAGCGCCCAGGGCGGTGAGGGCACGGTCGGCTTCGCGGGCGTGCTGCCCGGCGAGATGCGCGCCCTGGAGCTGGACGGCACGCGCGCGTGGTTCGCCGAGAAGGACGCCTTCGTGGCCGCCGAGTCCACCGTCCAGTTCGGCATCGCCTTCCAGGGCGGCCGCACCGGCATGAGCGGCGGCGAGGGCTTCATCCTGGAGAAGTTCACCGGGCACGGCACGGTGATCATCGCGGGCGCGGGCAACTTCATCGACCTGAATCCGGCGGACTTCGGCGGCCGCATCGAGGTGGACACCGGCTGTGTGGTCGCCTTCGAGGAGGGCATCCAGTACGGCGTCCAGCGCGTCGGCGGCCTCAACCGCCAGGGCATCATGAACGCCGTCTTCGGCGGCGAGGGCCTGTCCCTGGCCACCCTGGAGGGCAACGGCCGGGTGATCCTGCAGTCCCTCACCATCGAGAGCCTCGCCAACGCCCTGAAGAAGGCCCAGGGCGGCGACAAGCAGGGCCCGACCGGCGGACTGTTCTCGACCCACACCGGCTGAACCGATGAGTTGCGGGTGTGTGCGAGGTCTGAGGTGATGACAACAGATCCCGCACCCGGAAGAAGGCACCCGCCATGGGCAAGCTCGTCTCCACCATCTTCGTCACCCTCGACGGTGTCTACCAGGCGCCCGGCGGTCCCCAGGAGGACACCAGCGGCGGCTTCGACCAGGGCGGCTGGAGCTTCACGTACGGCGACGACGACTTCGGCCGGTTCGTCGTCGAGGTCTTCGACCGCGCGGGCGCCTTCCTGCTCGGCCGCCGTACGTACGACATCTTCGCCGCCTACTGGCCGAAGATGACCGACCCGGCCGACCCGATCGCCGGCAAGCTGAACGCCCTGCCGAAGTACGTCGTCTCGTCCACGCTGACGGCACCGGAGTGGTCCGGCACCACCGTGGTCGGCGGCGACCTCGCCAAGGAGGTCGAGGCCCTCAAGGAGCGCACGGACGGCGAACTCCAGATCCACGGCAGCGGCGCCCTGGTCCGCTCCCTGCTGGACCTGCGGCTGATCGACACGCTGCACCTGGTGACCTTCCCGGTCGTCCTCGGCGCCGGCCGCCGCCTGTTCGCGGAGGGCGCGGTCCCCACCCGCTTCCGGCACACCGGCGGACGCGTCACCGGCGGGGGCGTCTCCATCCAGTCGTACGACCTGCTGGGCGCCCCGGAGTACGGGTCCTACGAACTCCCCGAAGACGCCCAGGCCTGAGGCGAGCCACGGCTGGCCGGCGGCCCCTGTGGGGACGGTGTGGGGGTCGCCGGTCGGGAGGTTAACTTCCTGAAAACTCATCGGACTTGACGGGAAAATCTTCAACTTTGTCGTTGACATGCCAACGTCTACGCGCGTCATCATGGAGCCATGAGATTCCCCCCACGCGCAACACGCATCGGCGCTGCAGCCGCCCTCCTGTCCGCCCTCCTCGTGGGCGGCACCGTCTCCGCCACGACGGCGAACGCCGCCTCGGTCGGGAGCATCTGCTACAGCGCCCTGCCGTCGCAGGCGTACGACACCCTGGACCTCATCGACCAGGGCGGTCCCTTCCCGTACTCGCAGGACGGCACCGTCTTCTCCAACCGTGAAGGCGTCCTGCCCAAGCAGTCGTCCGGCTACTACCACGAGTACACGGTGAAGACCCCCGGCTCCTCCACGCGCGGTGCCCGACGCATCGTCACCGGTGAGGAGACCCAGGAGGACTACTACACCTCGGACCACTACGCCACGTTCGACCTGATCGACTTCGGCTGCTGAGCCGTACGGTCCGGTCCTAGGGAACGGTGCGCCCGGCCGGGGTCCGGTCCGCGCTCAGCCGGACCTCCGGCCGTCCGCGACGGCGAACAGCGCGAACGCGAGCAGCACGAGCGCCACGCTCGCGTAGACCTCGTAGCCGTCGAGGAAGCCGATCCGCTGCACGAGACCCACGTGCCAGTCGGTGAACTCGTGCACCAGGCCCAGCACGCCCTGCACCAGGGCGATGAATCCGAGAAGTTCCAGCAGTTGTCTCATGGCACGACCCTCGCCCCGCGGCCTCCCCCCACACATCGGCCGCGGGGTGAGTCGCGTGTGCCGCAAGGCTGACGTCCCGCCCGGGCGGAATCACCGAAAGTCCATGGCGGTGCGACTTTGGTCGGCGATCCGCAGCGGGGGGCGGTCGCCGGAGCCGGTGCTGCGTAGATTTGTCGATCGTGAGTAGTGACGAACCGGCGCGGGCGCCGCAGGAGTTCGCGGGCCGCCGGTGGCTGTTCCCGTCCGCCCTGATGCACGAACTGGACCCGGACGCCGAGTCCTCGGGCCGACGGCCGCGGCGCACCGCGCGCGACTGGGTCGTCGACTTCTCGTGCTTCCTGCTGGCCGTCGTCCTCGGCCTGGCGGCAGCGGACGCCCTGCCCAAGGAAGCCGGACTGCCGCACTCCGCCGCCGTTCTCGACCAGACGCTGGGCGCACTCGCCTGCGGGGCGCTCTGGCTGCGCCGCCGGTGGCCGGTCGGGCTCGCCGTCGCGATGATCCCGTTCGGGTTCCTGTCCAACACCGCGGGTGGCGCCGCGATGGTCGTCGTCTTCACCCTCGCGGTGCACCGGCCCTTCCGCTACGTCGCCTGGATCGGCGGCGTCGACCTCGCCCTGCTGCCGCTCTTCTACTGGCTGCGCCCCGACCCCGAACTGCCCTTTGCCGGTGTCGTCGCCTTCAGCGTGCTGCTCACCGTCTCCCTCGTCGGCTGGGGCATGTTCGTCCGCTCCAAGCGGCAGCTCATGCTGAGCCTGCGCGACCGGGCCCGGCGCGCGGAGACCGAGGCGCGGCTGCGCGCCGAGCAGGCGCAGCGGCTCGCCCGCGAGGCCATAGCCCGCGAGATGCACGACGTGCTCGCGCACCGGCTCACCCTGCTCAGCGTGCACGCCGGAGCCCTGGAGTTCCGGCCGGACGCGCCGCGCGAGGAGATCGCGCGGGCCGCCGGGGTCATCCGGGAGAGCGCCCACGAGGCGCTGCAGGACCTCCGGGAGATCATCGGCGTACTGCGGGCCGGGGAGTCCGACGACGCGGCCGGGAGCCGCCCGCAGCCGACGCTGGCCGCGTTGGACGCGCTGGTCGCCGAGTGCCGTGAGGCGGGCATGAAGGTCACCCTCGACCAGCGCGTCACCGACCCGGCCGCCGTCCCCGCCTCGGTCGGCCGCACCGCCTACCGCATCGCCCAGGAGACCCTGACCAACGCCCGCAAACACGCCCCCGGCACCGAGGTCACCGTCCAGGTCACCGGCACCCCCGGGTCCGGCCTGACGGTCACCGTGCGCAACCCCGCCCCCGAATCCGACGTCCCGCCGGTCCCCGGCTCCGGCCAGGGCCTGATCGGCCTGACCGAACGAGCCACGCTGACCGGCGGCCGCCTGGAGCACGGGGCGACGGCGGACGGGGGCTTCGAGGTGCGGGGGTGGCTGCCGTGGGGCGGGGACTAGGGCCACTCCGGCGGAGGGGGCGTGGCCGGCGTCCAGGGTGGAGGGGGCGTGGCGGGTGTCCGGCGGAGGGGCCGTGGCGGGTGTTGGGTCGAGGGGGCGTGGCGGGCGTCGAGTGGAGGCGCTGTGGCGGGCGTTGGGCGGAGGGGCCGTCGCCGGGGTCGGGCGGAGAGGCTATGGCCGGGGTCGCGCCGAGGGGCCGTAGCCGAGGTCGCGCCCAGGGGCCGTAGCCGGGGTCGAGCGGAGCGGCTGTGGCCGGGGTCGGGCCGACAGGCCCTGACCGGCGTCGAGCCGACAGACCCTGGCCGGCGGCCGGCCGCCGTCGTGGCCGGGACCTGCCCGCCACCCCGCATCCCCGTGATTACGTAACCCCCATGACTGCGACTCCGATCAGACTCCTCCTCGTCGACGACGACCCCTTGGTGCGAGCCGGACTTGCGCTGATGATGGGCGGGGCCGGGGACATCGAGATCGTCGGGGAGGCGGCCGACGGCGGTGAGGTCGAGGACGTGGTCCAGCGGACCCGGCCGGACGTCGTGCTCATGGACATCCGGATGCCCTCGGTGGACGGACTGACGGCCACGGAGCGGTTGCGCGGCCGCAAGGACGCCCCGCAGGTCGTCGTGCTCACCACCTTCCACGCCGACGAGCAGGTGCTGCACGCCCTGCGCGCGGGGGCCGCCGGGTTCGTGCTCAAGGACACCCCGCCCGCCGAGATCGTCGACGCGGTGCGCCGGGTCGCGGCCGGGGAACCGGTGCTGTCACCCGCCGTCACCCGCCAGTTGATGCGGCACGCGGCCG
Source organism: Streptomyces diastatochromogenes (assembly GCF_002242805.1). Classification (GTDB taxonomy): domain Bacteria; phylum Actinomycetota; class Actinomycetes; order Streptomycetales; family Streptomycetaceae; genus Streptomyces; species Streptomyces diastatochromogenes. The sequence continues at coordinate 187,734 of NZ_MCGQ01000006.1, read as the reverse complement.
GCACCGCGGCGGACTCCCGGCAGGCACGCGCGCGGGAGCGGCTGACCGCGCTCAACGCGCGCGAGCGGGAGGTCGCCGTCGCCGTCGGCCGGGGCCTGGCCAACGCCCAGATCGCCGCGGAGCTGTTCATGAGCGTGGCCACCGTCAAGACCCACGTCTCCCGCATCCTCGCCAAGCTCGGCCTGAACAACCGGGTCCAGATCGCCCTGCTGGCCTATGACGCGGGACTCCTCGACGAGGACGGGCACTAAGCGGGAACCCCGCGCGTTGTCCCTGCACCGGGAGGTGCCCGGTGGGCCTCGGGGGAGTCCGGAAGGGGAGCGATGGACAGGCAACACGTGGTCGATCTGGGGGAGTTCGGGGACGCGTTCCGCCGGGACCCGCATCCGGTGTACGAGCGCCTGCGCGAGCAGGGTCCGGTGCACCGCGTCCGGCTGCCGGGAGCGGACGAGAACTACGAGACCTGGCTGATCGTGGGGTACGAAGAGGCGCGGGCGGCCCTCGCCGACCCCCGGCTGGCCAAGGACGGCTCCAAGATCGGCGCGGCCTTCCTGGACGAGGAGATGATCGGCAAGAACCTGCTGGCCACCGACCCGCCGCAGCACACCCGCCTGCGCGGCCTCGTCACCCGCGCGTTCACGATGCGCCGGGTGGAGCTGCTGCGCCCGCGGATCCAGCAGATCACCGACGACCTGCTGGACGAGATGATGCCGCGCGGCCACGCCGACCTCATCGACGCGCTCGCCTTCCCGCTGCCCATCACCGTCATCTGCGAACTCCTCGGCGTCCCGGACATGGACCGCGCCGAGTTCCGGAAGCTGTCCACCGAGGTGGTCGCACCGACCAACGGGAACACGGAGTACGAGGCGATCATCCGCCTCGGCGAGTACCTGACCGAGCTGATCGAGGACAAGCGGTCCGCCGGACCGACCGACGACCTGCTCAGCGACCTGATCCGTACGACCGCCGAGGACGGCGACCGGCTCTCCCCGCAGGAACTGCGCGGCATGGCCTTCCTGCTGCTCATCGCCGGCCACGAGACCACGGTCAACCTCATCGGCAACGGCGTCCTGGCCCTGCTCACCCACCCCGACCAACTCGCCGCCCTCCGCGCCGACATGAGCCTCCTGGGCGGCGCCGTCGAGGAGATGCTGCGCTACGACGGTCCGGTGCAGAGCGCCACGTTCCGGTACGCCGCCGAGCCCCTGGAGATAGCCGGCACGGCGATCGAGCAGGGCGAGCACGTGGTGGTCGGCCTCACCGCCGCCCAGCGCGACGGCGACCGCTACGGCGACCCGCACCGGTTCGACATCCGCCGCGACACCCGCGGCCACCTCGCCTTCGGCCACGGCATCCACTACTGCCTGGGCGCACCCCTGGCCCGCCTGGAGGGCCGCACGGCCATCGGCTCCCTCCTGGAGCGCGCCCCCGGACTGGCGCTCGACGGCTCCCCGGGCGAGTGGCTGCCGGGCCTGCTGATGAGAGGGATGCGCAGCCTTCCGGTGCGCTGGTGAGCCGACCGGGCTCAGCCGTACGAGGGCTGGGCCCGGCCCTGGATCTCCGCCAGCCGGACGGGGCGGCGCTCCCGCCGGGACACCTCGCAGGCCTCGGCGATCCGCAGCGCCTGCAGGGCCTCCTGGCCGTCGCACGGGTTGGGCCGCTGGCCGCGCAGCACGTCGACGAAGGCGCACAGCTCGGCCTCGTAGGCGGGCCCGAACCGCTCCAGGAAACCGGCCCACGGTTTGTCCGCGGGCGGCGGCCCGGTCGGCTCGGTGGATGCGACGGGCGTACGGTCGTCCAGGCCCACCACGACCGTGTCCCGCTCCCCGGCCAGCTCCATGCGGACGTCGTAGCCGGCGCCGTTCAGCCGGGTCGCCGTGGCCGTGGCCAGCGTGCCGTCGTCCAGCGTGAGCAGCGCCGCACCGGTGTCGATGTCACCGGCCTCGCGGAACATCGCGGGGCCGGCGTCCGAGCCGGTCGCGTACACGTCCACCACCTCACGGCCCGTCACCCAGCGCAGCACGTCGAAGTCGTGGATCAGCGTGTCCCGGAACAGCCCGCCGGACAGCGGCAGCCACTCCGGCGGGGGAGGGGACTGGTCCGAGGTCATCGCCCGTACGGTGTGCAGCCGGCCGAGCCGTCCCGAGCGCACCGCCTCCCGGGCGCCCGTGTACCCCGCGTCGAAGCGCCGCATGAAGCCCATCTGGAGGACCGTGCCGGCCGCCTCGACCTCGGCCAGCGCGGCCAGCGTGCCCGGCAGGTCGAGGGCGATCGGCTTCTCGCAGAAGACCGGCAGGCCCGAGCGTGCTGCCCGACCGATCAGTTCGGCGTGCGCCGCCGTGGCCGTGGTGATCACCACCGCGTCCACGCCCCACTTGAAGATCTCGTCCACCCCCGGCGCCGCCGTCTCGCCCAGGCGGTGGGCCAGCCCCTGTGCCCGTGCCGGATCCGCGTCCGTCAGGATCAGTGATCCGACCTCGCGGTGGCGGCTCAGCGTGTTCGCATGAATGGTGCCGATGCGGCCCGTACCGATGACCCCGATGCGCATGGAAACAAAGTGAGGGCGGACCCCGTACGCTGTCAATGCAAATGTCCGGACAATCTGACTACACAACTTCCCGTCAACCGAGCACAGGGCTACGCTCGGGCCCGTGCCGAAACCAGATGTGGACCCGACCGTGTCACTCGACCTCCGTGTGGACCGTAGTTCCCCGGTGCCGTTGTACTTCCAGCTCTCCCAGCAGCTGGAGGCCGCCATCGAGCACGGCAGCCTCACGCCCGGCAGCCTCCTGGGCAACGAGATCGAGCTGGCGGCCCGGCTCGGCCTGTCCCGGCCCACCGTCCGCCAGGCCATCCAGTCCCTCGTCGACAAGGGCCTGCTGGTCCGCCGCCGGGGCGTGGGCACCCAGGTCGTGCACAGCCAGGTCAAGCGCCCCCTGGAGCTGAGCAGCCTCTACGACGACCTGGAGGCGGCCGGGCAGCGGCCCGCGACCAAGGTTCTGGTCAACACCGTCGTCCCCGCCTCCGCCGAGGTCGCCGCCGCGCTCGCCGTCGCCGAGGGCAGCGACGTCCACCGCATCGAGCGCCTGCGCCTCGCGCACGGGGAGCCGATGGCCTACCTGATCAACTTCCTGCCGCCCGGCCTGCTCGACCTGGACACCAACCAGCTGGAGGCCACCGGCCTGTACCGGCTGATGCGCTCCGCCGGGATCACCCTGCACAGCGCCCGCCAGTCCATCGGAGCCCGCGGTGCCACGGCCGCCGAGGCCGAGCGGCTCGCCGAGGCGGAGGGCGCCCCGCTGCTCACCATGCAGCGCACCACCTTCGACGACACCGGCCGCGCGGTCGAGTTCGGCGACCACACCTACCGTCCCACCCGTTACTCCTTCGAGTTCCAGCTGCTCGTACGGCCCTGAGCGCACACCGGTCATTCGTCGCAATGTCCGGACAATGCGACGGGTGGGCGCTCCCCGGTCGTGTCAGCAGTGTTCCCCGTGTTCGATACTGGAGCGTTTGGGGCCGCTGAGGTCATCACCGGCCCCTTGCGTACGAACGGACACGGCAAGAAGGGCACGGCCTCGTGGCACGGTTTCGGACCTGGGTAGGCATAGCGCTGGCAGGGGCACTCTCCGTGTCCCTGGCGGGGTGCAGCAGCACCGGCGGCAAACGGGCCGAGGACGCCCGCAAGGCCGCCGCCGCCCAGGGCAGGGCGGCGGTGAACACTCCCCGCTGGACCTTCGCGATGATCACCCACTCGGGAGACGGCGACACCTTCTGGGACATCGTGCAGAGCGGCGCCAAGCAGGCCGCCGTCAAGGACAACATCAACTTCCTGTACTCGCACGACGACGAGGCCCAGCAGCAGGCCCAGCTGGTGGACGCGGCGGTCGACAAGAAGGTCGACGGCATCATCGTCACCCTCGCCAAGCCCGACGCCCTCAAGGCCGCCGTGGCCCGCGCCGAGAAGGCCGGCATCCCGGTGATCACGGTGAACTCCGGCTCCGCGGAGTCCAAGTCCTTCGGCGCTCTCACCCACATCGGGCAGGACGAGACCGTCGCCGGCGAGGCCGTCGGGGACGAGCTGAACAAGCGCGGCCGCAAGAACGCCCTGTGCATCCTGCACGAGCAGGGCAATGTCGGCCACGAGCAGCGCTGCGACGGCGTCGCGAAGACCTTCCGCGGCAAGGTCGAGAAGCTCTACGTCAACGGGACCAACATGCCCGACGTGCAGTCCGCGATCGGTGCCAAGCTCCAGGCGGACAAGTCCGTCGACGCCGTCGTCACCCTCGGCGCCCCCTATGCCGACACCGCCGTGAAGGCGAAGGCCGACGCGGGCAGCAAGGCGGAGGTCGACACCTTCGACCTCAACGCCAAGGTCGCCGCCGAACTGAAGGACGGCACCCTCGGCTTCGCCGTGGACCAGCAGCCGTACCTGCAGGGCTACCAGGCCGTCGACCTGCTGTGGCTGTACAAGTACAACAGCGACGTTCTCGGCGGCGGTCAGCCGGTCCTCACCGGCCCGCAGATCGTCACCAAGGACCAGGCGGCCGCCCTCGCGGAGTACACCGAGCGGGGCACCCGATGAGCGCCACCGTGGAACGGACCGTTGACGAAAGGATTCTGCAGACCTCGCCGCTGCGGAAGCTGCTCTCCCGCCCCGAACTGGGCTCGATCGTCGGCGCGCTCGCCGTCTTCGCCGTCTTCGGCTTCGCTGCCGACGGCTTCCTGCGCGCCGCGAGCCTCAGCACGGTCCTGTACGCCTCCTCGACGATCGGCATCATGGCCGTACCGGTGGCCCTGCTGATGATCGGCGGCGAGTTCGACCTGTCGGCAGGCGTCCTGGTGACGTCGTCCGCGCTGATCTCCTCGATGTTCAGCTACCAGATGACGGCGAACACCTGGGTCGGCGTGGGCGTGTCCCTGCTGGCCACCCTCGCCATCGGTGCCTTCAACGGCTTCGTGCTCACCCGCACCAAGCTGCCCAGCTTCATCGTCACGCTGGGCACCTTCCTGATGCTCACCGGCATGAACCTGGGCTTCACCAAGCTGATCGACGGCACGGTCTCCACCAAGACCATCGCCGACATGGAGGGCTTCCCGAGCGCCCACGCCGTCTTCGCCTCGACCCTCACCCTCGGCGGCGTCGACATCAAGGTCACCATCCTGTGGTGGCTGGGCCTGGTCGCGCTCGCCTCCTGGGTCCTGCTGCGCACCCGCGCCGGCAACTGGATCTTCGCGGTCGGCGGCAACCAGGACGCGGCCCGCGCGGTCGGCGTCCCGGTCGCCAGGACCAAGATCGGCCTCTACATGGGCGTGGCCTTCGGCGCCTGGATCTCCGGCCAGCACCTGCTCTTCTCCTTCGACGCCGTCCAGTCCGGCGAGGGCGTCGGCAACGAGCTGATCTACATCATCGCGGCCGTCATCGGCGGCTGCCTGATCACCGGCGGCTACGGCAGCGCGGTCGGCTCGGCGGTCGGCGCGCTCCTGTTCGGCATGACCAGCAAGGGCATCGTCTTCGCCGAGTGGAACCCCGACTGGTTCAAGTTCTTCCTCGGAGCGATGCTGCTCCTCGCGACCCTCCTCAACCACTGGGTCCGCAAGCGTGCGGAGGCCACCAAGTGACTCTCGTCGAGCTGACCGACGTCAGCAAGCATTACGGCACCGTCCGCGCCCTCGAAGGTGTCTCCCTGGAGGTCCACCCCGGCGAGATCACCTGCGTCCTCGGCGACAACGGAGCCGGCAAGTCCACCCTCATCAAGATCGTCGCGGGCCTGCACCAGCACGACGGCGGCACCCTGAGCATCGAGGGCGAGGAGACCACCCTCTCCTCGCCGCGCGAGGCCCTGGACCGCGGTATCGCCACGGTCTACCAGGACCTGGCGGTGGTTCCGCTGATGCCGGTCTGGCGCAACTTCTTCCTGGGTTCCGAGCCCCGCCGGGGCAAGGGCCCCTTCAAGCGCCTGGACATCGACTTCATGCGCGAGACCACCCGAGCCGAACTCCTCCGCATGGGCATCGACCTCCGCGACGTCGACCAGCCCATCGGCACCCTCTCCGGCGGCGAACGCCAGTGTGTCGCCATCGCGAGGGCGGTCCATTTCGGCGCGAAGGTCCTGGTCCTGGACGAGCCGACGGCGGCACTGGGCGTGAAGCAGTCAGGTGTGGTCCTGAAATATGTGGCCGCGGCACGCGACGCGGGCCTGGGTGTTGTCTTGATCACCCACAACCCGCACCATGCGTACTTGGTGGGCGATCGCTTCGTACTCCTGAGGCGCGGCACGATGGTGGGCAATTACACACGGGACGAAATCACCCTGGACGAGCTGACCAAGCAGATGGCAGGCGGCGCCGACCTGGACGCTCTGGTCCACGAACTGCAGCGCAGTTGAGGGGCGCGGGGCCGCATCATGTGCGGCTCCGCCTCGGGGCGCGACCAGCCACCGACTGCCCGCACTCGGCCATGGACGCGCGCCCCCTCCCCCTGCCCCGCGCAGCACTCACCGTGAGCGTGCGGCAGAATCGACAGACGATGAGCACCTACCGCGACCTCACCGCCCCCATCGGCTCCCGCCGGGCCCCCGTGCTCCGAACGGTCGGCACCAGGGAACGCCGCTCACACCTGACCGCACCCCGTGTCCCCACCGTAGGCATCGACATCGGCGGCACCAAGGTCATGGCAGGTGTGGTGGACGCGGACGGCAACATCCTGGAGAAGCTCCGCACGGAGACCCCGGACAAGTCCAAGAGCCCCAAGGTCGTCGAGGACACCATCGTCGAACTGGTCCTGGACCTGTCCGACCGCCACGACGTGCACGCGGTCGGCATCGGCGCCGCCGGCTGGGTCGACGCCGACCGCAACCGCGTCCTGTTCGCGCCCCACCTGTCCTGGCGCAACGAACCGCTGCGGGACCGCATCGCCGACCGCCTCGCCGTTCCGGTCCTGGTCGACAACGACGCCAACACGGCCGCCTGGGCCGAGTGGCGGTTCGGGGCCGGCCGCGGCGAGGACCACCTGGTCATGATCACGCTCGGCACCGGCATCGGCGGCGCCATCCTGGAGGACGGCCAGGTCAAGCGCGGCAAGTACGGCGTCGCGGGTGAGTTCGGCCATATGCAGGTCGTGCCCGGCGGCCACCGCTGCCCGTGCGGCAACCGCGGCTGCTGGGAGCAGTACAGCTCCGGCAACGCGCTCGTCCGCGAGGCCAAGGAGCTGGCCGCGGCGGACTCCCCGGTGGCCTACGGGATCATCGAGCACGTCAAGGGCAACATCGACGACATCACCGGCCCGATGATCACCGAGCTGGCCCGCGAGGGCGACGCCATGTGCGTGGAGCTGCTCCAGGACATCGGCCAGTGGCTCGGCGTCGGCATCGCCAACCTCGCCGCCGCCCTCGACCCGTCCTGCTTCGTGATCGGCGGCGGCGTCAGCGCCGCCGACGACCTGCTCATCGGCCCCGCCCGGGACGCCTTCAAACGCCACCTCACCGGCCGCGGCTACCGCCCCGAGGCCCGCATCACCCGCGCCCAGCTCGGCCCCGAGGCCGGCATGGTCGGCGCCGCCGACCTGGCCCGGCTGGTCGCCCGGCGGTTCCGGCGGGCCAAGCGGCGCCGGGTGGAGCGGTACGAGCGCTACGAGCGGTACGCCCAGGCCCGCCGCGACCAGGACAGCGCATGATCGCATCGCTGCCTCATCAGGCCGCGCCCCCGGACGAACCGCGCAGGCCGGCCGAGGACCCGCGGCACAAGGCGAAACGCAGGGCGCTCACCCTGCTGCTCATCGGGCTGCTCATCGGTGTCCCGGCGGGCTATCTGGTGATCTCCGCCAACCAGAGCCGCAACAGCGGCAAGGACAAGGAGGCGAAGTACTCGGCGACCGGCCTCACCCCCGGCTGGCCGTCCAAGGTACAGCGCCGCCTCTACCAGGTGCCGGTCCCGCACCCCGCCGACTACATCGCCTACTACGAGACCAACAACTGGAAGACCAGCCGCCTCTACGTGCAGTTCCGCACCAACAGCGCCGGCCTGGACAGCTTCCTGGGGACCATGGGCCTGCGCCGGGACGCCCTGAAGAAGGACGACATCACCATCGGCTCCCGCGACCAGAAGATCTCCGGCTGGAACTTCACCGGCCCCGGCCCCTGGTCGGGTCTCACCCGCAAGCAGAAGAACCCGGCGCCCACCCAGGACGTGGTCGTCAACATGTCCGACCCGAACTATCCGATGGTGTACGTCGTCTCCCGCACGGTCCCGTAACGGGGGCCTTCGCCGGCCGTCGGAGCCGATTGTCAGACCCCGCCCGTAGAGTCGAAGACGTCTGATCCGACGCATGGACGGGAGGTGGCAGGACGTATGAGCACAGGCACGGTCGCGGTGGCCGAGCGCGCGGGAGGTTCCCGGGAAGCCGGGGACCTCGTTCCGGTGCGCCTCGCGTCCGTCTACCTGCCCGCGCAACTCCCGCGCGAGGGCCGCGTCGCCTTCTGGGACCCCGACGGCGGCCCGCTGCCCGCCGACGGCGACACCGACGAGCTGACCGTCGTACGACCCCATGGAGCGAGCGTGCGCCGCCGGCAGGTGCCCGCGCTGACCCTGCCGCTCGCCGAGGCCCTGCCGCTGCTGGTGCGGGCCCGCCGCGACCCGTCCGCCCACCCGGCCACGGCCTGCTGGGGCGCCGCCGCCCTGCACGCGCTGCGGCTGGTCGCCCGCGGCCGCCTGCTGCCCGGCCTGACCCCGAGCGGCCACGACGCCTGGCGGGCCGGCCCGCTGGAACCCGACGACATCGCCCACCTGCGCGCGGTGGCCGCGGCCCTGCCGCCGGAGGGCCACGCCGTGCCGCTGGCGGACCCCGGGCCGCTCCGGCTGCCCGAGCCCGAGGCCCTGGTCCGCTCCTTCCTGGACGCGGTCGCCGACACCCTGCCCCGTACCCCGGCCGCCCCCCACACCGCCGGCGGCCCCTTCGCCGCCCGCGAGCCCCAGGCACTGCCCGCCGCCCACGACTGGGCGGCGGAGGTCGCCGCCGGCATGGACGCGGGGGTACGGATCTCGCTGCGCCTGGACCTGTCCGCGTACGACGTCTTCGACGCCGGTGCCGTCGAGGGCGCCCGCGCCGCGGGCGCGGCCATCGTCCAGGTGCACAGCCTCGCCGACCCGACCCTGATGGCCGACGCGGCGGCCCTGTGGGCGGGGGAGGCCGACGCGGCCTTCGGGCCACGCGCGCGCGTGGACGCCGCCCTCGCCGTCCGGCGCGCGGCCCGCGTGTGGCCGCCCCTGGACCGGCTCGCCGAGCAGGACGCCCCCGACGTCCTCGCGCTGTCCGAGGAGGAGCTGAGCGAGCTGCTCGGCGTGGCGGCCTCCCGGCTCGCCGCCGCCGGAGTCGCCGTGCACTGGCCCCGGGACCTGGCCCGCGACCTCACCGCCGCCGCGGTGGTCCGGCCCGCGCCCGGCTCGGCGACCGACGGCACCGGGTTCTTCGAGAGCGAGGACCTGCTCCAGTTCCGCTGGCAGCTGGCGCTCGGCGGGGATCCGCTCAGCGAGGCCGAGATGGACACGCTCGCCGAGGCCCACCGGCCGGTCGTACGGCTCCGGGACCGCTGGGTGCTGGTCGAACCGGCCCTGGTCCGCAAGGCCCGCAAGCGGGAACTGGGCCTGCTGGATCCGGTGGACGCGCTGTCCGTCGCGCTCACCGGCACCGCCGAGGTCGACGGCGAGACCGTCGAGGCCGTCCCCGCCGGCGCACTGGCCGCGCTGCGCGACCGCCTCACGGCGGGCCTCGGCCCGGCCGAACCGCCCGCCGCGCTCGCCGCCACCCTCCGCGACTACCAGCTCCGGGGCCTGGCCTGGCTCGACCTCATGACCTCCCTCGGGCTCGGCGGCTGCCTGGCCGACGACATGGGCCTCGGCAAGACGATCACGCTCATCGCCCTGCACCTGAAGCGGGCCCGCACCGAGCCGACCCTCGTGGTCTGTCCCGCGTCCCTGCTGGGCAACTGGCAGCGGGAGATCACCCGGTTCGCCCCCGGCGTCCCGGTGCGCCGCTTCCACGGCCCCGACCGCAGCCTGGACGGCCTCGACGGCGGTTTCGTCCTCACGACGTACGGCACGATGCGCTCCGCGGCGGCCCAACTCGCCGAGCGGCCCTGGGGCATGGTCGTCGCCGACGAGGCCCAGCACGTGAAGAACCCGTACTCCGCGACCGCCAAGGCGCTGCGCACCATCCCGGCCCCCGCGCGCGTGGCCCTCACCGGCACCCCGGTGGAGAACAACCTCTCCGAACTGTGGGCCCTGCTCGACTGGACGACCCCCGGTCTCCTCGGCCCCCTGAAGTCCTTCCGCGCCCGGCACGCGCGCGCGGTGGAGAACGGCGAGGACCAGGAGGCGGTGGAGCGACTGGCCCGCCTGGTCCGGCCGTTCCTCCTGCGCCGCAAGAAGTCCGACCCCGGCATCGTCCCCGAGCTGCCGCCGAAGACCGAGACGGACCACCCGGTGCCGCTCACCCGGGAACAGGCCGCGCTGTACGAGGCTGTGGTGCGCGAGTCGATGCTGGCCATCGAGACCACGGAGGGAATCGCCCGCCGGGGCCTGGTCCTCAAACTGCTCGGCGCCCTGAAGCAGATCTGCGACCACCCCGCGCTGTACCTGAAGGAGGACACCCACGCCGACCGGCTGCCGGCCCGCTCCGGCAAACTCGCCCTCCTGGACGAGCTGCTGGACACCGTGCTCGCCGAGGACGGCTCCGTGCTGGTCTTCACGCAGTACGTCGGCATGGCCCGCCTCATCACCGCCCACCTGTCCGCCCGCGCGGTCCCCGTGGACCTCCTGCACGGCGGCACCCCGGTGGCCGAGCGCGAGCGCATGGTCGACCGCTTCCAGGACGGCGAGACCCCCGTCCTCGTCCTCTCCCTCAAGGCCGCCGGCACGGGCCTGAACCTCACCCGCGCCGGCCACGTCGTCCACTTCGACCGCTGGTGGAACCCGGCCGTCGAGGAACAGGCCACCGACCGCGCCTACCGCATCGGCCAGACCCAGCCGGTCCAGGTCCACCGCCTGGTCACCGAGGGCACGGTCGAGGACCGCATCGCCGAGATGCTGGAGGCCAAGCGCGCCCTGGCCGACGCCATCCTCGGCTCCGGCGAGTCGGCCCTGACCGAACTGACGGACCGCGAGCTGTCCGACCTGGTCTCGCTGCGGAGGACCTCGTGACGACCGGCGACGAGCGACCCGGCGACGCCGCCCGGCGTGCCCTGCGGGCGGCACGGGAGCGGGCGGAGGCCGAGCGCGAGGAGACCGCGCAGGACAAGGCACCCGAGCAGGCCGCCACGGCGCGCCCGAGGCCCGCGGACGCCGCCCGCGCCGCCCTCCGGTCGGCCACGCCTGCCCGACGGGATCCGGACACGGCGACGACCGAGCGAGGCGACTCCCTCGGGCTCGGCGACAAGGACGAGACCAGGGCCACGGGTGGGGTTGTCGGTGGCGCGGTGGATTCCGGTGGCCAGGATGGGTCCTGGGCCTCGGTGGAGTCGGGCGAGCGGGGTGGTTCGCGGGCCTCGGTGGGGTCTGGTGTCTGGGTTGGGGCTGGTGGCGCGGCGGTGTCCGACGAGCGGGATGGGGCCTGGGCCTCAGCGGAGTCGGGCGGCCGGGATGAGTCCCGGGCCTTGGTGGAGTCGGGCGGCCGGGGTGGTTCGCGGGCCTCGGTGGAATCTGGTGTCTGGGCTGTGGCCGGTGGCGCCGCGATGCCCGGTGACCGGGACGAGTCGGCTGCCACGGCGGAGTCCGGTGACCGGGACGAGACCGGTGACCGGGATGAGTCCGTTGCCACGGCGCAGTCCGGTCACGCGGGCGACCGGAGCGCGTCGGAGTCCGGCCACGCGGCCGACCGCAACGCGTCGCAGTCCGGCCACGCGGCCGACCGCAACGCGCCGCAGGCCACCGCACGCCCCGCCGACGCGGCCAGGGAAGCGCTGCGGGCCGCCCGGCGGGAGGCGGTGCGTGCCGAGGCGGAGGCGGCAGGGGCCCGGCGTGGGAGGCGCGCACAGGCGCGGCCCGTCGGTTCTGCACGCCCCGGCGCCGAATCCCGGACCACCGCCCGCGTCCAAGCCGCCCACGACATGCGCCAGTTCCTGGCGAACGCCTTCCGTATGCCGTCCGTTGCCGACGCGGCCGACACGCCCGAGGCGGTGGACGACACCGGTAGGGACACCACCGTCGGTGAAACCGACCGCAGTGAGCCCCGCCCCCCGGCGCCGGCACCCCCGCAGGTCCCCGCCACCATGGCCACCCCCCACCGCGACACCGTACTCCGCCGTACCTTCGCGGCGTTGCCGCCCCGGCCGGATTCGCCGGAGGACCGCGGGTTCGCCGAGACCTGGTGGGGGAACGCCTGGGTCGACGCGCTCGAACAGGGCGCGCTGGACGTCAAGCGGCTGGTCCGCGGCCGGGGTTACGCGGACCAGGGCCATGTGGACGCGATCACCGTGACCCCGGGGCAGGTGCTGGCGTATGTGCGGGGCAGCCGCCCGCGTCCGTACCGGGTGCAGGTGCGGCTGCGCACGCTGGAGGACGCGGACTGGGAGCAGTTCCTGGACGCGGCCGCCGACCGGCCCGGGCACATCGCGGCGCTGCTGGACAAGGAGTTGCCCCAGTCGCTGGCCGACTGCGGTGTGCCCCTGCTCCCCGGCCCCCGCGACCTCGCCCCGCAGTGCAGCTGCCCCGACTCCGGCCACCCCTGCAAGCACGCGGCCGCCCTCTGCTACCAGACGGCACGCCTGCTCGACGCCGACCCCTTCGTGCTGCTCCTGCTGCGCGGCCGGGGCGAGAAGGGCCTCCTCGACGCGCTGTCCCGCCGCAGCGCCGCCCGCGCGGCCCGCGCCGCCCAGGAGGGAGCGCCGCGGTCCCTGCCCGGCGTCCGCGCGGCCGACGCCCTCGCTCCGCGTCGCCTCCCGCCGCTGCCGTCGCCGTTGCCCGTGCCGCCGCACCCCGAGCAGCCCCCGGTCTACCCGGCGGCGCCCGGCGGACCGGACCCCTTCGCCCTGGACCAGCTGGCGACCGACGCCGCCGCCCGCGCGCACGCGCTGCTCGCCACGGGCCGCGACCCGGTCGGTGAGCTGACCCTGTGGCAGGACGCGGTACGCCTCGCCGCCGCCCGCCCCGGTTCCGGCCTGACCGCCACCACCCGCAGCCTGTACGCCACGCTCGCCGCGGCCACCGACCGCACCCCGGCCGACCTGGCCCGCGCGGTCGCCGCCTGGCGGCAGGGCGGCCCGGAGGGGCTGGCCGTGCTGGAGGAGCCGTGGGATCCGCCGGCCGGCCGCTTCGACCGGGCCCGCCCGCTGCTGCTCGCCGCCGACCTCCCGGCGTTCCGCCCCTGGCGCAACCGCCTCACCCACCCCGGCGGCCACGTCCAGCTCCGCCTGGGCCGCGACGGCCTGTGGTACGCCTACGAGTCGGAGCCCGGCCAGGACGACTGGTGGCCCCGCGGCACCCCCGACCTGGACCCGGTCGGCGCCCTCACGGGCCTGGGCACACCGGACGACCTCTGAGCCCGTCGGCGCCCCCACCCCAGGTGAAGGCCGTGTGAGAGTTCCCCGGTGATTCCGAGGGGTCCGGTGTGGACAGTGGGGGCCCGTGAGCCGCGCGCTCGGCGGTGCCGGTTAGCGTGGAGCAGTGAGTGAGACGAAGACCCCCGCCCTCCAGTACCGCTTCGACGGCCCCGAAGACGCCCCGGTCCTCATCCTCGGCCCCTCCCTCGGGACGACGTGGCACATGTGGGACCGGCAGGTCCCGGAGCTGACGAAGCAGTGGCGGGTCTTCCGGTTCGACCTGCCGGGCCACGGCGGCGCCCCCGCCCACCCGGCCGGTTCCGTCGGCGAGCTGGCGGCCCGCCTGCTGGTCACGCTGGACACGCTCGGCGTGCAGCGCTTCGGCTATGCCGGCTGTGCGCTGGGCGGCGCGATCGGCCTCGAGCTGGCCCTGCGCCACCCCCAGCGCCTCGCCTCGCTGGCGCTGGTCGCCACCTCGCCCCGGTTCGGCACCCCCGACGAGTTCCGCCAGCGCGGGGTGATCGTCCGGACCAACGGGCTCGACCCGATCGCCCGGACCTCGCCCGAGCGCTGGTTCACCGGCGGGTTCGCCGCCGCGCAGCCCGCCATCACCGAGTGGGCCGTACAGATGGTGCGCACCACCGACCCGGGCTGCTACATCGCCGCCTGCGAGGCCCTCGCCGGGTTCGACGTGCGGCCCGAGCTGGCCCGGGTCGACGCGCCGACCCTGGTGCTGGTCGGTTCCGACGACCAGGTCACCGGACCGGCCGAGGCCCGCACCCTGGTCGCGGGGATACCGGACGCCCGGCTCGCGGTCGTGCCCGGCGCCTCCCACCTGGTGCCGGTGGAACAGCCCGCCGCCGTCACCGACCTGCTGGTACGGCACTTCTCCACCGCCTGGCAGCAGCCCTTCGACACCGGCCAGACGGCCCTTCCGGCCGCTCCGGTCAACCCGGCGCTCACGGCGGCGCCGCAGGTCGTACCCGTCGCCGAGATCGCCCCCGCCGTCGTACCGCCGCAGCCGCTCGGGCCGCCCGACCGGTACGAGACCGGGCTGAAGGTCCGCCGGGAGGTGCTGGGCGACGCGCACGTGGACCGGGCGCTGGCCCAGGCCGACGAGTTCTCCGGCGACTTCCAGGAGTTCATCACCCGCTACGCCTGGGGCGAGATCTGGGACCGGCCGGGCCTGGACCGCCGCACCCGCAGCTGTGTCACGCTCACCGCGCTGGTCGCGGGCGGTCACCTGGACGAGCTGGCCTTCCACACCCGCGCCGCCCTGCGCAACGGCCTCACGCCGGACGAGATCAAGGAAGTGCTGCTGCAGGCGGCCGTGTACTGCGGTGTCCCGGCGGCGAACAGCGCGTTCCGGGTGGCCCAGCAGGTCATCCGCGAGGAGACCACCCCCGCCGAGTGAGCCGGGTGAGCCCCGGTCCGGCGCAGACGGCAGGATGGGGAGACATGAAGCTCACCAAGAAGTCCCACGCCTGTGTCCGCCTGGAGAAGGACGGGCGGACGCTCGTGATCGATCCCGGCGGGTTCAGCGAGCAGGACGCGGCGGTCGGCGCGGACGCGATCCTGGTCACGCACGAGCACCCGGACCACTTCGACGAGGGCCGGCTGCGGGCCGCCCTGGAGACGAACCCGGCCGCCGAGATCTGGACCCTGAAGTCCGTGGCCGACCTGATCACGGCGGCCTTCCCCGGCCGGGTGCACACCGTCGGCCACGGCGACACCTTCACCGCAGCCGGCTTCGACGTGCAGGTCCACGGCGAGCTGCACGCGGTGATCCACCCGGACATCCCGCGCATCACCAACGTCGGCTACCTGATCGACGGCGGCAGGGTCTTCCACCCCGGCGACGCCCTCACCGTCCCCGGCCGGCCCGTCGAGACGCTGATGCTCCCGGTCCAGGCACCCTGGAACAAGATCTCCGAGGTCATCGACTATCTCCGAGAGGTGAAGCCGCAGCGCGCCTACGACATCCACGACGCCCTGCTGACCGACCTCGCCCGTCCGATCTACGACCGCCAGATCGGCGCCCTGGGCGGCACCGATCACCAGCGGCTCACCCCGGGGGCCTCGGCGAACGTCTGAGGGACGTTGTCAGACCCGCCAGGTAGGTTGTGAGGCATGCGCATCGCTACCTGGAACGTGAACTCGATCACCGCCCGCCTCCCGAGGCTGCTCGCCTGGCTGGAGAGCAGCGGCACCGATGTGCTCTGCCTCCAGGAGGCCAAGGTCGCCGAGGAGCAGTTCCCGTTCGAGCAGCTGCGCGAGCTGGGCTACGAGGCGGCGGTCCACGCGACCGGCCGGTGGAACGGGGTGGCGGTGCTCTCCCGGGTCGGCCTGGAGGACGTCGTCAAGGGCCTGCCCGGCGACCCCGGCTACGAGGGCGTGACCGAGCCGCGCGCCCTCTCGGCGACCTGCGGCCCGGTCCGCGTCTGGTCGGTGTACGTGCCCAACGGCCGTGAGGTGGAGCACCCGCACTACGCCTACAAGCTCCAGTGGTTCGAGGCCCTGAAGGCCGCCGTCGCCGGTGACGCGTCCGGCGGCCGCCCGTTCGCGGTGCTGGGCGACTACAACGTGGCGCCGACCGACGACGACGTCTACGACGTGGCCGCCTTCGAGGGCCTGACCCATGTCACCCCCGCCGAGCGCGCCGCCCTGGTCTCCCTCCAGGAGGCGGGCCTGTCGGACGTCGTCCCGCGCCCCCTGAAGTACGACCACCCGTACACGTACTGGGACTACCGCCAGCTCTGCTTCCCCAAGAACCGCGGCATGCGCATCGACCTGGTGTACGGCAACGAGCCCTTCGCCAAGGCCGTCAAGGACGCCTACGTCGACCGCGAGGAGCGCAAGGGCAAGGGCGCGTCCGACCACGCGCCGGTGGTGGTCGACCTGGACGTGTGATGCCACGCTGGGTCCATGCACCTTCCGTTCCTGGGCCACCGGCACCACAAGAGCGGAGACGCGGCGCTCCCGGCCGACCCCGAGTCGATCGCCGCGCTCCTGTCCGAATGTGAACTGCTCCGCTCCCAGGCGGCCCAGGCGGATGTCGGCCTCGACGACACCCCGGCTTCCCTGGAGGCGCTGGACCAGCTCGTCCCGCGCTGGCGCGACGACGCGGAGACCCTGCCCTGGCTGGGCAACGACGCGGGGCTGTACCTGGGCACGGTCGTGGTGCGCACCGTGCCCGGGGCCACCTGGGAGATCAGGTCCGACGGCGAGCCCGTCCTGCGGCTCGCCTCCGGCCGCGAGGTCGAGGTCGTGGACGCCGGCCGGGCCTGGGCCGCGAGCGGCGTCCCCGAACTGTCGCAGCTGTACGCGGAGATCGCCGAGACCTGACGCCGACTACGTCTGCGTCGTGGACCTCGACTACGATGAGCCGTTCATCCCAGTGGTGACGGTGATCTCGCCGAACCGCACCGGGATACATGGGCCAGGCTCGTCCGGCGGCAGCCGATGATCACTGCTCGCGCACGGGGACGGACACGTACGACGGGTCGTCCGGCGGCGAGGAGAAGGTCAGCTGCGCGCCGGACGGGTTGTGCTCGATGTAGAGCGGGTCGACCGTGTCGACGACCAGCGCCAGGCGGTGTCCGGCGGGGACGTCGTAGGCCGTGGAGAACAGGTCCAGGTTCACGTCGAACGGCTCGCCGGGCGTCTTGTCGTGCCAGGTGTAGGGCGCGTTGGTGACCAGCTTCCCGAAGCCGAGCGGCCCCACGTCGTACAGATAGGTGATGAGGGTGCCGCTCTCCTTGGTCGGGGTGAGCGTGGTGTGCAGCGTGGCCGTGCCCCGCACCTGCTGGGCGGTGCCGTACCGCTCCGACTGCCACACGGCCGCCCAGCGGCGCGGCAGCAGCGGGATCGAGGCGACGGGCGGCAGTTGGGCGACCTGGTCCAGGATGCTGGAGAGGAAGACGATCCCGCCGTCCGCGCCCGAGTCGACGTTGGCGTGGATGGTGGTGGAGCCCGCGAGCGCGAGCTTGCGGCGGGTCGCGCCGACCGACTTCCAGTCCGGGTAGCCCTCGTATCCCCCCGCGCTACGGGACTTCAGCTGGACGGGCTGTTCGCGGTCGATGCCGTTGTCGGCGCCCTTGAGGTAGTGGTCGAACCACCGCCCGGTGTCCGTCCACACGTCGTTGGGCAGCCCGAACAGGCCGGTCGCCTCGGCGGTGGCGTGGTCGCCGGGGCGCATCTCGAGCCGCTTCGGGACCGTCAGCTTCTCGTAGAAGTCGGCGTACTGGTTGGCCGGGAAGATGGTGTCGCCCCAGGCGTTGGCCATCATGACCGCGGCGCCGTTCTTGTTCAGCTGGTCGACGTAGGTTGCGACGGAACGTTTCCGCCCCCAGTCGATCATCTCCTGTTCCTTCGTCAGGTTGGACGCGTAGAAGTTGTCGAAGATCTCCCTGAGTTCGGGGCTCTCGCGGCCGGTGAGGATGCCCGCGCCGTCCAGTAGGGCGGCCGCCTGGACGTGCTGGGTGCGGCCCGAGTAGATCGAGTCGATCAGGTCGGCCCAGCCGCTGAGCGCGGCGACCGCCTTGATGCGCTTGTCGTGGGCGGCGGCCAGCAGGCTGATGCCGGCGCCGTAGGAGACGCCCGCCATGCCGATGTGCCGAGGGTCTGCGGGGGTGTTGGCGAGCGCCCAGTCGATGACCTTGGAGGCGTCCGCTATGTCCGGCGGACCCGCCACTTCTATCTCGCCGCCTGACTGCCAGAACCCGCGCACGTTGTACGTGAGCACCACGTACCCGGCGTCGGCGAGCTTCTGCGCCTGCGCGAAGTACTCCACCTGGGGCAGGCCCCAGCTCGTGGGCAGCACGATGAGCGGGTAGCTGTGCGAGCCGTCGGCGCCCGCGGGCGTGACGACGTTCGCCTTCAGTACGGTGCCGCCGTCGCCGCTGATGTCCACGAAGCGTACGGACGGGGCGGCCTGCGCGGCCGGAGCCAGGCCGACGACGGTCCCCGCGATCAGCGCCGCGGAGACGACTCCTACGGCGGAAGTCCGCAGGGTGGTGCGACCGTGTCCCATGGGTCACTCCTCACTCGTGTCAGTGCAAAGTGACTCGACGGTA
The DNA here is from genome assembly GCF_002242805.1 of Streptomyces diastatochromogenes. Lineage (GTDB taxonomy): Bacteria > Actinomycetota > Actinomycetes > Streptomycetales > Streptomycetaceae > Streptomyces > Streptomyces diastatochromogenes. Next base: position 169,127 of record NZ_MCGQ01000006.1, on the reverse strand, counting down.
ACCGGCGGACCTTACCGTAAGTAACCCGTCGGTAAGTTACGCACCGGTAAAGGTTTTTACGGCTGCGCGGGCTCGGGTTTCGGCAGTGGCGTCTGTGCCGCCCGCGTCACGTCCGCGACCAGCTCGACCAGATCGGGGCCGTACGCCTGGGAGTTGACCACCTTCAGCAGGATGACGAAGGAGTTGTTGCCGTGCTTGCGGTGCAACCGCTCGTGGTTGCGTGCGAGATAGCGGGTGGCGGCCTGGTTGGTGATGGCCCGCTGTCCGCAGAAGAGGAACACCGGCCGGGTCTGCCCTCCGGTGCTGAGCCGTGCGAGCAGGACGTACTCGGTGAAGCCCGGCTCCATGCGGTACCGCTCGCCGCCGATCTGGAAGGCGCCCCGGTCCGGGCCGGGTTCGGGGTCGATGTTCACGCGGATGCCGGGGAGCATCGCCGCCATGTGGGCCAGCATCCTGCGGTTGGACGCCGGGCCGCCCACGCAGAACTCGGTGCGCTCGCCGAACCCCTGGTGGGTCGCGTCCTGCGTCACCATCTGCAGGTTGGCCCCGCAGTCCTTGATGAGGGCGGACAGCTCCAGGAGCGCGAAGACGTCGAAGCGGTGGACGGCCGGCTCCGCGGTGGCCGGGTCGCGATTGACGACGAGCAGGGACTCCGAGTTCTCGGGCAACCCGAAGAACGCCTGCTTGCGGCGCAGTTTGCGGCGCCACAGATACGTACGGGCGAGCCAGCCCAGCGAGGCCGATATCCCGGTCGCCACCAGGCCCAGGACGATGTTGCGCACGTCGTCGTTCATGGCCGCGCATGGTAGCGGGCGCGGGCGACGGCTACGTACCCGTGTTCGATGTGTGACAGTCGTGTGGCGGGCGACCGAGGCGTACTGTTGGCGTTACGGCAATCTGGTTACGCTGCGCGGACGGTCCCGACGGGAGGTACGGATGGGTCGGCCTGGCGCGCGGAAACTGGCGGTGGTGGCGGTCTCGGCCGCAGTGGTGTCGGTGGGAGCGGCTGCTCCGCCCACCCCGACGAGCGAGACGCCTGCGAAGGTCCCGGTGGCCGTCGGCTACGGCGGCGCCGTGGCCAGCGTCGACGCGGACGCCTCGGCCGCCGGCATCGAGGTGCTCAGGAAGGGTGGCAACGCGGTCGACGCGGCCGTCGCCACCGCGGCGGCGCTCGGCGTCACCGAGCCCTACTCGGCCGGCATCGGCGGAGGCGGGTACTTCGTCTACTACGACGCCAAGTCCCGTACGGTGCACACCATCGACGGCCGCGAGACCGCGCCGCTGACCGCCGACTCCACCCTGTTCACGGAGAACGGCAAGCCGCTCGCCTTCGCCGACGCCGTCAGCAGCGGCCTGAGCGTCGGCACCCCGGGCACGCCCGCCACCTGGCAGACGGCGCTGGACCAGTGGGGCAGCAGAAACCTCGGTACGGTCCTGAAGCCGGCCGAGCGGATAGCCAGCGACGGCTTCACCGTGGACGACACCTTCCGCTCGCAGACCGCGTCCAACGAGACCCGGTTCCGCTACTTCCCCGACACCGCCAAGCTGTTCCTGCCGAACGGACAGCTCCCGGTCGTCGGCTCCACCTTCAAGAACCCGGACCTGGCGCGCACTTACCAGGAGCTGGCCAGGAAGGGCGTCGGCGCGATCTACCACGGCGACCTCGGCGACGACATAGTCGACACGGTCAACAAGCCGCCGGTGGACCCCGGTTCGGGCTGGAATGCCCGCCCGGGCAAGCTGACCGAGAAGGATCTGGCCGCCTACGGCGCCAAGCTCCAGAAGCCCACCCGGACCTCGTACCGCGGTCTGAACGTCTACTCCATCGCGCCCTCCTCCTCCGGCGGCACCACGGTCGGCGAGGCGCTCAACATCCTGGAGAAGACCGACCTTTCGAAGGCCAGTGAGGTGCAGTACCTGCACCACTACATCGAGGCCAGCCGCATCGCCTTCGCCGACCGCGGCCGCTGGGTCGGCGACCCCGCCTTCGAGGACGTACCGACCAAGGATCTGCTGTCGCAGCGGTACGCCGACTCGCGCGCCTGCCTGATCAAGGACGACGCGGTCCTCAGCAGCCCGCTCGCACCCGGTGACCCGCGCCACCCCGCCGCCTGCGACACCGGCGGCACGGCGGCCCCGACGACGTACGAGGGCGAGAACACCACCCATCTGACCGTGGCCGACAAGTGGGGCAACGTCGTCTCCTACACGCTCACCATCGAGCAGACCGGCGGCAGCGGCATCACCGTGCCCGGCCGGGGATTCCTGCTCAACAACGAGCTGACCGACTTCTCCTTCGCCCCGGCCAACCCGGCCGTGCACGACCCGAACCTGCCCGGGCCGGGCAAGCGGCCGCGCTCCTCCATCTCGCCGACCATCGTCCTCGACCGGCACAACAAGCCGGTGGTGGCGCTCGGTTCGCCCGGCGGCGCGACCATCATCACCACCGTGCTGCAGACCCTCACCGGGTTCCTCGACCGGCACCTGCCGCTGGTCGACGCCATCGCCGCCCCGCGCGCCAGCCAGCGCAACGCGGCCCAGACCGAACTCGAACCAGGCCTGTACAACAGCGACTTGAGGACCCAGCTGGAAGCCATCGGGCACAGCTTCAAGCTGAACCCGGAGATCGGCGCGGCGACCGGCGTCCAGCGGCTGCCGGACGGCAGGTGGCTGGCCGCCGCCGAGAAGGTACGACGCGGCGGCGGCTCGGCGATGGTGGTGGATCCGGCGCCGTAGCCCTCACACCTCGGGAGCGGACGGCTGCGCCTGCTCGGCACGGAAGTCCAGCCGTCCGTCCCTGACGTCCACCGTGACCCGGCCGCCCTGGGAGATCGTGCCGTCCAGCAGCAGCCGGGACAGCTGGTTGTCGACCTCCCGCTGGATGGTGCGGCGCAGCGGGCGGGCGCCGTACTCGGGCTGGTAGCCGCGCTCGGCGAGCCAGTCGACGGCCGCGTCCGTGAACTCGACCGTGACGCCCTGGCCGTCCAGAAGGCGACGGGTGTGCTCCAGCAGCAGATCGGTGATCTGCCGCAGTTGCTCGCTCGTCAGCTGCCGGAAGACCACGATCTCGTCGATCCGGTTCAGGAACTCCGGCCGGAAGTGCTCGCGCAGCGGCCGCAGGACCTGCTCGCGCCGCGCCTCCTCGTCGGCCTCCGCGCCACCCGGCCCGAAGCCGATCCCGGCACCGCGCCGGATGATCACGTCGGAGCCCAGGTTGCTGGTCATCACGATGACGGTGTTGGTGAAGTCCACCGTGCGGCCCTGGGAGTCGGTCAGCCGGCCGTCGTCCAGGACCTGCAGCAGGATGTTGAAGACGTCCGGGTGGGCCTTCTCCACCTCGTCGAGCAGAAGCAGCGAGTACGGGTACCTGCGCACGACCTCGGTGAGCTGGCCGGCCTCCTCGTGGCCGACGTACCCGGGCGGAGCGCCCACCAGCCGGGAGACGGTGTGCCGCTCCTGGTACTCGCTCATGTCGAGGCGGACCATACGGTCCTCGCTGCTGAACAGGGCCTCGGCGAGCGCGCGGGCCAGCTCGGTCTTGCCGACGCCGGTCGGGCCGAGGAAGAGGAAGCTGCCGATGGGACGGTCAGGGCTGGAGAGCCCGGCGCGGGACCGCAGCACGGCCTCGGCGACCACGCTCACCGCCTCCTCCTGGCCGATCACCCGCTGGTGCAGATGCGCCTCCAGGCCCAGCAGCCGCTCCTTCTCCTCCTGGGTCAGCCGGCTGACCGGGATGCCGGTCTGCCGGGACACCACCTCGGCGACCGCCTCCGCCGTCACCTCCAGGTTCTGCCCCTCGTCGGCCTCGTCCTCACCGCTGGCCTCGGCGATCCGCTGCTTCAGCGCGCCGATCTTGTCCCGCAGCTGGGTGGCCCGCTCGTACTGCTCGTCGGCGACCGCCTGGTCCTTGTCACAGACGAGCTGCTCCACCTCGCGCTCCATCGCGCGCACGTCGGTGCCCTTCGTCCGGGCGCCCAGGCGCACCCGGGCGCCGGCCTGGTCGATCAGGTCGATCGCCTTGTCGGGCAGGTGCCGGTCGGTGAGATAGCGGTCCGACAGCTCCACGGCGGCCACCAGCGCCTCGTCGGTGTAGCGGACCTGGTGGTGGGCCTCGTACCGGTCCCGCAGGCCGCGCAGGATCTCGATCGCGTCCTCGACGGTCGGCTCGGGCACCAGGATCGGCTGGAAGCGGCGGGCCAGCGCCGCGTCCTTCTCGATCCTGCGGAACTCCTCCAGCGTGGTCGCGCCCACGATGTGCAGCTCGCCCCGGGCCAGTGCGGGCTTGAGGATGTTGCCCGCGTCCATCGCACCGCCCTCGCCGCCCGTACCGGCGCCGACGACGGTGTGCAGCTCGTCGATGAAGACGATCAGGCGGTCGGAGTGGGCGCGGATCTCCTCCACGATGTTGTTCATGCGCTCCTCGAAGTCGCCCCGGTAGCGGGTGCCCGCGACGACCCCGGTCAGGTCCAGGGCGACCACCCGGCGCCCGGCCAGCACGTCCGGTACGTCCCCGTCCGCGATGCGCTGGGCCAGCCCCTCGACGATGGCCGTCTTGCCGACGCCCGCGTCGCCGATCAGCACGGGGTTGTTCTTGCCGCGCCGGGACAGCACCTCGATGGTCTGCTCGATCTCCTCGTCGCGGCCGATCACCGGGTCGACACGGCCCTGCCGGGCCAGGTCGGTCAGATCGCGGCCGTACTTGTCGAGCGTCGGCGTGGAGGTGGGCCGCTGGCGCTCGGTGCGGACCTGGGTGGCCTCCGGGGCCTCGGGGGGCGGGCCCGCCGAGAAGCGGGCCGCGTGCAGGATGTGCCCGGCCGCCGAGTCCGGGTTGGCGGCCAGCGCGCTGAGCACGTGCTCCGGGCCGATGTACCCGGCCCCCACCGACCGGGCCAGGTCGTGCGCGTCCAGCAGGGCGCGCTTGACGGCCGGGGTGAGCGAGAGCGACGTCGGCGGGGGCGCCTCGCCCGGCGGGTGCTGGACGGGGCCCGCGCGGTCGTCGATCTCCGTGGCGAGCGAGTCGGGATCCGCGCCGGCCCTGCTCAGCAGGGTGCGGGTGGGCTCGGCGGACAGGGCCGCCCGCAGCAGATGCTGGGTGTCCAGGTCCCGGCTGCCGTGCTCGGCGGCGTACTGGGCGGCCCCTCGCACCATCTCCCGGGCCGGCTGGCTGAGCAGGCGGCCGATGTCGATGTGGCGGGGGCCTTGGGCTCCGCCTTGGGCTCCGCCGAGGAAGCGGCCCAGGAAATCACCGAAGGGGTCGGGAGGGTAGCCGTTGGTCATGGCGTTCCGTTCCTTTGGTGCGTGTTCCTAACACCTTGGCACGAGTTGTCTGCGACGGCATGTGCGGGGCGCCTAGTGATGAGGGGCCTGGTGTGGTGTGGCGGCTGCGGGTTTTGTTGTGGCTGGTCGCGCAGTTCCCCGCGCCCCTGGGTTGGCTGTCCTACCGTTGCGTGAGAATGCGCGGGCCCGCTTCCGTGATGGCCACGGTGTGCTCCGCGTGGGCCGCACGCGAACCGTCGTTCGTCCTCAGTGTCCAGCCGTCGAGTGCCTCGTGGTAGCCGTCCTTGCCGCCGGCGATCAGCATGGGCTCGATGGCCAGGGCCATGCCGTGGCGCAGGGGGAGGCCCCGGCCTGGGCGGCCCTCGTTGGGGACCCCTGGGTCCTCGTGCATGTGGCGGCCGATGCCGTGGCCGCCGAAGCCCGCCGGAATGCCGTAGCCCGCCGTGCGGCACACCCGGCCGATCGCGTGTGCGATGTCGCCGATGCGGTTGCCGACGACGGCTGCCTCGATCCCGGCCGCCAGGGCGCGCTCGGCGGTGTCGATGAGGCGCTGGTCCGCCGGGCGGGGGCGGCCGACCGTGAAGCTGATCGCCGAGTCGCCCACCCAGCCGTCCAGGTCGGCGCCGCAGTCGACGGAGACGAGGTCGCCGTCGCGGAGGCGGTAGCGGGTGGGGATGCCGTGCACGATCGCGTCGTTGACCGAGGTGCAGATCACCGCCGGGAAGGGGGTCGGGGCGAAGGAGGGGCGGTAGCCGAGGAACGGGGAGGACGCCCCGGCCTCGCGCAGCACCTCCCGGGCCACCTCGTCCAGCTCCAGCAGGGAGACGCCGACGTCGGCGGCCTTGCGTACGGCTGTCAGGGCTCGCGCGACGACCTGGCCCGCGGCGTGCATCGCGTCGATGGATGTGTCTGTCTTCAGTTCCACCATGCCAATTACTATACCGGTATTTGAATGGGGGGCGGGGATGGGGGCGGTATTAGAATGGGCGCCATGGTGCGTACCCCTCTTACCCCTGAAGAGCGTGAACGTGGCGAGCTGCTCGGGCGGTTGCTGCGCGAGGCGCGCGGCGGGCGGAGCATGGTCGAGGTCGCCGCCGAGGCGGGCATCTCGGCCGAGACCCTCCGCAAGATCGAGACCGGGCGGGCGCCGACCCCGGCCTTCTTCACGGTGGCCGCGCTGGCCCGGGTGCTCGGACTGTCCATGGACGAGCTGGTGGTGCGGTGCGTGCTGGCGGGTGTCTGAAACACGCCTGTGGCGGCTCTGTCCGCGCAAGAGTCAAGATCGCGTAATGAGCCGCCCGCACACTCCCGGAAAACTCTGCGTAGCAAGCCCGTAACACAGCTGGTGTTGCCTAACGGCCGGAGTGCTGGCAGTCGGGCGGGAGTCGAGCATGGCTGTGGATCAACTCCCTCTTCGGGTACGGGAGTTCGCGAACTACCTGGACGGCCTCCTGGGGCGCCTGGATCAGGGCGGGGGGTGGTGCGGGGTCTTCTGGCAACGCGACCCCGAGGGCATGCAGGCCTGCCTCGACGGGCGTGAGGTGCCGCCGTGGGACGTGGTGGAGGCACTGCTGCAGGACCTCGGCGGGGTGTACGGCCCCGCCGCGGCCGCGGCCGAGCGGGAACGCGCCCGCGCCCTGCATGGCGCTGCCATTTCTGCGTACGACGCCCGGCCCGGCGCCCGGGACGCCCTCGGCGACCGCCTCGACGTCATGCTCCGCGAACAGCGGTACGCGGCGGAACGCCAGGCCGAACTGAGCCGCCTGCTCACCGAGGCACCCTCCCGCGAGGAGGCCGACGCCCTCCGCCTGGACCTCGCCTGGGCCCAGGACGACCACGAACGAGCCACCGCCCGCTGCGCCGAACTCCAGGACCGGATCGAGGAGTTGGACCGCAGGGCGGTGGGAGTACCGATCCTGGACGGGTCGGAGGCCCGGGGTGGGGGCGATGGGGGAGTGCCGGGTGCCGAGGGTGCACCGGCGATGCCGGAGGCGCATGCGGGCGGTGCCGGGGCCTTCGGCGGCGCCATGGGCGTGGAGGACGGCGGTGGGCCGCGGGGGTCGCGTCCGGAGGGCCTGGGGGGTGCCGGGACGTTCGGCGACACCGGTGGGCCGGGTGCGTCGCGGGCGTCGCGTGGCGCCTTTGGTGGTGCCGGGGCGGGCGGCGATGGTGGATCGCGGGTGCCTGCAGCGGAACGCTTCGGTGGTGCCGGGGCCGTGGGTGGCCCCGGTGGGTCGCGAACGCCACATGCAGGGGGCTTCGGCGCGGCCGTGGGGGCGGGTGGCGATGACGTCCCGAGTGTGCCCGGTGTAGAGGGCTTTGGTGGTGGTCGGGCTCGTACGTCTCGTGCGGAGGGCCTTGGGGGTGTCGCGGCAGCCGGGGGTGGCGGGTCTGCCATGTCCGGAGGGGGAGGGGCTCCAGGTGCCGCCTGGCGTGGCGCCGGGGCGGAGCCGTACCAGCCCCTCGATCCCCAGGCCGCCGGCCACGATGGGCGGCTCGCCGGGTCGGCCGGAGGTCGCGACCCCTGGTTCGCCGAGCAGTCCCCTCGGCCAGGCGGGTCGGATCCCGGCCCCGTGGTTCGTCGGGCGGAGTCCGGGGTGGACCCGGGCCCTTGGCCCGCCGCGACGGATGCCGGCCCGGCCTGGTCCGCGGCCGATCCGGCAGCCGCTCGCCCCGCCGCGCCGGCGACGGACGGCCGCCCGGCCTGGTCCGCCGCGGATCCGGCAGCCGCTCGCCCTGCCGCGCCGGCGACGGATGCCGGCCCGGCCTGGTCCGCCGCCGACCCGGCAGTCCCTCGCCCCGCCGCGCCGGCGACGGACAGTCGCCTGGCATGGTCCGCCAGCGACCCGGCAGCCCCTCGGTCCGCCACGCACCCCACCGCATCCCCCACCCATGAGGTCACCCCGGGGTCTGCCCCTGAGGCGACCGCCCCCGCCAAGCCCCGCAAGCGGCGTCGCGGGAGTGCCCGTTTCGCCGGGATGGTTGAGGATGCGGGTGCCCCGGTTGCCGTACCGCAGGCTCCCGTTGCCGCCGTGCCGGAGGTGTCCAGCGGGCGGCGTAACCCGCGGGGGGCCCGGTTCGCCGGGGCGGCGGAGGCTGTCGAGGCGGTTGAGGTGCCCGTGGCGGCGGTGGTGGACGCCGAGGCGGGGGCGGCCGTGGCGGGGGCCGTGGAGCGGCTGGTGCGGCTGCGGACGGAGGGGCGTACCGGTGAGGCGCATGTGCTGCTGGTCGAGATCGCGCAGTGGCCCGCCGCTCGGTTCCCGCTGCTCGCGGACCGGCTGCAGCGGGCCGGGCTCGGTGCCGACTGGGCCACGCTGCTGTGGGAGGCCGCCTCGCTGCCCGCCGAGCGGCTGGTCGCCGCCGCCGACGCGCTGGAGGCGGCCGGGCGGGTCGCGGACGGGCAGCAGATGCTGCGGCAGGGGGTGGCCAGGCCGGCCGAGGAGATAGGGGCCGCCGTGCTGGGGCTGGACGGGGAGGGGCGGGGGCGGGAGGTGCGGGCCCTGCTGGACGCCTATGTGCGCGTGCGGACGCCGGAGGAGGCCGCACGTAGTGTCGCCGCCGATCCGCGTCGGCTCGTCCCGCTGCTGCTCGAGGCCGCCCAGGGTGTCTCCCAGGAGCGCCACTGGGACCTGGTGCATGCCCTCCGGGTCGCCGGCTTCACCGCCTGAGCCGTCCGCCCGCTCACCCTATGGAGTGCGAAACGTGATCGACTCAGCGGGTTAACGACGATGGTCTTGGCAAGGACTTCCCCGAGGCTTACTTTCGTCCCTCTACGGACCGTTTCTACGGGCGTAGAGGCTCGGACGTCGCGTCGAAGGAGCAGCTCATGGCCAACGTCGTACGTGCCGCACTGGTCCAGGCCACCTGGACCGGCGACACCGAGTCCATGGTGGCGAAACACGAGGAGCACGCCCGCGAGGCGGCCCGTCTGGGTGCGAAGATCATCGGGTTCCAGGAGGTCTTCAACGCCCCCTACTTCTGCCAGGTCCAGGAGCCGGAGCACTACCGCTGGGCCGAGCCGGTACCCGACGGGCCGACCGTCCGCCGGATGCGGGACCTCGCCCGCGAAACCGGCATGGTGATCGTCGTACCGGTCTTCGAGATCGAGCAGTCCGGTTTCTACTACAACACCGCCGCCGTCGTCGACAGCGACGGCACCTACCTCGGCAAGTACCGCAAGCATCACATCCCGCAGGTCAAGGGCTTCTGGGAGAAGTACTACTTCAAACCCGGCAATCTGGGATGGCCCGTCTTCGACACGGCCGTCGGCAAGGTCGGTGTCTACATCTGCTACGACCGGCACTTCCCGGAGGGGTGGCGGCAACTCGGGCTGAACGGCGCACAGTTGGTCTACAACCCGTCCGCCACCCACCGCGGTCTGTCCTCGTACCTGTGGCAGCTGGAACAGCCTGCCGCGGCCGTCGCCAACGAGTACTTCGTCGCCGCCATCAACCGGGTGGGACAGGAGGAGTACGGGGACAACGACTTCTACGGAACGTCGTACTTCGTGAACCCGCGCGGGCAGTTCGTCGGTGACGTCGCCAGCGACAAGGACGAGGAACTCGTCGTCCGGGACCTGGACTTCGACCTCATCGAGGAAGTGCGGCAGCAGTGGGCCTTCTACCGCGACCGCCGTCCCGACGCCTACGAAGGGCTGGTGCAGCCGTGAACGACCTCTACACCCGTCACCGCAACGTCCTGCCGGACTGGCTGGCCCTCTACTACGACGAGCCGCTGGAGATCACCCACGGCGAGGGGCGGTACGTCTGGGACTCCGCCGGAAACAGGTACCTGGACTTCTTCGGCGGCATCCTCACCACCATGACCGCGCACGCCCTGCCCGAGGTGACCAAGGCGGTCAGTGAGCAGGCCGGCCGGATCATCCACTCCTCGACGCTCTACCTCAACCGGCCGATGGTCGAACTCGCCGAGCGCATCGCCCAGTTGAGCGGTGTCCCGGACGCCCGCGTCTTCTTCACCACCTCCGGCACCGAGGCCAACGACACCGCCCTGCTCCTCGCCACCGCCTACCGGCGCAGCAACACGGTCCTGGCCATGCGCAACAGCTACCACGGCCGCTCCTTCAGCGCCGTCGGCATCACCGGCAACCGCAGCTGGTCCCCGACCTCGCTGTCCCCGCTGCAGACCCTGTACGTCCACGGCGGTGTCCGTACCCGGGGCCCGTTCGCCGCGCTGGACGACCGGGCGTTCATCGAGGCGTGTGTGGAGGACCTGAAGGACATCCTCGGGCACACCCGCCCGCCGGCCGCCCTGATCGCCGAGCCCATCCAGGGCGTCGGCGGCTTCACCTCCCCGCCGGACGGGCTGTACGCGGCCTTCCGTGACGTGTTGAAGGAACACGGCATCCTGTGGATCGCCGACGAGGTGCAGACCGGCTGGGGCCGCACCGGCGACCACTTCTGGGGCTGGCAGGCGCACGCCCGCAGCGGCCCGCCGGACATGGTCACCTTCGCCAAGGGCATCGGCAACGGCGCGTCCATCGGCGGGGTGATCGCCCGCGCCGAGATCATGAACTGCCTGGACGCCAACAGCATCTCGACGTTCGGCGGCACCCAGATCACCATGGCCGCCGGCCTCGCCAACCTCGCCTACCTCGTCGAACACGACCTGCAGGGCAACGCCCGGCGCGTCGGCGGACTGCTCATCGAGCGGCTGCGGGGCGTCGCCGCCCAGCTGCCGGGCGTGCGGGAGGTGCGCGGGCGCGGGCTGATGATCGGCGTCGAGCTGGTCAGGCCGGGGACGGACGAGGCCGATCCGCAGGCTGCCTCCGCCGTCCTGGAGGCGGCCCGCGAGGGCGGACTGCTGATCGGCAAGGGCGGCGGCCACAACACCAGCGCCCTGCGCATCGCCCCACCGCTGTCACTGACCGTCGCGGAGGCCGAGGAGGGCGCGACGATCCTCGAACGCGCGCTGAGGAGCGCTTACTAGAGAACGGGTGTACCACCATGACCACCACCTCGGTGACTTCGCACACCGGCTTCGAACCCGCCCTCTCCGTCCGCCAGGTGCTCACCCTGGAGCGGGTGCAGGCCGGGGAGCCCGAGGTGGTGGCCGGGGCCGGGCAGCTCGACCGGCCGGTGCGCTGGGTGCATGTCGCCGAGGCCGCCGACGTCGGCGTGATGCTCAGCGGAGGCGAGATGGTGCTCACCACCGGTGTGCTGCTCGCCGGTGACGAGGCCAAGCAGGTCGAGTACATCCAGTCCCTGCACCGGGCGGAGGCCGCGGCCGTCGTGCTCGGGCTCGGCCGGGCCTTTCCCGCGCCGCCCGAGGTGATGCGCCGGGCCGCCGAGCGGTGCGGGCTGCCCATGGTCGTCCTGCACCGGCCGTTCCCCTTCGCCGAGCTGACCGAGGAGGTCCAGTCCCGGCTGGTGCGGCGGAAGTTCGCCGCCGTGAGCCTGTCGGAGACGGTACGGACCGCCCTCACCGGGCTGATCACCGCGGGCGCTCCGCTGCAGCGGCTGCTCGACGAGGTCGCCCAGCACAGCGGCTGCCCGGTCGTCGTCACCAACCTCGCCCACCGCGTCCTCGCCACGGCGGGGGAGCGGCCCGCGGTGGACGACGTGCTGCGCGACTGGGAGCGGATCGCCCGGCAGGCCGGCGGCAGCGTGGGCGACGGCTGGATCCACGCCGAACTGGGCGGCCGCGGGGAGCGGTGGGGCCGGCTGCTGCTGTGCGGGTACCGGGGCGACACGGCCACCGGGCGGCTGCTCGCCGACCGGGCCGCCGAGGCCCTGGTGCTGCACCGCATGCTCGGCGGCGGCTCCGCCCACAGCTGGGAGGAGCAGTCCGCGCAGAGCCTGGTGACCGACCTCGTCTCCGGAGTCGTACCGGCCAGGCAGCTGTTGCCCCGGGCGCGGGCGGCCGGGCTGCCGGTGAACCGGCGGACCTTCGTGCCCCTCGTCGTCCCGGGCGGGGAGTCGGGCCAACTCGAGCGGGTGCTGCGGGTGCTGGGCCTGTCCGGGCTCGTCGCGGAGCTGGCCGACGGTGCCACCGCGGTGCTGCTCAGCCTCGCCCGCGACCAGCAGGCCGAGGTGCTGGCCGCGCACTTCGCGGCCCGGCTGCGGACCGAGACCGGGGAGCCGCACGCGGTGGTCGCCGCCGCCGATCCGCGCACCGACTGGGACGACGTGCCGGCCGGGCTGCGCGAGGCCCGGCATGTCGCCGACGCCGTGGCCGACTCGTCGGCCGCCCTCGACCTGCCGGCCGTCGTACGCCTCAGGGACGTCCATCTGCGCGGCCTGATCCGGCTGCTGAGGGACGACCCGCAGGTGCAGTCCTTCGCCGAGCGCGAGCTGGACGGGCTGCTGTGCGGGGCCGACCAGGAGCTGCTGAACGTGCTGCGCACCTACCTGGCGACCGGGCGCAACAAGTCCCGCACCGCCCAGCTCCACCATGTCTCCCGGCCCGCCCTCTACCGGCGCCTGGAGGCGATACAGACCCGGCTGGGCGTCGACCTCGACGACTTCGAGCAGGCGGCCTCCGTGCACATCGCGCTCCTCGCGCATGACGCGCAACAGGGGTGAAACATGCCACGACCTGGGAAAACGGCGGTGAAACATGCGCTCGCAGACGCGTGACACGGTGGCACGCCGACCGCCCGCAGACGTGACACGCTGCCAATCGAACGGCCCTTCCGGGCTTTCTAGGCTCGCCGTACACCGAGCTACCGGAGGTCCCGATGAGCCGAGTGATCCGTGCCGCCCTGTTCCAGACGGCCTGGACCGGCGACAAGGAATCCATGATCCAGGTCCACGAGCAGGCGGCCCGCGACGCCGCCGCGCAGGGCGCCCAGGTTCTGTGCTTCCAGGAGCTGTTCTACGGCCCCTACTTCTGCCAGGTCCAGGACAAGGCGTTCTACGAGTACGCCGAGCAGATCCCGGACGGCCCCACCGTCAAGCGCTTCCAGGCGCTCGCGAAGGAGCTGGGCATCGTCCTCGTCCTGCCGATGTACGAGGAGGAGCAGCCCGGTGTCCTGTACAACACCGCGGCCGTGATCGACGCGGACGGCTCCTACCTGGGCAAGTACCGCAAGACCCACATCCCGCAGGTCCAGGGATTCTGGGAGAAGTTCTACTTCCGCCCGGGGAACAGCGGCTGGCCCGTCTTCGAGACGGCCGTCGGGAAGATCGGCGTGTACATCTGCTACGACCGCCACTTCCCGGAGGGCTGGCGTGCGCTCGGCCTCGGCGGCGCCGAGATCGTCTTCAACCCCTCGGCCACCTCGCGCGGCCTGTCCCGCTACCTGTGGCAGCTGGAGCAGCCGGCGGCGGCCGTCGCCAACGAGTACTTCGTGGGCGCGATCAACCGGGTCGGCGTGGAGGACCTGGGCGACAACGACTTCTACGGCACCACGTACTTCGTGGACCCGGAGGCCCAGTTCGTCGGCGAGGTGGCGAGCGACAAGGAGACCGAACTCGTCGTACGCGACCTGGACCTGGCGAAGCTCCGCGAGGTCCGCGACCGCTGGCAGTTCTACCGCGACCGGAACCCGGCGGCGTACGGACCGCTGACCGCACCCTGACCGAACCGTTCATCCTGGGAGGAGAGGGATCATGAGCAGCCGTACCGTCATCCGCGGTGGTCTCGTCATCACCGCGTCCGACGAGATCCACGCCGACGTGCTGATCGAGGACGGCCGCATCGCCGCCCTCGCCGCCTCCGGCACCCCCGCAGCCGAGGCGTTCACCGCCGAGCGAAGCGAGATGGGGGCATCCCCGCCCGAAGGGTGGGGGAGGGTCATCGACGCCACCGGGAAGTACGTCATCCCGGGCGGCGTCGACGCCCACACCCACATGGAGCTGCCGTTCGGCGGCACCTTCGCCTCCGACACCTTCGAGACCGGCACCCGCGCGGCCGCCTGGGGCGGGACGACCACCATCGTCGACTTCGCGGTGCAGAGCGTCGGCCACACCCTGCGCGAGGGCCTGGACGCCTGGCACGCCAAGGCCGAGGGCAACTGCGCGATCGACTACGCCTTCCACATGATCGTCTCCGATGTGAACCAGGAGACGCTGAAGGAGATGGATCTGCTGGTGGAGGAGGGTGTCACCTCCTTCAAGCAGTTCATGGCCTACCCGGGGGTCTTCTACTCCGACGACGGCCAGATCCTGCGCGCCATGCAGCGCTCCGCCGACAACGGCGGCCTGATCATGATGCACGCGGAGAACGGCATCGCGATCGACGTGCTGGTCGAGCAGGCGCTGGCCCGGGGAGAGACGGATCCCCGGTACCACGGCGAGGTCCGCAAGGCCCTGCTGGAGGCCGAGGCCACCCACCGGGCCATCAGGCTCGCCCAGGTGGCCGGCGCGCCCCTGTACGTCGTGCACGTCTCGGCCATGGAGGCGGTGGCCGAGCTGGCGCGGGCGCGGGACGAGGGGCTGAACGTCTTCGGCGAGACCTGCCCGCAGTATCTGTTCCTGTCCACCGACAACCTCGCCGAGCCCGACTTCGAGGGCGCGAAGTACGTGTGCAGTACGCCCTTGAGGCCGCGCGAGCACCAGGCCAAGCTGTGGCAGGGCCTGCGCACCAACGACCTCCAGGTGGTCTCCACCGACCACTGCCCCTTCTGCTTCGTGGGCCAGAAGGAGCTGGGCCGCGGCGACTTCTCCAAGATCCCCAACGGCCTGCCGGGCGTCGAGAACCGGATGGACCTGCTGCACCAGGCCGTCGTCGACGGGCACATCTCCCGCCGCCGCTGGATCGAGATCGCCTGCGCCACCCCGGCCCGTATGTTCGGCATGTACCCGAAGAAGGGCACCATCGCCCCGGGCGCCGACGCCGACGTCGTCATCTACGACCCGCACGCCGAGCAGGTCATGTCCGCCGAGACCCACCACATGAACGTCGACTACTCGGCGTACGAGGGCAGGCGGACGACCGGACGGGTCGAGACGGTGCTCTCGCGCGGCGAACCCGTCATCACCGAGCGGGAGTACACGGGACACGCCGGGCACGGCGTCTACACCCCGCGCTCCACCTGTCAGTACCTCAACTAGGAGTGGCGCTCATGGACTTCGGACTCGTCCTGCAGACCGACCCGCCGGCCTCCCGCGTCATCAGCCTGATGAAACGGGCCGAGCGCAACGGCTTCACGTACGGCTGGACCTTCGACTCCGCCGTGCTGTGGCAGGAGCCGTTCGTAATCTACAGTCAGATCCTCTCCAACACCACGAAGTTGACGGTCGGCCCGATGGTCACCAACCCGGGCACCCGCACCTGGGAGGTCACCGCCTCCACCTTCGCCACCCTCAACGACATGTTCGGCAACCGCACCGTCTGCGGCATCGGCCGCGGCGACTCCGCGATGCGCGTCGCCGGCCGCAAGCCCAACACCCTGGCCCGGATCAGCGAGGCCATGAAGGTCATCCGCGCCCTGGGCCGGGGCGAGGAGGCCGACCTCGGCGGTACGGTCGTCAGGTTCCCGTGGATCAAGCCGGGCGCCGAACTCCCCGTGTGGATGGCCGCGTACGGCCCCAAGGCCCTGAAGATGACCGGCGAGGAGGCCGACGGGTTCATTCTCCAGCTGTCCGACCTGTACCTGACCGAGTACATGGTCAAGGCCGTGAAGGACGCGGCCGTCGCCGCCGGACGGGATCCCTCCGAGGTGAAGATCTGCGTCGCCGCCCCCGCCTACGTCACCGCGGACGACTCGCCCGAGGCGCTCGCCCACGCACGCGACCAGTGCCGGTGGTTCGGCGGCATGGTCGGCAACCACGTGGCCGACCTGGTCGCCAAGTACGGCGAGCACTCCGGCCAGGTCCCCGACGAACTCACCGACTACATCAAGGCACGCGAGGGGTACGACTACTCCCACCACGGGCGCAGCGACAACCCCGACACCGAGTTCGTGCCCGACGAGATCGTCGACCGGTTCTGCGTCATCGGGCCGGCCGAGAAGCACATCGAGAAACTCACCGCACTGCGCGAGCTGGGTGTCGACCAGTTCGCGGTGTACGACATGCACGACGCCCAGGAAGCCACCATCGACGCCTACGGCACGACGGTGATCCCGGCCCTCAACGCCTGACCGCAGCACACCCGTTGATCTCCCCCTTCCCGTCGTCCGGGGAAGGGGGCCAGGGCGCTCTCCGCGCACCCCCCACAGGAGCCACCCGCACGGCCTCTCCCCGTCCCACCCTTCTTTGATTGGCCTGCCCATGACCGACACCGCTCCCACGGCCATACCGCCGACCGCTCAAGTCACCCGCGCCGACGGCCGGGTGGAGATCGCCCCTGGTTCGCCGCAGCCCAGCGGCCCCTACGCCAACGAGGACCTGCTCCCCGTCCCCGTGGCGAAGCGCACCTGGACGACGTACAACTTCTCCGCGCTGTGGGTCGGCATGGCCCACAACACGGCCTCCTGGACCCTCGCGTCCGGGCTGATCGCGGTCGGCATGGACTGGAAGCAGGCCGTCTTCACCATCGCCCTCGCCAACCTGGTCGTGCTGGTGCCGATGCTGCTCACCGGGCACGCGGGCCCCAAGTACGGCATCCCCTTCCCGGTCTTCGCCCGTGCCTCCTTCGGGGTGCGCGGCGCCAACCTGCCCGCTGTCGTACGGGCGTTGGTGGCCTGCGGCTGGTTCGGCATCCAGACCTGGATCGGCGGCGAGGCCATCTACTTCCTCGCCGGCAAGCTGATCGGCGACAGCTGGGCCAACGCCTCGCACATCGGCGGCTACGCCTGGACCATGTGGCTGTCCTTCGCGATCTTCTGGGTGATCCAGGTCGCCATCATCTACCGGGGCATGGAGACCATCCGCCGCTTCGAGAACTGGGCCGCGCCCTTCGTGCTCGTCGGCGCGTTCGTGATGCTGTGGTGGATGAGCAGCAAGGCCGGCGGCGTCGGCCCGCTGTTCGACCAGCCCTCCAAGCTGGGCTGGGGCGGCGACTTCTGGAAGCTGTTCTGGCCCTCCCTCATGGGCATGATCGGCTTCTGGTCCACGCTGTCGCTGAACATCCCCGACTTCACCCGCTACGGCAAGAGCCAGAAGGCCCAGACCTGGGGCCAGGCCCTCGGCCTGCCGACCACGATGACCCTCTTCGCCTTCCTCTCCGTGCTCGTCACCTCCGGATCGCAGGCGGTCTACGGCCAGGCGGTCTGGGACCCGGTCCAGCTCGCGGCCAAGACGGACAACGTGGTCGGCCTGGTCTACGCCCTGGTCACCGTGCTGGTGGCGACCCTCTCCGTGAACATCGCGGCCAACCTGGTCTCCCCGGCCTTCGACTTCTCCAACGTCGCGCCCCGCAGGATCAGTTTCCGCACCGGCGCCCTGATCACCTCGGTCCTCGCCGTGCTGATCTTCCCGTGGAAGCTGTACTCCGACCCGCAGGGCTACATCTTCACCTGGCTCGGCCTGGTCGGCGGCCTGCTCGGCACGGTCGCGGGCATCCTCGTCGCCGACTACTGGATCCTGCGCCGCACCCGCCTCGTCCTCGCCGACCTGTACCGCACGGGCGGCCGCTACTGGTACGCGGGCGGCTGGAACTGGCGTGCCGTGTTCGCCTTCGTGGTCGGCGGCGTCCTAGCGATCGGCGGCGCGGACTTCCATCCGCTGATCGACGGCCGGCCCATCCCGGCCCTCAAGTCCCTTGCGGATTACGGCTGGGCGGTGGGCCTCGGGACGTCGCTGGTGCTGTACGTGGTGCTGACGCTGCTGACCGGGCGGAGGGAGGTCGCGGCGGAGGCCGCCTGAGCGAGGGCCCGTTTCGCCGCTCGGTCCGACCGGTGGCCGGGTCTGAGCGGCGGCTGGTCCGACCGGTGGCCGGTCTGCCGGGTGCCGTCGACGGTGGGGCGTACCAACGGGAAGCGGCCCGCCCCAGCGCCGGTCCGACCGGTGGCCGGTCCGTCGGGAGCGGTCGGTGGCGGGGCGTACTACCGGAGGGATGTGCGTTCCCGCCGAGGCCCCGTCCCGGCGGCCGGGGTCATTCGGCGGGCGGGCCCCCGGGGCAGTCGTCGACCGCGGCCAGCGCCTCCGCCCAGGCGTGGTGCTGACGCTGCTGACCAGGCGGAGGGAGGACGCGGCGGAGGCCGCCTGAGCGAGGGCCGGCCCCGGCGCCCGGTTCGACCGGTGGTCGGTTTGCCCGGTGCTGTCGGCGGCGAGGCGTGCCACCGGAGGATGGGCGTCGCCGCCGCGGCCCGTCCCGGCGGCCGGGGTCATTCGGCGGGCGGGCCCCCGGGGCAGTCGTCGACCGCGGCCAGCGCCTCCGCCTGGGCGAGTCGTACCGTGACCTCGCCGGTGTCCGTCTTGACGAGCAGGCGTCCGGCGTCCGTGCGCACCGGCTTGCCGCACACGTCCCCGGACGGGGTGCGCACCAGGATCCGGGGTCCGTCCTTCTCGGGGCCGTACCAGGTCAGCGCCACGCCGGCGACGAGCATCGCCCCGCAGGCGATCGTGAGCACCACCCCACGGGTGAGGGCCCGTACCGTGCGGCGGGTCTCCATGTGGTCGCCCAGGTGCAGCGCGGTGGCCGCGGCGGGTACGCCGGCGGGCAGCCGTACCCCGGCGGGTGCCCCGTGCGCCGCCCGGAGCAGCAGCAGCGCGCCGAGCGTGCCGAACACCAGGCACAGCAGCAGCGCGCCGCCCACCAGGGCGTCGTACGGAGAGGCCAGCTTCCCCACGTCGGTACGGCCCTTGATCAGGCCGAAGCCGAGCAGTCCGACGAAGAGGGCCGCGAGCCCGTTGCGCCAGGCGAGCGCCGCCTCCCGGGCGCGGGCCAGCTCCCCGCTGAGCAACTCCCGGGTCAGCCGTGCCGCGTGGCGGTCGGCACGGGTCGCGGGAGGGCCCGGCCGTACGCTCCACCGCTGGGTCATGCCCGCTCCACGAGGACGTTCCAGTAGGCGCCGCACCCCTTCTCCTCGGGCGGCCGCCCGGGGTGCTCGGCCTCGCACTCGCAGAGCACCGGGACATGCGTCGGCCGGGGGGTCCGGCGCGGGGAGCGGAAGACCCGGTCGGTGTGCGTGTAGCTGAACACGCAACCGCAACGGGGACACCGGCCGTGCAGCACGGCCACCCCGTCGTCGGCGGCCTCGACCCGCAGGCCGGTCGTGTAGTGCGCGGCGTAGTCGGCCCGCGTCATCTCCACGTACGGTTCCGGGGTGCCGGGCGCCGGTGCGGAGTTCGTCACCGTATCCCCTCCTTCCAGGGCGTGCGTGTCCGGCCGGTCCGGGACCGGCTCCGAACGACCGCTCACGATGTCCCACCTCAACGGGCCACCCAGCATGCCGACTTCGGCCCTCCGGCGCCACGGACAGCGGCTGGCACGCCCCGAACACGCCCACCCGGGACCACCGGTGGCCCCGGACGCCTCATGGATCGGGCGGAATCCGTCCGGAAGCCGGGCGTTGTCCGGCAGGATGCCGATCAGGCGCGCGAGACCCGGCCGCCGGATCCGGGGGAACGGGCACCATGGCGGGGGAGGGGATGACGCATGAGTGAAGCCGGGGCCCTGCCGGTGGCCGAGCGGACCGCCACCGCGCTCGCGCGCACGGCCGGGTTGGCCGTACCGCTCGACGCGGACGAGTACCAGGGGACACGAGGGCCGGAACTCGACGCGCTGACCGGCGAACTGGAGCTGGTCCTAGCCGAGTTGGTGCAGTCGGAGGGCCGTGACGCGACGGTCGCGGCGGTGGAGGCACGTCTCGGGAGATGCCTCGCGCTGAGGTTCGTCCTTGGGGGCGCCCCGGCCGACCGGGAGCGAGCGCTGCCCCTGCTGGACGGGGCCCGTACGTCGGCCCTGCTCGGCGACGAGGACCGGGAGGCCGCGCGCCGGGACCTCGTGATCCTGCTCGGCTCGCGGCTGGTGCGGCTGAACCAGGAGACCTCGCCGGATTCCGAGAGTCAGTGGACCATCGACCAGTTGATGTCCATGCTCACGGTCGGAGTCCCGCTCGCCCAGGGCGGTTCGGGCATGGTGGAGGACACCGGCCTGCTCGTGCGGCTGCTGCTCGAACGCGAGCAGGGGCGCATGACACCCGAACTGCGGGACAACCTGCTGGGTTTGGGCGCGCTGATCGACGCGCTGCTGAAGGGCGAGACGGGTGCGGTCGTCAGCGGGGCCCGGCACCTCCTCGACACCATGCCGGGCATGGGGATGCCGCCACCGCTGCACGTCCTGATGCCGTCGCTGTTCTCGATGATGGAGGACGCCCTCGCCACGCTCCCACCCGAGACGGCGGGGACGGCCCCCGTGTGGGCCGAGGACCCCGACGACGCGCGGGAAGACCAGCACGTGCGCACCCAACTCCTCGCCCTGGCCGAGGTGATGGCGCCCGGGACCATCGCGACACAGGAGCTGCCCAAGCTCGTCGCCGAACTCTCGGGAGCGCGGGACGGTGCCACGGGGGAGGCCGACGACGCACCTCTGGCGTCCAGGATGATCGCCGCCCTCTTCCACACCGCCCTCGCCGCCCGTACCGGGGACATGGAGGGGTTCCGGGAGGCGCTCCGGCTGATGCACGAGGCGCATGCCAAGGGGGAACTCGACAGCCGCGTCCACCGTGAATGGCTCCGTACCGTCGTGCCCGGACTGCTGGTCGCGGCCTCCCTGACCGGTGGCAGCCTGCAGGACGAGGACATGGCACGGGCCCTGCTCGAGGCGCAGCAGTGGGACGACGACCCCGCGAGCGGCCTGGCCGCCACCCTGCGCCTGTGCGGGGAGGCCACACGGCTCCACGGGCGGGCGGTGGCCGCACTGGAGAGCGGCGACGACGAGGCGGTCGAGGACGTCATCGACGCCCTGTGCGAACTGGAACTGGACGAGGCCTATGACGGCGCCGAGGAATGGACCGGCGCGCTGAACGGCTACGTGCTCGGCTTCGCCTGTCTGGGCCGCGTGGTGCACGCCACCTCGCCGGACGACAGGACGGCCCACCTGCGTGCGGCCGCCCATCACATCCAGCGGGCCGTGGAGACGTCGGTGCAGATGCCCGCCCTGCGTGGCCTCCTCGACGCCACCTGGGCCCCGCTGATCGCCCTGACGGCGATCGCCGAGTCGGACCCGAGCCGTATCGCCGAGGGCGTGCGGCGCACCAGGGAAGCCCTGGCGAGCCCCGGATTCACCGCCGACTTCCGGCCCAGGGCGCGCGGCGGCATCGCCATCGCCCTGGACACCCTGTATCTGCTCACCGGGGACCCCGAGGCGCTGGACGAGGCGATCGCGGAGCTG
Source organism: Streptomyces diastatochromogenes (assembly GCF_002242805.1). GTDB lineage: Bacteria > Actinomycetota > Actinomycetes > Streptomycetales > Streptomycetaceae > Streptomyces > Streptomyces diastatochromogenes. Next base: position 147,665 of record NZ_MCGQ01000006.1, on the reverse strand, counting down.
GAACAGGCTCTGACGGAACTGCCCGACGGCACGCCCAGCGGCGCCCGCCTCACCTGGGACCAGGCCACGCTCCGCGCCAAGCGCGCCACCCTCCGGGCGGGCACGCCCGGCTCCGACGAGGACCTGCGTGCCGCCGTCGACCTGGCCCGCACCTCCCTCCGGCTCGCCGCCGACGACGTACTGCTCCAGCAGGGCGTCGGCCGCGGCCTGCGCATGGCCCGCGTGGCGGCCGACCGGGGCCGCAGCGCGGCCTTCTGGGCGTTGCGGGCCGGGCTCGCGGAGGAGGCGATCGCGTGTCTGGAGGCGGGCCGCTCGCTGGTGCTCGGCGCGGCGGCCGTCTCGGCGGGTGTCGCCGACCGCCTGGCGGCCCTCGGCGAGACCGAACTGGCCGAACGCTGGCGCAGCGCGGCCTCCGACCGCTCCTGGGACCACTCCGACGACCGCTCCCTCCTGGAACTGTCGGCCGCGGCGGGGGCGGGTGCCTCCGGCGGTCGTGGTGATGTGCGGGGTCGCTCGCCGTTGGATGCGCCGGCCGAGGGGGACGCGGGGACCCCGGGTCGCTCTGGCGACGTCCGGGACCGCTCCCCGCTGGATGTGCCGGTCGAGGCGGATGCGGGTGCCCCCGGCGGTCCCGGTGATGTGCGCGACGGCTCCCCGCTGGATGTGCTGGCCGAGGCGGATGCGGGTGCCCCCGGCGGTCCCGGTGATGTGCGCGACGGCTCCCCGCTGGATGTGCTGGCCGAGGCCGATGCGGGCACCCCCGGCGGTCCCGGTGATGTGCAGGACCGCTCCCCGCTCGATGTGCCGGCCGAAGCGGGTGCGGGTGCCCCCGGCCGTCCTGCCGACCTGCAAAGCCGCTCCCCCCTGGACGTGCTGGCCGAAGCAGGCGCGGGCGCCCCTGGGCTGCCCGGTGACGTGCGGCGCCGTTCCTTGGACGTGCTGCGTGGGGAGGGCGGTGCCGATGTGCAGCCGTTGTTCGCCTCCGCGAGCGACCTGCGTGCCGGGCTGGGGGAGGCGGGAGCGGACGCGCTGCTGTACCTGGTGCCCGGCGTCGACGGTCCGGACGGGGCCGTCCTGGTCGTCACCCGTGACGGTCCTGTCGAGGCGTTGCCCCTGCCCGGCCTCGCCTCCGCCGGCCGCGGAGCCGTGGCGGAGTACCTGGAGGCCGGCGCGCACCGGCAGCGCCTGGAGGCCGCCCTCTACGGCCCCGACCGGGACACTGTCAACGCGCGGGAGGTGCAGCGCGCCGAGCGGCGCTGGACCCGCGCCCTGGACGGCATGTGCGAGTGGGCCGGTGACGTGCTCGGCCCCGCACTCGACCACCTCGGCGTCTGGGACCGCGCCCTCACCGAGGCCGGCTTCCTCGACGCCCCGGCCGATGCCGTCGGCCCCGACGCCGTACGGCTGGTCCTGGTGCCCTGCGGCGAACTGGGCGTCGTGCCCTGGCAGGCGGCCGTCCTGCGCCCGCCCCGCCCCTACGACGCGACGCGCGCCGTGCGGGCCTGCGAGGTCGCCGTCCTCACGCACGCGGCCTCCGGCAGGGAGTTCCTGCGTGCCGTGGCCCGCCGGCGTATGAACCCCGCAGACCGGCCGGCCCTGGTGTTCCACGCGGCGGACGACCTGGAGTGGGCCGAGGACGAGATCGAGACCCTGGCCACCGTCTACCCGCGGGCCGTGATCCACCGCCCCGACGACAACCCCGCCACCCCGGCGAAGGTCCTGGCCCTGCTCGGCGGCACGGCCACCGCCCCCGCTTCCCTGGTGCATCTCGCCTGTCACGGGCTCGCGGGCCCGGACCCCACGACATCGGCCCTCCGGCTGGCCGCGCCGGCCGGCGCCGGCGATCCGTCCCTTCCCGGCGCGGATCTCACGCTGAGCACTCTGCTGGAGACGCCCGCCGAGGGCGACGCCTTCCGGTCGGCCGGGCCGCTGGTCGTGTGCGGCGGCTGCGAGACGGACCTCACCACCCGCGATCACGACGAGGCCCTGACCGTCACCTCGGTCATGGTGCACCGGCTGGCCGCCGATGCCATCGGCACCCGGTGGAAGGTCGACGACGACCAGTCCGAGATCGTCATGCTCGTCCTGCACGACGCGCTCGCCCGGGGACTCGCCCCGCCCGACGCGCTGCGCGCCGCCCAGCGGTGGATGCTCACCCCGCCGGACGAGCGGCCGCCCGTCGGTGGCCTGAGGGGCGTCGCCGCCCGCCGCCTCGCGAAGGACTTCCGGGACCGGCCCGACACCTGGGCGGCCTTCGTCCACCACGGCAACCCCGCACCGGCGGCGTCTTTCGACCGGCCCCAGGAAGGAGAGCGCGCATGACGTCGGAGGATCTGCTCAGGCTCCTGGAGAGTCACTGGACCACCGTCATCACCGGGCTCGACGACGACGACCTGGGCCAACTCGCCCGCAGCCTGCGGGAGATGAAGGAGGAGGCCGCCGCCGAGAACCCACCGGGTGTCGCCCGCGCCGTACGCCGGCTGCGGCGGACGCTGTCCGCGCTGCCGCCCGACCACCCGGTGTCCGAGGAACTCGGCGGCCACCGCTATGCCTCCGGCACCCATGAACTGCCCAGCCTCACGACGATCGACGCGGTGATCGACGTCCTCGGCACCCCACCGCCCGACCCCGGTGAACTGCTGCGGGCGGCCCGGCTACGGCTCCTCGCCGCACCGGCGCTGACCGAGGCCGAACACGCCGCGCTGCACCACGGCCCGGACACGCCCGCCTGCCTCATCGGGCTCCGCGACCCGGAGCACGGAATCCGCTATCCCCGCTTCCAGTTCAAGGCGGGCACGGCCGAACCGCTGCCCGTCGTCCGCCGGATCAACGAACTCCTCCGGGCCGACCGCGACCCCTGGGGCGCCGCCGACTGGTGGCTGGGCGGCAACCGGTGGCTGGGCGGTGTCCCCGCCGACCTGCTCGGCATCGTGCCGGACGACGACCTCGAACACGCCGCCGCCGAACTCGTGGGGGCGTTCTGATGGTCGGTCAACTTCCGCCCAAGAACGCCGTGATGGAGCCGCTGCTCACCGACGTGCCGAAGGGCACCCTGCTGTGGCGGTGCCACGAGGAGCAGTACGCGGCCGGCGAGTTCAACCCGAGCGTCGCGCACGAGTTCTTCAAGGGCAGCCGCTTCGACCCCACCGAGAAGGATCCCTACCCCTACCTCTACGCGGCCCTCGACCCGGTCACGGCCCTGTCCGAAGTGCTGCTGAGGTCGGTCGAGTTCAGCGACGGCAGCGGAGTGCGCCAGATTCCCTGGGCGCAGGCGTCCCGGTACGTCCTCTCGGCGATCCGCACCACGGCCGACCTCACCCTGGTGGACCTCACGACCGCGGAGGGGCTGGCGGCCGTCTGGCAGGACGACTGGCTGATCGACACCGAGGAGTACGCGGGCACCCGGTACTGGGTGCGGGTGATCCGGGAACGCGCCGACGACGTGCAGGGACTGTGGTGGACGTCCAAACGCTGCAGGCCGCGCCCCGCGCTCCAGCTGTTCCAGGACCGCTGTCCGGACACACCTCTGGCCGCCCGCCCGCAGGAGTGCCTCCGGCTGGCGTCGACGGACGACGTGCGCAAGGTCAACCGGCTGCTGGCGCCGCTGCGCGCGGTCATCTCCGCCACGGAGGACGACGGCAGGTGACCGTACGCGGATGCCCCGACCCGTCGAGGTGGGTCGGGGCATCCGCGTACCTGCGTACCGGGCCGGTGTTCCCCGGCCGTTCAGCCGTTCCGGGCCGGTTCGTGACGGGCCGGGGCCGGCAGCAGCGGCCAGTTCCGGGACAGGCGCATCGCCGACTCGGACACGGCTGGATCCTTCGCCGCCGTCATCACCCCGAGCAGATACCGGTGCGTGGCGGCCTCGTACAACTGGCGGGCCGAGGCGATCCGCTCGTTCGCGGCCTCCCTGCGGTCGTTCTGCCGGTCCTCCGCCGTGCGCTGGGCGGCACGGGCCCGCTCGGTGGCGGCGATGCTCGCCTCGTGCCGCCGCAGCAGCCCCGTACGCCGCTCGACCGCCGTGCGGAAGGCGTCGAGGAAGGGGTGTTCCCGGAACAGGCCGAGCAGGAACCCGACACCGCCCGAGAGCAGGAGCAGTGCGCAGAACAACCAGGTCACCGTCTGGGTCGTCAGGTGCAGTCGGTCCACCAGGGTCGTGGTGTCGCCGGACGCGCCGCCGATCCCCCGGAAGCCGTCGGTCCCCCCGGAGGCGGGGGCCGGACTGTCGTGCTGCGTCACGAACTTGGCGCGGAGCAGGCCCAGCAGCCCGGTCAGGCCGCCCCACACGCCGAGCAGCGACAGGGCGGGTACCCACCCACCGCGCGGCGATCCCGTCCCCGAGCGCCACCGCAGCATGAGCCCCGCCAGGTGCGGCACGATCAGCATGATGACGGCGGACGAGATCGCCAGCGCGCCGGACATGGTGTCCCCGCTCACGCTGCCGACCCCGTGGAAGGGCTGGTACGCGACCCAGTAGATCGGCACCTCGACGGCCATGATGACGAGGAGCAGCGCCCAGGTCATCCACCGGGGCAGACCGGGACGGGTCTGCAGGCCCTCCCAGCCGTAGCTCGACGCGGCGTCGCGCGTCTCGGCGCGCGCGGCGCGTACCACCTCCCGCATCGCCGCGGACGCGGTGCCGTCCGCGGCGGCGCCCGTCGTGGACACCGACTGCCAGTCGTCGCCGCCCGGGTCGGCCGCGTCCTTGTCGGCAGCCTGCCCGGGTTCGCCCTCCTGCAGGCCGGGTTCCGCCGCGCCCGGGGAACCGGAGACCGGCGGCGCGGCCGCCTCCGGGAAGCGGGCGAGCAGCCAGCGTTCCTCCACCCGCTCGCGCAGACTGTCCCGGAAGCGGAGCCAGCGGGCCGAACGGACCGCGAGCAGGTCGAGCTGGCGGCGGGCCGTCTCGATCTCCTGCTGGGCCTCCCGCAGGTGCTCGACCAGGATCCTGGTCTCGGCCTCCCCGGCGGTCACGTCGGAGGTCGCCTGGGCGTCCCGCAGCCGTGCCGTCTCCTCCTGGAGGCGCAGCTCCTCCTCGATCCGGTGGACGACGGCGTCCCGCACGGACGCCAGTTCCGCGAAGTACGGCACCCGGTCGCCGCTGTTCAGCACCCACGGGTCCAGCGTGCCGCGCCGGGCGGCCTGCCGGCCCCTGCGCTCGGCGTCCCGCAGGAGTCCGAGTTCGCCTCGGTCGTCGACGACCAGGGGCACACGGCTGGAGCGCACACCGGGGGCGGCCCCGGGCCGGGCACCGGTGCCGGGCTGTGCGGTCCGGCCCGTGAACGGCAGATAGCGCGTGAGCCGCCGTCGGCGCGGTTGCGGCTCCTCAGCGCTTGTACTGGTTGTCGACATGTGCCTTGGCCCTCCCTTCGAGTGCCTCGACCCAGAAGGACTCGAAGTCGTCGGCCTCGCTGGGCTTCGCCGAGTACTGCATGCCGAGCCCGACGGGGAAGACGTCCATCCCCTTGATGCCGGGCAGGCCACGCTTCTGCACGAGCGTGTCGATGACCTTGTCGCGGTCGGCCTTGGTGGAGATGTTCTGCCGCGACAGGTGGAACTCCGGGTCGGCCTGGTCGAAGTCGCTCACCACGAGCAGCTTCGGCGTCGGGCCGTCGCTGCGGAAGGCCTCCCCGATGCGGGCCAGGCCTCCCCACACGTCCGAACCGTTCTGTGTGCGGGCGCACTTCAGCTCGGCGAGCGCCGCGGCGGCCGCGTTCCGCTGGGCGTTGGCGCGCTGGACCTTCTGGTCGGTCTGCGCGTCGTGCGGCGGGTCGAGGTCCACCCGGTCCTGCCGGCAGGAGGAGCTGCGCGAGGAACGGGTGATGGGGGCGAAGTCGAGGGTTCCGCACTTCTGGTCGGTGAGGAATCCGATGAGGCTGTCCTTCAGCTTGGCCTCCGAGTCGAATCCCTCCTTCACCGCGGCGGCCGACCCCGAACCGTCGACGACCAGCCCGCAGGGTGTGGTGAGGGCTTCCTCCTGCTTGGTGCAGGACACCAGGGTGGAGAGCACGCACACCAGCGGGGCGATGACGGCGAGCCGGCGGGCGGTGCGGATGGTGGACCGACGACCGGTCCGGGCCGAGTGCTGCACGATGATGGTCCTTGGCCTTCCTGGGAGACGGGGAGCGGTGATCACCTGCGGATGCCGTTCGTGGCATCGCCGTTGCGCGCCGGACCCTAACGGCCGCGCCCCGACTGGTGGTCGAGAATGTGCAACGCCTGTGCGACCGCCGACGGGTCGGCGTCGTGTCCCACCGTGTCCGGGACGTACCAGCGGTCGCTGAGCAGTCCGTCGTCGAGGTGGTTCCAGGTACGGTCCAGGGTGATCCGCCCGGGCAGCAGGCCCGTGGGCCGCTTCTCGTCGAGGTCGCTGCCCTGCCGGTACCGGGCCCAGGCGGCGTCCCAGTAGCAGGCGAGCAACTGGTTGCCCTCGTCGGCGAGTTGCTGGGCCTGCTGACGGCAGACGGAGGCGGCCGAGCGCCACTCCGCGACCCACTGCCCGAACCGGGCGAGCGCGGCCGGTGCCTGCTCCCCGCGCACGGTGTACTGGGTCACCACCCGCACCGACTCGGCCTGAACGCGGACGTGCAGGGCGCGGTGCGACGCCAGCGTGCGGGACCGCAGCCGTGCGGTGCTGCGCAGCACCTGCGCGCGCAGGCCCAGGACGTAGGGCGGCAGGTTGGTGTCGGTGGGTGCGCTTCCGGCCAGGACATCCGTCAGCAGACCCCGCAGACCGTCCGCGTCCCGGCGGCCGTGGAACCGGGCCCGTAACGACGAGAGGTACCCGGCTCTCAGCCGCCTTCCCCGGACACCTATTCGACCTTTGCTGATCATTTTCGAAGATCCCCCATTCCTCGCGGGCGGTCCGGGTGGGAAGGCGCCGCGATGGGGGAGAGAGTAGCGGAGCAAAACCCCTAGAGGGATGGGGATTCCAAGTGAATCGATCATTCTCTTCGGGAGATCCGGAAAACAACCGGATCCCGCCCGGCGAACAGCCGGATGGGCGCCTTCCGCCAATTGCGGCCGCACATCGGCGCACTGGATACTCCAAGCCGGTGCGAGGAGGAGATGCCGTGGAAATACGCCTCGACGGGACCCACTACCCGTTGGAAACGCTGGGGCCGGGAAAGCGGTTCGGCGTCTGGTTCCAGGGCTGTTCGCTGGCCTGTGCGGGATGCATGTCCCGGCACACCTGGGACCCGGAGGCGGGGACGGTCACCACGGTCTCCCAGGTGCTCGGGCTGTGGCAACAGGCCCTCGCCGACGGGGCCGAGGGCCTCACGGTCAGTGGTGGCGAGCCCCTGCAGCAGCCGGCGGCGCTCGCGGAACTCCTGTCCGGCGCGGCACACCTGAGGGACGAGGTCCGGCACCACGAGGGGAGCGCCGGACCCCGCCCCGCCGACCTGCTGGTCTACACCGGGTACGAGCCCGGGGAACTGACACCGGAGCGGCGCAGGGCCCTCAGTGGCGCGGACGCCGTGATCACCGGCCGGTTCCGGGTCGCGGAGCCCACCCGGCTGGTCTGGCGCGGCTCGGCCAACCAGCGGATCCACGCCCTGACACCGCACGGCGCCACCCGCTACGCCCCGTACCTGGCACAGGAGTCGCAGGGGCCACGCCTCCAGATCGGCACCGGTGACGACCGGGAGCTGCGGATCTACGGGGTGCCGGTGCGCGGAGAACTCGCCGAGATGGAACGCCTGCTCAGGCAGGCCGGGGTGGGCTTCACCGAGCGGAGCTGGCGGCCATGAGCGTACGGGCGTGGCTCTCCTCGGGCGTGACCACCAGCACGGACCAGGACGGGTCCTGGCGCAGCGACTCCCTGATCGCGCCGAGCAGCGCGCGCGCCGCGGTCTCGACGGACAGGCCGCCCCGGCCGGTGCCCATCAGTGGAAAGCAGATCGAGGACATCGGCAGGGACAGGAACTCGCTCTCCCGGCGGGCCAGTTCGAAGGACGTCCGCACCGCCTCCGCCAGCACGGCGGGTGTCACGTGGTAGCGGTCACCGTCCCCGACCGGGGCCGCGATCGCCGCGTGGTGGATACGCCGTACCCCCTGCGCGGCCAGCGCGCCGGACGACGTGGCCACGACGGTGCCGGGCCGCACGGGCGCGCCCGCCCTGCCGTGCGTCCGCAGCCACACCCCCAGTTCGTGGGCCAGGACGTCGTCCACGATCTCGCCCGAGGCGTCCCGCAGGGCGGCGGCCCGCCGCAGCGCCCCGGACACCGTGGAGCGGAAGGTCTTGGACATCTCCAGGTACGTGTTCTCCGACGAGACGAGGATGTCCACGTCCCGCACCAGCTCGATCGGGCACACCCGGACGGTGATCCGGCCCGCCGGGGCCACCGGTGCGGCGGCTCCCGGCCGGGCGCCCGGGTACGGGCGGCGCTGGGGCGGGAAACCGGCGGCGCCAGGAGGTACGTGCACCGGGGGTGTCGTCGGCGCCAGGGTCACCAGCTCCTGCGGGCCACCGGTCCCCGGGCCGGCCGCGGCTCCCGCGCTCCCCTCCCGGGCCACGACCAGGACGGCCGCCGCGAGCTCGGCGACGACGTCGACCTCCTGGCTCTTGCGGAAGCGCTCGGTGGTCACCCCGTAGACATCCGCCGCCGCCTTCCTCCGGTCGGTGCCGGGGACTCCGCGGCGTGCGGGAAAGAGCCCGAAGGTGTGGGCGGCCGCGCGGGCCAGCGGGTCGCAGGAGTCGTCGTCCCGCACGGGGTGCCCCCCGTTGAGCCACCGCACCGCAGCGCCCAGCAGAGCCTCGATGCCGGTCTGTTCGTCCTGTTCCCCGGTGCACAGGCCGGCCGCGACGGCCGCCATGCGCAGCGAGTCCCAGGAACGTTGGCGCAGCCCGGGCAGACCGCGATGCCTCAGTTTCCGAAGTTCGTCGACGAGACTTTCGTGCGAGGGCAGCGGGTGCATGGCACGAATCGTAGTCCTGGCGGGGTGATCGCTGAAGATCCGGGAAACTCCCCGTCGCCCGAAGGGATTCGGGATATCTTCATCGTCCCGCGACCCCCGCGTCGGGCCGATTCGTTCTGTGCCGTGCTCCCCCTGGTCCATCCAGCGTGTTTCCCGGAAGGCCGGTAGATGACGACCATGCCGCCCACCCGAGTCGTCGACCCCGATGACGGCGGTTTCGCCCGGGTCGTGGAGACACGTCCGGTCCTCTCCGACGTGCCTCCCGGACTGTCGGACCGCTTCCCGCTCGTCGCCGTACTGTCCGCGGCGCGGCGCCCCGCCGAGCCCGTGGTGCTGCGGGTACGCGACCTGACGGCTCGTCACGGTGCGGCCGAGATACCCCTGGTCCTCAAGTGGTACCACCGGCGGCACGCCCCCGAGCCGGACGTCGAGCGGGAGTTGACGGAACTCGCCGAGCAGCCCGCTCCCCACCTGGAACGGCTCCTGGAGACCGGCGAGGCGCACGGGCACCCCTGGCACCTGTACTGGTCGCACGGCGAGGAGACCCTGGAGAGGTACCACGCCGACCACCCCGACGGACTGGCTCCCGAGGCCGTCAGGAGCATGGTCGGCCAGCTGTACGACGCCGTCACCGCGTTACATGAACGGGGCGTCGTGCACCGGGACATCACCCCCGATAACATCATGGTGCAGACCCGCCGCGCCGACACGGCCGACCTCGTCCTCATCGACTTCGGCGCCGCCGTCCACCGGCCCGACGAGGCCCTGGAGCCCCGGACCGACTGGCGCGGCAAACCCCTCTACCTCGCGCCGGAGGCGGGACTGCTGAGGCAGACCGTCTCCGAGGCCGGCGACTGGTGGTCGCTCGGCATGGTGATCGCCCAACTGGCCCTCGGCAGACACCCCATCGACTTCCGTCGCGACGAAGACGTACTGGCGGAGATCGCCACGCACGACCCCGACCTCGCCGGCATCGGGGACCGAAGGACCCGCCGGCTCTGCGAGGGCCTGCTCACCCGGGCCCCCGAGCACCGCTGGCACGCCGAGCAGGTGCGGGACTGGCTGGACGGCAAGGACCCCGACGTCGCCCCGCGCACCGACGGGCGCATCTTCGACGACGCCACGACACGCCCTGTGATCGAGCCCTTCCCGTTCATGGGGCAGGAGTTCACGGGCGCCGACCAGCTCGCCGTCCACCTGGACCAGAACCACGTCTCCGCGGCGCGCATGCTGGCCGCCGACGACGACCGGGCCCGACTCGTCACCTGGCTGCGCCAGTTCGAGACCATCGGCGACCGCAGCCCCGAGGAGCTGCGCCGGCTCGCCGAGCTGCGCACCGAGCTGGAGCGACCGCCGTCCGTCGCCGCTCTGGTACAGCTCCTGAACTGGCTCGGTCCCGGGCTCGACGTCTCCTGGCACGGAGCGGACCTGGACGTGCTGAGCATGCGCCGGCTGTGCCAGGGGGCCAGGGACGGGAACGCCGACGCCGTCGCGCTGATCCGGCACCTGGCGGACCACCCCGCCGTCCTGACCGGACTCGCCCAGCGGCCGGGCGGCGAGGGACTGGACGAGGCCGACCAGGCCTGGCGCACCCTGCGCGCCCGCTGGGAGCCCACCGTCCGGGAGATGCTGCGCAGCCACGAGACCGGCGGCAGGGGCCGAGCGGTCCGGACCGCCCTGCGGCAGAGCGTGGCGGTGGACGCCTGGCTCCTGCAGCTGGCGCGCGAACCGGAACGCACCAGGACCCGGCTCACCGACGCGGTGCTGCGCCGGCGCGCCCAGTTCCCGGAACGCGTGCCCTGGTTCGACGCGCTGCTCAACGCCGAGGACGACGACCTGCGCCTGCTCGCCGCCCACCTGCTCTCCGGCCACGCGCAGACCGAGGCGCACGGACTCAGGCAGCGGCGCGTCATCGAGGAGAGCGAGCGGCTGCTCGCCGCGGACCAGGACGGACTCGCCGCCGTACTGCGGCGGCTGGACCGCCTGCCCACCCTGGGCTGGGCCCTGCTCGGCGCGACCGTCGTCACGGCCCCCTGGATGTTCGTCACCGGCCTCGCGGACGTGCTGGGCCGCGCCTCCCAGGAGGCGGTCGTGATGGCATGGCTGGAGGCGCTGCCCGCGGCCGCGTTCGTCTTCGTGGTGGAGCTGTGGACCGCCGTGTACATCGGCCCGCCCTTCTACCACCCGGACCGGTCGCTGGCCGGGCTGCTGATCCGCAGCGCGGAGCGCCCCGGCCGGCTGGCGCGGACCCGGGCCGGTCGTTTCATCACGGCGGCACTGCTCCTGCTCGCCGTCTTCCTCGGCTTCTACGCGATCGTCTACGCGCCGTGGCTCTGGCCGCTCGCCTCGGCCGTCGCCGTCGGCGCATGGAGCGTGCGCCGCTGCCTGGCCTGGCGACGCCTGCGCCGCGGGAACCGGCCACGGCGCACGGTCGACTGGCGGTCCCTGTTGAACCCGCGCGTCTGGCTGGCTCGGTGGCGCAGACGTCGCGAGGAGCGGAGGGGGCGGGCGGGCGGCTGGCGGTCCGCGTGGGGCCTGCGCGGCCGCTTGGCCCGGTGGCGTACGCGCCGCGAAGGCGACCGGCGGTCCGTGTCGAGCCTGCGGGGCCGGCTGACCTGGTGGCGTGGGCGTCGCGAGGAGCAGGTGCAGGGGTCGGCTGACCAGCGGTCCCTGCGGAGTCTGCGTGGCCGCCTGGCTTGGTGGCGTACGCGCCGCGAAGGCGACCGGCGGCCCGTGTCGAGCCTGCGCGGCCGGCTGACCTGGTGGCGTGGGCGTCGCGAGGAGCAGACGCAGGGGTCGGCTGACCGGCAGTCCCTGTGGAGTCTGCGTGGCCGTCTGGCTTGGTGGCGTAGGCGTCGCGAACGTCGGACGGGCCGGGCGGCTGACCCGCGGTCCGTGTGGAGCCTGCGCGGCCGCCTCGCCTGGTGGCGCACGTTCCGTGAGTACCGGACGCGGCGGGCGGCCCGCCGGCGGTCCGTGACGATGCCCGAAGAGACAGGAGAACAGGGATGAGTTCGGGTCTCGCCTTACCGACGGTGGACGCCGTGGCGCCCGCCGTGGCCTTCCCGCCGCCCCCGCCGCCCGTCGATCTGAACGCGCTGCCGCACGTCGGGATAGTCCACGCGCACGACGCGGCCGGCCAGGTCTCCGCTCACCTCGCCGATGCGGCCCAGCACGCGGTGCATCAGGCCGCGGACGCGGCGCTGCAGGTGCTCGGCTCGCTCAGCGGCGTCCTGCTCGCCGGCCGGGCCGCCCTGGTCACCACCCGCGTCCTCGCCGCGGCGGCGGTACGGGCCGCGGACGAGCAGCGCTGCCTGGAACGTCAGCAGCAGCTGGCCGCCACGGCCGCGAAGCAGTGGGAGGACGCCGCGTTCGCCGCCGTCCGGATCAACGCCCGCAGGCGCGCCCTGCTGGCGCGGGTGGCCCGGGCCGCGGCCGCGGGCGGCCCGGACGGAGCCCCGCCGCACCCCGACCTGCCGGAGCCGTTGGACCCCATCGATAAACAGCTGTCCGATCTGCGGCAGAAGTTGGCCCGCAGCGAGGAGGCCGTGCGCCAAGCAGAGGAGCGGCACGCCGAGTGGGAGCAGCAGCGCCTCGCCGCCGTACTGCGGCTCGACGAGGAGGACGACGACTGGCAGCGCGCCCTGCGCGAGAGCCGGCAGCGCGCGCTGCTCCGGTTCTCCGAGGAGCGCACCGCCGAGGCCGAGGGCCGACAGGTACCCCGGCAGGCATCCGGCCCGCGCACCCCCACGGGCCTCGACGCGGAGGCGGTCCGCCGGACCGGGGCCGAGATCCTCGGTGAGCTGGATCCGTACGCCGCCTCCGAGACCGCCGAACTCGCCGCGGAGTCCGTCCAGAACGCCGTGCGCCGCGCGGCCGAGGACCCCCACCGGGCGCGCACCCACCTCACCGCGGCGCGCAAGTTCGTCCGCGACGCCAACAAGCACGCGCGCGAGATCCGGGAGGCCCAGGAACGCGCCGCGCTGCACTACGACTTCCTCGTCTACGAGACCCCGGAGGGTGCCGAGGACCTCGCCCCGGCACCGGAGGCCGTGGCCCTGCTCCGGCGCACCCTGGACGAGGGCGTCCCGCTGAACCGGGCCGAACGTGACCTGGTCGAGCGCAGCGTGGTCGAGCGCCGGAGCGCTCTGGAGGCCATGTACGTCCGGGAGCAGTGCGCCGGCGCCATCGCGGAACTGGCCAGGAGGTTCGGCGGCCACACGGAGTCCGGCCGGCCCGAGGGGCAGGAGATACGCCTCGACTGGACGCCGGACGGCTGGGAGCCCGACCACTGGCTCAGGGCGACCCTGGTCGAGGGCGAGCTGCGCGTGGCGACCATGTACCGCGGCGGCCCGGGGAAGCGGACCGTGGCGCAGAGCGCCCTCGACGACGCCCGCTGCAAGGAGACCCAGGAGCGGCTCGCCGAGTTGAAGAAGATCACCGGCACGCTGGGACTGGGCGTCGAGTTCACGGTCGAACGGACCGAGGGAGCGCTGCCGGGTGTGCTGGGGGAGGACGCCGTAGTGCTCAACGAGACGCCCGAAGAGGACACCGACCGGTCGCCGCACGTGGAGAAGGGGCCCCGGCAAGCTCCGCGACATCGGACCGTAGGCGGCGACGAACGCCGTTGAGACCACCACCGAGCACCGTACCGGCACGCGGCCTGAACCCGCGGCCACCGGGGAGGAACTATGGACCTGTCCAAGGAAGACCGGCTCCCGCCCTTCGTGGAGGAGCTGATCGGAACGCTCGGCGTGCACGCGCAGTACGTCCTGCACGGCAACATCCGTGACCTGCACCTGGTGCACCGGCGAGGCCGGGACAGGTTCCACTCGCTGTTCGACGTGCTGTGGAACCCGCTGCGGGAGGTCGGCTACCAGGCGCTGGTGCTCTGCGACCAGGTGGGCGGCTTCCGCGTGGCGGCCGGTGACGGCGACGCACAGGCGGCCGTCGAGGAACTGCTGCAGGGACCGCGCGAGTTCCCCGGCCAGACGGCGGCGCAACGCCAGTCGGCGCTGGAACAGGTGCGGAACATCACCACCGGGTGGGCGGAGCAGCGGGAGGAGATGCTGCGGGACGGACGCCGGCTGCGGCCGCTGCGGGTGGCGCTGGTGGTCGACCACGCCTCCCGTCTCATCACCGATCCGTCCCGGCTCACCCCCGACGAACGGGACTTCTTCCTCGCCTGCCTCAAACTCGCCCACGAGGCCAAGCCCCTGGAACCCTGGACCGGCACCCCCGTCGTCCCGAGCGGGCCGGGCCTGTTCAACCCGGTGATCTGGCTCGCCGAGGGGGAGCGGGACGTACCCGGATGGATGATTTCCGGCAGCGAGCGGATCCGTGCCGTCGCCGTACCCGAGCCGGACGCGGACGAGCGTACGACGATGGCCCGTCTCCTTCATGAGCGCTACGAGCGGTACGCCGGAAAGGGGTCACGCGGCGGGTCGTCCTCGCCCGCCGGCACGGACGAGGCGGAACGGCTGCGGTCCGTCGTCGCCTTCGCCCGGGCGGCTTCCGGCATGAGCCTGCGGGCCATGGAGGAGAGCGTGAAGCTCGCCCGCGCCCGCGGCTTGCCGTTCGCCGCCATGCCCGACGCCGTACGGATCTACCGGCTCGGCGTGGAGAAGAACCCCTGGAGCCGCGACGAGATCCGGCAGCGCATCCTCAGGGGGGAGGACCCCACGAACGACCGGTCCATCGCCCGCCGGGTGCTGGGGCAGGAGGCGGCCGTGGCGATGACCCTGGACATCCTCAAGCGTGCCGCGCTGGGGCTCTCCGGGGCGCAGGCGACCAGTCCGGGACACCGGCCGCGCGGTGTGCTGTTCTTCGCCGGCCCGACCGGAACCGGCAAGACGGAACTGGCGAAGGCCGTGGCCTCCGTCCTCTTCGACAGCGACCAGGCGTATCTCCGCTTCGACATGAGCGAGTTCTCGGCCGCCCACTCCGCCGACCGGCTCGTCGGCGCGCCCCCCGGATACGTCGGCTACGAGGCGGGCGGCGAACTGACCTCAGCCGTACGGGAGAACCCCTTCCGCGTCATCCTGTTCGACGAGATCGAGAAGGCCGACAAGGGCATCCTCGACAAGTTCCTGCAGGTGCTGGAGGACGGCCGGCTCACCGACGGACAGGGAGTCACCACCTACTTCAGCGAGTGCGTGCTCATCTTCACCTCCAACCTCGGCGTGCAGCGCACGGACCCGGAGACCCAGGAACGCGAGTGGATCGTCGTACCCGGCACGCCCTACAAGGAGTTGGAGGCCACCGTCAAGGACAACGTCAAGAAGCACTTCGACCTGGTCATCGGCCGGCCGGAGCTGATGAACCGGATCGGTGGCAACGTCGTCGTCTTCGACTTCATCTCCGACACGACCGCCGAGCGGATCTTCGATCTGCAGGTCGGCAACATCCAGCGCCAGCTGGCCCAGGGGCACCAACTGGCCCTGGAGTTCGAGGACAAGGCCCGACGCGAGCTGCTGGACCACTGCACCCGGGACAAGTGGAACGGCGGCCGTGGCATCGGCATGGTGCTGGAGACCCATCTGATCAACCCGCTCGCCCGGGAGCTGTTCGCGGCACCCGACCTCGGGCCGGGCACCACGGTGGTGGTGACGGACGTGCGGGAGACCGAGAGCGGACGGGTGGACACGACGGTGGTGCTCAAGAAGGGAGACGCCGGTGACGGAGGTACACGACTGGGATGACGAGGACGACGACGGGTGGGTGCCCGTCGTGGACACCGTCCCATCACCCCCGCGCACGCCCCCGTCCCCGCCGCCCATCGGTTTCCGCTGCGAGCGGTGCTCCACGGTCGTCCCCACCGGCATGGCCGACTGCCCCAGGTGCCTGGCCCCGGTCGGCCCACCGAGGCGCGGCGCGGGCCGGCCGGGCGGCGTGCTGCGGCTGGCCTTCCGGGGCGGGGGCCGTCACCTCGACGTGCCGCGCGGCTCGGAGATCCGGCTGGGGCGCGACGACAGCTGGGCCCCCGAGGCGTCCGAGTTCCTGGCCGACGAGGACACGGTGTCGGGCCGGCACGCGACCGTCGTCCACACTTCGGACGGGGCGGCCTGGCTGACCGAGGTCCCGCAGGGCGCCACCAACGGCACCCGCGTCAACGACCGCGTACTGGCCCCGGGTTCCCGGGTCCGCCTGAGCAACGGCGACCGCGTCGAACTCGGCCCCGAGGTCGACTTCGAAGTCCGCGGGATCGGGGAGGAGCCCGAGGAGGCGGCGCCCTAGCGCCCCTGGGAGTCCAGGCAGTGCGACCGCTGTGCGATCGGGGCGACGGCCTTGGACAGGTCGGTCAGTACCGAGTCCACGGCCCGCACGCCGGGCGAGATCGTCACCTCCACGGCGGGGGTGCGGCCGTAGGAGACGAGGACCTTCTTCCCCGACTGCCGGGACCGTGCCTGTTCGAGCAGCCAGTCCACGCCGTCCACGCTCACGCACGGGTCGGTCGACGGGCCGGGCGAGACCAGCCCGCACCGGGCCGTGACGGCGCCACCGCCCCAGGCCTCGGCGCCGGTCACCCCCACCCCCTCGCGGTCGTGACCGCCCAGCCGCCCGGGCCAGCGCCCGGCCAGGCCCGTACACGCCGGTACGGACGCCCGCTCGGCCGCGCGCAGCCCGTACCGCGCACCGCCGTCCTGCCCGGCCCACCACCCCCAGCCGCCCGCGGCCACCAGGACCGCCAGCGCCCCCGCTCCGACCGCGTACCGCATCCTCACTACAGCCCCCGTGTGTCGTGGTTCCGGCACCAGCCGGTGATCAGTCCCTTCGGAACCTACAGCACCCCAAGATCCGTCCCCCATGGGGCGGTTGAGATACTCGTTCCTCGTGAAGACGCGACCCCTGCTGTGGACCGCAGCCTGTCTGCTGCTGGCCTCCTGCCATGCCGGCATGGCCACCTCCGGCCCCGCCGAGGAGAAGAGCGGGCCCATCCCCGCCGCCCGGCGGGCAGCCGCGCCCGACCTCGCCGGCGACAGCCTGGACGGCAAGCCCCTGCGGCTGTCCGCCTACCGCGGCAAGGTCGTGGTGCTCAACGCGTGGGCCTCCTGGTGCGGCCCCTGCCGGGCCGAGGCGC
The DNA here is from genome assembly GCF_002242805.1 of Streptomyces diastatochromogenes. Lineage (GTDB taxonomy): Bacteria > Actinomycetota > Actinomycetes > Streptomycetales > Streptomycetaceae > Streptomyces > Streptomyces diastatochromogenes. The sequence goes on along the minus strand of NZ_MCGQ01000006.1, from coordinate 130,669 downwards.
CCGAACTCAACGCGGCGCAGAAGCACCTCGCCGCCCAGGGCGTCCAGGTGCTCGGGCTCAACACCGACAACGACGCCGGCAGCGGCCGGTCCTTCCAGCAGGACCACCACCTGTCCTACCCCAGCTTCAGCGACCCCTCCGGCCGCAAGGTGCTGACGTTCCCCAAGGGTTCGGTGCCGCAAGGGGTGCCCTTCACGGTCGTCATCGACACCCGGGGCAGGATGGCGGGCGTGCACAGCGGGCCCGTCACCGAAGAGCAACTGCGCGACCTGGTGCGGCCGCTCGTACGCTCCTGAAGGCCGTCAGCCGGATCCGCCGCCCTGCAGGGCGGCCACGGCGCTCTTCGCGGCCTTGATGGCCCCCTTGTTGATCTCGTCCGTGCTCGGGGCCTTCTTCGTCTCGAAGTCGCTGCCGTTGTACGTGACGATCACCAGCGCGTTGGAGACGCGGGCCATCACCACGCCCTCGCGGGTCTCCTGCTTGTCCTCGGTGGTGAGGTTCACGACGGAGTAGGCGGTGTCCCCGAGCCCCGGAACGGCCCCTCCGCCGCTCTTCTCGGTGACGCGCTGCTCGTACTCCTTCTTCGCCGCCTGGTCCGACTCGGCGACCTCGAAGGAGACGTCGAGCCAGCGGTAGTCGTAGCCCTGCAGGGCGTTCCAGGAGCAGGTGCGGCGCAGCTTGGCGTCGGTCGAGGGGATCTCCCTGCCCGCCGTCTTGGCCCCGGGCACCAGCGACTTGACGGTCGCCACGGGCACGCTGGTGCAGGGGGAGGGCGCGGTGTCGTACGACTTCGACACCGCGGTGGAGGACGGGGCGGAGGCCGACTGGCCGGGCGACCTCTGGACCGACCGGTGATCGTCGGCGGACGGCGTGGCCGGGCCCGACGTCATCGCCCAGCCGGCGCAGGCCAGCACGGCGACCGGCGTCAGACGCGCGGTGAGGGCGAGCGGCAGAGGAAGAGAACGCACGGCGCACTTCTCGTGGGGGAGGGGGTGCGGAAGGGGGTCCGCATGGTGGACTGCGACGACAGTGTCACACGACTCCCTGTGGGGCGGAAGTGCCAACTCGCTGTGTGCCTGTGTGGTCACGGAGCCCGGCACTTGAAGTCCCGTGTGTCCGTTTTTGTCCGTGAGTTGAGTGCGGACTCGTGTTCGTCGAGCGCGTGCAGCGCGGCTACGGCGCGCTGTCCCCGCCCTGGCCGAGGCCTCAGGTGAGGAGGTCGGCGACCAGGGTGGCGAATTCGTCCGGGGTGGCGAGGCGGATGCCGATCTGCTCGGCCTTGGCGCGCTTGGATCCCGCCCCTTCGCCCGCCACGACGAGGGTGGTCTTCTTGGAGACGCTGGAGGAGGAGCGTCCTCCGGCTCGTTCGATGAGTTCGTTCATCTCGTTGCGGGAGAGCTTCTCCAGGGCGCCTGTCATCGCGCCGGTGACCACCACGGTCATCCCCGCCAGGGGGCCTGCCTCCACCGGAGCGGCCGTCGCGCCGTCGGGACCGGTGGTGTCGGCTGGGGGAGGGGTGGCGCCGGGCTCGGTCATGTTGACTCCGGCGGCGGCGAGTCTGTCGATGAGCGGGGCGAGTTCGGTGAGTTCCGCGACGATGGAGGGGGCTTTCTCGGTTCCGATGCCCTCGACCTGCTGCATCGCTTCGGCGTCGGCGGCGCGGATGTGGTCCATGGTGGCGAAGTGGCGGGCGATGCGCCGGGACATGGAGCGGCCGGTGCCGCGGACGCCGAGCGCGCACAGCACGCGCGCGAGCGGCTGCTGCTTGGCGTTCGCGATCGCGGCGAGGAGGTTGTCGGTGCTGGTGTCGCCCATCCGGTCCAGGGCGAGCAACTGGTCGCGTTCGAGGGTGAACAGGTCGGCGAGATCGGTGACCAGGCCCGCGTCGACGAGCTGGATGACGCGGGTGGTGCCGAGGCCTTCGATGTCGAGCTGGTCGCGGCCCGCGGCGTAGGCGAGCGAGGCGACCAGGTGGCAGTTGCGGCCCTGGGTGCAGCGCCAGCGCTCCTCGCTCGTGTCGATGGCGGATCCGCAGCGTGGGCACTGTTCGGGGAAGGCGATGGGCTGTTCGTCGCCGGTGCGCAGGTGGGTGACGGGGGCCTCGACGCGGGGGATGACGTCTCCGGCGCGGTGGACCATCACGTGGTCGTTCAGGCGCAGGCCGCGTCGGGTGATGTCGGCCGGGTTGTGCAGGGTCGCGTAGGTGATGGTGGAGCCGTCGATCACGACCGGTTCGAGGACCGCGCGCGGGGCGATGATGCCGGTGCGGCCGACGTTCCACTCCACCTCCAGCAGTCGGGTGATCTTCTCCACGGCCGGAATTCTTTGTCGAGTGACTGTTGTTGTTCAGCTTCGTTGAAGAGGGTGTGACAGAGGAACTGGACATCCCGAGGCACTGGCAACTGCACCGGCTCGATCTGAAACGCGATCTTGGAGAGCTGGAGCCGTTCCTTGTCGGGGGTGTTGAGGATCTTGCACAACGGGCACGGCTACGCGGGGCTCGTCACAGGCAGGGGTTCGTGCTGGGCCCGGACGGACGGCCTGATCCGCGAGTCAATGCCTGCCTGACCTCGGCGAAGTGGCGCAATCTGGGTAGGGAGACGGAGAAGGATTACTCATACTCTCTGGTGGTGTGGCTCAACTTCCTGCACATCCTCGGCGCGCAGTGGTGGGAGGCCACCGAGGATCACGCGGAAGAGTTCCTGTTCTGGCGTGTCACGGACCCGGCGAACGGCGAGCGCATTCAGACGAACTCCTTCTCCCGGGACCTCGCCGGCTTGAAGAAGTTCTACAGGTGGGTCGGCCGAAAGTACGGGATCGCCAACCCGTTCGAGGACTTCGATGCGCCCCCGATCGCACGGAGGTCGAACGTCAAGTGGTTCGACCCTGCAGGCTTCGCCCGCTGGCTTGCCCTTGGCATTCGCGGCATGGACCTGGACGGGCGTCCCGACCAGTGGTGGCGGGGCCGCAACGAGCAGCGCGACACCGCGTTCTGTCAGGGCCTCTATGGCAACGGGCTCCGAGTCGCCGAGTGGGCAAGTGTCGTGATTCCGGAGCTTCCGCACTACGACCGACGGCGGCACTACTACGCGGGCCACCTTGCCGATGCCTGCGCGAAAAAAGGCTACGGACACCCGTACTGGACACCGCAGAGCGCGATGAGGGGGGTCTTGTCCTACATGGAGGGGCCGCGGGCGGCCGCAGTCCGCAGGGCTCAACAGGCGGGACGCTACGAGCGTGTCCAGGACCGGCGCACGGTGCTTGCCACCCACGGGACCGACGCGGTCACCTTGGAGCGCCCGGGGGGCGGCACTGAGAAGTGGCTGTGGAACGACGTTGGGAAGTTGACCCGGCTGCGGCTGTTTCGCCGGACCGAGCAGGGGCTGGAGCCGGTCGCCTTGTGGTTGAACGAGGACGGACTGCCGCGGGTCTGGACCGGCTGGGAGCACACGTTCAAGGCCGCGAACGAGCGGATCGAGGCGCTGGGGTTGGAAGGCTTCGTCTGCAGCGCCCACATGCTTCGTCACTCATGCGCCTTGAAGTGGTATTCGATCGGCAAGCTCGTGCGGGCGGCTCAGCTGGGACACCTGGGCGAGGAAGAACGGGCCGACTTCCGCGAGGAGTTCGGCAGCACATGGCACCTGGTCCAGACGATGCTCGGGCACCGCAGTGTCGAGACCACGAAAGAGGTCTACCTCGAACCGTTCAGGATCCTGGACGTTGAGGTGCTGCTGGCGCACGCGGAGGGCTTTCCCGTTGCTGCCTTCATGGCCGACGTGTTCGCCAACCACCCGCGCGTCCGCACGGATCCGCTTGCGGCGATCCGGTGACCGGTCGGAGGGCCTCACTACCCCTGGGCGGCCCGAGGACCAGACGGGGTCGCCTCGATGCCGGCCCGGACCGCATCGTGGTGCGGTGTTTCAGCGCGGACGGCTCCGAGTCCGAGGACTACGACTTCACGCCGCTGACCATGCCGGCGGAGCTGCGGGACGAACTGGTCGCTGCCTTCACCAAGCGCACCGCCCCCGGTGCCGGGCTGACGTCGCTCCACTCGATCAACCACGTCTTCAAGACCGTGCGGAACCTCGACCGCTACCTGGCGACGCTCCCCTGGCCGCCCCGGCAGCTGGCCCAGATGACGGTCGAGCAGTTTGACGGATTCCTCGACTTTCGTTCGACCGAGACCACCAATGCCGCAGAAGAACTAGGGCAGTTGAAGCTGCTGTTGTTGCATGGCGGGGGAGTATCGGACACGCTCGCGGCCCGCTTGGCCTCACGGCTTCCAGCACGGGACAGGACCAGGCCCGAGGAGAGTACGCCCAGCAGGCAGAGCTACAGCCGGACGGAGTTCCAGCGGATCACGGCCGCCGCGCGGGCCGAGTTGCGGGTGGCCGCATGCCGGATCAGGGCGAACCGGGACCTGCTGGAGCAGGCGAGGCAGGGCAAGGCGGCGGCTCGCACAGGTCCGTTGGCTTCCAAGATCCGACTGCTGGACTTCGTTGACAGCTACGGCGACGTTCCCCGAGAGCCTCGCCCCGTCGGTATCCACAAGGGGAAGTTGTTCCCGGCGAGGTGGGCCCAGAAGATCGGCTCGGTCAAGGAGATCGTTTCCTGGCTCCATCTGACGATCGAAGAGGCGGCGGCCGGGGCGGTGCTGCTGGCGGCGATGACCGGCGAGAACCCGCGAGTGATCTTCAAGGTCCCAGCGGCCCACCATCGCGCGGACGGCTACACCGGGCAGACCGGCACGGCGATTGTCGACCTACTCAAACCCAGACGCCAGCGCCGCGCCCACATGACGCTCGCGCTGAGCGACGTCCCAGACTGGATCAGCGTCCCGGACAAGCCCGAGGACCTCACCACCCGCGATGAACTGCACACGTCCTTTGGGCTCTACGTCCTGCTGCACGAACTGACGGCTCGGTCCCGGGCACTCGCAGGCGGAAGCCGACTCCTGGTCGGCTATGCCAGCGGCAGTAGCAACGGCGTCGGACCCGGCCTGCGACCCCTGAACCACAACTCGTACATCAAAGCTCGGGGCGAAGCGTGGGGCCTGGTCGCGGACCAGCACGACGAAGACGGAAAGACGGTCCCGCTGCCGCTGCGGCTCGATCTCTTGAGGCTCACACACATCGAGCTCTACCAGCGGCCGGTCGCACACACCGAGAAGACCGCCACGACCTACATGCTCCGCAACCGCGGCAATGTCAACGAGTACCGGCAGGTCGTGGCGAAGGCCCTGGCCGATGAGGTCGATAAGGCCCGCACCCGGGGACGGGTGGCCACCTTGTCCGCCGAGGACGTCGCCAGGGCCGAGGCCGACCCCGAGCGGATGGCCGCCGAACTCGGCCTGACGGCACAGACGCTCAGGCGCGTGATCGCCGGGGAGCTCGACACCGTGATGGCTGCCTGCAGCGACAACCTCGGCGGCCGGTATGGGCCGTCTGGGGAGCCTTGTCGGGCCTCCTTCATGCTCTGTCTGAGCTGCGAGTGCGCCAGGGCGCTGCCGCGGCACCTGCCGGTCCAGGTCCTGGTCCACGACCGGCTGGTGGAGCGTCGTGAGCAGATCGACGCGTTGCGCTGGGCCAGCCGGTTCGCGAGCCCGCACGCTCAGCTGGCCGACCTGCTGGCCGAGCACGACGAGAGTGCCGTCGCCGACGCCCGCGAGGGCGCCACCGAAGCCGACCACGCGCTGGTCGACCGATTCCTGAACAGGGAGCTCGACCTACGATGACGACGCCCGCCTCCGACCTCGATTGGGGAGAGGTCCCTGCCGGGACCTTCTGGCCCCAACCCGACACGCTCGTCCTGCTCAAGCGAGATCTGCGGCCCGACGCCGACCGGACGAAGCTGTCCTGCTTCGCCGACACTGTCTGGGACCTCAATGCGGCCATCTTCGAGGACCACTACCGGGCCACCTCGCTCAACTTCGACCTGATCCCTGCAGCCCTGCGGCTGGCCACCAAGCACTACTGCTGGCAGTTGCTCAACCACGGACGGCTCTGGGCCCCACCCGGCGCGAAGCGAACCCGGATCAGCGTCACGACCGTGCACGTGCTGTTCGTCAACGAGTTGCAGTTCATCATCGACTGGTTTGCCCAGCGGGGAATCACAGCCTTCTGCCAGGTCACCAACGAACTCCTGGACGCCTTCGTCGACGCGATCTTGGACGAGGAGGACCCGCTGACGGGAACCTCCCGCACGCTCACGGAGATCCGCCGGCTCTGGGGCCACCGCGAGATCCTCCCACCAGCGATGCGGCTGCCCCAGGCCCCGCCCTGGGCCGGCGAGGACACCGCCGAGATTCTCGGGACTGGCTCGACCGCCCGCAGAGAGAACCGCACCCCTCGCATCGCTGAGCCCACCATGCAGATGCTGCTGAGCTGGGCGGTCCGCTTCCTGGAGGTTTTCGCAGACCCCATCCTGGCCGCCCGCGACGAGCACGCCGAGCTATACCGGCGGACACCGGAAGGACGCCGCTTCACCGCGACCCAGAACCGGAACCGGAATCGCCCCGGCGACCTACTGCCGAAGGTCCACGCCTACCTCGACAACCTCCGCCAGCAGGGAGGATCGCTACCCGGTTCCCAGACCTCGGACGGTCGAAGGGTGATCCGCTGGCGCTACATCGCCCTGATCCTCGACTGCGCAGACTCCATCAAGGACACCGGGACCGGCCGCCTGATCGCCGAGTCGGGGCTCCCCATCGGCGACCAAGCTCTGCTGAACACCAAGTTCCCCCTGCCAAGCGGCGAAGGCCCCTGGCACCAGGACATCACCTACGACGAGGTGCCGGAGCTGGCTCGCTTGCTGAGCACAGCCTGCTTCGTGATCGTGGCCTACCTCTCGGGCGCCCGCGCCGGGGAGGTGCTCAACCTGCGGCGTGGCTGCGTGACACGGGACGCTGACACCGGGCTGTGGTTGATGCGGGGCCTCTACTTCAAGGGCGCCCTCGACCGATACGGCAACAAGATCCCCGAGGGGACCGTCCGACCTGACCCCTGGGTCGTCATCGAGCTCGTTGCGAGCGCCGTCGCGGTGCTGGAACGGCTCCACCCCAGCCCGCTTCTCTTCCCGACCCGCCTCGAGCCGTTCCACAAACGATGGGTAAACGAACGACGGCTCGGCGACGCCCGATCGGACGCCTCCATCGCCGGTGACCTGGGCGACTTCGTCCAATGGGTGAACGAGCAATGCGCTCGCCTCGGCCGCACCGACCCCATCCCCGACGACGGTCGTGGCCCGCTGAAAGCGAGCCGGTTCCGCCGCACGCTGGCCTGGTTCATCCGACGCCGACCCCGAGGCCTGATCGCCGCCTCGATCCAATACGGTCACGCCCACGTTCGCATGCTAGAAGGCTACGCAGGCACCTACGAGTCCGGCTTCCCGGACGAGTACGCCTTCCAGGACTGGCTGTACCGGCTCGAATGCTTCGCCGAGGACGAAGCCGCTCTTGCCGCGGGCGAGCACGTCAGCGGGCCGGCAGCCGACGCCTACCGCACACGAGTCGCAGCAGCGAACCGAGAGTTCGCCGGCCGCGTGCTCAAGAACGAACGGCAGGCCCTGGACCTGATCGGCAACCCGCTCCTGCAGATCCACCACGGCGAGGGCATGACCTGTGTCCTCAACCCGGCCACGGCAGCCTGCCAGCTACGGGGTGACGCCAACGACCCACTGGTCACCCCGGACACCGACGACTGCAGGCCCAAGTGCCCGAATCTCGCACGAACCGACCGCGACATCGAATACGTCCGGAAGAAGATCGCCGACCTCGCCGAAATCATCGCTGATCCACTCGCGCCACCCATTCGCCACCAGCGCGACTGCCACGAGCTCGACCGCCTGCAGGCCGCCCTCCGCGACCACGAGGAAGGAGCTACCTGTTGATGACCGCGATCCCGCTCAACGGCGAGACCGACCCGACCCGACGGGCGATCATCGCTGCCATGAACCGGCTCTTCGCCGGCACCCCCAAGCGATCGACCGGGCGCCTCAACGTCTCACAGCTGGCCATTGAAGCCGACGTCCAGCGCTGGCACCTGACTCACCAACACCAAGATCTCAAGGATCTCTTCCAGGCCCGGGCGGCAGCCGACGAAGCCAAACGCGTGACCCACGTCCGCGAGCAGGACGCCTACCAGGAACTCAAGAAGAAGTACGCCGACCTGAAGAAACACGCACGATTGCTCGAAGAGCGTCTGCAGCTATACGCCACGGCCGTCAACCTTCTCAGCCTCGAACTCCAGGCCGTCACCGAGCGCACCGAAGACACAGTCAAGGTCCGGGTCATGCCCCGTCGACCCCGACAGTTGCCCTGACGAAGACCAGGCCCACTGGGGAACCGACGGAATTCTTAGAAATTCTCCGCCAGTACAACAGCCGGTGATGTGGATCTTTATGGTTGAAGGGCGACTTGGCGGCGGTAGAGGCTGCGGCGGGCGCGGGCTTGGTGGCCTCGGCGCCAGATGGATCAGCGCCATCGGTGCGCGAGGTCGTGCACAGGCCGAACGAGTAGAGCGATGAACAGGCGCTGGATCTCGTTGCAGGTGAGCGGGATCAATTCGTCAAGGCTGGTCCCGTCATCGGCCGGGGCATGACTGGCCCGCCTCCACAAAGACATGGCCATAGTTCGGGCCCAGTAGGAAGAGGCAAACGTCTGCGGCGGCAAGTGCCTCCAAGCACGACTGCCGACTCAGCCTGCTCTGAGCCCGATTAACGTTCGATGTGGTAACGGCTTTGAGAGACAACGGTCTGGCGGAGTTTGGCGGCGAATTCAGGTGTGCGGGCGATGCGGTCGACACCGCCGGCTTTGCTTTGACGCAGGGCGCTCTTGAAGTTCTGTTCCAGTGAGCCCGTCATGCGGGACATGAGGTCGTCGCTGAGATGGGCGAGATCGATGTTGAGCAAGTCCCGCGGGGTGGGCTGCCTCAGTCGAGTGAGCGTGTGGGCGGACATGGCTGCCAGGGGGTAGAGCCAGTTCTCCAGGGTTTCGCCCAGTAGCGGCCGGTCTTCGGCGTAATGGGTGAGGAAAGCTCGTAGCCGGGTGTGGACGTCGAGGCAGAGGCGGTAGATGTCCAGGTCGTGACGGGAGGAGAAGATCTGGGTGTAGTGCTGATCGTCCAAGAGTAGTGCGTCCGAGTGCCGCAGAGCGATGTGTGGTTCACGCTGGACGAAGGCCGTGAACTCCCGGGCCAGGCGGGTCATGCTGACGACCCGGTCGAGAGGGAAGCCGAGGTTGCGGTAGTAGCTGGCGCGACGTTCGTAGTAGTAACCGCCGGCGTGGCCCAGGCTTTCCTCGATGTCTTTCTGGATGGCTTCGGTGGCTCGCAAGGCGCCTGCCGGGAGCTGCGTCTGGCTGTTCGTGGCTCGGATGATGCGGTCGCGAGCGGTGCCGGACTCGGGTGCGACCACGATCTTGACCAGAAGGGAGCGGTCGCGGTGATGGCCGCCATTCTGGAAGTAGCTGTAGATCTCATGGCTGGTCTGCAGCCCGTTGACGATCTGCGGCTCCTTGACAACGATTCGTTTGCCTGCGATCTGGGCAGCGTCCGCGACCACGGTGACACCGTTGTTGAACCACCAGAAATCCTCGCCCGTACCGGACTTGAGTGTCTCACCGATGGCGTTGTTCACCGCGGTTGACCCGGCGTAGTCACGCACGTTCGATTCGAACAGTTCAAGTCGCAGAGCTTCGTTGTCCGAGGTGATGAAGCGGTAGTACTCGTCCAAGCGTGCCAGGCACACGTACCCCTCGCCGAGGGAGGTGCTCATCGGGGTTTCGGTGAATACCAACTGCGCGACCGCTTTGGCGCCTCGGGCGGTGCGTTCGCGGAGGTCGGCGGCATTGAGGTACTCCAGGTCTGCCTTGGTGTCCGAAGTGATCTTCGCGAGCTCTCGCCGCAGCCGGTCTCCCTTGGCCTTCACGTTGGGATGCGGCGTCTCGGCGGCCTTGTTGGCGTAGATCACCTTGATGCGGACCTGCGGGAACGACGACGCCAGCTCCTCGAGGATGTGCAGGAAGCGCCGTGTTCGGTCCAGGAGCTTGGCATTCGTGTGTGGGGCCAGGTCCTCTTCGTCCCGGCTCATGTCCAGCAGTGTCGGCAGATGGAAGTGCAGCTTCTCGACCACCGTCTCCTGATAGCCCGATGAGGTCTTGGCCTGCAGGATCACCAACTCGATCTTGCCGGCGCGCGAGGGCAGGAATTGATGGGCATCAGCGGTGACGTAGCGCTCGTCGACGAAGGTCCAGATGCCGTCGATGCCGCAGTCGTGAGCCCCGTCCACGATGCCGTCCATGATTTCGTCGTTGTCGAGGTCCCAGTCCTGCAGGGCCTTGTCGGCAGCGAAGAATGTGAAGAAGTCATCCCTGCTCTTGTCCGGCGCCAACTTCCGGTGCTGGTCCTCCAGGATGCGATCGAGTAGCCGCTGGTCGTTATTCTGTGCGGACGTCATACAGCACCACCCCCCACCAAGGTGTCAAACCCGGACAACGATGTTGGCAGGCGAGTGATGCTGTGAACACCCCGCGTGCTGAGGAGAATTACGGAGAGACGCTGGTGCATCGAGTCGGTGACGCTCGCTGAGGCGGCGGGCGTGGTTGGGTGAAGGCCAATCAGGTGCCAAGGTGGCTGTCGATCCAGGAAAGTCCGCCAAGGTCGAGCCGGTGACGCGCCCGGGTGACCGCGACGTAGGCCAGGCGGGCGTCGGTGTCGTTGACGGGTTCTGGGATGGGATGGCCCTCGGCGTCCTGCTCGTCAGTGTTTTTGGGCGGTGGGAAGTCGTCCGCGATCCGTACGGAGGGCCACTCGCGGCCCTTGGCCTTGTGAGCCGTGGATACGGTGACGTCGGCGTGGTCCTCGTCTGTGAGTTCGTCGACCGCGGCGAGGATGGCATCAGGGCCGTGCGTGTCGACAAGGTCGACGAAAGGCTGAAGATCGCGACCAGCGGGGTCGTACACCGCATAGTCCTGCACCTCGCCCCAGGAGGCGAAAAGGACGAGCTCGGGGTGGCTGGTGCGTCGGCCGACTTTGAGATCCCGAGCAGCGAGCGCCAGTGCCGCCAGGGTGCTTCCTCCGCGGGCCAGCGCTACGCGGCGACCCGCGGCAAGGAGACGCATGACCTCGGCCATGGCGCCGACGTTGGTTCGGCACAGCACCGCGTCGGGGGTAGCGATGGCTCCAACCTCAGTGGGAATCGTCTCGCTTCCGGTCAGACGAATGGGTGCCTCGGCGAGTTCGAGCCAGCGATTGGCCTGTTCGGCGAGGAGAGGACCGAATCGGAAGGAGCGTGTCAGGGTGAGAGCGGTGGCGTCGAAGCCGGTCATCACATCGCGGGCGCCGCGCCAGCCGTAGATGGCCTGGGCGGAGTCGCCGACCATGACGAGTTGAGCGTGGTCACGCTGGGCCTTGAAGACCTGTTCCAGGACGGGGTTGGTGTCCTGGGCCTCGTCGAGGAAGAGGAAGTCCGCTTCGATTTTGGGCTGGGTCAGAGCCCACATCTTCAGGTAGTGATCGTGCTCGAAGCGGACCACACCGTGGTCGGGGTTTTGCAAGTCGGCCCAGGCCTTGGCCGCGAACGGCAACACGGCGTCGGCTAGTTCGGCGTGCTCAGCCGGTGTCGTGAGGAGGCGAAGACGCGGTACATGGTGGCAGGCCAGGGCGCGATCGGCGGAGTAGCAGAAGCGGGTCACGGCACGGAGCGCTGTGTGGGAGAGCGTCCTGTGGCTGATGTCGTGGTCGCCAATGCGAATGGGCCGGGTGATACCGAGGGCCTGGCCGGTCTTCCAGGCCGGCTGCCGGGGGCTGTTGAGTCTTCCGGCATAGCGGTGGCCGAGTGCCGCGTACGCGGTGGCGTGTGCCGTCTTGCACGTCACAGTGCGGGGGAAGCGTGTAACGGCGTCGTTGACGATGTCCTTGTTGAAGGCGAGGTATCGGCCATGTCGGTTGGTGCTGGCGGCGAGCATCGCGAGGGTCGTGGTCTTGCCGGTGCCGGCTCCCGCTTGCAGGACGAGGTGGTGTCCTGCTCGGAAGGCGTCGGCGGCCTGAACTTGCTCGGCGGTCGGGGCGGGCACGGAGCCTCCTCAGGAAGCAGTGGAGGAGGACTCGCCGCCCGACAAGCGGCGATGTTGGCTGATAGCGCTCGCCGCACAGAGCAGCAGTTCTTCCGGGGTATGTTGCATCAGCAGCTCTTCCAGTCGGGTCGTCAGGTGGTGGGCTTGCTCCTGTTGGTGCTGGGTGACGGCAGCGGTCACGGTGTGACGGACGAAGTCCCGGGGGCGCTGTCCGCGGACGGCCGCAGCCTGTCGGATGGCCGTACGGGCGGTCTGGCCGAGAGCGAAGTTCAGCAGGACGCAGCCCTGCTGGTCCGGGTAGTGGCTGGTGAGGACATCGATGGGCAGCACCTCGTCGAGCCGGTGCCGAAGTACGCGCAGCGCGCGTCCGGGACTCTTCGCGCGCTGCAGAGTCAGCAGTCGGGTCTGGTCGACGTTGCTGGCCAGTGGCAGTACACGGCCTGCGCGGCGCAGCTCACCGTGGGTGGCGGGCCGGGTCAGGATGATTTCTACCGCGTGGTGCGGGGACATGACTGCGTCGCCTTCCTGTTCAGGTTGGCCGGCCCCTGACGCCGGGTGAGTGCCGGGAGACGGGTGTGGATGTGCTCGTGGTGGATGAGCGGGTCGAAAGGCTCCCACTCGGTCACCGCCACATCGGCAGCCGTGGAACTGGCGGCATGATCCGGACAGCGTTGAGCTCTCCAACGCAGCTGTTCTGCGTAAGGCAGATGGGTAAGCGCGTAGACGGCCATGACCGCGCCAGGCAAAGAGAGTTGGCCACGCGTTGCGCTGGCGGGAAGGAGAGTCCAGATGCCTGCCGGGGTCTCAGGGGTGAGCAGCGGACTTGTGCAGCGGTTGCGGCGTCGGGTTTGGGCGACGCACTGGATCTCTTCCACCGTGCGGCAGGCGAGGTAGCGGATGTAGAGGAGTTGCACGACAGGACGGGCCGGCCGACAAGTAGTCGGCGGTGAGGCTTCGGTGTTCGGCAGAGCGGCGGGAGGGACGAACGCCCCACTGTCGATCAGGCGGCGGGTGTTGACCGCCAGAGCCCGGCGCAGTGCATTCAGTTCGGGTGCGGCTGGAAGGGCGTCGCGGGCAGGGCACAGCACGGCATGCGGCAGGTGGCACCAGGCTCTGCCGTCACCCGCTGGATGAGCGACACCGCCGCTGACGTGCCACTGACATGTAGCGGGCACCGACTCCGTCGGCAGTTCTTGAGGATGCAGGCGGACGGGTCGCTCCCCCATGCGCTGGTACCACTCGATTCGATTGCCGCAATCCCGGCAGCGGTCATTCTGACCGCATCGCAACAGACGACTGGCGCTGTCGCTGCTTACGCGCAGGGAACGCCGTGCAGGGACGTGGGCGAAACTGCCGTCCCAACGTCGTGGAGAAGAGGGTGTGGAACACATGAGGGCGAACCTGCCAGGCAACACGCCGCTGAACCGGCGTCACGACCGAAGGTGTCCTCCGGACTGCCGCATCTGGTCAGACTGATTTGCGAGAGTGCGATCATGCGTTCGCGTCGGGTCACCGTTTCGGGCGGTTGGTGAAGCCGTCCAGGATCGGTCAGTCGCCGGCTTTTCCAGGCGGCTCGTGTCCGTTGCACAAGGTGGCGAAGAGCTCGTCGAGCGGGGTACTCAAAGCGTGTGCGAGGGCGTGCCAGGTCTTCAGGGTCCCGATCGTGCGGCCCTGCTCGATCTCGATGAGAGTCCGCCTGCCGAGGCCGCTACGGGCGGCCAGCTGGTCATAACTCCATCCGCGGGCCGCCCGCAGGCGCGTGAGCTCCAGGCGAAGTGCCTCGAAGTCCGGATCGGGCGGAAAGATCGTCACTCGACCATCCGACGGTGCAGAGCCCTGCCCTGTCAGTGCAGACCTCTGCCCTATTTCCCCAGGTGGTGGCGCGAGCGTGAGGGCAGAGGTCTGCACTACCGTGTGCCGCCGCCGTTCTCTGGCCGGTAGACGACGGCGCGGGTTGAACGGGAGGAGCGCGCCCTATGAGGCTTTGCACAACGCGCCCGACAGCGCGACGCGCCTGGACTGTGGAGCTGAGGCGCGGCTCTGGCGGGCCTCAGCTGGTGTGTCAGCAGTGCGACTACCGAGACGCGCTGCTCGCTGCGGTGTCCGCGCGCGCTGCGGCACTCGGGCATCTGGCTGGACATGCCCGGCGCGACATCCTGCCGCCGTACATGCGCACTTGCCAGTGCCACGAGCGAGGCTGCCGTTGGCATCCGCGTCACCGCGGCTGCGCAGGTCCTATCCGGCTACTTCTTGCCCGCGAGCAGGGCGGACGGCGCTGGCGCCTTGCGGATGCATGCGCCGCCTGCGCATCGGCCACCGCGCAGGCCGCCGTGGTCCCGGAAACCTTCCTGCGTACCGACGTGACACTGCCGGGCGGTACCGCATGTCGCCGCGGACGGCGCCCCAAAGGGCCCGGCAGTCAGATTCGGGTGCGGGAGATGCTCAGCTACTTGGCTGCAGCCCTCCCGAGTCACACCGGCGCCGAAGCCCGGCTGCTCGCTGTGCAGTGCGCACTGCGCATGGACTCCGAGGGGCAGGTCCGCTTGCCGGCTGGGCTCCTGCGCGGCCTTCGCCTTGCTCGCGATCCGCTCCCGTGGAACGAACTGGAACAGGCGCGGTGGATCCGCCGAACGTCGACCGCCTCCGCTTCTGCCGACGGGGCGACGGTCGCTCGGATCCTCGACGCCACGGCATTTGCTCAGTGCCCGGCGCGTCCGGACCGCAGAAGCGCTGCTGACTGGGCGCTGCGCACGGCGTGTGCGGGTGCCGGTGATCCGTCTCTGCGGCTCGCCTTCCTCTGCCTCGCGGCACACGCGGATATTTCGACCGGTCGCGGGTGTGTCGAGGCGGACCGGATCGCGCATGAGTGCGGGCTCGCTCCGACGGCGCTTGTCTCCATGCTCGACCGGCTGGAGACATCGCTCTCGTCGTGGAGCGTGGCTCTTGCCTCAGGGGATCTGCACTGGGAGATGCAGTCGAAGAGGGGTCAGGCCGACGGCCGAGCCGGCGTCATCTCGCGGTGTGGCTGACGCGACGAATCCCGAGGTCAGCCTCGTTGCGAGACGTGTCAGGCTGGTGGCCAACTGTTGCTCCTCTCCCTGCTGCCAGCCGCTGAAGAGCGGCGGTTCAATGCGGGGTGCGAGGGTCGTGTCTCCCAACTTCGCTGCCCAGCAGGGGAAGCGGAGTTGGGGTGCCTTGCAGCCGCCGTTCGCCTAGCCGAAGAATTGCTGCTGTGCTCGAATCTGAGTCGCCGACCAGGGCTCATGGGGTTAGAGTAATCGAACGCGGGTTTGATTAACGTATCGGATATCATCGAACTGATGTCTGGTATCGCGCTCCATGTCCAGGCTGTTCCGCCCGATGCCGTCCAGCTCGATCTGACGTCGGCGCTCCGGTACTTCGACCTGTCTCCCTATGACGTCGTGCAGTTGGCGAAGATGCGGTGAAGGTGCTGTACGGCATCGACAGCAGTGCCGGGCTCGCGGGCAACCGCATGCTGGCGGTGGGCGGAGTGTCCATCGGACGGCAGGCCGCCGTGCTGCGGGACGGCGCCGAGATCGTCGTCGCCACGCCCGGCCGACTGCATGACCTCATCGACCGTAAGGGCTGCCGGCTGGGACGGGTGCGCATCGCGGTCCTGGACGAGGCCGACCAGATGTGTGACATGGGGTTCCTGCCGCAGGTCACCGAGATCCTGGACCAGGTGCGTCCCGACGGGCAGCGAATGTTGTTCTCCGCCACCCTCGACCGCGACGTCGACCAGCTGGTGCAGGACTACTTGCGCGACCCCGCTGTCCATTCCGTGGACCCCTCGTCCGGCGCGGTCTCCGCGATCGAGCACCACGTCTTCGTCGTGCACGGTCCCGACCGGTACGCCGTGACCACGGAGATCACGGCCAGGGACGGCCGAGTCCTGCTGTTCCTGGACACCAAGCACGGCGTCGACCAGCTCACGCGGTATCTGCGGGCCAGCGGTGTGGCGGCCGCCGCCCTGCACAGCGGGAAGTCCCAGCCGCAGCGCACCCGGACCCTGGCCCAGTTCAAGAACGGGCAGGTCACCGCGCTGGTGGCGACGAACGTCGCCGCACGTGGCCTGCACGTCGACGACCTCGACCTCGTGGTCAATGTCGACCCGGCCACCGACCCGAAGGACTATCTGCACCGCGCGGGCCGCACCGCCCGGGCTGGCCGCTCCGGCACCGTCGTGACCCTCGTCCTGTCGGGACAGCGCCGCGAGACGAGCCAGGTCATGGCCGACGCCGATGTCACCCCCAAGGTCACCAAAGTCCGGTCTGGAGAGGCGGAGCTGAGCCGCCTCACCGACGCCAAGGCCCCCTCCGGACAGCCTCTTGACCGCGGGGCGGCCGCACCGCGCCCCAAGAACCACAACGCCCCGTTCCGTGGCCTGGGCAGCACCAAGGACGCGAGGGGTGGCTCTGGTGGCAGGCCGTCCCGTAAGAGCAGCGAGGCCCGCAAGCTCGCGGAGGCCCGCGAGGCGGCCCGGGTGCGGCGCGGCGGCTGAGCTCGGCTTCCCCGGACTGCGCTTAAGGATTGGCGCCGTCCAGAGCCGCTACCAAATCCCTCAAGGTGTGGAACTGGAAGGGGCCACCGACGAATCCCGCCGGTACCGGCGCGCGGGTGACAAAGATCGCCTTGACCACACGCGGCTGAGCTGACGTCGGCAGGCCGAGGGTGGCCGCCACCTTGTCGGCGTAAGGTGCGAGGTCGTCGAGTTTCCGCTGGAGCTGCGTCGCGTAACACGGTTTTCGGCGGTCGACGTAGAAGCCGTCTAGGTGGCGTCGGATCTCCGGTGTCACGTGCACGTCGGCTGGGTCCTTCACCTCGATCAGCCAGATGGCCGAGTCGGCCCCGCGCCCAGCGACTACATCGATCTCGGTCTGGAGCGACGGGACTCCGAGACGCTGCGGATCCTGCTCCCGGATGCGCTCCACGACCACATAGCCGGCTGCCCGGAGCGTTTGTGCCACCTCGGTCTCAAGGGCTCTGTTCTTGCGGTCGCGAACCACCTCCAGAGCGTCTGCCACCCGGCGCGGAGGCGGCGGCTGTGTCCAGGGCAGGATTCCCTGGGCCACGAAGTTGCCGTAGATACCTGCACTCGCATAGCAGAGATGCGGGCCCACAACGAGCCGCCCATCGGTGAGTTCTGCCAGGGGCTGGACGACCAGTCGTTTCTGCCTGCTGCGCGCATGCCACGGTTTCCAGTCGACAGCCCGCAGCGCGGAGGATGTACCGGTGAGCAGTCCCTGAGCAGCGGCGATACGGGCAGGTCCGTCAGGCTCATCCGCGAGACGCAACATGTCATGCAGATGCTGCCGTACGGCACCTGCATGGGCGGCCACAGCATCCGGATCCTCAGGCGCCAGCGGCCACTGGGCCAACGAGAACAGGACCTGCAGGATATCGCTCACCGATGCTCCATACGTGGCAAGCATGGCAGCGTCAACAGCAGCATCGACGAGTTCGGCGATCTGTTCCCGGTTACTGACTTCGGCTCGTCAGGGTGAGGCTGGGTCGTCGAGGGTCAGGCCGGATCGACGAATATGTCGAGTGCGAGATCACCCTCGAAGCCAGCAGGGCTGTAGACGGACAGGTCGGTGACGCCCTCGTCCGACAGGACCTCGTCGTCGATGAACAGGTTGGCGGTGCACTTCCGCGCGTCACGCGTGAGGATGGCGTACGCGGCGTCAGCCATGATCCGCGGACTACGGGCTTGTCCGGCGCCGCCGACCACGTTGCGCACGGCGGCCGTGTCGATCAGGGTCCGCGGCCACAACGAGTTGGCGGCGATGCCGTCGGCGGCGAGCTCCTCGGCGAGCCCGATGGTGCACAGACTCATGCCGTACTTCGACAGCGTGTAACCGAGATGCTTCCCCACCCAGTGCGGCGCGAGGTTCAACGGCGGGGAGAGCGTGAGGATGTGCGGGTTGCCCGCCTTGCGCAGGTGCGGGATAGCGGCCTTGCTCAGCAGGAACGTGCCACGTGTGTTGATGTCCTGCATCAGGTCGTACCGCTTCATCTCCAGCTGCTCCGACGACGACAGGTCGATCGCACTGGCGTTGTTCACCACGATGTCGATGCCGCCGAAGGCGCTGACCGCCGCGTCGACAGCGGTGCGCACATCGTCCTCGTCGCGGACGTCACCGACGACGGCCAGCCCCTTGCCGCCCGCGCGCTCAATCTCGTCAACGGCGGTGTGGACCGTGCCTTCGAGCTTCGGATGCGGCACGGCGGTCTTGGCGAGCATCACCACGTTCGCACCGCCGCGGGCCGCGCGCAGAGCGATGGCGAGTCCGATGCCGCGGCTGCCTCCCGACATCAGGATGGTCTTGTCGGCCAGCGTCTGTGTCATGGTCGAACCTCCAAAATAGATTGCCGAGCTAATGGTACGTGATGCTAATGGTATCTTCCGCGTATGACTTCCACTCCCACACGCCAGATCGACCGGCTCTACCACGAGCTCCTGGCCCCCAAAGAGACACAGTCCGTTCGCGCTGCCGTGCGCCGGATCGCAGAGCACGAAGTGGCTCCGCACGCCGTGGCGATCGCGGGGGGCGACGAGCGAACGGACGGCTTCCCCCGGCATGTTTTTGAAGGGCTTGCGTCTGCGGGGGTCTTCCGGATCCCCTTCCCCAGCGAGGTCGGCGGCGACGGTCTGACCCACCCGGCGACCGCCACCGCCGCGGCCATCGAGGAACTGGCCTACTACTCCAGCAGCGTCGCGGCCGTCTTCGATGTGCACTGCATCCTGGCGGGCAACGCCCTGCGGCAGGGCACCGAGGAGCAGCAGCAGCGATGGCTGCGAAAGGTCGCGGAGGGCTCAGTGGTCGGCGCGTTCGCCACCACCGAGCCGAACGCCTCAAGTGACCTGTCCCCGCAGGCGGTTCAGACCGAGGCGATACGCACCGAGGCCGGCTGGGTGCTGAACGGCCACAAGCGGTGGATCTCCAACTCGCCCGTCGCCGGGTTCGTGGTGGTTCTCGCCCGCACCGGCACCCGGCTGAGCATGTTCATCGTCGACACGGCACTTCCCGGAGTGGAAGTCGGCCTTCCCGACCGCAAGATGGGCAACCGCGGCCAGCTCACCGCGGACATCCGCTTCACGGATGTGCACCTGACCGACGACGACCTCCTCGGTGGCGCCGAGGGACACGGACTGCGCCATGCGCTGTCCACTCTGGCCTACGGCCGGATCGGCATCGCGGCTGCCGGGGTCGGCATGGCGCAGGCCGCCTTCGACCACACCGTGGCCCACCTGTCGACGCGACACGCCTTCGGCAAGCCGGTGGCCGCCAACCAGCACTGGCAGTTCCTGCTCGCCGAACGGGCCACCGAGATCGAGAACGCCCGCACCCTCTACACCAAGGCCGCCCTGCGCCTGGACACCGGCAACCCGTCCCCGGAACCTGAGGCCGCGATGGCGAAGCACTACGCCACCAAGCTGTCCGTGGACATGGCACGCGACGCCGTCCAGGCCTTCGGAGGCCTCGGCTTCGCGCGCGAACTGGGCGCCGACGGCACTCCCGGTCCCGTCGAGGCCATCTACCGGGACAGCAAGATCGGCGAGATCTACGAGGGCACCAACGAGATCCAGAAGTGGGTCATAGCCCGGCAGATCTTCGGCCGGACCATCGTCGGCTGACGCCCCTGCTCACGCCCTGCCCCGCGCCCGTCTTCCGCGCATGGAGATCCCTGCCATGGTCCAGCCGCCCCGGGCTCTCTCGTACGATGGGCCGAGACCATACGTATGACTAACCATGGGTGGGATAAACGATGTCCGAGGCTCCGCTGGTACCGGGGACAGTGGCCGAACACACCATCTGCCTTCTGGTGAAGCTCGGACAGGTGGCGTTCAAGATCGCCGAGGTCGGTATCGCTGGGACTGGTCTGCGGGTGCGGCACTACAGCGTCCTGCAGGCCCTGGCGGACAACGGGGCGATGCCGCAGCTGGCACTCGGCTCGTTCCTGCGAATCGATCCGGCGACGATGGTGACGAGTCTTGACGACCTGGAGCGGGCAGGATTTGCCCAGCGGACACGCGATCCACAGGACCGGCGCCGGTATGCCGTCGATATCACTGACGGCGGGCGCAAGGTCCTGGCCGATCTCAACCGTGCGCTCGTGGATCTCGACAGCGAAATTCTCGCAGACCTGGGCACCACGGAACGGCACTCGCTTCACGTCCTGCTGGGCAGCCTCGCGGGGAGTCCCGCTCTGACCTCTCTGTTCGACACCGTCCGGGAGCAGACCGGCGCTAAACGGGCATAGACGGTAGAAGGTCGCCCCAGGTTGGAGTGGTATACCCCGGTCCTGGCGGAGTCGGGTTGCCGGAACGCTGATCATTACCTGACTTCGGCTCGTCAGGGTGAGGCTGGGTCGTCGAGGGTCAGGCCGGTGCCCGCTATGAAGCCGTCGAGGGTTTCGGGGCAGTACTGGAGGCGTTTGAGCCGGTTGCGTACGAGGGCTTCGAGCCGGTCGAGAGCGACCACGGCGAGGTTAGCCAGACTGCGCTGACGTGCGCCCATACCCACTCGACGGGGTTCAGGTCCGGCGAGTAGGCGGGCAGCAGGAAGACCGTCAGCCAGTCACGCTCGGTGATCAGCTCACGCATGGCGTGGGAGACGTGGGTGTTGAGCCGGTCCCAGACCAGCACGATCGGCGCCTTGACGAGCTGGTGGACGCCGTCGACCAGTGCGATGAAGTCGCGCTCGCCCATGCTGCGGCGCTTGCCTTTGCCCGCGGGGTGGGTGCGCAGGCGGTGGCACAGCCGGGTGCGGGAGCCGGGCCGCATGGCGATCAGCCCGGCCACCGACAGGCGTCCTGAGCGTCCGACCGCTCACCGTCACCTGCGGGGTGTAGCCGCGTCGGCCCCAGGTGCGTCCTTTGGGCGGTTGTCGCGTGAAGCCTGCCTCGTCCTCGAAGCAGATGTAGCCCCCGCAGGCCGCCCGGGCCCTTTTACCTCGGCCCAGGTCGCCTCCTTCCACAGGGTCACGGCCTGCTCGTCGCGTTCGGCGACCCGCCGCGCAGGGACCTGCGGGCTGAAGCCGAGCCGGTGCATCAGCCTCGTGGCTCCCGAAACGCTGTAGGAAATGTGGAACTTCCTGCCGATCAGCGTGGCTACCCGGGCGGCGGTCCACGCCTGGTCTTCCACCCATCTGTGCGTGGCGGGTCCTTCATCGAGGTATGCGGCCAGCTTTTCCAGACAGCGCGGGGACAGCCGGCATCGCGATCCACTCGGGCCGCGGGAGGCCAGCGCCTGCACGCCGCCGTCCCGCCACAACTGATGCCACTGGTAGGCCGACTTCGGGCTCACCCGCAGGCGCCGTGCCACCTCGGGCGGCTTGATCTTCTGCTCGAACAGCTTGGCCGCCTGCAACCGCACCGTCTCCCGGCGCTGACGTCCCGCAGGGGTTAGCCCGCCTCCATCCGCATACCTCACACACCACGGAATACAGCCACTACCCCAGGCCCAGCAGAGACTTCAGGTAAGCTCACCCTGACGAGCCGAAGTCAGTAACGGCGCAGGCCAACACCCGGTGGATGTACTCCAGCGCGCGGGACTGCCCGGAGCGCAGGGCGATGTGCCGGGCGTGACGGCCACCCTCGTGATCGGGATGCAGCAGCAACTGGGCCAACTGCTCGACGCTTCCGTCAGCGCGGGCCACATGGCAGGCGATCGCCGCGGTGATCCGATGCCCGTGTTCCGCCACACCTTGACGATCTCCGCGCGGGAGCACCGTGCGATGGTCGGAGCCGAGCCTGCTGTAGCTGCTTCCTCTCGCGGCTCGTCTACTCGACGGCGAGCAGCGACCTCGCGCTGCTCCAGCAGCCCGGCATCGACGGTATCCATAACCTCCACAGGGGTGATGGCGCATCGTGCCACCACTCCCATGGGGCAGTCGGTCTTATGTCGGACCAGCGCAAGCGCAGCCTTCAAGCCCGTAAAGACAATAACTTCTTAGGCAGACCCGGCCCTTGGTGGTGGGGGCGAAGGTCGGCGAGGTCGCTTGTACCTGTCCCGCGCAGATTCCCGAAGGGCCATTGTGCGCCATCTCTATCTCACACTATGGTCTTATGGACGTAAGCTAATCGAGCGTAAGTCAAAGGGGTGTGGGGCTGTCGCGACCAGTCGCAGTGGCTGGTTGGACCTGCCGTACCGCATCACCGGGCGGACCGTGGGACGGAGCAGGGCAATGAAGGGCGCAATCACCGTCATCGACAAGGGCAATGTGCGGGTGCACAGCTACATGGCTCCCGACGCCAGCATCAACGTCACCACCCAGCTGATCGAGACCCCGAGCCGGATCGTCGCGGTGGACGGTCAGATCAACGTCGCGGACGCCGACGAGGTTGTCGAGTACGCCCACGGGCTGGGTAAGCCGCTGGACCGGCTCATCATCACCCACGAGCACCCGGACCACTTCCAGGGTGCGGCCCGCTTCAACGCGCCCATTCACGCATTGCCGGTCGTACGCGATCAGATGGCGGCGAGGGGCGACCTTCAGGATCTCAACGGCATCCCGATCCTGGCGGCGGAGGTGGCTCCCACCGTCCCGATCGCTCCCGCTGTTGAGGTCATCGACGGCGTTCCGTTCGTCTTTGAAGCCGTCTCCGGCGGTGAGACCGCCGACCAGTTGGTGATCCGGCTGCCCGAGCACGGCTTGCTGGTGGCACAGGACCTCGTCTACAACGGGACCCACGTGTTCGTCGGCCACAACGACATCGATCGCTGGCAGGACATTCTGCAGGACCTCGCCGACCCGGCCTACGACACGGTCCTGCCCGGACACGGGCTCCCTGCAGGGCAGGCCGTGCTCGTCGAGATGGCCGAGTACCTGAAAGCCGCCCGCGAACTCCTCGGCGACGACGGCGAGGCGTACAAGCAGGCCATCATGGAGCGATTCCCCACCCGCCGAATTCCTTTCATCATCGACATCGGCAACTACTACCTGTTCGGCACTCGGCCCACCTGACCGCCTCGACCTCCAAGCCGGCATCGGCGTCAGTTCGCCGAGCGGGCAGCAGCCGGGCAACCGACGGCGCTTTCCGGCAGTTGTGCAATGCTGGGGATGGTCGCAGCTCGGATGAGTAGACGGAACTTGGCTCGGCTGACCTGTGGCCGTGGCAGGCTGTACGCATTCTGCCGCTGCCGGCCATTCGGGTCGACGGATGGACTCGCCGGACAGCCGGCGTCGACACATCCATCACCTCGTCGCTCTTCCTGACCTTCACGGAGCGGGCGCAGTCGAATTCCTGGCCATGGACTTCGGAGAGAGCAGCGCGGCGGCGAGGTCGTTCACGGCGCCCCGTGATCGGCGCGGGGGCATTTGCGTAAAGGAATCACCGACGCCGAGCTGTTCCAGGCGAGTCGGCACACCACCGGCAACGCGTTCCTCGAGGTCTGTCCGCCGCTGCCGGGGATCGATTCCGCCTCCCGTCGGGCCCGGGGGTTCATCGCACGGTCGAAGTGTTCCTCCTTTCCGTGCGGTCGGTACCGGTTCGTCCGCCAGGCGGGCCCGAGTTGCCGAACACGACGCGGATCGTGTACATCGCGTCCTTCAGCGGACAGTGTGGAAGGCTCCGGCGTCACCCTATTGGCAATGAATTACGAACGTCATACTATGACCTGGCCGCGCGGACCTGCAGTTGTATCGGCATTTCGCCCCAGGGACGTGGGGTGTGTTCAGGGAGGTGTCATGGTGAGATCCGGGCAGAGGACTTCGATAGCAGGGAAGGTCGCGCTGGTGACCGGCGGAGCCCGGGGGTTGGGTGCCGCGACCGCACAACGACTGAGGGACAAAGGCGCTCATGTCTTCGTGGTCGACCTCCAGCCGGACGCGGGCCGGTCGGCCGACCATGGCATCACCGTCCTTCGAGGTGATGTCACCGAGCTGGGAGACATCTCGGGAGCCGTGGAGCGAGTGGTAGCGGAGGCCGGCTGCCTCGACATCGTGATTGCCAACGCGGGTGTGGCCGCCAAGGGGGCCACGTTGCGCGCCTCGTCGCCTGCCCGGATGCATCGGCTCTTCGACATCAATGTCGGGGGCGTGCTCAACACCGTCCATGCCTCGTTGCCCCACATCATCGGCAGCGCGGGTCGCATTGTGTTGCTCTCGTCGGTGTTCGCCTACGTCAACGGCGCGGGGACGGTGCCCTATGCGATGAGCAAGGCGGCCGTCGAGCAGCTTGGGCGAGGACTGCGGGTCGAACTCGCCGCTCATGGGGTCAGTGTCACGACGGCTTATTTCGCCATGATCAATACGGACATGATCCGGCAGAGCATCGATGAGGATCCCGCGGCGCAGGCGCTGCTCGACACCCTGCCGAAGGTGCTCCACAAGCGGATCAGCCCCGAGAGCGCGGCGCGTGCCATCGTCGCCGGACTCTCCCGCCGGGACGCGAGGGTGGTCCGCCCCCGCCGGTGGTCGGCGGTCTCGGCTCTTCGCGGCATTCTCTCGCCCGTCCTGGATGCTCGCATGGCCGCCGATGGGGAAATCCAGAGCCTCGTCGCGAGCCTTGACGCCCGCGTGGGTGAGGATCTCCTGACCAGCTGAGGCCGCCGGCATCAGGGCCGCCGCCCCGGATCGCCGCGAGCGCGTTCGCACCAGGGCAGTCGTCTGTCTGAGTTCGGGCTCGCGGCGTTCAAACCGCTCGGCGACTGATGGAGGATGCGGAGTATCTACGTTGCCGGAACAGTGGGGTGGACAGCCGTTAGGCGGGTGGGCCACCGTCTGCGGCCGAGTAGCTTGACCTTCTACGTGCGCTGAGAGGGACTCCATCATCGCGTGTTGACCACGAGGTCTCCGATCGAGCCCGGGGAGGGCGGCAACAGGTCGCAGGCCCGTACGCGTCGGGTGGGTGAAGGGCTCAGGAGCCGAACGGCACTTCGTGGCCCGAGCGGATGGTGGTGCCGTCCGGCTGTGAGTGAGGTGTTGTCGGGCGAGCCGACCACTCGGCGGGAAAGACGGGGCGTGAGTGGTCGGGATTGTCGGTCGGCTCTCTTTAGCCGCCACGCTTGGCGCGGAAGGACGTACGCCCGTTTCGCCGTACCATCGCGATGGTGGTGGCGAGCCTCCCCCGACCGAGGTCGGGGCGCAGTCCGTTCCCCAGGCGGTGGATCTGGTCGGTGTGCCAGCTGAGGTCCAACACCCCGTCGAGCGCCTTGAGGTCGGCGATCCTGCCCAGCAGGCCTCTCATGCCGTAGCTGATCCGGTGTGCGGTGAGTGTCTCGGCTCTTCCGTCGAGGATGAGCCTGGCGGCGTCCGGCGTGGTGATCGTCGGCCGACCGATGCCGACCACGTCGCATTCGCCGGCCTGTACGGCCCCCTGCATGGCTTCGTGGGTGCGGAATCCGCCGGTGACGGCGAGCGGGATGTCCCCCACGAGCTCGCGCACCGTACGGGCGTACTCCAGGAAGTACGCCTCGCGTGCCCTGGTGCTGGGGGCCGCCGCGCCGCTCATGGCCATGGACTCGTAGCTGCCGCCGCTGACCTCGATGAGGTCGATGCCTTCCCCGGCGAGGGAGGCGAGTACGGCACGCGACTCGTCCTCGGTGAAGCCGCCGCGTTGGAAGTCGGCGGAGTTGAGTTTGACGCCGACCGCGAAACCGGGCGAGACACGGGCGCGGATGCGCCGGACGACTTCGAGACCGAAACGCATTCTTCCTTCGAGGTCGCCGCCCCAGTCGTCGTCGCGCCGGTTCGACAGCGGGGACAGGAACTGAGAGATGAGGTACCCGTGGGCACCTTGCACCTGCACGCCGTTGAAGCCGGCAGATTCACACACGGCCGCGGCCGTGGCGAAACGCTCGATGATCTCCTCGATCTCCGCCGGCCGCAGCTCGCGCGGTGTTCTGGCGCCGGGCAGGTTCGGTGCGACCGGGCTGGGTGCCACGGGTGTGTGTCCGAGAGCCAGGGGATTGGCCTGGCGTCCGGGATGGTTGAGCTGGGCCCAGATCGGGACGCCGGAGTCCTGGGCGGTCTTGGCCCAGCGCGAGAGCGCGTCAAGGTCACGCGCGTCCTCGATGACGATGTTGCCCGGTTCGCCGAGCTGTGCTCGGTCGACCATGACGTTGCCGGTGATCATCAGGCCGTACCCGCCTCTGCCCCATGTGGAGTAGAGGCGGCCGAGGCGCTCGTCCGGTGAGTTGTTCCTGTCGCCCAGCGCCTCGCTGAGCGCGGACTTCATCAGACGGTTCGGGAGTACCTGGCCGTTGGGGAGGGCGAGCGGGGTGTCCAGCGTGTTCATCGGCGGTTTCCTCGGGGTGGTGGTGTCGGCACGGCTTGGAGGACCGGGTTCGGGGCGGTGGTGCGGCTCGACGGACGGTCACGCGAAAGCCGGAGGGGGCTGGTAGCCCGCGAGCTCCTGGCCCAGGAGCTCGGCGAACTTGATCGTGGTGAGGTCGCCGCCGCTCGGCCCCATCGCCTGCAGCCCGACGGGCATGCCGTCCCTGCCCGTCCGGACCGGGACGGTCGTCGCGGGGGAGCCCGCCACGTTGGCGATCGCGCTCCACTTGACCTGCTCCCAGTAGGGGCGGGATTGCCCGTCCACCTGGATCCGGCGTCCGAACCTGTCGATGGGTTTGTCGTGGTGAGGCGGCGCTGTCGTCGAGGTGACCGGCATGAGCAGGACGTCGAAGTCCCGGAAGAACTCGGTCCATCGCTGCCGGAGCTCATGGCGTTCGACGTCCGCCTGGAGCCAGCTGTAGTGGGATTGGAAGGTGCCCCGCAGCGCATACATCGCCTCTCCGCGAGGGCGCTGGACGACCCGCGCGAGCAGCGCGGCGTTGGAGGCCGGGGTCAGACCGGACCGGTCGTAGGTGAACGCACCGAAGAGCAGGCGCAGGAAGACGTCATGGCTGGTCGCCATGGAGACAGGGAGGCTGGTGGGCCTCACATCGACCTTCGCGCCAGCTGTCCTGAGGGCGTTCAGCGCGTCGTCCATCGCGGCGGCGACATCGTCGTCAACGGGGCACGACGGATCCTCGGTCCACACCGCGACCCGGAAGCCGCCCAGTTCGCTGGCCCGGGGCGGTGCGAGGGTGTAGCTGAATCCGCCGTCGCGCTCCGGCGGTCCCACTGTCGCCCGGAGGATCGGGACGAGATCACGCGCCTCGCGCACCTGTGCGCCCGCGCAGGCGAGATCGATCTCTCCCCAACGCCCCACGCCCGGTCCCCCTGGGACGTGGCCGATGAGCGGAATGGACCGCCAGGTCGCCTTGTGTCCGTAGAGGCCGTTGAAGTGTGCCGGGATGCGCGTCGAGCCGCCGATTTCCGAGCCGAAGTCGAAGGCGGTGAGTCCCGCTGCTGTCGCCACGGCGCCACCACCCGCGGAGCCTCCGGACGTGCGGGTGGTGTTCCACGGATTCAGCGTGGGCCCGAACACCGGGTTGTCCGCCTGGACGTCCTGGTTTCCCGCGGGCATGTTGGTCTTGCCGATGATCACCGCACCGGCGGCACGCAACCTTCGTACGGCCTCGGCGTCCTGTTCGGGTACGTAGGCTTTGAGGTCGGGACGGCCGCAGGCGGTTCGCAGGCCGGCGGTCTCATAGCTGTCCTTCAACGTGATCGGCAGCCCGTGGAGCGGCCCGAGTTCCGCCCCGCGCGCACGCTTCGCGTCGGCTTCCCTGGCCTCACGCCGCGCTCGGTCGGTGTCGAGTGTGACGATCGCGTTGAGCCGCGCGTTGTGGGCGCCGATCCGGCTCAGGTAGACATCGAGCAGTTCCTCGCTCGACACCTCACCCGAGGCCAGTGCGCTGAGCTGATCCGCGGCTGACTGGAACGGAAGGTCATGCATAGGGAGCCTCGTTTCTGTCTGCGCCGACTAGGTGAGCAGCGGTGGGAAGCCATGTGCCGGATTATTGGCGCATGATCGTAATGTTATGAGTCTGTGTAGATTTCTGGTCAAGCCTGGAGATCACCATCACGGACGGCGATGTCTTACGGCGACGGCGGGCTGCCGCTCTCGTCCTGCGCGGTCATTCCCTTGCGACGCTCAGGCTCATGACGTGAGAAACCCGAGTGCTCTCGTCACGAATTCATCGTGGTACTGGAAGATCCCGCCGTGTCCGGCATCCGGGAAAAGGGGGACGAGTTCGCTCCGGGGCAGGCGTGCGGCCAGGGTGAGCGTGTTCTGGCTGGGCACCATGCTGTCGTTCGTGCCGTTCGCCACGAGGACCGGTTGGCGGACGACCGACAGGTCCGACGGGGACTGGCGGCCCCACCGTTTGACGGCCTTCAGCTGGGCGCGGAGTGACAGCAGTGAGATGTTCTTGTCGCGGTCCTGTGTGCGTTCCTTCAGTCGTCTCAGGAAGGCTCGTCCCGCCCGCCGGCCGCTTGCGGTATCGGTGAAGAAGAGGGAGAGCTTGGGATCCTGGCGGGTCAGGGCGCCCTTGAGCGTGGCACGCAGGGTGAGTGCCGGGACCTTGTCGATGCCGGGGCCGCCGGCTGGTCCGGTGCCCGCCAGGATGACCTTGCGGACGAGGCGCGGCTCCGCCTCCGCGATGACCTGTGCGACGAAACCGCCCATGGACAGACCGAGCAGATCGACCTGGTCGAACCCGAGGGCTCGGACGAAAAGAACCGCGTCGTGAGCCATCGCCTCGATCGTGTCCGGCGTGGAGCCGCCCGACCCGCCCACCCCGCGGTTGTCGAACGCGATGACCCGACGCCGTGCGGCGAGTCCGTCGACGACGCGAGGGTCCCAGTTGTCCAGAACCCCGGCCAGGTGCATCAGCAGGACGATCGGCACGCCTTCTCGGGGGCCGAGTTCCCGGTAGGCGAAGTCCACGCCCTGAACGGAGACGGTACGGGTCGGCGTGTTCGTGTAGAACGACGCCGAGTGGGTGGGCGAATTCCGCGATGTGGTCATAGTCGGGTCCTTCTGGTGGCGAGGTTTCGGGGGGACTTCTCGTCGCCGTGTGGCGGTGTCGTCCTGGCGCTATGCGGAGGGTCTTCACCGGCCTGCGGGGCTGCATCACGTCATCTTGGACACGACCCTGCCGGCCGTCGCGCGCCCTGCCGCGAGGTACTCCAGCGCTTCTCCGGTCGACTCGAACGCGAACGCGGTGTCGACAACGGGACGGATCCCGCCGGCGTCGATGAGAGGGGTGAGCTCACGCGGTTGGTCTCCGTTGGCCTTCATGAACAGGGATGAGTAAGTCGCGCCGCGACACTGATGACCTTCCCGCCGGGCCGCACCGTGTCCGATGGCCCGGCCCGGGCTGTGCGCTTCAGCGGGCAGGGGCACAACTCATTAAATTACATTCGTAATTCTAAATGGTCGACGAGTGAACCGCAATGTGGTGCGGGCCGGGTGGTGTGCGGGAGGGTGGGTCATTCGTCCGGCCGTGGCGGGAGCGCCGATGGCGTCGGCCGCTGTGTGCTCCGTGGGTCGGTCACTCTGTGGTTCCAGCGTGATCGTGCTCGATGTCCAGCAGGGCCAAGGTGTTGCGGATGCCCTGGTCGAGGAGTTCGTCTGCGAGCCTCGTGTCGGCGAGGGCTCGGGAGAGCTGCAGTGCCCCGGCCATCATGGCGTAGGCGGTGAGCGTCCTGGTGCGGGCCGAGAGTGGGTCGTCGGGTGCCAGGCGGGTGGCGATCCCGTCCGCGACGGCGAGTACTCCGTCGGTGTATGCCTGTCGGGTCGGGGTTGCGCAGCGTGTGATCTCGTCGAGCAGTGCGGCGGAGGGGCAGCCCCATTCGGTGTTGTCGCGGTGCTGGGCGGACAGGTACCAGCGCACGATCTGTTCGAGTCCCGCGCGGCCGGGTGCCGCGTGCGCGACGACGTTGGCGTTCTGTGCCTCGAGTTGGTCGGCGACCGCGGTGGCCACGAGCTCGTCTTTGGAAGTGAAGTGGGTGTAGAAGGCGCCATTGGTCAGACCCGCGTCCTTCATGAGCGTCGCGATGCCTGAGCCGTCGATGCCGTCCCGCTTGAACCGGCGGCCGGCTGCCTCGATGATCCGCTGCCTGGTGGCCTCGTTGTGCTCTTCCTTGTATCGCACGCATTCTCCTTCGCTTGTTGGGTGGGCTGATCACCCTCCGGTGCCGGGGGCGGGTCGGTCGGTGGTGGCCGCTTCCCGGGGTTTCGGCGAGGACCCGGGTGGTGGCCCTCTTGCGGTCTCAACCTCTCCCTTCATAATATTATGGACGTAATTTTATCTCGCTATGCCGGTGGTGAGTGATCCGGGCGGGTCGGTAGGCCTGGGGCGGCCTTCCGCAGCGGCGGGCCTTCATGGGGGCCGATGCGGCCGGTGAAGCGAAGACTGCCGCTGTGGCCGAGCTGGGGACCGGGCGTTCCCGGACGGATCCAGGATCTGGTGCGCCATGTCGGTCCGGTGTGCCCGGCTCGGCGAGGCGAGTTCCGATCCGTGCACCTGGCCTCTCCGTGCCGGTGTCGCCGCGAGCGATATCGCGAGATGTCACGCACCCGCCAACATGAGAAGGACAGTATGAGTACGTATCTGGCAGACAAGGCCGAGGACCTCACCGTCGAAGGCCCCTCCGCGCGTTTCACCTACCGGCGGCTGGGTCCGCAGGGCGGCGTCCCGCTGGTCCTGCTGAACCGGTTCCGCGGGACGATCGACTGGTGGGACCCGGAGTTCCTGGACTACCTGGCCGCCGACCACGACGTGATCCTGTTCGACAACGTCGGCGTCGGCTATACCGACGGCGAACCGCGTGACTCCCTCGAAGGGTTCGCCGAGGGGGCCGTCGAGTTCATCGAGGCGCTCGGCCTTACGCACGTGGACCTGCTCGGCTGGTCCCTGGGCGGCATCGTGGCCCAGCGTGTGGCCCTGCGGCGCCCCGAGTTGGTGCGCAAGCTCATCGTGGCCGGCAGTGGCCCGGCCGGCTGGGTCCCGGGCGCGCCGGACTTCAGTGAGAAGGTCCTGGGCATCATGGCCAAGCCCGACGCCGACCTGGAGGACATGCTGTTCCTCTTCTATCCCGAGACGGAAGCGGCCCGCGCCTCGGGGCTGCAGCACTTCGACCACGTCTCGACCCGGCTCGCCGTCGGCGGCCCTCCGGCCTCCGAGGCGGCGGCGCAGGGCATGCTCGCCGCGGCGGGAGCTCTTCTGTCTGCGCCCTTCGAGCAGGTCAAAGCGGAACTGGAGGCCATCAAGCACCCCGTCCTCTATGCCAACGGCCTGGAGGACGTCATGATCCCCGCCCACAACTCCTATGTCGCCGTCCAGCACCTCGACAACGCGACTCTCGTCCTCTACAGCGGCGCCGGTCACGCCTTCCTCTTCCAGTACGCCAGGGTCTTCACCAGGCAGGTGGCCGACTTCCTCGCTGCCTGACCCGCGCCGCTCCGACGCCTGCCGCGAACGATGCGGGGTGGTGGTCGGCTGCCTCTGCCGGTGCCGTCTCACAGTGACGTGAGGCGGCACCACTTTGTCTGCCCGTACGACCCCACTGGGCGACCTGGTCGGGAGCCGATACGTCGCCGGTGGCGCCCTCCCGTCGAGACGGCCTACGCGCGGACTGTTGCCCTGCTGGATACGCGTACGCCTTGCAGCCTCATGAAATTACGGTCATAATCCAATGGTCGACGTGATCCAGAGGGCGTGACCACTCGGAGTTCCTGCTCCCGTGGTCCTCGACGCCCCGCGTGATCGTCGACCCCCGCAGGCTGCAGCCGCAGCCGGGAGACGCAGGTGACCGCTCCGCGTCCCCTCCTTCTGGAGGAGTGGGCGCTCGCTCGCGGAAACCCCGCAATGAAGGGCATGACCATGAGCGATTCGCAAGAAGTCAGAGCTGGCGTGGTGACGTCGTACAAGGACGCTCCGAACCGCACTGTCGCCGCCGGAGGGGTGACCTTCGCCTACCGCGACCTCGGTCCGCGGTCCGGCGTTCCGGTGATCTTTTTCAACCACCTCGCCGGGGTGCTCGACAACTGGGATCCCCGGGTCGTCGACGGGTTCGCCGCCAGGCATCGGGTCATCACGTTCGACAACAGGGGCGTCGGCGCCTCCACCGGTTCCACGCCGCGCACCATCCAGGAGATGGCGAAGGATGCCGTCACCTTCATCCGCGCGCTCGGTTTCGACCGCGTCGACATCCACGGCTTCTCGATGGGCGGCATGATCGCCCAGGTGGTCGTGGAGAGGGAGCCGCAACTCGTCCGCAAGCTGATCCTCACGGGTACCGGTCCCGCGGGCGGTGAGGGCATCAAGAACGTGACCAGGCTGTCCAATCTGGATACCGTCCGGGCGCTGTTCACCCTTCAGGACCCGAAGCAGTTCCTGTTCTTCACACGCACCGCCAACGGACGCCGCGCCGGAAAGGAGTTCCTGGCCCGGCTGAAGGAGCGCACCCGCGACCGGGACAAGGCGATCCGGCTCGGGGCGTACCGTGCCCAGCTCAAGGCCATTCGCCGCTGGGGAGTGCAGCGGCCCCACGACCTCTCCGGCATCAGCCAGCCGGTGCTCGTCGCCAACGGTGAGGCCGACCGGATGGTCCCGACGCAGAACTCGGTCGACCTGGCCCGGCGGGTGCAGAACGGCGAGCTGGTGCTCTACCCCGACGCCGGCCACGGCGGCATCTTCCAGTTCCACCAGGAGTTCGTGAAGACGGCTCTCGAGTTCCTCGAACGCAAGTAGTCGCTCGGCGACGGAAGTGGGCGCGCAGTGCAGCCGACGTCGAGCATCCGTCGGTCGACCTGAGTTTACTTTCTGATACTCAGCAAGTAGCGTCCAGAGCAGCACACCGATTCAGCCGCACCCGGCACACAGCACAGCACCTCTCACACCTCTCACAGCACACTGATCAGAGCAGGAGCATCACCATGGCAGTCAGCCCCGAGGCACAGCAGTTCGCACAGTTCCTCGCAAGCGTCAGCGCCAAGTCCGCGACCCCCGGTCTGGACCTGGCGATCATCCGCGACATCGTCGACTCCAACCACAAGGCCGCCACCGAACCCGAGGGCGTCACCTACGCCGAGGTCGACGCCGGCGGCGTCCCAGCCCTGTGGGCCATCCCCGAGAACGCCGACCCCGACAAGGCGCTGCTCCACTTCCACTTCGGAGGCTCCGTCACCGCCTCCATGCACTCCGACCGCAAGGCCGCCGGCCACATCGCCAAGGCCGCAGGCGCCCGCTCCCTCGTCGTCGACTTCCGCCTCGCCCCGGAGCACCCTTACCCCGCCCAGCTCGACGACGCCGAGACCGCCTACCGCTGGCTGCTCTCGCAGGGCTACGAGCCGAGGAACATCGGCAGCACCGGCCACTCCATCGGCGGCACCCTGGCCGTCATGCTCCCCCTGCGCCTCCTCGCCAAGGGCGAAGCCACCCCCGGCGCGATCATCAGCGTCTCGCCCTGGACCGACCTCACCATCTCCAACCCCGCCGTGGACGCCAACGAGCCCACCGACAAGATGCTCAGCAGGGCCACCCTCGAACTCTTCCGGGGAGCCTGGCTCCAGGAGCCCGGCCTCGACTTCGCCGACCCCGCCGTCAGCCTCGTCCACGCCGACCTCACCGGCCTGCCCCCCACCCAGGTCCACTACGGCGAGTACGAGACGCTCGCCGAGGACGGTGCCCAGCTCGCCCAGCGTCTGGCCGACTTCAAGGTCACCACCGAGGTGCACCCCATGCCCGAAGGCCAGCACTCCTTCGTCCTCGGCGCCGGACGCGTCCCCGAGGTCGACCACGCCATCCAGCAGATGGGCAGCTGGCTCCGCACCCACCTCGGCAAGTGAGCCGAGGACGGGCTCACCGCTGTATCGATCGACACGAGAACCACCAAGAGAACCACCAAGAGAACCACCGAGAAGATCACGCAGAAGGCTGACTGACATGAAGGCATTCGTCGTCGAGAAGTACGACAAGGACGGTGTGCGCGCTGCGGAAGTGCCCGAACCCACCGTAGGGGATCGCGACGTTCTGGTAAGAGTGAGCGCCACCAGCATCAATCCGCTGGACAAGATGGTCCGCAACGGGGAGTTCAAGCAACTCCTGAAGTACAAGCGCCCCTTCGTGCTCGGCCACGATGTGGCGGGCGTCGTGACGAGGGTCGGTTCCGGCGTGCGTCACTTCAAGGTCGGCGACGAGGTCTACGCCCGTCCGCGCGACCTGCGGATCGGGGGCTTCGCGGAGTTCGTCGCGATCCACGAGGACGACGTCTCGCCCAAGCCGCAGTCGCTCACCTTCCAGGAGGCCGCCGCGGTCCCGCTGGTGGGGTTGGCCGCCTGGCAGATTCTCGTCGAACGCGCCCGCGTGCAGCCGGGACAGAAGGTGCTTGTCCACGCCGGCTCCGGGGGTCTCGGCTCGACGGTCGTCCAACTCGCCAGGCACCTCGGCGCCACGGTGGCCACGACCACGGGCCCCGGCACCGAGGAACTGGTCAAGAGCCTCGGCGCCGATCTCGTCATCGACTTCACCAAGGAGGACTTCTCGAAGGTGCTGTCCGGCTACGACCTGGTGCTGGACTCCGTGGGCGGGGCGAACCTCAAGAAGTCGCTGACTGTGCTGAAGCCCGGCGGCCTGGCCATCAGTGTCGTCGGCCCGCCGGACGCCGGGTTCGCCAAGCAACTCGGCGCTCCCTCCTTCCTCCGTGTGGTGATGAACGCTCTCAGCCGGAAGATCCGCAAGCAGGCCAGGTCGCTGGGTGTGCGCTACGAGTTCCTCTTCATGCGGGCCAGCGGCTCCCAGCTGCGCGAACTCGCCGGTCTCTACGACAGCGGGCAGCTCCGCCCGGTCATCGACCGGGTCTTCCCGTTTGACCAGACGCTCGACGCGATGGCGCACGTCGAGCAGGGCCGTACCAAGGCCGGCAAGGTCGTCGTCTCGATGGTCCCCGAGAACGACTGAGAACGGGACGACCGCAGGCCGTTCGACCNNGGTCGAACGGCCTGCGGTCGGCGACCCTACGGCGGCCACGGGCTGAGCCCGGTCGTCGGTCTCCGGGCGCCCGTTCGGGGCGCCCGGCGCTTCCACCTGCTTGAGGAGCTGACGGAATGTCGGTCACGGTGGTGCGGCTCGGCAACTGCGGCCGCTTCATGGCGCGTTGTCGCGGCGAGTTCGGAAACGCCCGAGTCGCCGGGCGGCGCTCCTTCCCCGCGCCCGATCGTGATGCCCCCCGTTGCGGAGAGCCCGCCCGGGGACCAGAGCCGGCCGGGCGACGCCCCGCCCGCACCCGGAGATCGTCAGGTCGGCTGGGTGCGGGCGTCGTCCGCTGCGCGTCGCCATGCGGGACTGCGGTCCTTGTCGACCAGGGCCGCGCGGACGCCCTCCAGGAAGTCCGGCGTCCGGATCACCGTGCGCGTGAGGGCGAGTTCGGTGTCCAGGCACTGGCGCAACGTGTGCTGCCTGCCCCGGGCCAGCAGGGCGTGGGTGATCTCCAGGCTCTGCGGCGAGGCGGCCTCCAGGGCGGTCAGCGCGGCCACAGCCCATGGAGTGCCGAGGTGGTGCAGGCGTTTCTCGATCTCGCCGAGCACCGGGGCGCCGAACGCCCAGTCCACTTCGCCGCGTACCTTCGCCAGCCCACTCCCCGCCACGGGGGAACAGCCGGCCAGGCGGTTCAGGACGACGTCCACCGGGTCGCCGGGATTGTCGGCCAGGGCGTCCGCGACCGCGTCGAGGCTGTCCCCGGCGACGAAGTGCGTAGCCAGCCCCGTGTACAGGGCGTCGGCCGCGTCGAGCCGGTGTCCGGTCAGTCCCAGGTACATGCCGATCGCGCCGGGCAGCCTGGGCAGAAAGTAGCTGGCCCCGATGTCCGGAAAGAACCCGATCCCGGTCTCGGGCATCGCGAGTACCGCCTTCTCGGTGACGACGCGGAAGGCACCGTGGACGGACAGGCCGAGGCCGCCACCCATGCACACGCCGTCGATGAGCGACACGATCGGGACGGGGTACGCGGCGATCCGGGCGTTGAGCCGGTATTCGGTGGCGAAGAACCGCTCACTGGCGTCGGCATCGCCGGCGAGGCTGTACTCGCGGATCGTGCGGATGTCCCCACCGGCGCAGAAGGCCTTCGCTCCGGAGCCGGCGAACACCACGGCCGACAGCGGCGTGCCCTCCCACGCGACGAGCGCACGGTCGATGGCGGCGACCATGCCGGTCGTCAGGGCGTTGAGCGCCTTGGGGCGGTTCAGCAGGATCCGGCCGACACCCCGGTGGACGTCGATGACAACGTCGTTCTCTGCGGCGTCAGCCATGGATCGGCACTCCGTACTCCGGGGTCATCACGGCCCGTCCTCGCTGTGTCAGGCGTAGATCTGCGCATACAGATCCTGGATCTCGTCCGCGGTGGGTACGAGCGGGTTGTTGGCGGGAGACCCGGACGCGAGCGCCTGCTCGGCCATGAGCGGCAACAGCCGCAACCACTTGTCCTTGTCGATGCCGTGGGTCTGCGGCGTGGGCACCTCAAGGTCCCTGCACAGGGTACGGAGTGCCGCCACGAACTTCCCGGCGGCCCCGGCGTCGCTGTCGCTGTCGTCGGCGGCTCCGAGCGCGCGGGCGCAGTCGGCGTACCGGCTCTCGGCCGCGTGCACGGAGAACGCCGTCACGGCCGGGAAGAGCATCGCGTTCGACAGGCCGTGGGCGACGTGGAAGTGAGCGCCGATCGGACGGCTCATGCCGTGGACGAGCGCCACGCTGGAGTTGGAGAAGGCGATGCCGGCCTGGGTCGCGGCGAGCATCATCGCCTCGCGGGCCTCGATGTCTTCCCCGTCGGCGTAGGCGCGGCGGAGGTGGCGGCCGATGGTGTGGATCGCGTTCAGGGCAAGGCCGTCCGAGAACGGGTTGGACTTGCGGCTCACATACGCCTCGACTGCGTGTGTCAGCGCGTCGACGCCGGTGTCAGCGGTCAGGCGCGAGGGCATCGACAGGGTCAGCTCGAAGTCGATGACGGCGGCGACCGGCAGGAACGCGGGCCCCGTGCAGAGCATCTTCTCGTCCGTGGCGCTATCGGTGATGACGGTGAACTGAGTGGCCTCGGAGCCGCTGCCGGCGGTCGTCGGGACCGCGATCACCGGAAGTGCCGGGCCGAGGTTGGTGTGCGGGGCCTTGTAGTCCCGCATCCGCCCGCCCTGGACGCCCAGCAGGCCGAGGGCCTTGGCGGTGTCCATCGGGCTGCCGCCGCCGAATCCGATCACCGAGTCCGCCTCGTGCTCACGCAGGACGTCCAGTCCCGCGCCCAGCGAGTCGGTCGTCGGATCCGGGACGGTTTCGGCGAACAGGCGCGGTTGCAGACCGGCTTCCCTCAACGTCGTCATCAGCCGCTCCGCCGCACCGGTTCCGGCGAGGAACGCGTCCGTCACCAGCAGGGGGCGGCGCAGGCCCAGCCCTGTGGCCACATCGCCCAGTTCACCGACGGCGCCACGTCCGACGCGCAGGATCCGGGGCAGGGAAAGGCTGGCAATCATGGGGGCCC
Source organism: Streptomyces diastatochromogenes (assembly GCF_002242805.1). Lineage (GTDB taxonomy): Bacteria > Actinomycetota > Actinomycetes > Streptomycetales > Streptomycetaceae > Streptomyces > Streptomyces diastatochromogenes. The sequence goes on along the minus strand of NZ_MCGQ01000006.1, from coordinate 93,211 downwards.
TTTCAGCAGGAACGGCGGCGCGTGGCGCGCTCACCCCCTCGACTGTGCGACCGGCCCAATGTGCAATCAACCACCAATAACGCACATCAACTGTGCGAAAACGCAGATATGGAGTTGCTGTGCGCCCACGCTCCACACATGAGTCGGACGAGCAGGACGAGAGCTCGGCCTCGCGGCCGGTCGACTCCCGTCGCTCCGTCGATCCGCGCAAAATCCGTGCGGACGACCTGCGTTACCTGCTCGCGGTAGCCCGTACGGGGCGTCTGGTGGCCGCCGCCGACGCACTGGGAGTGGATCACACCACCGTGTCCCGCCGTATCGCCACGTTGGAGAAGAGCATCGGCCTTCGCCTCGTCGAGCGCGGCACGGAGGGATGGGCCCTGACGGACATCGGAAGGGCCGTTTCGGAGAACGCGCGCGCGATCGAGGAGGCAGTGCACCGCGTCGTCGACACTGTGGCGGGCCAGGATGTGCCGTCCCTGCGCGGCACGGTGCGCGTCAGCGCACCCGACGGCATCGGCACCGTGTTCGTCACGCCCGCCCTGGTGCGGCTGCGCCGTCGGCATCCGCAGCTCCAGGTGGAACTCGTCACCGCGACACGGCAGCTCGCCCTGCGCCCGTCCGGCTTCGATCTCGCTCTCGTCATCGGCGTTCCCTCCAGCGGCCGTCTGGTGACCGAGCACCTCACCGACTACACGCTGGGGCTCTACGCCTCCGACGGCTACCTCGCCCGGAACGGTCGGCCGGAGTCGGTGGCCGAGCTGCGGGAGCACCCGCTCGTCTTCTACATCGAGTCGATGCTGCAGGTCGGCGACCTCGACATGGAACGCCACCTGCCGGGGGTGAGCCCGGCGTTCTCCTCGACGAATGTCTTCGCCCAGCTCGAAGCCACCGAGCAGGGGGCCGGTATCGGGGTCCTGCCGGCCTTTCTCGCTCGGCGGAGCCGGCTTTGCCGACTGCTCGACGACGAGATCGACATTCGGCTTCCCATCACCCTGGCCGTGCGCCGCGAGGCGGTGGCGCACCCCGCCGTACGCGCCCTGTGGAACGCTCTGCGGCACGAGGTCGCCGAACGGGGTGCGGAACTGATCCCGGAACGAACGCCAGGTGGTCCCCGGCTCAGCGCATGAACGCGAGGGCGTTCTCGATGCCCTGCTCAAGGACTTCGTCGGCGAACTTCGGGTCGGAGAGCGCGCGGGACAGCTGCAGCGTTCCCACCATCATGGTGTAGAGCCCGATGGCCTTCCCCCGGGCGGATCGCGGATCACCGGGCGTCAGGCGGGCGGCGATCTCCTCCACGATGGCCCGCGCTCCGTCGGTGTAGGCCTGCTTTGTCTGCTCCCCGCAGCGGCCTATCTCGTCGAGAAGGGCGGCGGAGGGGCAGCCCGCACCGCGGTGGTCGCGGTGTTCGGGCGACAGATACTCGCGCACGAGGTCCTCAAGTCCCTCGCGGCCGGGCCGCAGATCGCCGTAGCGCGAGAGCTGCGTGTGCAGCTGGTCGGTCACGACGTTGGCGACGAGATCGTCTTTCGAGGCGAAGTGGGCGTAGAACGCTCCGTTGGTGAGCCCGGCGTCGGACATCAGCGTGGAGACGCCCGATCCGTCGATTCCGTCCAGCTTGAACCGCTCACCGGCCTTCTCGATGATGCGCTTCCGCGTCTCCTGCTTGTGCTCCTTGGCATAGCGCACCATGGGCGTCCTCCATTCGCTCCCTCAAGGCCGTTGCCCCGTACACAAGCCTAACCGATTGCCTGACGTGCGTAATGTGATAGCGGGCGTCGACAACGGCCGGTCCTTTGACTCACCGCCGAGGTCGAGCGCCGGGCCCCAGTCGGGCGGTCACGTCGCCGGGGTTCAGGGTGGAGTGATCCGCGGAGCACTCGACGACGACGCGGACCGGCGCGTCGCAGTCGGTGTGGCGGATGTCCAGTACGGGGCCCTCGGGGCCGAGGGTGTACGCCTCGCCCCACTGGCTCAGCGCCATCAGGGCTGGCCACAGGTCCCAGCCCTTGCGGGTCAGGCGGTACTCGTTGCGGGAGCGGCTGCCCGGTTCCCGGTAGGGGACGGTGTTCAGGATCCCGGCAGTGACCAGCTTCCTCAAGCGGTCGCTGAGGACCGCCTCCGACAGGCCGATGTGGCGGTGGAAGTCGTCGAACCGGCGGACTCCGTTGACGGCGTCGCGCAGGATCAGCAACGTCCACTTCTCTCCCACCACGTCGAGCGTGCGCTGGACGGGGCAGTTCTCCGTGCTCGCCTCAAGCCACTCCATTGCGCCATCGTACGACCCTGGCTTCGCCGTTGACAGTCAGGTGAGGCGAAGGCTAGCTTCACTGAGAAAAGCCAGACAGGAAGGCGATCGGCCGTGGGGCGCACACGTACGTACCAGTGGGAAGATCCCGCGATCCTGGCGGAGACCGCCGGGCGCATGGCCGGTCTCGACTTCCTGCGCGAACTGCAGGCCGGGCGGCTGCCGGGTCCGCCGATCAACCACACCGTCGACTTCACCCTGGACGAGGTGGAGCCCGGCAGGGCGGTCTTCTCCCTGACGCCGGGGGAGGAGCACTACAACCCGATCGGCAGCGTGCACGGCGGCATCTTCGCCACCTTGCTCGACTCGGCGGCGGGCTGTGCCGTCCAGTCCACTCTCCCGCAGGGCATGGCGTACACCTCGCTCGACCTGACGGTGAAGTTCCTGCGCCGGATCACCGTGGACACGGGCACGGTGCGCGCCATCGGCACGGTGGTCAGCAGGGGGCGCCAGACCGCCCTCGCCCAGGCTCAGCTGGTCGACGCGACGGATCGGCTGCTCGCTCACGCCACCAGCAGCTGCATGCTCTTCCCGGTGCCCGCCTCCCCGGCGTGAGTTCCGGTAGCGACCGGTCGAGCGCCCCTCCCCGAGGTGCGCCGCCCGCTGTGCACATCGGCCCGGCAGCCCGAGCAAGGAACGGGGTGATGCGTACCGGGGTCCGTGCGGAGCACCCGGGGCGGCAACTCCCCGGGTGCGTGGGCCCGTTGTCAGGCCGTGAGGGCGGGGTAGTCGGTGTAGCCGGCCGCGCCACCGCCGTAGAACGTGTTCGGGTCGGGGGTGTTCAGGGACGCCCCGGAGCGTACGCGCGCGACCAGGTCGGGGTTGGCGAGGGCCATGGTGCCGACGGTGACGACGTCGGCCACGCCGTCCTCGACGTCCTTGGCGCGGGTCGCGATGTCGGCGCCTGCCCGGTTGAGGAGCAGCGTGGTGGGCCACAGCTTGCGCAGCGTGTGCAGGAGTTCCTCGTCGCCGCCGTGGCCTATGTGCAGGTAGGCGAGGTTGAGCGGGGCGAGGGCGCGCAGCAGGTGCGGGTAAAGCTCGTGCGGGTCGATCTCCACGAGGTCGTTGAGCTGGAAGGGGTTGCCGGGGGAGATCCGGATGCCGGTACGGCCGGCGCCGATCTCGTCGGCTACGGCCGTGGCGACCTCCACCGCGAAACGGATGCGATTGTCGAGAGAGCCGCCGTACTGGTCGGTGCGCTGGTTGGCGCTGGGGAAGAGGAACTGGTTGACCAGGTAGCCGTTGGCGCCGTGGATCTCGACGCCGTCGGCGCCGGCCGCGACGGCGGCCGCGGCGGCGTGGCGGAAGTCCTCGATCGTCGCGGCGACCTCCTCGGTGGACAGCTCGCGCGGCTCGGGCATCTCCTGCATCCCGGACGGGGTGAAGGTGAGGCCCTGCGGCCTGATCGCGGAGGGGGCCACCGGCTGCCGGTGGTGCGGGGTGCTGTCCGGGTGGGCGATGCGTCCGGCGTGCATCAGCTGGATGACGATCCGCCCGTCGGCCGCGTGCACGGCGTCGGTGACCTTGCGCCAGCCGGCGATGTGTTCCTCGGTGTAGATACCTGGGGTCACCGGGTAGCCCTGGCCGTCGGCGGAGGGCTGGGTGCCCTCGGTGATGATGAGTGCGTGCGAGGCGCGCTGGGCGTAGTACTCGGCGTTCAGCTCGGTCGGCACGCCCTCCGGGGTGGCACGGCTCCGGGTCAGGGGTGCCATGGCCAGGCGGTGCGGCAGGGGGATGTCTCCGACGGTGATCGGGTTCCACAGGGCGTTCAGCATAGGAATTCCTCTTGCAAGGGGTGATGGATCGTCGAGGGGCGCGGGGGAGGCGGTCATCACCCCGGCCGGTCAGCCGAGCGAGTGTCGGCGCGTCGTAGAATTATGAACGTAATACTATGTGGGACGGTGTGCTGTGGCAAGCGGGGATCCCGCGGAACCCGTGCGGACCCTCACGCCGGAGCGGACGGGGCCTCGGTCGAAGGGCTGGCAATCAGCTGCTCGGCCCAGATGACCTTGCCCTCGCGGTTGTGCCGCGTCCCCCAGCGCTCGGTGAGCTGGGCGACCAGGAGCAGGCCGCGGCCGCCCTCGTCGAAGACCCGGGCGCGACGCAGGTGCGGGGCGGTGCTGCTGGCGTCCGAGACCTCGCACGTCAGCGTGGACTGAAGGACCATTCGTAGTTGGATGGGACCCCTGCCGTAGCGGATGGCGTTCGTCACCAGTTCACTGACCACGAGCTCGGTGGTGAAGGCCATGTCCTCCAGACCCCAGGTGGCCAGCTGGGCGGACGCCTGGGCGCGGGCCTTGGAGACGACGGCCGGGTCGCAGGGTAGATCCCAGGTGGCGACGTGACCGGAGTCAAGGGCTCTGGTCTGTGCCACGAGGAGGGCGACATCGTCCGTGGGGCGGTGGGGCAGCAGTGCGGACAGCAGTTCGTCACAGGTCTCGTCGAGCGAGGCTGGCGACCCGGCGAGAACTTCGTGCAGCGACGCGAGCGTGCGGTCCGGGTCACGCGTGCGGCTCTGGACGAGACCGTCGGTGTACAGCACCAGCCGACTGCCGTGCTCCAGTTTGAACTGGGCCGTTTCGAAAGGGAGTCCGCCCAGGCCCAGGGGTGGGCCGACCGGCAGCTCCGGGAAGTCGACCCTGCGTGATGCGGGGGCATCGGCGTCACCGGCGAGGGGAGCCACCACGACCGGAGCCACATGCCCGGCGCTGGCCAGCGAGCAGACGCGGGAGACGGGGTCGTAGACCGCGTACAGGCAGGTGGCGCTGATCTCGTCCGCGCGCTCCTCCTCGCGCTGCGACCGGATGACCACGTCATCAAGATGGGTCAGCAGTTCGTCGGGAGGCAGATCGAGGTCGGCCAGGGTACGGACGGCCGTCCGCAGTCGGCCCATGGTGGCCGCGGCATGGATGCCGCGGCCGATCACGTCGCCCACGACGAGAGCGACGCGGGCTCCGGAGAGCGGTATCACGTCGAACCAGTCGCCCCCCACTCCGGCGCGTGATCCGCTGGGCAGGTAGCGCGACGCCGTCTCGACGGCGGACTCCTCCGGCGTGCGGTGCGGCAGCAGGCTGCGTTGGAGAGTGAGCGCGGTGGACCGCTCCTGCGTGTAGCGACGGGCGTTGTCGATGTTCACCGCCGCTCTCGACGCGATCTCCTGGGCCAGCAGCATCTCGTCGTCGTCGAACGGATCCGCCGTCCGGCGGCGGACGAACTGCGCGAGTCCCAGCGGACTGCCACGGGCCCACAGGGGGACCAGGAGCAGGGAGTGCGGACCCCACGCACGCAGGGCGAGTGCGTGGTCCGCCGATGTCGCCAGCCACGCGGGAACGTCATCCGCTGTGACGTAGAGGCGGAGGGGCTGTCCGTTCGCCAGTACACGGGCTGGCTCCGAGCCTTCCGGGTAGCTGTGCGTCCGCCCTGCGGCGCATGCCAGCTCCGGGCAGCCGGCCGAGGTCGCCTGGGCGATGCGGCGCAGGGTCGCAGGAGCGGGCGCCGGGTAGAGATCCTCCTCCTCGAGGGCGGAGGAGAGCAGGTCGACGGCGGCGAGGTCGGCGAAGTGATCGGTCCCGACGTCCGCCAGCTCCTGGGCGGTGACGGCGATGTCCAGGGTCGTTCCGATCCGGGTCCCGGCCTCGTTGATCACGATCAGGCGCCGCTGCAGGCACCGGTCACGTGCCCGCTGGTAGGCCGCGACAGCCTGGTCCGATGTGCGGTCGACGTACTCGAAGGCCAGCGCGCTCAGTGTGACGGTGGTCTGGCTGAGCAGTTCCTGCGAGTCGGTGACCCGGGCCGCTTCGGCATAGAGCTCGTGCAGCAGACCTGCGTGCACGATCCGGTAGACACGCAGGAGCTCACTGATCGGCACTCCGTGCTCAGCGAGCCGGCAGGCGAACTCGATGGCCGCGGGCGGTGTCCTGACCTCGGTCAGGTCACGGCCGCGGGCGAGGAAGACCAGAGCGGCGACGACGTGTTCGGACAGCCCGGCCGGGGCCACAGCGGCGATGTCCTCGTACTTCCACAGCTCGGGAAACTCGCCGCGCAGGCGCCGCAGCACCACGTCCGCCACGTGATCCGTCCGCGGCATGAGCCCTCGGGCGAGATCACTGAGGAAGAGATGCACATCGGTCCCCATATCCGAAATGTACCCCCGCCCTGGTAGCAGGGCCGTGCCTCGCGAAGTCCGCCGGAGGTCCTCCGCCCACCGGCGGACGGGCCGTGCGTCGTCACTCACGGTGTGTGATCCGGACGGTGGAGAACAGGACGCAGGGTCTCGATGACACCCGGATCGTCCACCGTGGACGGGATGGGCTCGTCGTGGCCGTCGGCGATGCCGCGCATCGTCTTGCGCAGGATCTTTCCCGAGCGGGTCTTGGGCAGGGCGGCCACGACCGCGACGTCCTTGAGGGAGGCGACGGCACCGATGCGTTCGCGTACGAGCCGGACGAGTTCGGCCTCCACCTCGCCCGGTTCGCGGTCGGTGCCGGCCTTCAGCACGACGAAGCCGCGCGGGATCTGTCCCTTCAGGGCGTCGGCGACACCGATGACGGCGCACTCGGCGACGTCGGGGTGGGCGGCCAGGGCCTCCTCCATGCTGCCGGTGGACAGCCGGTGTCCGGCGACGTTGATGACATCGTCGGTACGGCCCATGACGAAGACGTACCCGTCGTCGTCGATGTGGCCGCTGTCGCCTGTGAGGTAGTAGCCGTCGTATGCGGAGAGGTAGGAGGCGACGTAGCGCTCGTCGTCGTTCCAGAGGGTCGGTAGCGCGCCTGGTGGCAGGGGGAGCTTCACGACGATCGCGCCGTCGACGTCTGTGGGTACCGGCTTGCCCGCAGGGTCGAGGACCCGGACGTCCCAGCCCGGCAGCGGGCGCGTCGGAGACCCCGGCTTGAGCGGCGCGGCCTCGATGCCCATGGGGTTGGCGACGATGGGCCAGCCGGTCTCGGTCTGCCACCAGTGGTCGATCACTGGGACGCCCAGCAGAGCGCTCGCCCAGTGATACGTCTCGGGGTCGAGGCGCTCACCGGCGAGGAACAGGTGGCGCAGGGCGGACAGGTCGTAGCCGGCGGTGAGTGTGCCCTTCGGGTCCTCCTTGCGGATGGCCCGGAATGCGGTCGGCGCCGTGAACATCGTCTTGACACCGTACTCGGCGGCGACGCGCCAGAACTGGCCCGCATCCGGGGTGCCGACCGGTTTGCCTTCGTACAGGACCGTCGTGGCGCCGGCCAGCAGGGGGGCGTAGACGATGTACGAGTGCCCGACGACCCAGCCGACGTCGGAGCCGGTGAACATCGTCTCGCCGGGACCCACGTCGTAGACGGCGCCCATGGACCAGTGAAGGGCGACCGCGTAGCCGCCGCAGTCGCGGACGACTCCCTTGGGTTTTCCGGTCGTTCCCGAGGTGTAGAGGATGTAGAGGGGGTCGGTGGCGGAAACGGGAACGCAGTCGGCCGGCTGCGCGGCGGCGGCCAGTTCGCCCCAGTCGAGATCGTCCGGCCCCAACTCGGCCTGCTCTTGCGGGCGTTGCAGGATCACGCGCTTCTCGGGCTTGTGGGTCGCCAGTTCGATCGCCCGGTCGAGCAGCGGCTTGTATGCGATGACGCGTTGGCCCTCGATGCCGCACGAGGCGGAGACGACCACCTTCGGGGCCGCGTCGTCGATACGGAGGGCGAGTTCGCGCGGGGCGAACCCGCCGAAGACGACCGAGTGGACCGCGCCGATCCGCGCGCAGGCCAGCATCGCGACGGCGGCCTCGGGGACCATCGGCATGTAGATCACCACACGGTCGCCCTGCCCCACGCCGAGCTGTGCGAGCGCTCCGGCGAAGGTCGCCACCTCGTCCGTGAGCTCCGCGTAGGTGTACGTGCGCCGCGTGCCGGTCACCGGCGAGTCGTAGACCAGTGCGGGCTCCTCGCCCCGGCCGGCCTCGACATGCCGGTCGAGCGCGTTGAAGCAGACGTTCAGCCGCCCGTCGGGAAACCAGCGGTAGAAGGGCGCGTCCGAGGAATCCAGGGCGCGTCGCGGAGGGGTAACCCAGTCGATGCCTTCCGCCGCCTTCAGCCAGAAGGATTCCGGCTCTTCGATGCTGGCACGGAAGACATCCTCGTACATTCCCATCGCGCACTCCTTTGTGGCTTCGGGGTCGTGCCGCTTCCGGGGCGCGGCGGCGAACAGGGCGGTACGGGACACCCCTATCGCATACCGGCCGGCAGAGACGAGGAGGAGGGCCCGGGGCGAGCCGGTCTTCGGCTCGGTTGCCGAGGTGGTGGCTGAGCCGAGTGCCGATCCGGTTGGAGCCGTCTGTGTCGCGGATGATCGGGGAGGTCAGGGCCGAGGGTTCGCCGCTTTCGCGCCGACGCTCACGACGAACCGCGTGAACTGCTGTACCCGGGCCTAGCCATGGTGAAGCTCCTGCTCGGGTCGGTACCGGGCCCGGCCGCGCCGGACGCTGCCGGGTGGGTGTACTGGTCTGGACGCTACTTCCTGAGTATCTGAAAGTAAACCCAGAGGGGGATGGAATCTTCCCTGGACGCGACGGGGGCTCTTCGTCTTACCGGGGTTGCGGGCGGTCCCGCCGTTGCGGATCGGCGGGCCGGGCCCCGAGTTCCCGGCCGGTCAGGACTCGGTATTGCACATGCTGGAAATCGGGTCCGGAGTCCTCGGCCGAGGTGATGCTACCGAGCCACCCCAAGGCGAACGCCGCAGGAACGGAGACCAGACCCGGGGTCTGGAACGGGTACCAGTCGAAACTCGCCTCCGGCCACAGCGCGAACTCGGTTCCCGAGACGATGGGTGAGAAGACCGTGAGGAGGGCGCAGAGCAGTAGTCCCCCATAGACGGACCACAGAAGTCCTCTGCGGTTGAATCGGTGCCAGAAGAACGAGTAGATCAACGTGGGAAAGACGCAGGAGGCCGCGACACTGATCGCGAAAGCGACCAGGAACTCGTTCGGGTAGCGGTGGATGGCGGCCGCCAGGGACAGGCTCACCGCGCACATGACGATGGCGGCCACCCGAAGTGCCCGCACCTCTTCGGTGTCGGTGCGGCGCCCGCCTCGCGCCAGCACGTCGTGGGCGAGGGAGACGGCCGCGGCGAACGTCACGCCGGTCACGGTGGTGAGCACGGTGAGGAAGATGACGCACGCCATGAGGGTGATCAGCGCGACGCGTTGTGTCGAACCGTCGCGGAGCACGTCAGAGGCCAGCAGGATCGGGGCCGTCTGCCCGCCGGCGTCTACCGTGCCGATGCCGGCGCCACCCACCACGGCCGCGGCGGCGAAGCCGGTGGTGACCAGGAGGGCGACGAAGACGCCGCCCAGCCCTGTGGCGATGCTCATGGACCGGCGTGCCGCCCGCCCGGTCCGCGACGCACCGATCCGCAGGATCATGGGAGGCATCACGGCCGTGCCGAGGATGAAGACGACGTGATTGCCGAACGTGTTGAGTGACCCGAGGCGCGCTGTGTACGGCCAGAGCCCGGGCTTCAGATAGGCATCGGGCGCCACACTGTTCTTCACCGCGGCCGACAGCAGAACCCCGGGATCCCACGCGAACTTGCTCAGGGCGAGCAGGGTCATCACCAAGAGGACCGCCAGGGTGATCGGAACCTTGGCGGCGTGCATGAAACTGTTGCCTCGCAGCCCCGTCACCGCGGCGAAGCAGGCGACGAGGCAGCCCATCAGCACCGTGCATATCACCTGGGTGGCATCGTTGGGCAGGCCGATCAGCAGGGCGACGCTGATCCCGGCGGCACGCAGTTGGATGACGAGGAGAGGGATCGAGATGGCCAGCGTCACCGTGCTCGCGGCGATTCTGGGCCCGGATCCCGATGCGCGCAGGGAGAACAGGCCGCCGAGCGTGTAGTGGCCGCTGTTGCGGATCTTCTGCCCGAGGAGCAGCAGCACACCAAGGGTGATCAGACCGTCGAGGGCGTACGTGAACCCGTCGTAACCGAACAGGGCGATTCCGCCGGAGACCGTCAACAGGGTGACGACCGAGATCTGCTCGCCGGCCATGGCCCATCCGTTGAAGGCGGGGGAGAGGGAACGGTCGGCGACGTAGAGCTTCTCGGGATCGACCTCGTCCGCGGTGGCGAGGGTGAAGACCCAGAGCAGGGACACGCCGATGAAGACCAGGAAGGCGATGATCACGGGGCGTCTTGCGTCCGGACCGATGGGGTCGAGTACACCCGAGCTCAGGATGTCCGTGGTCACCGCTTCACCACCGGGTCCTGTGGGCGGCGGCGGCCCCCGATGCGTCCGTGTGGGGCGCGTCCGACTCCAGGGACAGCTCGACGGGATCCGACGACCGCGTACTTCGCATTTCGTAGAGCCAGGCACTGGCGACGAAGAGCGCGCACTGCAGGATGCCCCACACCATGCCGAGCGTGAGGTTCCCCGACACCGTCGCCGCCGGAACGTCGGTGAAACAGGACAGCGCGATGCCGACGGAGAACGGCACCGCGTTCACGACGAGGAAGGTGCGCTGTGCACTGTGTGCGGTCTCGCGGAGGCGATCCATGCCGGGCAGCTCTGCGGCGTGACGCGGTGCCGGCGGGTGACCTGGGGGAGCCGGGGGGACGGGCGGGTGCACGGAACCTCCAAGCGGTGGGGTGGACGACCGCGCGGCACGCGGCCTTCCGGGATCGAGATGGTGGGGGAGTGCCGGGCAGTCGCATGGCGGCGGCGAGAAGAGGCAAGGCGGGCGTCCCGGCCGAAGTGCGGCGCGCGGTACAGGGCGCGGCGCTCGCGTCCGTCGCCGTTCGGCGCACAGGGTGCTGTGCCGGGCGGTCGGCGAAGGAGCGGAAGAACCAGAGGTCGGGATGGCGGAGTCCCGACAGGACCTCGCGAAAGCAGGTGCGCACTCACCGGCCTCTTGTGCCGTGATGCGCCCTGCTGAGATCAGGAGGATCACGGAACTTGTGACGAGCTGTCAACAGCCTGTGAGACGTGTGGGATACGTCACTGTTGTGGCGGGGTGCCGACGTGCGAGGCCGGTCTGGTGCCGACGTGCGGCAGTGGATGGATGGACCCGCTTCTAAGTATCGAAAAGTAAACTCAGATCGCGTTAGAATCATGCCCATGACTGCGTGGACCGAACTTGCCAAGGACACCGGCGCGGACCTCCGCCTCGACCGGGACACGTCGAACTGCTCGATCGCCCGGACCCTTGAGATCGTGGGCGAGAAGTGGACGATCCTGATCCTGCGTGAGGTCTGGTACGGCTCGTCCCGCTTCGGTGACTTCGAACGCGTCCTGGGCTGCCCCCGCAACCTTCTCGCGGCGCGGCTCCGGATGCTCGTGGCCGAGGGGATCCTCGCCACCGAGAGCTACCAGGAGCCCGGTTCCCGCAGTCGCCCGAAATACGTGATCACCCCCAAGGGCATGGATCTGGTGCCGGCGGTGATGGGGCTTCTGCAGTGGGGGGATCGGCACGCTGCCGACCCCGAGGGGCCGGCCGTACTGGCGCGGCATCGCGAGTGCGGCGCACCCGTCGGCGTCCAGATCCGCTGCGGAGAAGGTCATGCCGTACAGGCCGAAGACGTCGAGAGCGTTCCCGGCCCCGCGTTCCGCCTGAAGCTCGTGGGGTGAACGGCGGGAAGTGACCGCACCGGTGGCGCGTTCAGTTTTCCGGTGCGCACCCGTTCCGTGCGTCCGAGCGGGGTCCTGCGCCCCGTGCTCTGGCCTGGTGGAGGCGGACCTTGGTGCGGTTGCCGCAGCGGGACATGGAGCACCAGCGGCGATTGCGGGCGGGCGAACGGTCCACGAAGCGCAGGGCACAGCGCTCCGCGCCGCAGATGCGTACCCGCCGGATCTCGGCGGACAGCACAAGATCGACGGCATCCTGGGCGATCAGCGCCAGTGAGGCTGTGGGGTCGCAGGCCCGGTTCACGGTACCGGCAGGCTCCAGGCGCCCGTCCCTTACGGCCAGCTGCAGGGCGGGCCGAGGGGCCGCCGCCGCAGAGCGGTTCAGCAGCGTGACGTCGCCCGGAGCCGGCAGTAGGCCGTCGGCTACCGCCAGTACGGCTCGGTCGAGTGCTTCGCGCAGGCGTAGGCCCGACGCCAGAACGGCCGTAGCGGCGGGATCCATGGCGGTGACACCCGACGTGAGCAGGCCTGCCTCCTGAAGCCAGCGTGACAGGTCGCCCGGATTCCGGAGCGTCTCCTCCGGCGTGGTGCGCCACCGGAAGCGCAGCGTGTTGACGAAGTCCAGGCAGATCCGCCCGCCGTCCCAGACCCACAAGTCGTCCGTTGCCACGCCTCCATTCTGCACGTTAGCTTAACCATCTAAGACGGTTAGCTGGTCGATGCCGAGGAGGAGTGTTCATGGGACAGCCGACGGTGACGACCGGGGTGACGCAGGTCGACGGGGTCCGCCTGCACTACGTCCGGGCGGGATCCGGCCCACTGGTCGTCCTGCTCCACGGCTGGCCGCAGACCTCTCTGTGCTGGCGGGAGGTGCTGCCGGAGCTCGCCGCCGGCCACACCGTGGTCGCGCCCGACCTCCGCGGGTACGGCCGGAGCGACAAGCCCACGACCGGGTACGACAAGCGGCGGATGGCCGCCGACATGGCCGGCCTGGTCGAAGCGCTGGGCTTCGAGAAGGCCATGGTCGTGGGTCACGATCGCGGTGCCCGTGTGGGGCACCGCTGGGCACTGGACCGTCCGGGCCAGGTGGAGCGGCTGGCCGTGCTCGACATCGTGCCCACTCGGGAGATGTTCCGCCGCCTGGACACCTCGCTCGCCTCCGGGTACTGGCACTGGCTGTTCCAGATGCAGCCCGATCTGCCCGAGCGGCTCGTGGGCCACGACATCCGCGGGTACCTGGAGTACTTCTTCGAGCGGTGGACCTACAACCGGCATGGACTGACACCCGACACGGTCGACGCCTATGTCCGTGCGTTCTCCCGTCCCGGTGCCATGCGGGCGAGCTTCGACGACTACCGGGCCATGGAGCAGGACATCGAACTCGACGACGTCGACGCGGCCGAGGGCCGCCGCCTCACCATGCCGGTGCTGGCGCTGTGGGGTTCCGTGGGACTGCCGTCTCGCCTGCCCGCGCTGGAGATCTGGCGTGCGTACGCGGACGACGTCACGGGTGCCGAGATCCCGGAGTGCGGTCACTTCATCCCCGAGGAGCAGCCGGAGGCCCTGCTGGCGCATCTGCGGGCTTTCCTGGCGTCGGGCGAGGATCAGTGACGCTCCCGTGGGGCAATTGAGCCGGGGGCAGGACACGCCGAAGGGCGGCTCCAGTCGCAATCGGCCGGGCCACCCGTCGGTCTGTCTGCCTCAGGCCGCGACCGGCGCGTCCTCAGTGGCGAGTCCGGCAGCCGGGCCGTGGGCCTCGTGTCGCCGGGGCATCAGGAACGCCAGGGCCGCCGCGACGGCGACCGCACCCGCCCCGACCCACAGCGCCGGGACCAGCCCGTCCACGAACAGCGAGGCGGAGCCGTAGCCGCCCTGGGCGGAGAAGACCGCTGCCAGCGACGCGACGCCGATGGCGCCGCCGACCTCGCGGATCGCGTTGTTCGCGCCGGAGGCGATGCCCTGCTCCTCCGGGCGGACCGTGCTCATGACGAGGTTCGCACTGGGCGCGAAGAACATGCCCATGCCGATACCGCAGACGATCAGCGCGGGCAGCAGGTGGGTGTAGGTCACCTGCGGTTCGACGGCCAGCGCCCACAGCCCGAGGCCCACGGCGTTCAGAGCCATGCCCACTGCGACGACCGGACCGCCGCCGATGCGGTCGGAGAGCACCCCGGCCAGCGGCCCGGCGATCATGGGCATGGCAGTCCAGGGCAGCATCCGTACGCCGGCCTGCATCGGCGAGTAGCCGCCGACGGTCTGCAGGTACTGGCTGAGTAGGAAGATCGCCCCGAACATCCCCAGGAACATCAGCAGGCTGGCGACGTTGATTGTGCTGAACGAACGGTGTCGGAAGAGACGCATCGGCAGCATCGGGTGCTCGGCGCGCAGCTCGTACAGGACGAAGCCGATGAGCAGGGCTGTACCCGCGAAGAAGCCGCCCAGAACCGGGGTGCTGGTCCAGCCGTCGGCGTTGCCGCGCACCAGGGCGTAGACGATGCCGAACAGGCCGCCGCTGACCAGGACCGTGCCCACCAGGTCCAGGCTTGGGTGCGGGCCGTGGCTCTCGTCCAGCCGGAGCAGGGCGAGCGGGATCAGCGCCAGGCCGATCGGGACGTTCACCCAGAAGATCCACTGCCAGGAAAGGTGCTGGGTGAGCATGCCGCCGATGAGCGGTCCGGTGGCGACGGCTATGCCGCTGGCCGCGCCCCAGATACCGAAGGCCGCGCCGCGCCGCTCGGCCGGGACGGCGGCCGACAGCAGGGTGAGCGTAAGCGGCGTCACGATCGCGGCCCCGACACCCTGCGCCGCACGGGCGGTGATCAGCTCGCTCATCCCGGGGGCGAGGGCGGCGGCGGCCGAGGCGCCGGTGAAGATCGCGAGTCCGATGGCGAACAGCCTGCGGCGGCCGAAGCGGTCGCCCAGGGAGGCGCCGAACATGAGCAGGACCGCGAAGGTGAGGGTGTAGGCGCTCACCGTCCATTCGAGGTCTTCGAGGCCGCCGCCGAGGTCCTTGCGGATGGAGGGCAGGGCGGTGGTGACGATCAGGTTGTCGAGTGCGGTGATGAATCCGGCGATGCTGGTGATGACGATGGCCCAGACGGCGCTGCCGGACCGACTCGGTTGTCTACGGTGCTCTGTCATGACGTTCCCTTGCTGGACGTACTGTGCGGTGGGCCCGTGGGTGGGGGTATCTGAGCGGCCTGCTCTCAAGGGAGCTGGGGGTAGAGCACCGAGAGGTCGCCGGACAGTGCGGCCTTCGCCTGGCGGGCCGCGTTGTCCGCGAGGATCTCGTAGGCGCCGTCGGCGATGCCGTCGACGGCGATCCGGGCGATGTCGGCCGGGTCGGACTTGGCCGCGTCGATGTCCCGGACCATGTCGGTGTCCATGTAGCCGACGTGCAGTCCGGCCACCCGGATGCCCCGGTCGGCGAGCTGCACGCGCAGGGCGTTGGTGAGCGACCACTCGGCGGACTTGGCGGCGCAGTAGGCGCCGATTTCCGGGAAGCTGACCCACGACAGACCGGACAGGACATTCAGGATCACCCCGCCGCCGCATTCGGCGATCTGGGGCGCGAAGCCCCGGACCACCGAGAGGGTCCCGAAGTAGTGGGTGTCCATCTCCCGGCGGATGTCGGCCGGGTCGGCCGCGAGCAGGTCGGCGCCGGTGTTCGATCCCGCGTTGTTGATCAGGACGGTCACATCGCCGGTGGCCGCGGCGGCGGCCGCGACGGAGGCGGGGTCCGTGATGTCGAGAGCGATCGGCTTGGCTCCGGGCAGATCGACCTGGTCCGGATTGCGGGCGCCGGCGTAGACGGTGGCGCCGCGGGCGAGCAGTTCGGCGGCGAGCGCCCGGCCGAAGCCCCGGTTGGCGCCGGTGACGAGGGCGGTGCTGGTGGAGAGGTCCATGGGAGTTCCTGGGGGAGTGGGGAGGCTATTGAATTACGATCATAATGTTAAGAGGATTGGGCGAGTGATCGCAAGCGGGCTGCGCTTACGACGACGGCGGAATCGCCCCGAGCCCTTTCTCGGCCCCGGGGCTCCCGAGCCCTGTGGATGAGGGGCCCGCCGTGCGTGCGGCGGGCCCCTCGGGTTTCGGGCGTGCGGAGCGCGCTCAGAGCTTGACGATCATCTTTCCGACGTTCTCGCCCCGCATCATCGACAGGAAGGCGTCCAGGGTGTTGTCGAGGCCCTCCCGAATCGTCTCGGTGTAGCGGAGCTTGCCCTCGGTGAGCCAGCCGCCGACCTCCTGGACGAACTTGGGCTGGAGGTCCAGCTCCTCGCTGAACATGAAGGCCAGGATGTCCGACCGGGTCACGGACAGGTTCCACAGGTTGCGCGGTCCCACGACCTTCTCGTCGTTGTACTGCGAGACCATCCCGGACAGCACGATCCGCGCGTGCAGCCTGAGCGCGCCGATCGCCGCCTCCAGGTGCTCGCCGCCGACGTTGTCGAAGAAGACGTCGATGCCGTCGGGTGCCGCCTTGGCCAACTGCTCGGCCACCGGGCCGTTCTTGTAGTTGAACGCCGCGTCGTAGCCGTACTCGTCGACCAGCAGCTTGACCTTCTCGTCCGAGCCTGCGCTGCCGATCACCCGGCCGGCACCCTTCAGCTTGGCGATCTGTCCGACCTGGCTGCCGACCGCGCCGGCCGCGCCGGAGACGAAGACCGTGTCACCCTCCTTGATCTTCGCGAACCGCTCAAGGCCGATGTACGCGGTGAGGCCGGTGACGCCAAGTACGCCCAGGTAGGCGGCGAGCGGGGCCAGGTTCGGGTCCACCTTCTGGGCGCCCGCGGCGTCGAGGACGGCATGGTCGCGCCAGCCGAGGACGTGGACCACGTAGTCGCCGGGTGCGAAACCCTCCGCGTTGGAGACGAGGACGCGGCCGATCGCGGGGCCGTCCATCGGCGCGTCCACGCCGTAGGGCTCGGTGTAGGACTTCTTGTCGCTCATCCGGCCGCGCATGTACGGGTCGACCGACAGGTACTCGTTGGCGACGAGGAGCTGTCCCGGGCCGGGCGTGGGGAGTTCGGTCTCGCGCAGCGAGAAGTTGGCCGCGGTGGGTCGGCCTTCCGGGCGGGAGTCCAGGAACCAGGCGTGCGCGGTGGTGGGGAGGGTCTGCTCGGACATGTGGATCGAATCCTTTGTGGTGTGGTGGTGTTCTGGAGGAGATGAAGACAGAAAGGTCTGTCTGTTAGACAGAAAGGTCTGTCTAGTTAGTCTGCGAGCGGACGACCGACTGACTGACTGAACTGGAGTCGGTGGACGGAGGAAGTCGGGTGCCGCCGGCCCCGGCAGCTTCAGGCGGGTCCCGCGCAGGCCGAGTCGAGCAGGGTGCGCGCCGCCTGTTTGGCGGCCTCGGCGGCCTCGGCGGCACGCTCGACCCGTGTAGCCGCCAGGGTGCCGTCGATGAGGAGGGTGAGCTGGAACGCGAGCATGCCCGGGTCCGTGGCGCCGGCCGCGGCGGCCAGGCCCCGTACCCAGTCGCGGACGTTGGCCTTGTGTTCGGCGGTGATGGTGTGCGCTGTGCTGCCGGGGTCGTACTCCGCCACCGCGTTGATGAACGCACAGCCCAGCGTGCCCGCTCGTGCCGCCTGCTCCAGTGCGACGAAGAGGCCGAAGAGCTGCTCGCGGGGATCCTCCCCGGCGGCCAGTGCCGCCGAGCGCAGTTGGCGCCGCCAGCTGTCGTCCATCCGCCGCAAGTAGGCGGCGACCACGTCGTCCTTGCTGGGGAACTGCTTGTACAGCGTGGCCTTGGCGACTCCCGACTCGGCGATCAGCCTGTCCACTCCCACGGCGTGGATGCCATGGGTGTAGAACAGCTCGCAGGCCGTGTCGAGGATGCGCTCCCGGGCCGGGCGCCGGATGGACGTCGTGCTCATGCGGTGTAAGTTAACAGACGGGTCTGTCTGCCTGCAAGGCGGAAGACAGACCTGTCTGTCCTTAACGTGTGATCGACTGCGAGGAGATGTTGTGATGGGCAGCATTGACGGTCTTGATCTCGGCACGTTCGGGGTCTACACCTTCGACTTCGAGGCCCAGCCGGCGGCGCGGATCCGCGAGTCGGTTCAGGAGTTGGAAGAACACGGCTGGCGGGCGGTGTGGATTCCCGAACTTCTCGGGCGCGACGCGTTCACGCACGCCGGCTATCTGCTCTCCTGCACCGAGCGGCTGAGTGTGGTCAACGGCATCGCACAGATCTGGTCACGTGGAGCCCGGTGGGCGTACGGCGCCGGCCTTCTGCTGGCCGACGCCTACCCCGACCGGCATGTGCTCGGTCTCGGATTCGGCGGCGGGCCGGGTCCGGGGCCGGCTACCAAGCCCTTGGCGGCCATGACCGCGTACCTCGACGAGATGGACGCGGTCGAGACGCCCAACCCTCTGCCGAAGGCTCCGATGCGCCGCATCATGGCCGCGTACGGGCCCAAGATGCTCCAGCTGGCCGGTGAGCGCACTGCCGGCGCGCAGACCTATCACGTCAACGTGGCGCACACCGCGCAGGCGCGCGAGATCCTCGGACCGGACGCGTTCCTGGGTGTCGAGCACGCGGTGCTCTTCGAGTCCGACCCCGGCAAGGCCCGCGCGATCGCGCGCGAGCATCTGCACATCTACCTGAACACCCCGTACAACGTCGCCAAGTTCCGTCGGCTGGGCTACTCGGAGGAGGAGATCGCGGGCGGCAGCGACCGCATCGTCGATGACCTCGTGTTCTGGGGCGACCTGGACACCGTCGTGGAGAAGCTCCACGCCCATGTCGAGGCCGGCGCCGATCATGTCGCGATCCAGGTGATCGGGATCGAGCCGGGTGCGTCCGCGATGCCGTACTGGCGCGTGCTCGGCGAGGCACTCCTGCCTCGGGGCGGCAACGCCTGATCCGCGGGATCACCGAGGGTGCCGAGCCCGTCGACGGGCACGGCACCGTGTGCCCGGGGCCGGTGCGGGCGCCGACGTCCCGGTTCGGCGTCAGGCGGTCGAGGTGCGGAGGTCCTTGCGGAGGATCTTGCCCGACGCCGACTTGGGTATGACGTCGATGAACTCGACCCGCCGGACCTTCTTGTACGGGGCGACCCGGCCGGCGACGAACTCGATGACCTCGTCCGCGGTGAGGTCGGTCCCGGCCCGGCGGACCACGAAGGCCTTGGGAATCTCCTCGCCGTCGTCGTCGGCGACCCCGACGACCGCACTGTCGCTGATATCCGGGTGGGTCAGCAGCAGGGCCTCCAACTCGGCGGGCGGGACCTGGTAACCCTTGTACTTGATCAGTTCCTTGAGCCGGTCGACGATGAACACCCGGCCGATGCGGTCGACCTGTGCGAGATCTCCGGTGTGCAGGAACCCGTCGGAGTCGATCGTGCCGGCGGTCGCCTCCGCGTTGCCCAGGTAGCCGGTCATCACGTTCGGTCCCTTGACCCACAGCTCGCCCGGCTCGCTCAGACCTGCCGTCGGGTAGGCGACGTCCTGGCCGGTGACGGGATCGACGATCTTGTTGAGCGTGTTGGGGACGGGCCAGCCGCACGAGCTGAGCGGTGCGACCTCGCCGAAGTGTGCCTGACCGCCGTCCAGCGGCATGACGTGGCTGACCGGGCTCAGCTCGCTCATGCCGTAGCCCTGGAGCACCCGGACGCCCAACCGCTCGGCCACGGCGTTCCCGAGTTCGGCGTCCAGCGGTGCGGCACCGGACAGGATGGTGTGCAGGGAGGACAGGTCGTACTCGTCGACGAGCGGATGCTTGGCCAGGGCCACCG
Organism: Streptomyces diastatochromogenes; assembly: GCF_002242805.1. Classification (GTDB taxonomy): domain Bacteria; phylum Actinomycetota; class Actinomycetes; order Streptomycetales; family Streptomycetaceae; genus Streptomyces; species Streptomyces diastatochromogenes. Next base: position 73,572 of record NZ_MCGQ01000006.1, on the reverse strand, counting down.
CGACCGGAGGTGCGATGAAGTTGTAGGTGATCCGGTGTTCCTGGATGGTGTCCAGGAACGCGGCCAGCTCGAACCGAGGCATGACGACCAGAGTCGCCCGCGCCTGCAAGGCGGCGTTGAGTAGCACGGTCATGCCGTAGATGTGGAAGAACGGCAGCACCGCCAGCATGTTGTCGTCGGACCTCATTCCGAGCAGGGGCCGGATCTGCGCCATGTTGGCCACCAGGTTCCGGTGCGTCAGCATGACGCCCTTGGGGTTGCCGGTGGTTCCGGAGCTGTAGGGCAGCACGGCCAGGTGCGTGGCGGGATCGAAGGAGACCTGCGGAGCCGGGGTGCCCTGGGCGAGCAGATCGTCGGCGTTCGGGTGGCCGGTGGCGTTCTCGCCTTCGCCGTCCAAGACGATGAGACGCCCGGGCGTGATGCCCACCGACCGCGCCGCCTCCTCGGCCTGCGGCAGCAGCGCGCTGACGGTGATCAGCATCGTCGCGCGCGCGTCGGTGAGCTGCTTGGCGATGTCCTGGGCGGTGAACAACGCGTTGACGGTGGTCGCCGTGGCGCCGGCCCGCAGAATGCCGTGGAAGGCCACCGCGAACAGGGACGAGTTGGGAGCGAGGAGACCCACCACGTCCCCGACGCCGACCCCGCGGGCGGCGAGGGCGCCGGCTGTCGCGTTCACCCGCCCGATCAGCTCCCGGTAGGTCGTCCGCGTGCCATCGGCGGCGTCGATGAGCGCGATCCGGTCCAGGTCGGTCTGATCGATGTCCGTGAAGAGCATGTCGAACACGCTCACTTCGGGGATTTCGACGTCGGGAAACGGGCTGGTGAACATCAAGGGGCTCCACTACTGGTGCTGTTGGTGCTGTGTGCGAGGAACGTCAGGACACGGGCGTCGAACTCGTCGGGGCATTCGATCTGCGGCATGTGACCGATCCCGGCAAAGAGATGCGTCTCGGCGTGGGGGAGGAGCCCATGTGCGGAGTCGAGATGACGGGCGGGCAGGACTCGGTCCCGGTCGCCCCAGATGATCAGTGTGGGACGGGGGTGCTTCCTGACGGCGGCGGTCAGGTCCGCCCGCCAGCCGGGCTTGGTACCACGCACCGTGGCGAGTTGTCGGACGGTCTCAAGTAGTACGGCGTTCGGGTCGGGCTGGCGTGCGATGGCCAAGGCATGATCGATCCGCTCCTTGGTGGCCAGTAGCGGGTCGGCGAAAAGCAGGCGCTCGGCCATCCGCGCCCCGGCGCGGGTGGTGCGTCGGGTGGCGATACGGCCGAGAACGGGGAGGGCGAGCAGCCGCAGCGGGAGTGCGACCTCGGAGCCGAATCCCGCGCTGTTGACCAGTACCAGCGAGGCCACCCGTTCCGGCTCGAGGACGAGCAACTGCTGGGCGATCGCGCCGCCGAGCGAGTTGCCGAGCACGTGCAGCGGTCGCCGCTCGCCGAGTGCGTCGAGCGTCTCGATCGCTCCACGGGCCAGCACCTCGAGAGTGATGGGTTCGGGGGAGCGGGCGGAGAACCCGAAACCCGGAAGATCCAGGGCGATCAGCCGATGCCCCTGGGCAAGGCGCGGGTATTGAGTGGCCCAGTCCTCGAGACTGCGGCCGATGCCGTGCAACAGCAGCACCGGCGGGGCGGCCGGGTCGCCCTCGACACGGACGCGGGTGCGCCGGCCATTGACGGAGAGGAAGGCGGGGGTGCTCACGCGGCCGCTTCCTCGGGAGTCTCCGCCGCGCCCACCACGGCACGGGTGAAGTGCAGCGCGGGGTCCTCGACCGGCCCGCCACGCAGCCGCTCGCGGTCGAGTGCGTAGTTCTGGTCCACCGTCCAGGGGCCGTGGGAGCCCTGCTGCGGGAACAAGTGCATGGCACGTTTGATGTAGGCCGTGTCCATTTCGAGGAACGGCCGCCGGGTGAGCGCCGGGTCGTCGACGACCGGTGTGAAGGCGGCGTAGCCGAAGCGGTCCATGTGGGCCAGGATCCGGCACAGGTGGTCGGAGACCAGGTCGACCTTGAGCGTCCACGCGTTGGTGGTGTAGCCGAGCGCGAACGCGAAGTTGGGCACGCCGCTGACCATCATGGCCTTGAACATCAGCCGGTCGTTGAGCTCCACCGGCTGTCCGTCGACGTGCAGGGCGATCCCGCCGAACGGCAGCATGTTCAGTCCGGTGGCGGTGACGATGATGTCGGCGTCGAGCTCGGTGCCCGACTTGAGCAGAATGCCTCGCTCGGTGAACCTGACGATGTGATCGGTGACCACGGACGCCGCTCCGCTGGAGATGGCCTTGAACAGGTCGGAGTCGGGGACCACACAGAGCCGCTGGTCCCAGGGGTTGTAGTGGGGGTTGAAGTGCGTGTCGACCGCGTAACTCTCGGGAAGCGCTGCGGCGTTGAGCCGGCGGATCAGTCGGCGCATCTGCCGTGGGTAGCGTCGGCTGAGGGACAGGATCAGGCGCTGGCGGTTGATGTTGATGCGCCGGGTGATCCCGTATGCGACCGCGTCCGGCAGGAGTCGGAGCAGGGTGTTGGCGATCGGGTCCTTGCGCGGGACCGGCAGGACGTACGACGGTGAGCGCTGCAGCATCGTGACGTGTCCCGCTGTGCCCGCCATCGACGGCAGGAGTGTCACGGCCGTGGCGCCGCTGCCGATGACGACGACCTTCTTGCCGGTGTAGTCGAGATCCTCCGGCCACTGCTGTGGGTGGACGATCAGGCCGCCGAAGTCCTCGCGCCCCTCGAAGTGGGGGGTGTATCCGCCGGCGTAGTCGTAGTAGCCGGCGGCGGAGAACAGCACGCTACAGGTGACGTCGAACTGTTCGCCGTCACTGGTCCGTTCGAGCGTGACCGACCAGCGCGCCGTGTCGGACGAGAAGTCGGCGCGGAGCACCTTGTGCCCGAGGTGCAGGTGCCGGTCGAGGCCGTTCTCGGTGATCGTCTCGTGCAGGTAGTCGAGGATCTCATGGGCGTCGGCGATCGCGTTGTCCTTGGTCCACGGCTTGAACTCGAAGCCGAAGCTCTGCATGTCGGCGTCGGACCGGATGCCCGGGTAACGGAACAGGTCCCAGGTGCCGCCGATCGCGTCGCGGCCGTCGACGATGGCGAAGGTCCGGCTCGGCTGCTTCGTGGTCAGGTGGTAGCCCAGATCGATGCCGGAGATCCCGGCTCCGACGATCAGCACGTCGACGTGCTGAAGTCTCGCTGCCGCCGCGGCGGTTCCGCTCATGTCGGCTTCCTTCGTTTAGTGAGGTGTGGGTGACGGATTGGCGAAGGCGGTGGTCACTGCTGCGCGATCAAGGACACGAGGCGCGGGACGGCAGAGAGGTCGGGGACGTCGAGGAAACCGGGGCGCTGGTAGGCAGGGTCGGGGTAGGTGTAGTAGCCCTTGCCGGTCTGCAGCCCGAGCAGGCCCTGGTCCAGTAAGTTGCTCTTTATGTACTCGGCGTTGGCGCTCATCTGCGCGTCGCCGGTCTCCCTCGCCCAGTGGGCGAGGACGTCGTACGCAGTCTTCATGCCGATCATGTCCATCATGCCCAGCGGCCCGAATCTGGCGCCGGTGTACAGGAAGGTGCGGTCCACGTCCTCGGGAGTGGCGACCCCGTTGGTCACGAGGGTCTGTGCGGCGTTGAGGAAGGGCACCAGCCACGTGTTGACGACGTACCCGTGCTGTTCCTTGCGCACGGGGATCGGCAGCATGCCGATCTCGACGGCGAACTCCGTCACCTCGGTGAGCGTCTCCGTTGCCGTACCGGGGTGCGCCATGATCTCGGCGAAGTTCATCGACCAGATCAGGTTGGAGAAGTGCAGAGCGCAGAACTTCTCCGGACGGCCGGTGGCCTCGGCGAAGTCCCTGGGCAGGAACGTCGAGGAGTTGGTCGCGACGAGGGCCGCCGGAGGCAGGTGTTCGGCCACCTCCTTGTACACGGCCGTCTTGACCTCGGGGATCTCCGGTACCGCCTCGATGACCAGGTCTGTCTGTACGACCGCGGCAGCCAGGTCAGTGCTGTAGGTCAGGCGTTCCCTCGTCGCGGCGATGCCCGCGTCGTCGGCGCCGACATCGGACAGGTAGATGGCGGCGTACTGGTCGTGCGCGGCCCGACAGCGCTCGATGGCGTCCGGTGCGATGTCGTAGACGGTCACGGTCTTGCCCTTGAACGCGCTGTGCCAGGCGATCTGTCCGCCCAGCACACCCGAGCCCAGGACGGTCACCCGGTTCAGTCGGGACATGGAGCTCTCCTCTTCACGACGTTGGGAATGGAGAGACGAGCGCCGGCAGGGCTCCACGCAGCCGAGTCGATTGCTGCCGGCACACTCGCTCCTTGAGCTGTACTCAGGCGGGCACGCTCGCCCAGTGCTGTGCCAGTGCGTCCGCGAGTTCCCGCGGGCGCTGGAGTGGCGTCCAGTGCCCGCTGTCCAGCCTGATCACGCCCGTGGCCCGGACGGCCTTCGCGACGGGTTCGGCGTACTGCTCCGGTGCGAACTGGTCATCGTTGCCCCAGAACACGAGAGAGGGGCTGGTGATGTCCGCCAGACCGGGCCGCCAGTCCTCCCACAGCAGGACCGCGGAGCGGTAGAGGCGCAGGATGCTGTCCTTCATCGTGGCGTCCATGCGGCTCGCGTTCTCCTCCGCGTGCTGGGCGGGCACGCCGTTGGCCTGGAGCAGCTTGCTCAGCTCCGACGGGTCGAGCGCGGCCATCCACTGCTCCCCGACCTCGGGGGTCTGCCAGAGCTTCGCGAGGTCGTGCCATTCGTCCGCGCCGGCGATCTGGGCGCCGCCGGCGGCCCACGTCCGCACCAGGTCGGGGCGGACCGAGGCGACACGGGAGGTGAGGATGCAGCCCCAGTCATGGCCCACGAGGTCCACGGGGGTGCCGATCTCCTCCAACCGGGCGATGATCCAGTCGGCGTACTCCTCCTTGGTTGAGGTGAAGCCTTCCGGAACGGGGCTTCCGAAGCCGGGCAGGGAAAGGACGACGACGTCGGTCCGCGGCAGGTGGGCTATGACGTCGTCCCAGACGTGGTGCGTGTCGGGGACGCCATGCACGAATACGGCGGGCACAGGAATTCTCCGTTCGGTAGGTCAGCCGGTGGTGTACTTCGCCGTGCCGCCCGTCAGGTACTTGACGGGGCCGAGCCCCTGGGCCTCGGCGCACTGTTCGGTCAGCTTCTGGACGGTCACGGCGTCGAGGACCGAGTGGAACTGTCCGTCCTCGGTGAAGCCGACGTTGGCGCCGTTGATGACGAACAGCACGACCGTGTCCTCGATGTTGGTCGGGGGCACGGCGAAGGTGTGCACCGACGAGGCCGGCTCGTAGAGGTAGGAGCCCGCGGTCTGCGGCTGGTCGGGGTACTCCTTGTAGAGCCACTTGCCCTTGAGGGTGTAGCCGTGCACCCCTCCGGTGTGCAGATGGATGGGCAGCTCCACCCCGGGAGCGAAGGTGCCGAGGATCGACCAGATGCCCATCTCGGGGTCGAGGAACAGCGGCTGGAAGCTGATCCCGGGGCCGAGCGCGTCCTTCAGCAGGGGGATGTCGTTCACGTTCAGTGTGAGCAGCTCGGTCTGCGGGAGCGAGACGACGGGCACCTTGCTCGCGGTCTGTACGGCGGTCATGGTCTTCCTCCGATACGTGTGCGGTGAGTGTGGTTCAGCGGGCGTGGGGAGTGATGATGATCTTGGCGTCCTGCTCGGGGTCGCGGAGCCTGGCGAAGGCGTCGGCCACATCGGCGAGTCCGATCCGGCTGGTGATGAGCGGATCGACGTGGAGTTCGCCGGCGGCCAGGTGGCTGAGGGTCTGGGCGAACTCCTCGACCGTGTAGGAGACGGAGAAGACCAGGTCGATCTCCTTGAAGACACCGAAGGTGGGGTAGAAGGTGTCCTGTTCCATGCACAGTCCGGCGACGACGATCTTCGTGCACGCGGCGGCCCCGCCAAGGATCTGCTGGATCACCCCAGGGACGCCCACGCACTCGAACACCACCGACGGACGGAACGCGGAGTCCGGGAACGTCACCGTCTGGCGGCCGAACCGCGTCGGGTCCGTGACGGCGGCGACGGAACGCCAGGAGTCGTACGGTGACGTCTCGCGCGGGTCGACCACGATGTCGGCGCCGAGCGCGGTGGCCATTGCGCGCCGCGTGGGGGAGAAGTCCGCTGCGATGATCGGGCCGATACCTCGCATCTTGAGCACCGCGATCACCGCGAGCCCGATCGGGCCGCAGCCGATGACGATGGGCACGTCGTCGGATCCGAGGGCGCCGCGGTTGACGGCGTGCAGGGCGACGGCCAGCGGTTCGGTCAGAGCGGCGATGTCGGTGGGCACGTTGTCCGGCACCGGGATGAGGAGGTCCTCGGACAGGAGCATGTAGTCGGCGTAACCGCCCGGGGTGTCGACACCGCCGAAGCCGAGCAGCACCGGCTGCGGCTGCCGGAGCAGGAACGGCACCGAGACCACTCGGGTGCCGGGCGCGTGCACCCCGCGTGTGCCCGGTCCGTTCTCGACCACTTCGGCGCAGAACTCGTGACCCAGGGAGGTCTGCGCATCGAGATCGAACGGGGCGGCGCCGGTCACCGCCTTGTAGCCCTCGATGAGTTCGGAGCCGTGCGCGACGGCATGCAGGTCGCTCCCGCAGATCCCGTTCGCGAGGGTCTTGACCAGCACTTCTCCCGGGCCGGGCCGGGGGATCGGCGTCTCGATCAGTTCGAGCCCGCCCTTGCGCATGACAACAGCAGTCATCGTCATAGGTGTTTCCTTGCGGTTGAGGTGTTTCGGGGTGGTGCCCTGGAAGCCCGGGACGTCGGGGTACGACCGATGGGCACGGCTGTCCCTGAGTGGGACCCGCGACAGGATGAAGAGGCAATGCGCACCACGAGCCGGGACTCGGAGGCTGGTGCCGTTGCAGGGTGGCCTGCTCGACAGGCTCTCTTAGGAGGTGGTGAACAGCCGTCCGGCGTCAGGCGGTTGACTGCTGGTCCGGACGGGACCGCGGATTCGCGGCGGACGCGGATGTGAAATCCGTGTGCATGCAGGGGCGTAAACGGGTGCCCGAGCACCCCCGTCCCACGGCACGGGAGAACTGCCGGGTGACGGTAGTCCGTTCACCCGGGCCGAACCGACGCCGACCACTCCGGCGGCTCGGTCCGAGCGTCGTGATCGTCGTGCGGTGGTACCGGACGGCTCGGTCCGTTGCTGAAGCGCTCATGGCACACCTCGTCGTGTGACTGCCCCGCCTGGGCGGCGGCCGGTGGAGCGGTGCTCGGCCATGCGGCCCGAGCGGATCGCCCACGTGCTCGTCCTCGCCTGTGGGCTCAAGCGCTAACAGTAAGAGGGTTACTACCATCATGCAAGTGACTGGCTGCAGTGATGGAAGTCACCATTCAGATCCGGGTCTTGGGTTCAGGAGGCGTGCTCGTTCCGTCGTTCGAGCAGTGCGCGGAGCCGGTCGTCGGCCGACGGGCCCGGCAGGAATATGGAGTGCTCCTCGTCGATGGGGCGGCCGGTCGTGCGGTCGATCATCAGGGGGTTGACGTCGATGCCCGACTCCTTGTCCACCACCCGAATGTTGGGCGCCTCGGGCGGAAAGTGCTCCAGGCCGAAGGCGTACAGCGCGATGAGCACCGGGCGGAACGCGTGCCCGGCTTCGGTGAGTACGTACTCGTCCCGCGGCGGCCGTTCGCTGTAGCGGCGCCGTTCGAGGAGGCCCGCCTCGACGAGCGCGCCGAGCCGGCGGGTCAGGGAGTTCGGCGAGATGCCCAGGCTCTTCTGGAACTCGTCGAACCGGGTGATGCCGTGGGTCGCGTCACGCAGGATGAGGATGCTCCACCACTCGCCCACGTGTTCCAGTGTCAGTGCGACCGGGCAGGTCATGTCCTGAAAGCTCTTCCGTTCCATGATGGAAGTCTACGGACGGCGCGACGGTGGCCGGAGTCTCGCAGGTGGCAATGCGCTGTGTGTGGTGGTGGGGGGCGTCAGCGGGAGGTGCCGTCGGCCGCCAGGCCCGAGAGCAGGAGGGTGAGTGCGCGACCCGTGTCGACCAAAGCGTCTTCCGGGTCTTCTGCGGTCGCGATGATGTGGTTGCCCTCGCACAGGCAGGCCAGCAGCAACCGCGCGGTGGTGGCGATCGGCGTGTCCGGCTTCAATTCCCCCTGTGCGGCCATGACGGTGAGCAACTGTTCGATCGGCGGCTGGGCGACCGTCTCGTTGATGTGCCGGTACTGCTCGCCCAGGACCGCGGGTGCCTGGGCCATCAGTTCGCGGTGCAGCGGGTCGTCGACGGATCGCTGCAGGAAGGCGAGGGCGAGGGAGCGGGCCTCCGTCAGGGCCGGGGCGCCCGGGGTCGCCGCCGCCTCCTGCGCGGTCGTGTCACCGAGGGCCGCGACCTGCTGGATCAGCTCGGTGTACAGCTCGGCGAACATCGCCTTCTTGTCAGGGAAGTGGTGGTAGAAGGTGCCCTTGCTCACCATAGCCGCCCCGGTGATGGCCTCGACCGACGTGCCGGCGAAGCCGTTGTCCATGAACAGCCTGCGGGCGGCGGCCGTCAGGTCCGTCCGGGTCTGCTCCGCGTACATCTGCCGCCGGTTTGGCCTGCTCATGTGCACCATCGTATATTCGATGACCCAGGGTCAATGAATGACCGCGAGTCAATGAACGGGCGTGGTGACAACCCGTCCGGCGGGTCTGTCTGGAAGGTGTGATCGTGGACAGTCGCAGGATCGTCCTGCTGGGCGCTACGGGGTACACCGGTCAGCGAGTGCTCCGGGAACTCCTCAAACGCGGCGCGGAGCCGACCCTGGTCGGGCGCAGCCGCGCCAGGATGCGGGCCGTGGCGGATCGCTTCGGGGCGGACCTGCCGGTGGCCGAGGCGGATCTCACCTCGGCCGCCGACCTCTCGCGGCTCCTGGAGCCGAGCGACGTGGTCGTCTCCACGGTGGGTCCGTTCATGGAACTCGGCATGGCGACCGTCACGGCGGCGGCCCGGGCGGGGGCCCATTACCTCGACTCCACTGGCGAGGGGACGTTCGCCCGGTTCGTCTTCGAACTGGACTCCGTCGCCGCGGCTCGGGGAGCGACCCTCGTGCCTGCCTTCGGCTACGACTACGTACCGGGCAACCTCGCCGGGGCGCTCGCCCTCACGCGGGCGGGCGAGCGGGCACGGCATGTCGACATCGGCTACTTCATCACCCGTTCCGGCCCCGGGGACCCGCTGCGCTACCGGAGCACCCTGCGGGATGCCTGGACCCTGACGACGGGGGGAACGCGGCAGACACTGGTCGGCGCGGCGGCCGAGGAGGGGTTCGCCTACCGCCCGCCGCGCCCGGGGGCTCCTTCCCGGCTGGTCGACGAGCGTGCCGCCAAGCGCGTCCGCATGTTCCACTACGCCGGTGTGCGGCGCGCGACCATGACCGTCCCGGGCTCGGAGCATCTCGGACTGCCGGAGGCGTTCCCGCAGTTGGAGAGCGTCGAGGTCGGACTGGGCTGGTTCGGCCGATGGACGCGTCCGGTGCAGATCGCGGCCGCGCTCCAGGCGCCCCTGCTCAGGTCGGCGCGGGTACGGTCCGCGCTGACCCGGCTGTCCGGGCGGCTCCCGGGAGCGCACCGCGAGCCGGACCGCGACGGACGCTCCCTGGTGATCGCCGTGGCCCGGGACAGCTCGGGCCGGTATCTGGCCAGGACGGCCCTCACCGGACCCGATCCGTACGAGATGACGGGATCCCTGCTGGCCTGGGGCGCTGTCTGGGCGGCGGCGCCGGATGTCGTCCTCAAGCCGGGCGCGCACGGCCCGGTCGCGGCTTTCGGACTCGACACGCTCGCGCTCGGCGCTGCCGAGGCGGGAGTGCACGAGGTCGCCGACGCGCCGGGCAGCCGCCGATGACGGCGTTCGCGGGCATAGATCACGGCATAGGGGTGCTGAAGCGGACGTCCGGGAGACCGGATGCCGAGCGATGAACAGATAACAGGTTGTTCGATCGGGTGCGAGTCAGCCCCCTTGGCGGGAGCGGGCCGGCCCAGCGGAAAGGAACCGTCCATGGACGAGCAGGGTGAGCGTTTCGACGTCGTCGTACTCGGTGCCGGGCCCGGCGGCTATGTCGCCGCCATCCGGGCCGCCCAACTGGGCAAGCGCGTCGCTGTCGTCGAGGAGAAGTACTGGGGCGGTGTCTGCCTGAACGTGGGCTGCATCCCGACCAAGGCCCTGCTGCGCAACGCCGAACTCGCGCACATCTTCACGCGCGAGGCGAAGACCTTCGGCATCAGGGCGGACGGCGAGGTCTCCTTCGACTACGGCGAGGCTTACCGCCGCAGCCGGAAGGTCGCGGACGGCCGGGTCAAGGGCGTCCACTACCTGATGAAGAAGAACAACATCACGGAGATCGCCGGGCGCGGCACGTTCCTGGACCCGCACACCCTCCAGGTGGCCGGCTATGACGGCAACGCCCGCACCATCGCCTTCGACCAGTGCATCATCGCCACCGGCGCCACCCCGAAGTTGCTCCCCGGTACCAAGCGCAGCGCGCGCGTGGTCACGTTCGAGGAACAGATCCTCGCCGAGGACCTGCCGCACTCCATCGTGATCGCCGGCGCCGGTGCCATCGGCGTCGAGTTCGCGTACGTCCTGCACAACTACGGTGTGAAGGTCACCATCGTCGAGTTCCTGGACCGGGTCGCCCCGCTGGAGGACGTCGAGGTCTCCGCCGAACTGGCCAAGCAGTACCGGAAGCTGGGCATCGACGTCCTCACTTCGACCCGCGTCGACGCCATCGACGAGTCCGGCCCGCAGGTTCGCGTCACGGTCACCGCCAAGGACGGCACCCAGCAGGTCCTGGAAGCCGACAAGGTCCTTCAGGCGATCGGTTTCGCGCCGAACGTCACCGGCTACGGCCTGGAGAACACGGGCGTACGGCTCACCGAGCGCGGTGCGATCGACGTCGACGGCCGCTGCCGGACCTCTGTCCCGCACCTCTACGCCATCGGCGACGTGACGGCGAAGCTGATGCTCGCGCACACCGCGGAGGCGATGGGTGTGATCGCCGCCGAGACGCTCGCGGACGCCGAGACCATGGAACTGGATTACGCGATGATCCCGCGCGCCACCTACTGTCAGCCCCAGATCGCGAGCTTCGGCCACACCGAGGCCCAGGCCCGTGACCTCGGCTACGACGTCCGGGTCGCCAAGTTCCCGTTCACCGCGAACGCCAAGGCGCACGGCCTGGGCGATGCCACCGGCTTCGTGAAGCTCATCAGCGACGCGAAGTACGGCGAGATTCTCGGGGCCCATCTCATCGGCCCGGACGTCACCGAACTGCTCCCGGAGCTGACCCTGGCCCAGCAGTGGGATCTCACGGTCCATGAGGTAGCCCGCAACGTGCACGCCCATCCGACCCTGGGTGAGGCCGTCAAGGAGGCCGTGCACGGGCTGGCCGGCCACATGATCAACATGTAGTCAGCAGGCAGGCGGAGGGGGGTACGGCCCCGGCGGGGCCGTACCCCGGACCGCGTCCACCAGCAGATCGAGCAGGCGGTCCAACTGCTCGCGCCCGTCGGTCGGCGAAGTCGTGGTGAACATGCCGACAAGGGCGATGACGAGGTCCTCGGCGCGGACGTCGTCGCGCAGTGTCCCCACAGCCGTACCGGCGTCAAGGATGGCCTGAGCCGCGGTGCGGAGTTGTTCGCGCGCAGGTGACGCGGGGCCCTGGTAGGACGCGAGAACCACGCGTAGCGCGTGCGCCGTCTCCCGATTCGTACTGGCGTAGTCGGCGAAGCGGTCCATCCAACTGCGCAGCGCGCGGGCCGGATCCTCCGTGGCGAGCAGGGTTTCGGCGTCGGCACGCAGCTGCGTCAGCTCCTCCTGGTAGATCGCCTCGACCAGCGCCTCCCGGGTGGGGAAGTGGCGGTAGAGCGTCGCGATGCCCACTCCCGTGTCCCGCGCGATCTGTTTCAGGGACACCGGTGCCTCGGACGCGAACGCGACACGCGCGGCGTCGAGCAGGCGGGTGCGGTTGCGGGCGGCGTCCGCGCGGACGGGTTTGGGGGTGTGGTGGCTCGGCATGGTGCGGAGGGACCTCCGTGCGCGGTCCGGCTCCGGACCCTTAAGATTACGATTGTAAGATTAAGGGGGATGGGGTGGCGGCTGCAAGACAGGAGCCGGTGATGTGTTCAGGGTGTCGACCCGGCGCCGCGGAACGTGCGCCGGTAGGCGAGCGGAGAGACGCCGATGGCGGCGTGCAGGTGCTCTCGCAGGGATGTGCCGCCGGCGAAGCCGACCCGGCCGGCGATCTCGTCCACCGGCAGGTCGGTGGTTTCCAGGAGGTGTCGCGCCCGCTCGATGCGCTGCTGGATCAGCCAGCGTCCCGGGCTCGTGCCCACCTCCTCGGTGAAGCGGCGGACAAAGGTGCGCAGGCTCATGTGGGAGTGCTCGGCCAGGTCCGTCAGGGCCATCGGCTCGTGGAGGTTTTCCAGCGCCCACTGGCGCGCGGTGGCCGTACCGCTGGTTGTGGCCTCGGGGACCGGGTGGCGGATGTACTGCGCCTGCCCGCCGTCGCGCCAGGGTGGGACGACGCACATACGGGCCACGTGGTTGGCGACCTCGCTGCCGTGATCCTTGCGGATGATGTGCAGACAGACATCGAGCCCGGAGGCGGCGCCGGCGGAGGTCAGTACATCCCCGTCGTCGATGAACAAGACGTTCGGGTCCAGTGCGACCTTGGGAAACCACGAGCGGAAGAGGTCGGCCACGACCCAGTGGGTGGTGGCCGACCGCCCGTCGAGGAGCCCGGCCGCGGCGAGGACGAAGGCGCCGGTGCAGATCGACACGAGGCGAGTGCCGGGAGCGACCGATCTGAGCGCCTCCACCACGGCCTGTGGCACCTCCGGGGTGACGGCGGTGGTGCTGAAGGGCGGGATGACGACGGTGTCGGCGGTGCTCAGCGTCTCGGGGCCGTGCTCGGTGGTGATCGAGAAGTCGGAGTTGGTGCGGACCGGGCGGCCGTCGACGGTGCAGGTGAGGACCTCGTAGTGGCCCTCTGTCGCCCCGAACACCCGGCTGGGGATGCCCAGTTCGAATGGATATACCCCGTCGACGGCCAGAACGGCGACTCGGTGAACGGATGTCATGGCGTGATCCCGTCGATAGTTGGCATTCATGCCATGGTATCGCTCTGCGGCGGCGGCCACGCTGGACGCACGGCGAACGCCGCCGCCAGGCGCGTGACTCGTCAAAACACCCGCGATTAAACCGAGTTCGGAGAACAGACCCCCGTGAACCCCACAGCACCCGGCCGCCGCAGTGTCCTGGTCGCCGCACTCACGGCCACCGCCCTCACCGCGGTCGCCGCCGCCCCCTCGGCCGTCGCCGGCCCGCTGTCCCGGGCGCCCGAGAGCGCCGGAGCGGCGCGGACCTCCGTCGGCGGACATGGTGACAAAGCCCGCCTCACCTACCAGAAGACGGTCGCCGTCAAGATGATGAGGGGCGTTTTCGAGCAAGGCGACATGTCGGTCGTGGACCGCTTCGTGCGGCCGGACTACATCCAGCACAACCCGCTCGCCCCTGATGGCGCGGAGGCGCTCAAGGCCTTCGGTACCGCTTGGCGGCAGCAGTACCCGGACGCCACGTATGACATCAGGCGTGTCATCTCCGAGGGTGACATGGTGCTCATGCACTCCAGCATCGTCCTGGTTCCCGGCACCCCTGGATTGGCCGCGTTCGACATGTTCCGGTTCCAGGGCGGGAAGATCGCCGAGCACTGGGACGTGCTGCAGGACGTGCCTACGACCACGGCCAACGGCAACGACATGTTCTCCACGATCAGCCGCCCGCGGACCGAGGAGCCGGGCCCCGCGTACCTCACCGCGCGCAACGAGAAGCTGGTCACCGCTTTCGTCGAGCAGTACCTGGTGAAGAAGGACCTGTCTGCCATCGACGCCTACGTAGGCCCCGAGTATCACCAGCACAACCCGTACATCCCCGATGGTGTGGCGGGCGCGAAGGCTGGACTGGGCGCCTACTACGCACAGTTTCCGCAGCTGGTGGCAACACCCCCAAGCGGGTGATCGCCGAGGGTGACCTAGTGGCCGTGCACAGCCACACCGTCAACGTCCCCGGAGAGCGAGGCCAGGCGGTCGTGGACCTCTTCCGGGTGCGCGGCGGCAGGATCGTCGAGCACTGGGACGCCGTACAGGACGTGCCGGAGCACTCCGCCAACGACAACACGATGTTCTGACGTGCGACGAGGAGATATCACATGTCCGATCACAGCGACATCCAGCTGAGTCGGGAAGCGGTCGAGTTCGCGGAGTGGATGGCGGGCTTGGTCGTCCCCGAGCCGGAGCTGGACGCGACGCGCACCCGTGTGGAGAGCGTGCACCTCAGGGCGCGGGAGCCGGAAGGCGTCACGTACCGGGAGGTGGACGCGGGCGGGGTCCTGGGCATCTGGTGTGAGCCGGTCGGCGCCGACACCGGCCAAGTTCTGCTGCACGGTCACGCCGGAGGCTCCGTGCTGTCGTCGGCGTACGTCGACCGGAAGCTCGCCGGCCACATCGCCAAAGCCGCCGGGGCCCCCGTCCTGGTCCTGGACTTCCGGCGGTCGCCGGAACACAAGTACCCCGCCCAACTGGACGACGTGGAGGCCGCCTTCAACTGGCTGGTCTCCGAAGGTTACGCGCCGGGGAACATCATCACGGTCGGCCACTCGATCGGCGGGTTCCTCGCCGTCGCGCTCGCGCTCCGGCTCCGCGACAAGGGGCAGCCGATGCCCGGCGCCATCGTGTCGATCTCCCCCTGGTGTGACCTGGAGATCGGCAACGAGACCATGGAGACCAACGCCGGGACCGACAAGATCCTCAGCAAGAGCCTGCTGGAGTTCTTCCGGGAGTCCTGGGTCGGCGGCACGGGCATCGAGTTCACGGATCCCAGGATCAATCTGAACCGGGCGGATCTGACCGGTCTCCCACCGACCTTGGTGTCATGGGGGACCTACGAGGTGCTGGCCGGCGAGGACGAGGAGTTCGCCGCGCGGGTCAAGGCCGCCGGGATCGACACGGCGACCGTGGTGGTGCCGGGCGGTCAGCACTCGTACGTCTTCGGCGCCGGCCGCGTTCCGGAGGCCGACGCCGCGATCGCGCGGATCGGCGCGTGGGTCCGGGAGAAGACGAAGATCTGACGGCGGGACCGCGAAAACACAGGGCCGGGGCGGCAGCCGCCCCGGCCCTGTGGCGATCAGGAAACCGCTTCGGTGGTCAGAAGACCGGGTTCCGGCCGTCGGTGCCCGCGAGGTACTTCTGAGCGGTGTAGTCCGAAACCCGTCGACCCACGGGTTGAGGGAGTCGACATGGCCGCCACCGAGATCTCGCGTACCGCTGTCTGGGGCCAGGCCGACCGGGCAGTCGGGCGTTGGCCTCCGTGGCCCGGCGGCCCGAAAGGAGGTCCTCCGGACCTTGGCGTGATCCCGTTGGAAGTTGGCATTCATGCCATGGTCTCGGAGAGCGGTCCCTTGCCACGCTGGACGCATGGCCAATACCACCACACCCACCATGCGTGCCATCCGCCAGGAGATCCACGGTTCCCCCGAGGTGCTCAAGGAAGTCGAACTTCCCCGTCCCGAGCCTGGGCTGAGCGAAATCCTGGTCGCCGTCCGAGCCGCCGGTGTCAACCCGACCGACTGGTGGAACCGCGCCCAGCCCAGGACCATCGACCGTCTGCCGCTCGTCCTGGGCTGGGACGTATCCGGAGTGGTCGAGGCCGTCGGTGTCGGCGTCACCCAGTTCAAGCCGGGCGACGAGGTGTTCGGCATGTTGCCGTACCCCCACGGGGTCGGCGCGCACGCCGAGTACGTGACTGCCCCCGCCCGCGCCTTCGCCCACAAGCCCGCCAGCATCGACCATGTCCAGGCCGGCGCCCTCCCGCTCGCCGCGCTCACCGCCTACCAGGCACTCGTCGACACCGCCGACGTCCAGCCGGGACAGCGCGTCCTCATCCACGCGGCCGCCGGTGGGGTCGGTCACCTCGCCGTCCAGATCGCCAAGTCCCGTGGCGCGTACGTCATCGGCACCGCCAGCGCCGGTAAGCACGAGTTCCTGCGCGGCCTCGGCGCGGACGAGGTCGTCGACTACCGCACGGTCGACTTCGCCGAGGCTCTCTCGGACATCGACGTGGTCCTCGACCCGATCTCGCTGGACAGCGCTTCCCGGGCCCGTTCCCTCGCTGTCCTGCGCCCTCGGGGCACTCTCGTCTCGATCCTGCCGGTACCTGTCGACGCCGACGAACTGGCGAGCATCGCCGAGCGGGGCATTCGCTACGAGTCTCTCCTCGTCGAGGCCGACCAGGCGGGCATGCAGGCCATCAGCGCCCTCGTCGAGAGCGGTTCCCTGCGCGCCCACATCGAGGCCACCTTCCCGCTAGCTGAAGCGGCCAAGGCCCACGCCCTCGGTGAGACCGGCCGTACGACGGGCAAGATGGTTCTGACCGTGGAAGGCACCAGGAACACGGAGCTCGCCGTCCGCGTGCTCAGGGCCGCGTTCGAGGGAGGCGACACGGCCGTCATCGACCGTTACGTGCGGCCGGACTATATCCAGCACAACCCGCTGGCCCCCGACGGCCCCGATGCGATGAAGGCTTTCGGCGCCGCCTGGCGGCAGCAGTTCCCGGACGCTGCGTACGACGAACTGCGGGCCGTCTCCGAGGGCGACCTGGTGCTCCTGCACTCCAAGGGAGTCCTGGTCCCCGGCACTCCCGGGCTCGCCGTCTTCGACATCTTCCGTTTCCAGGACGGTCGGATCGCCGAACACTGGGACATCCTTCAGGAGGCGCCGCAGACCACGGCCAATGGCAACGACATGTTCGCCACGCTCAGCCGGCCGGGGGGCGGGACTCCGGGGCAGCGGTGGTTCACCGCGTATAACAAGAAGCTGGTCAGCGACTACGTCGACCAACTCCTGGTCCGCAAGGACCTGACCGCCGTCGACGTCTACCTCGGCCCTGAGTACCACGAGCACAGCCCGAACATCTCCGACGGCGCGACGGGTGTGAGGGCCGGGCTGGGTGCCTGGTTCGAGAAGTTCCCGCAGTTGAGCGTGGTGCCGAAGCGGGCCATCGCGGAGGGCGACCTGGTGGCTGTGCACAGCCACTACGTCGACACGCCCGGCGAGCGTGGACGAGCGGTCATCGATCTGTTCAGGGTGCGCGACGGGAAGATCGTCGAGCACTGGGACGGCTCGCAGGACGTGCCGGAGAAGGCCGCGAACGGCAACACGATGTTCTGACGGCCACGAGGGCCGTAGCGGAAGGACGAGGAGAGACACATGACCGCACTGCGGTACGAGGTGTTCGTCACGCCCGCGATCTCGCAGAGCAGCGGCACCCTGAACCTTCCCGACGGGGAGCCGATGGTGTGGTCGCCCATCTCGACAACCCTGATCTGCGGCGACCGTGACGCCGTCCTCGTCGACCCGCCCTTCACCACCGACACCACGCGCGAGGTGCTGGCCTGGCTGGAGAAGAGCGGCCGGCCCCCCGACCCCGTAGGCCGGTGGCTCGTAGGTGCGCAAAGCGGTCGCCCGCACATGCACGGCAAGGCCCTGGCGGTTAGCCCGGGATCGATCCTGGGCGTGATGAGGAGGCCCCGGTCGGCGTGCTGCCGAACACCACCCGTAGTTCAGGGCCAGCGCGGATGCGACGAAGAACGGGCCCGCCGCTCCCCGGTCGGCGACGGCCGGGGAGCGGCGGGCCCGTCCGCTGTGCTGGTGCGCCCGCGTCCAACGGGCGGCTGTGACCGGCGCGTTCCCGACGGACTGCGGAGGCTCAGGCGGTCAGGTGGTCGGCCAGCTCCGTCAATGAGGCCACCGAGACATCGGCTTTCGGGTCGTTGCTCGGCGGCCGCAGGACAGCCTTCGAGCCGTATTCCTGCGGACGGTGTACGTAGGCGGTACGCAGACCGCACGCCCGGGCCGCGGCGAGGTCGTCGACGTGCGCGGCGGCCATCATGACCTGCTCCGGCTGGAGGCCGAGCAGACGCGCGGCGCCCAGATAGGCCTCGGGGTCGCCCTTGTAGTGCCCGAAGAGCTCTGCGGACAGCACGGTGTCCCAGGGCAGCCCGGCGTGCTTGGCCATGTTCACGAGCAGCGCGACGTGCCCGTTGGACAGGGACGCGATGACGAACCGCTTCTTCAGCCGCTCCAGGCCAGGCACCGAGTCCGGCCAGGGGTCCAGCCGGTGCCAGGCCAGCACGAGCTCGGCGCGCACGCCCTCGGGCGTATCCGGCACCCCGTATTCGGCAAGCAGTTCGTCGAGTGACGCCCGGTGCAACTCGTCGAGGTTCGTCCAGGGCAGCTCGCCACGCCGCACCCGGTCCAGCGATGGGAGGTACTGGCTGCGCCATGCATCGGCGAACGCCTCGGCGTCCACGTCGGAAACCAGCCGACGGATGTCACGTGCGACGCCCGAGCGCCAGTCCACGACAGTGCCGAACACATCGAATACCAGTGCTCGAATATTCATATGATGACCGTAATGCTTTGCCCCTGGTGCACGTCAAGCAGTGTCGTTCACGTACTCGGGGCGCAGGTGTGTGAATCGATCGCGAGTGTTGTGCCGGCGGAGGTGATGTCCGTGAGGCGGCCGGCGGACTCCGTCCTGTGTGTCGCGGCGAGCCGGCGGGCGGGGTGCTCGAGGTCGGGCCCCTCGGTGGCGGCGTTCGCCAACGGGCATCTCCGGAGCGGGGCGGTTCCGGCCCGTTGTCTGCGTGCCGTCGGCACACCCGAGGAGAGCGGTACGGTCACGGCTCGGCCGTGATCTGAAACGGAATACAGCTCATGTGGCGAAGCGAGACCTCAAGATCAACTCATCGGGTCCTCTGTCGCTGACCGGCCGCCGTCTCCGTGGGCCAGTGACGCGAGGATTGCCCCACGGCAGACGTCGAGGATCTCGTCCGTCAACGGAGAGTCGTCCGAACATGCCCGTGACAGCATGATTGCGCCGACCGAGTGGGCCAGCACGTTGATCAGCGTGGCGCGGGTTGTTCGCTGGTCCGTGTCCGGCGACGCGTCGCCTCCGGCCTGAAGGGCCGTCATCAGGCTCTCTATGCCGACTGTGAACTCCGTCTTGATGCCATCGGGTTGACGTGCGGCGTCGCCGCTGAGGGCCGTGATGGTGCAGCCCTCGCCGCGCCCGTCGCGGTGTTCCCGAGAGACGTAGGAGTCGACGAACTCGGCGACGTCAAGGGCTTCTGTCAGTGACGCGGTCCGTGAGAGTCCGTTCGCGGATGCCTCGGCCATCAGGTCGGTCTTGGAGTGGAAGTGCTTGTAGAACCCGCCATGGGTGAACCCGGCCTCTGCCATGAGTTCCGCCACGCCGACACCGTCGTAGCCGCGCTCACGAAACAGCCGGGCGGCTGTCGCGACGATGTGCGCGCGGTTCTGCTCGGCCTGTGCCTTGGTGACCCGCATGTTCGGCCCGTCCCTCCTGCCGGTGCTCGGCTGTTCATCATACTTAGATGTCGATCGACATCTAAGCGGTTGACTTTTTAAATTACGACCATCATTGTAAGGCTCACCGACTACAGAAAGGCGCGGCAGTGAGTGACACGCATGTGACCGCCCCGACTCAGTACATCGAGGTCGACGGAGACCGGTTGGCCTACCGGCGCTGGGGGAAGCCCTCCGGTGTTCCGCTCTTCTTCGTCCAGCACTTCCGCGGGGGCCTGGACCACTGGGATCCGCTGATCACCGACGGCTTGGCAGAGGGCCGTGAGGTCATCCTGTTCAACGGTCGCGGCCTCGCCTCGTCGTCCGGCACGCCACGCAACCGGATCGAGGACATGGCCGACGACATCGCCGCGGTCATCCGGGCGCTGGGGCTGGAGAAGGTCGACCTGCTCGGCTTTTCGATCGGAGGTATGCAGGCTCAGGAGGTCGCACTGCGCCATCCCGAGCTGGTGCGCAAGCTTCTGCTGATCGGCACCGGCCTGCGGGGCGGGGAGGCGGCCGCCGACCCCAAGGCGTTCGCGGAGGTAGCGACGCATCCGGTCCCGACCCTGGAGGACTTCCTCTACCTGTTCTTCGGCCGCTCGGAGGCGGCGCAGGAAGCGGGCAGGGCCTTCTGGGAGCGGCGTCACCAGCGGGTCGACCAGGATCCGCCGAGCTCGCCCGAATTGATGATGGCTCAGGTGGAAGCGGCCGTTGCCTACTCGCCGCTGCGGCCGGGCGAGACGCCCTTCGTCTACCTGAACGCGATCACCCAGCCGACGCTGGTCCTCAACGGCGAGGACGACGTGATGATCCCCACGATTCATTCCTGGCACCTCGCCCAGAACATCCCCAATGCCCAGCTGATCATCTACCCCGATGCCGGGCACGGAGCGCAGTTCCAGTATCCCGAGCGGTTCCTGAAGCACGCTGCCCAGTTCATCGACGAGTAGCGTCAAGGGCGCACGTGCCACTCCTGCGGGCCGTGGTGGTTGGCCATGCCGCCACGGCCGTCCGGGGTGTTCCAGGGCGGGGCTCCGGCCTCGTCGTCGCGCCGGGCAGGTGCAGGGTGCCAGGAGTAGCCGCAGTGGCGGATCGTGAACGCCTTCAGTCGGCACCTCGACCGGACATTCCGGGCCCGCGAACTGCGTGAACTCCTCGGCGGCATGAAGATCCTCACCTTCATCTTCATTGGGCGGGCTCCCGGGGCTCTCGGCACCAGGGCGCGCCGGTTCGTGGAGCCGGAGAAGGTCACGCCCCTCATCGTCATCCTCCTGCTGCCCGGCGCCACCGCCAGTGCCGCGGGCGCGGGATGAGCGCGAAGTCGGTGGCCGTGGGTGCTTGTACGCGGCGATGCGGGATGTCGGCCGCAGCCAGTGCTGGGGTGCCGTCGATTGCCGTCGACGGGGTCCCGGGTCGAGGTCATTATATTATGTTCATAACCTAAAAGGTTCAGGAGCTACTCATGGCAGCGGATCGGCAGGTGGCGCTCGTGACGGGCGCCTCCTCGGGAATCGGCAAGGCGACGGTGCACGCGCTCGCCGAGGCGGGGTTCGACGCGATCGGGACGAGTCGGAAGGCGTCGGGAAGCCCGGCTCGCGGCGGTGTGACGCTCCTCGGACTCGACGTGACCAGCGACGACTCGGTCAACAGTGTCGTCCAGCAGGTGATCGAGGAGTTCGGGCGTATCGACGTCCTGGTCAACAACGCCGGGATCGGGACCAACGGTGCTGCCGAGGAGGTCTCCGTCGCCCAGGCGCAGAGCGTCTTCGATGTGAACGTCTTCGGCCTCATGCGCATGACCAAAGCCGTCCTGCCATACATGCGTGGCCGGGGTTACGGACGCATCGTCAACATCTCCTCCGTGGGTGGGTTCGTCCCCAACCCCTTCATGGCTGTTTACGTCGCCTCCAAGCACGCGGTCGAGGGCTACTCCGAGTCCTTGGACCATGAGGTCCGCGAGTACGGCGTTCGGGTGCTGCGCGTCCAGCCAGGCCCCGTTAACACCCCGTTCGACATGAATATGCTGCACGCGGACACCCCTCTGTCGCTGTACGCGCGCCGACGAGCCGTCTTCGACGAGGTGGTGGAGGAACAGATGCGGAGCGGCGATGATCCCACTGTCATCGCCAAGGCGGTCGTCGCGGCAGCGACCGACCCCAAACCGAAGCTGAGCTATCCCGCCGGCTCGATGGCCGCACGCGTCAGCGTGCTGCGCCGCATCGTCCCCACCCGGGCCTTTGACAAGAGCGTCCGCAAACTCAACCGGATGACCGACTGACAGCCACGTGCGGGAACTCGCCGACGGTGCCTGTGCCCGCGGCGAGTTCCCGCACGGCGCACTCAGCGGGAATGGTTCAGGCGAGGAACTTCCGTCCGCGAGCGTTGACGAGGAACATCAGCCGACTCCGCGCGCTGCACGACGGCGCCGCCCGTCCCGGGCCGTCACGCCCCGGCGGAGGCAGAGGTGTGGCTTGCTCGCAGCGCGACCTTGTCGATCTTGCCGACAGCGTTCTTGGGGATGGCCTCCACCACGATGTACGAGGTGGGACGCTTGTAGCCGGTGAGATGCCGTGCGCAGAGCTTTTGGAGCGCCGCGGGATCGACCGTCACGCCCGGCCGCGGCTGGACGTACGCGACGACCACTTCGCCCCATTTTTCGTCCGGTACCCCGATCACGGCGGCCTCCAGGACGGAGCGATCTCCCGTCAGCACGTCCTCGATCTCCTTGGGGTAGATGTTCTCCCCGCCTCGGATGATCATGTCCTTCGACCGCCCGACCAGGGTCAGGTACCCTCCCTCGTCGAGATGACCGATGTCGCCCGTGTGCAGCCAGCCGTCGATGACGGTTCGCGCCGTCTCCTCGGGACGGCCCAGGTAGCCGCGCATGACGTTGGCGCCGCGCACGATGACCTCGCCGTCCAGTCCCTGTGCCACCTCGGCACCGGCCGCGTCGACGATCCGTATCTCCTGCCCGGGGAAGGGCAGCCCCACGGTTCCGGCGCGTCGGGGTCCCGAGACCGGGTTGATCGTGGAGCCGCAGGTTCCCTCGGAAAGGCCGTACCCCTCGACGAGGGGGAACCCGTACCGCGCCTCGAACCGGGCCAGCAGGTCGGCGGAGGCGGGTGCGGCACCGCAGACCCCGAACCGCAGCGACGACGTGTCCGGCTGAACACTGTCCGGAAGTGCCGCGAGCATCCCGTAGATCGTGGGCACGGCACTGAAGAAGGTGGGTCGCTCCCGCTCGACGAGGTCGAAGAAGGTGCGGGGATCGAACCGGCCGGCGATGACGACACTGGCTCCGACGAGCAGCGGCGTCAGGACGCTGACGATGATGCCGTTGACGTGGAAGAGCGGCAGGATCAGCAGGCAGCGGTCGCTCGGCCCCAACTCCAGGGCCAGGCGCCCCATCTCCACCATGGCGTCGATGTTCGCGTGGTCGAGCATCACCCCCTTGGGCACCCCGGTCGTACCGCTGGTGTAGATGAGCAGGGCCAGAGCGGACGGGTCCGGCTGCGGCGCCTCGTCCCACCCCGGAGCCTGTTCGCGCAGGCCTCCGACGGCGAGCGTGACGAGGCCGGCCACGGCTTCCGTGCCGTCCTCGACCACCAGCAGGCGTGCGCCGGAGTCGACGAGCTGCCGGGCGACCTCGCCGTCGGTCATGCTCGGATTGACCGGGGTGACGGTGGCGCCGAGCCGCCAGGCCGCGAACAGCAGCAGGACGAATTCCACGCGGTTGGTCAGTTTGAGGGCGACGACGTCACCGGGACCGATGCCGAGGTCTCGAAGGTGGTGCGCCGCCGCGCGGACACGGTTCAGCAGTTGGGCGTTGGTAAGCGCCTGGAGCCCGTCCGAGACCGCGGGACCGTCCGGGTCCAGGGCGGCGCGGCGATCGGGCAGTGAAGCGAATTTCATGGCGTGCGTACCTGTTTCGGTGGGCGAGCCGGTCAGGAGGCCGAAGAGGCGGGCAGCGGAGCGAGGTGCCGGGTCAGGAACTCCACCTGGTCGCGCGCCAGGGCTTCGAAGGTCTCGCCGGTGTAGAAGTCGAAGTGGCCCGCGGCGTACCGCTTGACCTCGCCGTGGGGTGCGGTCCGCGCGTACCGGAGTGTCTGTGCGGGAGGCGTGACGGAGTCCGTGTCGCTGACGCAGAAGAGGATCGGCATGACGACCTTCTTCGCCGCTCGGCCGGGCCGGTAGGCGGCGATGGTCGGGATGACCCGCGCCGCGACCTCGTTGCGGAACGTCTTCCCCTTCGGCACGAGCGCCTGGTAACCGGGCAGCGCGTCCGCGGCGTTCATCAACGCGGGCGAACCGGGGGAGGCGGCGATGGGGACCATCACCGGTGCCTTGCCGCGTATCCTGGCCGCCAGATCCCGGGCGAGTACGGGCGTCATCCTCAGTGAGGCCACCGGGCCGAGGGCGAGCGCCGAGGCCAGACCGTCGGTGAACGGACACTGGGCCACGGCCGCGCACAGTTCGGGATGACGCGAGGCCACGGTGATGGCATGCCCCCCGCCGAACGAGCTGCCCCACACCGCGATGCGTGAACGGTCCACGTCACGGCGGGCCTTGACCCAGTCGAGGGCGGAATCCCAGTCGGTGAGCTGGCGCTTGATCGACAGCAACTGGCGAGGGTGGCCGCCGCTGTCGCCGAAGTGCCGGTAGGTGAAGGCCAGGGCGGCGATGCCCGCCTGGGCGAAACGCTCGGCGAAGGCGTCCAGGCGCATGTCACGGGTGGCACCGAGGCCGTGGCCGAGGATGACGACCGGCGGCGAGGCGACGCCGGAGGGGAGGTAGAGCCATCCGGCGCAGGAGCTGTCACCGGAGGGGAACGAGACGTCGTGACGGACGAAGGGAAGCCGCGTGGTCATGGCCGGCTCACCTTCCGGTCGGTCGTCGAGCGGGGCCCGGGCACGGTGCCGGACGTGAGCGCCTCGGCGTAGGTGTCCGGCCGGTACAGCGGAAGCTCCCCCGTCGCGTCCGTCGTGTCCATGTAGTCGAGCATCAACTCCTGGCCCTCCCGCGACAGAACTCTGGTGAAGAACTCGGTGCGTTCGACGTGCAAGCCGTCCGCCAGGGACATCGAGCCGCCGAAGTACACCGACCTCTTGGCGGCGGCGACCGAACCCTTCGGCCGGGCGCCGAAGTGCCGGGCGAGTTCGACCGCCCGCGTGACCACCTCGCCCTGCGGAACGACCTCGTCCACCGCCCCGTTGGCGAGAGCCTGAGCAGGGGTGAACGGTTTGCCTTCGAGGATCGCGACGAGAGACCGGTGGGTGCCGATCAGGCGGGTCAGCCGCTGGGTGCCGCCACCGCCCGGAATGATGCCGAGAAGGATCTCCGGCTGGCCGATGAAGAACTCTCCGTCGGCCATCACCCGCAGATCGCACGCCCAGGCGAACTCCGCACCGAGGCCCAGAGCCGAGCCGTTGAGGGCGGCGACGAAGAGCACCCCGCTGGCGTTCATCTTGAGGAAGGTCGTGTGCAGGGCTTCCAACTGGAGTGCTCCCCGCAACGGGGTCCTGCGCGCCACAGGCTCCAGGACCCGGGCCCGGTCCACACCCTTCGCCACACGAACGACGGCGGCGGCACCGCGTCGGCCTACGGTAGGGCTCGCGGCGCCCTCCTCCTGAAGCCACCGGACCTCGGCGTGGCTCACGAACCGCTCTGGGTGCGCGCCCGTGAACACGACGGCACGGACGCCGGGATCGCGGTCGACCCGGTCCACCAGCTCCTTGAGCCGGTCGGCGATGTCGGGGCCGAACACGCCGTGCGGCCCGCCGTCGACCCGGACGGTCAGGACGGCTCCGTCGTCCTGGATCTCAAGATGGCCCTTTTCGGGTTTTCTCATGGAATCTGCTCCCGTGCTGAATCCGTGGTGAGGGGAGGGCGGTACGAAGGGAACGGCGTGTGCCCAGGCGGGCGGGGATCGCCGCGGAGGTGCCTCGACCCGCCTGCCGCTGTGGGGCGCCGGTTCGGCGGGGATACGACCGTGAGCGGTCCCGTGACCTGCGTCGGCTTTGGTGCGTGAGGCCCGGGCCTGCTGTGATGAGCGCCCCGAGGGCTGCTGCAGTGCTCGCGACGCCGTGCAACTCGTGATGTGTATCCTGGCGTGGAGAACTCGTATAACCAAGTTATTTTGTGTGTGGCAACCGTCACTCCGGTCGGCGTTACGCCTCCGGTGAGAGGTCGGTTGCGGAGGCGGGTGGATACATGGGAGACGCGTCAAGAGCGTCGGCGCCCCCGGGGGTGCCGCAACGGCTCATCAGCGCCACGATCGGCCTCCTGGCCGAGCAGGGGCCTTCGGCCATCAAGGCGCGTACGGTGGCGGCCGCCAGCGGCCTGTCGACGATGGTGGTCTACAGCCACTTCGGGGGCATCCCCGAGCTCGTCCGGGCCGTTGCGGATCACGGGTTCGAGGAGCTCGGCAAGGCTTTCTCCCAGGTGCCGGTGACCGACGATGCCGTCGCGGATCTCTTTGTCATGGCGTTGACCTGCCGACGGGTCGCCGGTGAGAACCCTCACCTGTACGACCTGATGTTCGGGCTGTCCACTCGTGCCACCTACCGACCGCTGTCGGATGCCGACCTCCGGTTCAGCGGACGCTCGCCGGCCTTCCGCAAGGCCTACGCGGTCGTCACCGAAGCGTGCGCACGGCTCGTGGGTTCCGGCCGGGTGGCGCAGCAGGACCCCGACGTCGTGACGGCCCAGCTCTGGAGTTACGTCCACGGCTACATCACCCTCGAATTGGCCGAGCACTTCACCGAGTTCGAGGACCCGGTGGTGCAGGTACTGCTGCCGATGGGCGTGGGTTTCGCCGTAGGGCTGGGTGACGAACGGGAGCGCGCGCTGGCCTCGCACGAGGAAGGACTGCGTTCTTTCGGCTCGATGGCAGGGAGTTGACGGAGGATCAGTCCGCTATGCGTCTCAAGTGCCCGGCCGGGAAGGTCCGGTACTCCTGGTGGGGCTGTCGACGCCAGGTACCAGCTGGTCATGCCGGCCCAGTGCCTCCACCTCGCGTTCGAGGGTGGGCACGGCTCGGGCCGCGAAACGCCGCGCCCAGGGCCATGCGAGTGGTGAATTGACGGCTGCCTTCGCCCAGTTGGCCGCGGCGATCGCACGTGGCACGTACACCCTGCTGCGCCGGCGGACGACTCCGTCGACGATCGCCGCGGCTGCCTGGTGGACGCTCGTGGTGACGTTGCCCGGGTACGGCAGCCGTCTGCGCAGGTCCTGGAAGGAGGGGAGGTCGCCCTCGGCGCCCCGGACGATGTCCGTGTCGATCCAGGAGGGGTGCACCAGACCGACCGTGACGCCGAGATGGGCCACCTCCTGGCGGTAGGCCAGGGCCAGCATCTCCACCCCGGCCTTACTCGCGCCGTAAGCGGCCATCGAGGCCAGCGGCATGAAGGCCAGCGCGGAGGACACGACCATCGCATGGCCGCGGCTGCGCTCCAGGTGGGGCGTCGCGTACTTCAGGGTCCGGAAGACACCGTTGAGGTTGATGTCCAGAACCCGCTCGAACGACGCGTCGTCCGTCTGCCGTACGGTCCCGTAGGCCGCGACCCCCGCGTTGGCGACGATGATGTCGATGCCGCCCATGGTCTGCGCACAGTCGTCGATCGCCGACTTCAGGGCGGCCCCGTCGCGTACGTCGGCCGTCCGCCAGGACGCGTCAGGGCCCAGGGTGTGGGCGAGCTCGCGCAATCGATCGGGTTCGAGTCCGAGGAGGGCCAGTCGGGCGCCGCGGGCGGCGGCGACCCGTGCCACCTCGGCCCCGATCCCGCGCGCGGCTCCCGTGACGACCAGCCTTCGGCCTGCCAGGTCTTGTTTCATGGCCCGTAACATAACTTCGTTATTGGGGGAGCGCAATAGGTGGTAGGTGCCGGGGCCGAGGGGGGAAGTGTGCGGGTGTGCCCTGCTCGGCCGCCGTCGGCCCGGGGCGGGCGGAGAGCGGTCCGACGGGGCGAGCGGCGGACCGTTGCTCCGAGGAGTGCCCTCGGGGCCGAGGAGTGCCCTCGGGTATCAGGCCACCGGTGTGGCCGGCGGGGTCACGCGGCGGGCGTCGCCTCCCTGGACGGCGTCCCGGGCGCCGGCGGCGGCTTCGTGGGGTACCCCGAGGGGGATCGCGCTGACCTCGGACAGGTGTGCGAACTGCTTCGGTGTGAGCCGGACGTCCAAGGCGGCCAGGTACTCGTCCAGCTGGGCGGGGTTCCGCGGGCCGATGATCGGCACGTATGAGACGGACGCCTGGGCGGCACGCTCGCGGAGCCACGACACCGACACCTGGGCGGGGGTCGCGCCGGTCTCCTCGGCGACGGCCAGAACGGCGTCGACCACGGCGGTCTTCTGTTCGGTGCTCTCGGTGTGGATGACCGCCTTGAGGTCGGTCAGCCGCCCTTCGGCGCTGCGGCGGTACTTGCCGGTGAGCAGTCCGCCGCCGAGCGGGGACCACAGGGCGGCGCCGAGTCCCAGGCTCTCGGCCATCGGCAGCAGCTCACGGTCGGCGGTCCGCTCGACGAGGCTGTACTCGACCTGGATGCCCGTGACCGGTGCCCAGTTCTTCAGGTCGGCGAGGGTGACAGCGCGGGAGACCCGCCATGCGGGGAAGTTGGAGAGAGCGACGTGGAGGATCTTGCCGGACGTGACGAGGTCGTCCAGTCCCCGCAGGATCTCCTCCATGGGGGTGAGGTCGTCGGGGAAGTGGACCCAGTACAGGTCGACGTAGTCCGTCCCGAGGCGCCTCAGGCTCGCCTCCAGTGACGCGACCATGTTCTTGCGGCTGTTGCCCGTCCGGGAGATGCCCGGTTGCGGGGCGGCCCCGTTGGTGAACTTGGTGGCCAGGACGAAGTGGTCACGGTCGGCGGCGACGAACTTCCCCACCAGCTCCTCCGACTCGCCGAACTGGTAGCTGTCCGCCGTGTCGAGAAACGTGCCGCCGGCCTCGGCGAACCCGTCGAAAATCTGGCGTGCCTCGTCCGGCTCGGCGCCGGCGCCCCAGCGGGTGCCGAAGTTCCCCGTCCCGAGTGCGTACTCGGATACGCGCAGTCCTGTCCGTCGTCCGAAGGTCGTGTAACGCATCAGATCTCCTTCGTGCTGATGACCCGTCGAGGTCGAGATGAGCGGTGGTGGGTGAGGCGCCAGGCGGGACGGCGGCCCGGCCGAGGCCATCGGGGGCCGCCGGGCGCGGTGCAGCCGATGCGCCGATCCGCGTGCGGCGTGATGCCGGACGTGGCAGGTGTCGCTAAGTAAGACGATCGGTGTACTTGATGCTTCACCATAGCTGCCGCGATCGCCCATGTAAAACGATCGGTATCCTTGAGGGCGTGAACGAACCCACCGCTGTACGCCGACGTCAAGGCCGCGGTGCCCGGGAGCGAATCCTCCGAGCGGCGACTGAGCTGTTCACGGCACAGGGGATCAACGCGACCGGGATCGAGCAGCTGTCGACCGTCGCCGAAGTGTCCAAACGCACGCTCTACCAGCACTTCCGCAGCAAGGACGAGCTCGTCGTGGCGTATCTGCGGTCGTTGGACGACGCCCCCCAGCCCGTCGCCCCCGAGCAGCCCACACTGGCGGCGGCGAGCCCGCGGGAGCAGCTTCTGGCCGTCTTCGACTGGAAACCAGCGGAGACCATGGCCCCGTTCCGGGGATGCCCGTTCTTGAACGTCAGCGTCGAAGTGCCGGACCCCGGCCATCCCGCCCACGAGCTGGCCGCCGCGAAGAAGAAGAGGTGTGCCCGCCGCCTCGCCGACATCGCGCGGCAGGCCGGGGTCGCCGACCCGGAAACCCTCGGTGAGCAACTGGCACTGCTCTTCGACGGTGCGGCCGCGCGTGGCCTCGCGCTGAACAATCGTCATGTCATGGCGTACGCGCGATCCATCGCAGAGACGTTGGTGGATGCCGCCCTCGCCGACGCCGGTCGAGGGTCTCCGTGACGAGGTTGGTTGTCCCGTGCGTGACGTCGTCGCGATTCCGTGGTGGATGACGGGGCGGGTCGATCTCCTTGAAGCCATGGACGGGTCGGATGCCGGTGCCGGGCCGAACGGTTTTCAGCCGCGGAGGGGCTGGAAGAGGGTTTGGAGGTTGTCCGGTCAGCTGCGGCATGCTCCGGTTCCGAGACCGTACGACAGGCATCGGCCGCCGCCTGCGTATGTGCTTGCGTCCCCTCCCCGCGCGACGAAGCGGGCGTCCACTACCCAAACGGACAGTCGTGCTTGTCCGGGCAGGTCAGAGCCCTACGCCTGTGGGGCGCGGTTCACGGACGACCCGGAGCCGCACCGTCGTCAGCGGCGCCACGGTCCCCGGTCACCCCTCTCTCTGCCGTCCCACTCCCAAGATCACGACTGGATGCGGCCGCCGCGACAGCGCGTCCCGGTACACGTCATGCCGTGGAGACAGCCGAAGCCGGGGCGTCGGCCTGCCGGTCCGCGGCCAGCCGGGACTGCCCGGCCAGGAGCATGAGAGCGCTGACCGTAAGCCCCACCACGCCGCACCCCGCCGCCCGACTCGGACCACCGTGTTCCAGGACGAGCCCGACGGCGGCAGACCCGAGCGCCATGCCCGAGGTCATCAGCGTGACGAGCCAGGCGAACGCCTCCGTGACGGTGCCCGCCGGGGCGAGCTCTCCGACCAGGACGAAGGAGACGGTCAGCACGGGTGCGGGGAACAGCCCGGTCAGCACCAATAGGCCGGCCATCAAGGGGGACCGAGCAACAGGCACAGGAGCGCGTAGCCCGGTGCCAGGCAGACGGTCAGCAGCAGAGCCCGCCGCGCGGCGGGAGCGCCCAGTGGCGTACGGCGCCGTAGACGAGGGCACTGAAGGCATTGAGGGCTAGGAGTGCCGGAGCACCCCTGGGCACGCGGGGTTCCTCCGCGTGGGCCACGACGACGACATCGAGCGTGCCGAGCGCGACGCCCCGCGGGTGAGGCTGACCAGCAGGACGACGAGTTGAGTGCTGTCGCCGGGCCGCCACGGATCAAGTGTCGTGTTGGTGGCACGAGTTGAGTCAGCCATGGCTGACTCACGCTCTTCCCGACTTGCCCTGGGTTGTCGAGACTCTCAGTTCAGGATGCTGCGGGGGAGGTCGAAATGGCTGTTCGACGTGGACGAATGTCGGCTGGTCGTCGTCGGCGGATAGCAGAGGCGAAGCCCATAGTGCTCGGCAGTGGCGGGATGCTGATCGTGCTGGTGGTGTTCTGGTCGGCGGTGCTGCCCTACGTCGTAGGAGGCGCGCTCCTTGGCGGCACTGGAGCGGTGAGTTGGTGGCTGTGGCGTACGGACCGGATGGTGCGTGCCCGAGACCGCCGTTGGCGGCAGGGAGATGCGGTGGCGGCGGGGCGGCGAACCCTGGCCGAAGTAGATGCGATGACCGGGACGGAGTTCGAGGAGCTGGTTGCCGCGCTGTGCCGCCGTGACGGGTGCACGGGGGTCCGGCGGGTGGGCGGTGCGCACGACAACGGTGCTGATGTCGTCGGTCGGCTTCCTGACGGCCGGACGATGGTGATCCAATGCAAGCGGTATGCCCCCAGCAGTACCATCGCCAGCCGTGAGTTACGTGACCTGCTGGGAGCGAAGGTGCACTTCCGGGCCGACGTGGCGGTGTTCGTGACGACCACACGGTTCAGCCGCCCCTCGGAAAGGTTCGCGGTGGAGCATGGCATTCTCGCCGTCCATCGCGATCATCTCGGCTTGTGGAACAACGGGGCGTACCTGTGGTCGTTGAGCCGTGTGAATGGTCGCGGTCAGGGGGACTCCCGTCACCGGGCGCGTTGGAAGCAGGTCTACGGGAAGTGATCGATCCCGCGGGTCCGGGTCACCCGCGTCGACTACCTCTGCTGACGTGTGATCGGTGCTGAGTGCCCGTGTGCAGTGCTGCCGGTCGCCCGTCGAACGGGTCCATCGGGTGGCCGAGTCGGGTGAGCAGGATGGCGCTGTGTGTCCGGAAATGGCCTCAGCTGGGGTCTGCCGTATTGCCTGACTTGT
This sequence comes from Streptomyces diastatochromogenes, assembly GCF_002242805.1. Taxonomy (GTDB): domain Bacteria; phylum Actinomycetota; class Actinomycetes; order Streptomycetales; family Streptomycetaceae; genus Streptomyces; species Streptomyces diastatochromogenes. The sequence continues at coordinate 42,149 of NZ_MCGQ01000006.1, read as the reverse complement.
GGCGGCCATGGACTCTGGAAGGCTTGCCAGGGTGGCAGGCGTTTGGGGGATGTGATGGCCCGCCCAGCGGTACGCGATGGCAGTGATCCCAAGGCCATTCGCGATACTCGTGTGTTGGTCGACTGTCTGCAGGAGCTGGTGCGAGGTGCCTACCGGCCCGTCAGGAACTGTGCCAAGTATTCAGAGGTGGTGTGGTTCGCGGATGTGCCCGAAGGGCTCGTCCGCCGCTCTCAGGATGCCGACTCTCGGATCATGGTGGTCAAGCACCGTCCGCCACTTGAAGCACCACGGTTGCCCGCGATCCTCCACGGCCGCGTGTCGGTCGAGGCCGCTGCCACCGCTGCTGCGGAGGCTCCCGAGCTGATTGACGGCACGTCAATCGACGACGAACAGGCGGAAGTGCCTGCTGACCAGGGCGAGAATCCCAAGGCGCTGGAGATCGGTACTGCGGAGCTACGCAAGACCTACGAGGCCTGGGCCGGCCGATGGAGGCGGTGGGCGCAGGAGGAGCTGGCGGCCGAGCCGCAGCGCCGTCTGCATCAGCAGCTGTACCGGATGGCCAAGAAGATCCAGCAGGACGGTGACACGTTTGAGGTCGTCCTGGCAGTAGGGCTCTTGCAGATGGGGGCCGAGCGAGCTTCGGCTCGGGTGCGCAGGCACATCGTCACTGCCCCCGTTACCCTCACGGTTGACTCGAATTCGGTCAACATAACGGTGTCCCTGGTGCCGGGGCAGTCCGGCCGTCTGGAAGACACGGAGTTCCTCAGCGAGTCCGATGGCTACACCTCGGAGCTGCTGGGGGTCGTGCGCTCCGATGTCGATGACGTCGCCTTCCACCCGCTGTCGGACCGGGCGAAGGAAGCCTTGCGCTCCTGGTCACAGCGAGCCTTCGGAGTCGAACGAACGCTTCCGTTCGACCCGGGCAGGGAGCATCGCGACTTCACCGCAGATCCGCAGGCGCGCTCACTGCATCACGCGCCGGCGCTCATCCTGCGCGAGCACGGCCAGCGTTCGGTACTCGGCTTCTTCGAAGGCATCGCCCGAGCCTTGAAACGCCCAGGAACTCAAGCTCCCTTGGGATTGGCTCAGCTGCTGTACGACCTTGAACCGGCAGAGCGTATGGCCTGGCGGAGCAGGAGCGGCTCCGTCCCTCCGGCACTGGGCCCGGAACCGTTGTTCCCGATGGTCACGAACGCTGCCCAGCTGGATGTCCTGGACAGACTGCAGCACGACACCAGTGTGGTGGTCCAGGGACCGCCGGGGACCGGAAAGACCCACACGATCAGCAACCTCATCGCAGCGCTCCTCGCGGACGGGAAGCGAGTCCTGGTCACCAGCGAAAAGGGCCAGGCGTTGAAGGTGCTGCGAGACCAGCTGCCCGCCAGGCTGCGCAGCATGTGCGTCATCCAGCGTGACCATTGGCAGGGCGGCAGCAGCGACCTGCGCCAGTCGCTCGGAGCTCTGGCCCACCTGAGCGCCACCACGAATCCCGAGCGGCTTCAGCAGCGCATCGAGGCCCAGCAGACCCAGCGGCACCAGCTCATGGCTGAACAGGCCAAGCTGCGTGAGCGCCTGCGGGCGGTGCGAGAAGTCGAGTGGTACGAGCACCCCGAGATCGCGCCGGGATACCGTGGCCGACTCGACGAGATCGTGCAGGCAGTCGAGCACGGCACAGCTGAATACCAGTGGCTGCCACCCCTGCCCGCCCAGCCGGAGCAACTGCCGCCGTTGACCACGGATGAGGCTCAGCGGCTCTGGCTGCTGGTCACCATGCATGGCCCGGGAATCCTCGACACGCACATCCACCACTGCCCCGATCCCGCCACTCTGCCGAACCCCACGGATGTCGCCGGCCGCATCAGCGAGCTGGAAGCAGCCGAGGAAGCCCTTGGGCCCGAGCCCGTCACGCCATTGGCCCAGACGCTGGCTGACCACGGCGACGCGGAACTCACGGTCCTGGAAACGCTGCTCGACCAAGCCCAGCACGCTCTGCAGAGTGTGGGTCTGTCCGCGGATCCTGCGTCATGGCACGAAGAGACGTGGTCCACCCGTGCACTTCAGGACGGCATCGCATGCCGATGGCAGCAAATGTGGGACAGCATCCGAAACGCCTCACTGCGTGCCCAGCAGACACAGCAGGAGATAGCGGCAGCCTCCTTCCCCGAGGTGGAAATACCGCAGCTTTCCGAAAGCGAGGAGAAAGAGCTCCTGATCAGCGGCCGCAACGTGGAGCAGTACGTCCTGAAGGGCGGGCAGTTGAACAAGCACTGGCCCCGGCCGGCCGTTCTCAAACAAGCCCGTGTCCTGCTGGAACAGTGCCGTGTGGAAGGCATGGCTCCCAACGGCCGAGAGCAGATCACTGCGGTGGTTCGCCATCTGGAGATGCGCGCCCACGCCCTTACCCTGCGCGGGCGATGGGCAGGCGTCGGATCGACCGTCGGACAAGGCACGGCCGAGTTGCTGGTAGCCGAACTCCTCGACAGAGCAGCTGTCTTGCAGGCCGTCGACACGTGCGTCGAAGTAATCCGCCAAGTCCACACAACCCTGCTGGCTAACGGCATCCCGGCATCGGTCACCACCTCTGAACAATGGCAGGACATCCGCCACGCCACGGTACGGGCCCGGCAGCTGTCGCAGGTCAGGAAGGCAGCCCGGCAGCTCGACGAGCTCCTTGCCGGCCTTCCTCAGCCACAGCCACACGCTGTTGAGGAACTCCAGCATGCGGCTGATGCGGCAGCTGCGCGCGACGCGCAGGCCTACGCACTCGCAATGGACGCATTGGCTGCGGCATTCCAGCGCGAGGCGGACCGGCGCGAGACCGGCAAACTCTTCCAGCGCCTCAGCGAAGCCCATCCAGAGCTGGCACAGGCATTTGCTGCCGAACCCCTCGGGGTGCACTGGCGCGCCCGGTTCACCGCATTGCCACAGGCGTGGGCATGGCGGCAAGCGCAGGACTTCCTCGACACGTATCTGCTTCCCGGGCGAGAGGAGCAGTTGGAAGGGGAGCTGGCACAGGTCGAAGCCCGACTCCACGATCTGGTGGAGCAGCTTGTCTGTGACCGTGCGGCCCTGCACTGTGTAAGGCGGATGACCACGAAGCACAAGCAGGCCCTGGCCGCCTACGCCACCGCTATCGCCAACGCCGGTCAAGGAACAACGGAGTACGGCAAACGCCATCAACGCCACGCGCGTTCAGCCATGCAGACAGCTCAGGGCGCGGTACCGGCATGGGTCATGCCGCTGAGGCAGGTAGCTGAAACGATCAGCCCGGAACCGGACTCCTTCGATGTGGTGATCGTCGACGAAGCAAGCCAGGTCGGTCTGAACGGCCTGCTGTTGCTCTGGCTCGCCCCGCGGATCATCGTCGTCGGAGACGACCGCCAGTGCGCGCCCGCCTACACCGGCAGCAAGCACGACCGGATCACCCAGATCTTTGACGAACGCATGGCCGCGCTCGAACCCTGGCAGCGCGAAGGCTTCGACCCCAAGTCCAACCTCTATGAACTGCTGTCATCTCGCTTCACCGAGGTGATCCGCCTCACCGAGCACTTCCGCTGCATGCCCGAGATCATCAAGTGGTCCTCGATGCAGTTCTATCCCGACAACCAGCTCATCCTGCTACGTCAGCACGGCTCGGACCGGCTTCCCCCACTGAAGGTGGTCCACGTTCCCGAGGGCCACTGCGAAGGGCGCAGGGACAAGCTGATCAACCGGCCAGAAGCAGAGGCTGTCGTTGACCAACTCCACCGCCTCACCCAGGACCCGGCCTACGCCGACCGCACCATGGGCGTCATCATCCTGCGCCAAGGCGATCAGACGCGGCTCGTCCAGGACCTCGTTGACCAGCGCATCGACATGCCCGCCCGTGAACGCCACAACATCCAGATCGGGACCCCCGAAGAATTCCAAGGCGACCAACGCGACGTCATCCTGCTGTCGATGGTCGTTGACGGCCGCAACGTCATTGCCGCGACCGGCCGCCAACACGAGCGACGCTTCAACGTCGCAGCCAGCCGAGCCCGTGACCAGATGTGGCTCTTCCACTCCATGACCACCGACCAGCTCAGCAGCAAGGACCTGCGACACTCCCTGCTCACCTACATGCAAAGCCCGCCCCCGCCCTACAGCCACGCCCACCAACCGGCCAACGTCAGCCCAGACCAACTCTGTGCGCCCTTCCAGTCACTCTTCGAACAGCGCGTCTTCCTGCGCATCAAGGAACGCGGCTACGACGTCGTGCCGCAGTGGGAAGTCAACGGCAAATTCATCGACCTCGTCGTCACCGGAGACCACGGGCGCCTCGCCGTCGAATGCGACGGAAGCCCCTACCACTCCGACAGGCAGCAGATCCACGACGACGCCGAGCGGGAACGGGAACTGCGACGTGCCGGCTGGACATTCTGGCGCGTACGCAGCAGCGCCTTCGCGCTCTCACCGGAAGAAGCCCTGGCCCCCCTGTGGAAACGCCTGACCGACCTCGGCATCCACCCGCGTGCCACGCCCGGGACATCCAGGGAGGACACCGAACCTCACGCGCCATGGACTCCGGCCGGACTGGCCGAAGCCGAGCCCGACGACGAAGACATGGACCCCTACGACGGCGAACCGGACGACGACAGCAAGGCAGCCTGACATGGAGAACTTCGACGACAGCACACTCGACGAACTCGCCGCCATGATCTGCGGCGATGAGCCCGGCATGAAACGACGACGTGGCTGGGAGCTGGCGCTCTTCCTCCGGCGGGCTGGCTTGGAAGACGTCCCCGATCATGACGGCAGTCCGCGCCAGCGCTGGATCCTGGACCTCCTGCGCGAACGGAAGGAGGACGACACCGGAGAAGTCGAACGCGTTGTCCTGCGCCTGGCCGACCGACGGGAGTACCAGCAGCAGCCTAGCGAGTACGGCCCCGTCATCGAACGCCTCCAGGAAGTCCTAGCCCTGGAAGGCCGCCGCATCGACTACCGCAACGGCCAGCCCGTCCTCGTTGAGTACGACCCCGACAACCCGCCACGCCCCCAGCGAGTGGAACTCAAAGTAGCCATCACCGACATCGTCACCGACCCGGACCTGGCTCGCGCCGTTCAACTACGCCTCGATGAAGCACGCATTTGCCAAGAACACGGCGCCTACACTTCCGCGGTCATCATGCTCGGCAGCCTCCTCGAAGGCGTCCTGGTCCACGCAGCCGAAGCCAGGCGAGCAGACGTCCCGTTCCCCAAGCCACTACGCGCTGCAGGGTTGCAGGATCTTGTTCAGCACGCCCACACCAATGGGTGGATCGACCAGGACGCGAAGATGGCCTCGGAGTTGCTGCGGACCTACCGCAACCTGGTCCATCCTCTTGCGGAGAAGCGAGCCAAGCACAGCGCAGACTTCGACACAGCCGATCTGTGCTGGTCGACGGTCAACGCTGTGCTCAACGACCTAGCGGCAAGCAAACCCCAATAGATAGCGGGCCTGCGCCGTCCGGATCTGCTGCAGGTTTGGGTGACATCTTGACCTGCCCCACCTCTCAGGTTCCATTTCTGGTGGCTAACTGACGGCCTTCACGAAAGGCTGCCGGACATGCCCAGCGCCTGCCCCGCTGAGTTCCGCGCCCGCGCCATCGTGTTGGTGCGGGCAGGAAAAGAACAGAAGCAGACCGCCGTTGACCTCGGCATCCATCCGGTCACGTTGTCGAAGTGGTTGCGCCAGGACGACATCGGCAACGGACGGCGCCCTGGCATGGTCTCGGAGGAGTCCGCAGAGCTGCGTGCAGCGCGGCGACGGATCCGCGAGCTGGAAGCCGAGCTTGAGATCGTCCGCAAGGCCGCCAAGTTCCTCGGCGAGGACAAGCCGGCCCCAAGAGGCTCTACCCGGTGATCGACCGTCTCGTCGATGCCGGGGCACCGGTCGATCGATGCTGCCGGATCCTCGGGGTCGCCCGGCAGAACTACTACAAGCACAAACGCACCCCCACCACAGCGCGGCAGCTGCGACGGGAGTGGCTGACCGGGCTGATCCGCGAGGTCCACGTCGCGTCACGCGGCACCTACGGCTACCGCCGCATACATGCCGAGCTCACCCTGGGCATGGGCATGAGCATCCAGGTGTGCTCGAGGACCGTGTCGGTGCTGATGACACAGGCCGGGATCTACGGACTGCCCGGACCGGTGCGGATCAAGCGCCTGCGGGGTGTCGTCACTGCCGAGGACCTGGTCAACCGCAAGTTCCATCGGCTGCGTCCCAACGAGCTGTGGGTCTCCGACATCACGCAACACCGCACCAGGGAAGGGTGGGTGTACTGCGCGGCGGTCCTGGACGCGTTCAGCCGCAAGATCGTGGGCTGGTCGATCGACTCCCGACAGGACGCCACCCTTGTGGTCAACGCGTTGGACATGGCCCTCCGCAACCAGCGCCCCGAACCAGGCGGGATAGTGCACGCCGATCACGGCACCCAGTTCACCTCCTGGGTCCTCGGGGAAAGGATCCGCTCCGCCGGGCTCCTGCCATCGTTCGGCACCGTCGGGGACGGCCTCCATGACCAGGGCATTCCCATCGGAGCAATCTCTTGACACACGGCATTCACGAGATCGCTGACAGAACCGCTTTCAACGAGCGCCATCAGCATTTCGTGGATTGCCCCCCACTACCCGAGAAGTGCAACAGCACTGTTGCTGCCACCTGCGGAACCGATGCCCTCCTGGCCTGGGGCGTCACAGTGAACTCGACGGAGCGCATCAGCTCTGATTTTGCGGCAGAACCGGCAGCTTGTAGGCGATCGCCCACCGGGGGGCGCGGGAGCCGGATCCGGCTGCCTGCTGGTCGGCGGCGAGGTCCGCTTTGATGACGATGCCGTCGATGCCGAACGGAAGCTCCGCACGCGTCGCGGCGATCTCCTTGACCCGGGCCAGGACCGCTTCGGGGTCGTGGGCGACCACGTCCGGGACGGCGGTCCGGCCGCTGGTGTGCACGCCGAGCTCGGTGGCCAGATGCATCAGGTCGCTGTGGGCGGAGGTGGTCAGCCGCTCGGCAAGGGCCGGCTCGGTGTCGGATACGGGCAGCAGGCCGTAGCCGAAGAACGTCATCGGGACCGTGTAGGCGCGCTCCTTGGCTCGTAGCGTGCCGGCGGCCGCGTTGCGGGGATTGGCGAACGGCCCTCCGCCGTGAGCCGTGCGCACTTCGTTGGCGTGCTCGAACTGGGCAGTGGTCATGAGGACTTCGCCGCGCACCTCGACGGTGGCCGGCTCGGCCAGTGTCTCGGGCAGCCCCTCTATGGTGCCGATCGCGTGCGAGACGTCCTCTCCGGCAGTGCCGTCCCCACGGGTGACCAGTTGGGTGAGGCGTCCGCCGCGGTAGCGGGCGGCGATCGCCAGCCCGTCCAGCTTGGGCCCCACGCTGAACTGTGTGACCTCACGCCCGATGCGACGGGCCAAAGACGCCGTCCAGGCGGTGAACTCCTCCGGGGAGAACACGTTGTCGAGGCTGAGCATCGGCACCGTATGCGGAACGTCGCCCTCGACCGCGCCACCGGCGACCTTCCCGGTGGGGGACCCGGGCAGCACCTGGTCCGGGTGCTCGGCCTCCCACGTGGCGATCCCGCGCACGAGCAGGTCGTAGGCGTCGTCGTCCAGCGGTGAGGTGCCGCCTGCGTAGTAGGCAGCCGCCGCACCCACGGCATCCTCGACCGCCTGTGCGTAGGCGGCGGCATCCACGATCACTGCTGCAGAAGTCGTCATGTCCGGCATCATGCCGCCCACCACTGACAATGGGCCCGGCCGCGCTGGTCACCCGTACGGGGTCTCGGCTGCCGTCGCCCTGACGGCTCGGCCCGTTTGCGCTGTCAGCTCGTGCGGGGACGGATCAGTCCGCTCTCGTAGGCGAGGATGGTGGCCTGGACCCGGTCGCGCAGGCCGAGCTTGGACAGCAGGCCGTTCACGTGGGTCTTCACGGTGCCCGTGGTCACGCCGAGTTCGGCTCCGATCTCGGCGTTGGTGAGGCCCGAGGCGATCTTCAGCAGTACTTCCCGTTCCCTCGGGGTGAGGTGCTCGAAGACCCCGGTCACCGTGGGAACTTGCCGGGCGCCCTGGGCGAAGGTGCGGATGAGGCGACGGGTCACGGTGGGGGCCAGGATGCCGTCGCCCGAGGCGACGACGCGGATCGCGGTCAGCAGATCTTCGGGCTGGGCGTCCTTCAGCAGGAACCCGGACGCTCCGGCGCGCAGGGCCTCGTACACGTACTCGTCGAGGTCGAAGGTGGTGAGCACGAGCACCCGCGGCCCGTTCTCCGGCGCGGTGATCAGGCGGGTCGCGGTGAGTCCGTCCATGCCCGGCATCCGGATGTCCATCAGGACGAGGTCGGGAGCCTCGGCGGTGGCGAGCGACACCGCCGTCGCTCCGTCTCCGGCCTCGCCGACGACGATGAGGTCGGGTTCGGCGTCCACGATGGCGGCGAAGCCCGCCCTGACCACGGCCTGGTCGTCGACGACGATCACGCGTACGGCGACGGGGACACCTCCTGGACGGGGGCCGGAGCGGGTCCGGCCGGCAACGACACCCGTACCTTACCGATCGGTTCGAACGCGATGCGGCCCTCGCCCGCGGCGACCTGCACACGCAGGCGTTCGGCGACCGGGCCGGCGCCGGCGAGCGGTACGCCCGTCAGCGTGATGTGCACGGTGCCACGGCGCCGCCTCAGGGTCACCCGGGCCGGCCCGTGGTCGCCCGCGCCGAGTGCCGCTTCGACGATCCGGTACGTCGAGACGTGCACGGACGGCGGCAGGTCCCGCGCGGCTTCCGGCAGGCCCCGCAACCGCACGTCGCGGCCGGCGGCGCGCAGGGTGCGGCACAGCGTGTCGAGGTCGGCGGCGGTCGGGGACGGAGCGAGGCGGCCCTCAAGGTCCGCGCCGTCGCCGAGGCTGTGCAGCATGTCCCGCATGGCGGCGAGGGCCGCCCTGGCCGTGGCGGCCACGTCGTCGAGCCTTCCCTGCCGGGCCAGTTCGACGAGCGAGGCCGTGTGGTGCAGTACGGCCTCGCGCAACGTGACCGCCAGCCGGTGCCGTTCGGCCTCGGCGGCCCGCTCCGCATGCCACATCGAGCGGGCGAGCGCGAAGTCGTCGTTCGCCAGAAGGCGCAGGCGTCGGCGTCGTACGACGAGGCCGGCGCCGCACACGGCGGCGAAGACGGGAGCCAGCAGGACGCCCAGGACGACCACCATCACGACGGTGAGCCCGCCGATCGGATCGCCCTCGAACGAGCCGTCGGCAGCGGCCGTTGCCGTGACCACCGAGGCCGTGCCGAAGGTCCCCGCGATCGCAGCGGGCCAGGTGCGGGAGGGCCCCTGCCCGTACGCGGCGACCGCGTACACGGCGAGCAGCTCCACGAACGTGCCCATGACGAGGAACTGCGACACCCGTGACGGCAGGGGCAGCACGGCGACGGTCACGGGCCACAGCCAGGCCGTGGCCAGCACGGCGGCATAGGAGGCCAGCGGGGCACGTCTGCGCCACACCAGAGGCAGCGCGTGCAGGACCAGCAGCACCGTCACGGCGATCAGCTCCGGTACCGAGTCGCGCCTGGTCCGTTCCGACCAGTCCTCCGTGGCCGCGAGGGCGGTGACCACCGGCAGGACCATCGCGGTCAGGGCCAGGGCGGGATCGGCGAGCCGCTGCTCGCGCAGGATGTCGCGCCGCCATACGGGCCGGGGCGGCTGCCGGGGCCCGGCGGTGTCGGGCAGGGTCGCGCGGACCAGCCAACCGCCGTCGGGGCTCGGGCCGGCGGTCAGCTCACCGCCGGCCGATGCGGCCCGTTCCCGCATGCCGGCCACGCCGCGTCCGGCGCCGAGACCGCCGGCGTCGTGCGGTGCGGAGGTGCGCGGCGGCGCGTTCTCCACGGTCAGTTCCAGCACGCCGTTCTCCCGGCGGACGAGCACCCGGGCGGCGGCGCCGGGAGCGTGCCGCAGGGCGTTGGTGAGGGCCTCGCGGACGATGCCGTGGATCGCCTCGGCCACGGGGCCGGTCAGGTCGTCGGGGAGGTGGGCTGCGACGGGTCGGCCCAACCGGCCGAATCCCGCGACCAGTTCCTCGATCTCCGCGCTCGTGGCCTCCGGGCCCGGACGGTCGGTGTCCCGCAGGAGACCGACGAGCCGCTGCAGCGCCGCCACGGTCTCGATGCCCGTGCGTTCCGCGAACGACAGTGCCTCGGCGGCCAGCTCCGGCCTGCTGTCCTTGAGTCTGCGCGCGGCGTCGACGGTGACGACGACCGAGGTGAGGTGATGGGCACTCACGTCGTGCAGTTCGCGCGCGAGTCGCCGGCGTTCGTGGTCCCCCGCCGTCCGACGGGCGTGCTCCGCTCCGGCCAGCCGGCGGGCCGCGGAGAGCCGCCCGCCGAGCCACTGGCGCCGCGCTTCGCCGAGTCCCGCGCACAGGACGTACACGGACAGGGCGATCGCCATCGTCAGGAGCGAGACGCGGAGGCCGTCCTGCACGGCGGCCAGCCCCCACTCGACGCCCACGGCCCCGGTGACGGCCCGGACCGTCACCGGTACGGGGCAGCGGGCGGCGACGGAGTACACGGCGACCAGCGTGCCGAGGCCGAGGTAGCCGTCCGGCCAGGCGACCGTGCCCAGGACGAAGGCGACCAGCGTCCCGGCCAGCGCCCGCACGGGGGCCTGCCGGCGCCGGCCCAGCGCGGCCGTCTCCACGGAGAGGGCGCACACGGCGCCGATCAGGCCCGGCAGTCCGGGCGCACCGTCCGGGCCCAGCACCGGCAACCCCGGCCACAGCAGGGCACTTTGTGCGGTGGCCAGCACCAGGGGCAGAAGCCAGTTGCGTATCGTCTCCATCTCGCCGACGAGCGTAGAGGGCGGCCCGAACGCCGGGCACCGGCCCTGGGGTGGAGGCCGAACCCCACCCAGCGATAGAGGCGCCGTTCGTGCCGCAGGACGACGGCAGGGCCGGATGCCACCGGAGAAGGTGATGCCATGACGATGCCACCGCTGCCCGAACCCCTGCCCCACCACCGACTGGCCCGGCTCTCGGTGCGCCACCGCTGGTGGCGCCCGCTGGTGGGGACGTTGGTCGTGGCCGTGGTCTACATGATCGCCGTGGGCGTCCTCTACGTCGTCCTCGAGGAGTTGGGCTCCCGGAAGGGGTACCCCGAGGGCCCCGACGGAGCGGTGGAGTTCGGTCCCGTGTCGGGCACCGCCGTGGACCTGCTGCTCCTCGCCGTGGCGACCCCCGTCGTGCTGCTGGCCGTGCGCTGGATCGGGCAGCGGCCGGCGGGCACGGTCTCGTCCGTGACCGGGAGGCTCAGATGGCGCTGGCTGATCCTGTGCATGCTGACGGCCCTGCCGATCGTCGCCCTGGCGATGGGCGGCATGTTCCTGCTGCCCGCCGACGGCGACGAGGAGTTCCGGTGGGCGGGATGGGCGGTCTTCGGGCCCGCGCTCGCCATGCTCGTCGTACTGGTTCCCGTGCAGGCGGCCGCCGAGGAGTACGTCTTCCGGGGCTGGCTGACGCAGGCCGTCGGCGCCTTCGTGCGCTCGCCCTGGTTCGCGTTCCTGCCCCAGGCCGTCCTGTTCGCCGCCGCCCACGGCTGGGGCACTCCCTGGGGATTCACCGACCTCGTGGTGTTCGGGGTCGCGGCGGGCTGGCTGACCTGGCGGTCGGGCGGTCTGGAGGCGTCCATCGGGCTGCACACGGTCAACAACCTCCTTGCCTTCGCCGGCTCGGCGGCCACCGTCGACGGGCTCAGGAGCGACGAGACCGCGGCGGACGCGTCCTGGCCGCTGGTCGCTCTCGACGTCACGAGCATCGCGCTGTACACGGCGGCCGTGGTGTGGCTGCTGCGCCGCCGCCCACAGGCCCGGACCGCCCCCGCACCGCTCCCGCCCGGCCCGCCACCCGCCTTCGCCACCCCGTACGCACCCGTCACGGGCACTCCCGCGACACCGCCCTGGGCAGGCCGACCGACACCCGGCACACCTGTTCCGCCCCCGTATCCCGGCACACCTGTTCCGCCCCCGTATCCCGGCACACCCGTTCCGCCCCCGTACCCCGGCGCCGAAGCGGGCGCCGCCGACCAGCCGTGAGCGGCCCCTGCCGGTGCGCGCATCGGCACCGGGCCGTGCGGAACCGCAGGGCCCGGACCGCGACCGCATCCGGTCGATAGCCTGCTGACACGACCGACGTGCGCAACAGTGAGGTGAGAGATGCGGTTCACCACCCGGCCCACCCTTCAAGGCACCTTCGGCATGGTGTCCTCCACCCACTGGCTGGCCTCCCAGTCGGCGATGGCGGTCCTGGAGGGCGGCGGCAACGCCTTCGACGCGGCCGTGGCCGGCGCGTTCGTGCTGCACGTGGTGGAGCCGCACCTGAACGGGCCCGCCGGCGAGGTGCCGATCCTGCTCGCCCCGGCGGGCGGCGAGGTGCGCGTGCTGTGCGGTCAGGGCGTGGCCCCGGCGGGCGCGACGGTCGCGCACTACCGGGGGCTCGGGCTGGACCTCGTACCCGGCACCGGACCGCTCGCGGCCGCCGTGCCCGGTGCCTTCGACGCCTGGCTGCTGCTCCTGCGCGACCACGGCACCAAGTCCCTCGACGACGTCCTGAAGTACGCCATCGGGTACGCCGAGCACGGGCACGCGCCCGTGGAGAACGTCGGCGCGACCGTGGAGAGCGTCCGGGAGCTGTTCGAGACCGAGTGGACCTCCTCGGCCCAGGTGTACCTGCCGGGCGGCAGGGCACCCCGGCCCGGGGAGCTGCTGCGCAATCCCGCGCTCGCCGCCACCTGGAAGCGGCTGCTCGCCGAGACGGCCGGGGCCGGCGACCGGGAGGCGCGGATCGACGCCGCGCGCGAGGTGTGGCGCTCCGGCTTCATCGCCGAGGCGCTGGTACGGCAGTCCCGGCGGCCCACCCTGGACACCAGCGGCGAACGGCACACCGGCACCCTCACCGAGGCCGACCTGGCCGGCCGGTCGGCGAGCTACGAGGCGCCGGTGACGTACGACTGGAACGGCTGGACCGTGTGCAAGGCCGGCCCCTGGAGCCAGGGCCCCGCCCTCCTCCAGCAGCTCGCCCTGCTCCCGCCCGAGCTGCCCGCCCACGGCTCGGCCGACTACGTCCACCTGCTCGTCGAGGGCTGCAAGCTCGCCATGGCCGACCGCGAGGCCTGGTACGGGGACGCGGCCGAGGTGCCGCTCGCCGAGCTGCTGTCGGACGGCTACAACGCCGGGCGGCGGGCCCTGGTCGGCGCCAAGGCGTCGTACGAGCTGCGCCCCGGCAGCCCCGGCGGACGCACCCCGCGCCTTCCCGAACAGGCACGCGCGCGCGTGGAGGCCGCTCAGGGCACCGGCTTCGACCCGATGGGTGCGGGCGAGCCGACCGTCGCCGAGCACCGTGTCGCCGCCGACGGCAGCACCCGGGGCGACACCTGCCACCTGGACGTCGTCGACCGCTGGGGCAACATGATCGCGGCCACGCCGAGCGGCGGCTGGCTGCAGTCCAACCCCGTCGTGCCGGAGCTGGGCTTCCCGCTCGGCACCCGGCTGCAGATGGCCTGGCTGGAGGAGGGGCTGCCGAACTCCCTCACCCCCGGCCGCCGCCCCCGCACCACCCTCACCCCGTCCCTGGCGCTGGGCGACGGCGTCCCGGTGCTGGCGTTCGGCACGCCCGGGGGCGACCAGCAGGACCAGTGGCAGCTGCACTTCCTCCTCGCCGCCGTCCTGCGCGCCCCGGTCCGCGGCGGCCTCGACCTGCAGGGCGCCATCGACGCCCCGAACTGGCACAACGACAGCTTCCCCAGCTCCTTCTACCCGCGCGGCCGCCGCCCCGGCAGCGTGACCGTGGAGTCCCGCATGGACGCGGACGTGGTCGAGGAGCTGCGGCGGCGCGGCCACGACGTCACCGTCGGCCCCGGCTGGTCGGAGGGCCGCCTGTGCGCGGTGGCCCGGGACCCGGAGACCGGCGTCCTGTCGGCCGCGGCGAATCCGCGCGGGATGCAGGGGTACGCGGTGGGCCGCTGACGAGCGGTCCGGCACCGGTTCTTCATCCCGATTCCACCCGGCATCCACCGGACGGGCGGGGATTGTCAGTGGTGCGTGTTCTCATGGGGGGCATGACGCAAGACACGGAAACCATCGACGAGTTTCTCACCCGCTGCTCGGGCGACGTGGAGGAAGCGGTCCGCAAGGCGGCCGCTGCCGAGATCCTGCCCCGCTTCCGCCGCCTCGCCGACCACGAGGTGGACCAGAAGAGCGGACCGCACGACCTGGTGACCGACGCCGACCGGCTCGCCGAGCGCCAGCTCACCGAAGCCCTCGGGGCGCTGCTGCCCGGCTCGGTGGTGGTCGGCGAGGAGGCGGTGCACGCCAACCCGGCGACGTACGAGGCGATCCAGGGCGAGGCGCCCGTCTGGATCATCGACCCGGTCGACGGCACCCGGCAGTTCGTGCACGGCGACGACGGCTTCTGCACCCTGGTCGCACTCGCCCACCGGGGCACGGTCCTGGCCTCCTGGACCTACGCCCCCGCCCGCGACCAGCTCGCCACGGCCGTCCGCGGCCGGGGCGCCTTCCTCGACGGCGAGCGGTTGTTCGCGGGCCCGCCCGCACCCGGCCGCGACCTCACCGTCGCCACGTCCCACCCCGACTTCACCACCGACGAGCAGAAGCACGCGCTGCGCGCCCTGTGGACCGACGGCCTCGCCCCGCGCCCCTGCGGCTCGGCGGGCCTGGAGTATCTCGCCATAGCCCGGGGCGAGTTGGACGCGGTCGCGTTCTCCTGGGAGGCCGCCTGGGACCACGCGGCGGGCCTGCTCCTGGTCGAGGAGGCGGGCGGCGCCCACCTCACCCTCACCGGCGAGCCGTTCCGTGTGACCGGCGCCAACGCGCTGCCGTTCACCGCCGCCCGGGACGCCGCCACCGCCCGCCGGATCGTGGACGTGCTGCGTACGGGCGCCTGAGCCACCCGGCGCCGGGGAGTGTCGGTCCCCCGGCATATCCTGAACCTGAGTGGCCATCGGCTGACGAAGGGGTCCGAAGGTGCCGTCGATGCTCGATGCGGTCGTGGTGGGTGCGGGACCGAACGGACTGACCGCTGCCGTGGAGCTGGCCCGCCGGGGCTTCTCGGTGGCCCTGTTCGAGGCGCGGTCCACCGTCGGCGGCGGCGCCCGCACCGAGGAGCTGACCCTGCCCGGCTTCCGGCACGACCCGTGCTCGGCCGCCCACCCCCTCGGCATCAACTCGCCCGCGTTCCGCGCGCTGCCCCTGGACCGCTACGGCCTGCAGTGGCTGCACGCCGACCTGCCCATGGCGCACCCGTTCCCGGACGGCACGGCGGCCGTGCTGGCCCGTTCCGTCGCCGAGACGGCCGCCTCCTTCGGCCCGCGCGACGCGGGCGCGTACCGCAGGCTGGTCCGGCCGTTCCTGCCCAAGTGGGACACGCTCGCCCGGGACTTCATGTCCCTGCCGCTGACCGCGCTGCCGCGCGACCCGGTCACCCTCGCCCGCTTCGGCCTGGCCGGGCTGCCGCCCTCCACGGTGCTGATGCGCCGCTTCCACGACGAGCGGTTCAAGGCCCTCTTCTCCGGCCTCGTCGCCCATGTCATGGCCCCGCTGAACGGTCTGGCCACCGGTGCCATCGGCCTGGTCTTCGCGCTGGCCGCGCACGCCCGCGGCTGGCCCGTGGCCCGCGGCGGCTCCCAGGCGATCTCCGACGCCCTCGCCGCCTACTTCCAGGACCTCGGCGGCGCCGTGCACACCGACTACGAGGTCAAGCGCCTGGACGACCTGCCGCCCGCGCGCGCCTACGTCTTCGACACCTCACCCGCCGCGCTCGCCCGCATCGCCGGCTTCGGCGGCTACTACGACCACTACCGCTACGGCCCCAGCGTCTTCAAGATCGACTACGCGCTGGACGGCCCGGTCCCGTGGACCGCCCCCGAGGCCCGGGTCGCCGGTACCGTGCAGATCGGCGCGAGCAAGGCCGAGATCGGCACCGCCCTGCGGGCCGCGTCCCGCGAGGGCCGCGCCCCCGACAAGCCGTTCCTGATCACCGTCCAGCCCAGCGTCGCCGACCCCAGCCGCGCCCCCGAGGGCAAGCACGTCTTCTGGGCGTACGGCCACGTCCCCAACGCCTGGACCGGCGACCTCACGGACGCCATAGAACGCCAGCTGGAGCGCTTCGCGCCCGGCTTCCGCGACCGGATCCTCGCCCGCGCCACCGCGGGCCCGGCCGAGATGGCCGCGCGCAACGCCAACTACGTCGGCGGCGACATCGCCTGCGGCGCGGCCTCAGGACTCCAGCTCCTGCTGCGCCCCAGACTGTCCCTGTTCCCGTACCACACCCCCCATCCGGCCGTCTTCATCTGTTCCTCGGCCACCCCGCCGGGACCCGGCGTGCACGGCATGTCGGGGCACAACGCGGCGAAGGCCGTGTGGAGAAGACTGAGGCAGACATGACCACCATCACCCTCGTCCAGGGCGATATCACCCGGCAGAGTGCCGACGCGATCGTCAACGCGGCCAACTCCTCCCTGCTCGGCGGCGGAGGTGTGGACGGCGCGATCCACCGCCGCGGCGGCCCCGCGATCCTGGAGGACTGCCGCAGGCTCCGCGCCTCCCACTACGGCAAGGGCCTGCCCACGGGCCGGGCGGTCGCCACCACGGCGGGCAACCTGGACGCCCGCTGGGTCATCCACACGGTGGGTCCGCGCTTCACCCGCGAGGAGGACCGCTCGGAGTTGCTGGCCTCGTGTTACCGGGAGTCGCTGCGCGTGGCGGACGAACTCGGCGCCCGCACGGTCGCCTTTCCGGCGGTCTCCGCGGGCATCTACGGCTGGCCGATGGACGACGCCGCCCGGATCGCCGTCGAGACGGTGCGGGCGACGGAGACGTCGGTCGAGGAGGTCAGGTTCGTCCTCTTCGACGAGCCGGCGTACGAGGCGTTCGCCCGGCAGGTCGGCTGACGGAACGCGGTTGCCGCCAGGCGCCGGACCGTACGGGCTGAACAGAGTCGCCCTGTTATCGTGCGCCGATGTCATCGATCAAGCAGTTCCAAGTCACCTTCGACTGCGCGGAACCTGAGCGCGTCGCTCGGTTTTGGTGCGAGGTGTTGGGGTACGTCGTACCGCCGCCACCGAAGGGGTTTGCCACTTGGGACGATTTCGATCGCTCGCGGCCGCCTGAGGATCAGGGTTCATGGTTCGCCTGCAGTGATCCCTCAGGTGTGGGCCCGCGACTGTTCTTTCAGCGCGTTCCCGAAGGCAAGGTCGTCAAGAACCGGGTGCATCTTTGCGTGCGGGTCGGCACCGGCCTCGTGGGGGAAGAGCGTCTCGCCGCGCTCGAAGCCGAGTGCGCACGGCTGGTCCCGCTCGGCGCGGTACGCGTGCGGCTGCTGTATGACGGCAACGATTCGTGCATCGTGATGCAGGACATCGAGGGCAATGAGTTCTGTCTCGACTGAGCGTCCTCCGAGCCGGCGAGGTCGTGAAGTCGGGTGATGCCAGGACAGGCAGGCGAAGGGGGAGTGGCCTGCCTGCCCTGGCTCGCGATACCCGCCCGCTGGTCAGGGGCAGGAGGGATATCGCCGGCCCTGGGGAGGGGTCATCCCCTACAGCGCAGCGGGCGGCCAGGGTGTCACCCGGGGGCAGGAGGCCGGGGCGGTGTCAGTCGCTTCCTGTGTGCAGCAGGGTGCCTTCGGCGCGTTCGCCGTGTTCGCGCAGCGCGATCCGGGCCAGCTTCGTCAGCATCATGCCGTTGCGGATCCGGACGATGTAGTCGACGGGGAGTCCGTGCATCCGGGTGCCGGGGCCGCGGAGGGGGTGCCAGTCGAGGACGAAGAGGGTGTGCTCGCCCCAGGGGATCAGGTTCATGGCGATGCGGGCCGCGCCGAAGGGATCCGCCTTCGCCTCCAGTTCCAGGCGGTGCCGCGGCTCGCAGACGCGGACGACGCAGGTGTCGTCGAGCGTCAACGGGCCGGCGCCGACCCGGACCCGCAGGCGCGCGCCCACGGCCGGCCAGTGCGGGTCCGCCGCGAGGACCTGTTGGGTGCCGGTCACCCACTCCCCGTAGCGATGGCCGTCGGAGAGCAGGCTCCAGACCTCGGACGGCGAGCTCAGGATCAGACGACGGTTCCGGGCCACGCCGACCACGCTCCTTCTGGAGGATGGGGACAAGGGAGGCGCCCTCCCGACACTAGCGGCGCGGTACACCACGGGCATCCGGAGGCACAGTGCTTGACGCCGTCCTCGTTACCGGTGATCAGGCAGCCGCCGACGCGGCCGTAATAGGCGTACCCAGCCGTACTCTCTCAAGTCGGGCCAGATGGCGGTGCTCCGGTCGATCAGCCCGGTCCACTGCGCCATGAACGTGCAACCCCGAACACCGGTAGGCCGGTGGCGCGGCCGGTCAGGGATGCCGCGCGGGGTCGCGGACATGCTCGTACGGTGAAAGGCTCGAAAAAGGACGCCCTTGTCATCCGTACGGGCGTGTGCCTGAGGAGGTTGAACCGATGACCACCGCCGCAGAGATCATGCATTCCGGGGCCCAGTGGATTCCGGCGACCGAGACCCTCGACCGGGCCGCGCAGTTGATGGCGCGCCTGAACGTGGGTGCGCTGCCCGTCAGCGACGCCAACGAACGACTGTGCGGCATCGTCACGGACCGTGACATCGTCGTGCAGTGCGTGGCCAAGGGTCGTGACCCGTCGAAGGTGACGTGCGGAGACCTGGCCCAGGGCACGCCGCGCTGGATCGCCGCGGACGCGACCGTGGAGCAGGTGCTGGACCAGATGGAGACGCACCAGATACGCCGGCTGCCGGTGATCGAGAACAAGAAGCTCGTCGGCATCATCAGCGAGGCCGATCTGTCCAGGCACCTGACGGACCGCCAGATCCACGACTTCGTCGAGAAGGTCTACGCCTGACGCCGACCGGGCTCAGCCCAGGAGCAGGCGCTTCTGGCTCTCGAACTCCTCTTCCGTCAGCACATTTTGTGCCTTCAGGTCGGCCAGCTGCTTGAGCTGGTCGATCCTGTGGGTCATCTCGTCGGGAGCGGCGGGCTGCGGTGCGGGAGGAGCGGGCGGCGGCGCCTGCTCCTGCGGCTGCTCGTAGGCCGGCCGCTGCTGCTGTTCGTAGTCCTGCTGCGCCCATCGCCCCGCCTGCCGCCGCGAGACGCGGTTGGACACGGCGGTGGCGGTTCCGGCGACGACGGCGGTGCGTGCGACGCCCCGAAGCAGTCCAGGCATGTTCGGTCATCTCCCAGGGGTCGGTCCGCCCGTTCGGGCGACCGGTGTCGGTACGGCTGTTTCAGGCGACTGCGGAGCCGCCGAGGGGAGCCGTCTACTCCGTGGCGTCCAGGGACGCCAGCAGGGCCTGCACCGGGATACGGCCGCTCGCCACGAGCTGGGCGCCGCTGCGCCTGAGCGCGCGGGCCAGGGGAGCGGCCCACACGTTCTCGTACACCAGCACCGCGGCCGAGTTGCCGGGCTCCAGCGCATTGCCGGCCTCGTCCAGGTCGCCCTGGTCCAGCACTCCGGCCGAGGCGCCCTCGAAGACGGTCAGATCGACCTCGTCACCGAGGTCCCGCAACTCCAGTGCGACGACCGAGCCGTCGGTCTCCTTGCGGAGGAAGGCGAGGTCGATGATCCGGACGAGGCCGCGCTCGACCAGATCCACCAGCAGGGGGAACGCCTCGCCCGTCATACGGTTGCCGGGGAACTCGATGACCAGGTAGTCGACGGGGCCCATTTCTTCGATGTCGTTCATGGCCACTCCTCGGGAACGGGGGCCGTCCGCGCAGCTCGTTGGCAGCGCCCCCGCGTCGGCGGTCGTCAGCCCTCCCGGCCATTCCAGCACGCGCCCCAGTGCCTCGCACATCCGCGCACGACGCCCTCTCCGCCCCGGCCTCCGGGTGCCGCCGGGTGCCCCGGCCGCCACTCTGGTCGGAGGGATCGGAAGGAGAGGAGCGCCGAAGGGACATGAGCTACGCCATGCGACGGTCGTACCGCCGAAGCGCGCTCCCGGGACCCTGATGGCGCGGCGCGGGCACGGCAAGCGGCGTCCCGGGCCGGGGTGGTGGAAGCGACGGACCACCGCGCTCACCACCCGGGCGAAGTCGCTGCACCGAGACGCGGAGATCCGGTTCCCCGTCGTCACACATCTCGCGGACCGCATGGTGTCCGTGAACATCTTCGACTCCGCCACCCGGCTGGCCGCGCAGTGCTTCCTGACCGCCGTCCCGCTGCTGTTCGTGGTCGCGGCCTATGCTCCGAAGCCGCTCAGGCAGCAGCTGTCCAATTCCGTGCACTCGCTGCTGGGCCTGACGGGTGCCGCCCAGACCCAGTTGGAGCAGGCGCTCCAGCCGACCACACAGGATCTCCGGCAGGCCACGGGCATCGTCGGCGGACTGATGGTGCTGCTGTCGGCCACCGCTGTCAGCCGGGCGATGCAACGGCTGTGCAAACGCGCCTGGGAGATCCCCAGGGCGGGCACCCGCGTCGCCCCCTGGCGCTGGGTGGCCTGGCTGGTCCTGTGGCTCGGCGCGCTGCTCGTCCAGGGTCCGATGCGCGACGGGTTCGGCCTGGGCCCCTGGCTGGGCATCCCCCTCATCCTGATCACCGCGGTGGGCCTGTGGTGGTGGACGCAGCATCTGCTGCTCGGCGGCCGGATCCCCTGGATGCCCCTGCTGCCGGGCGCCGTCATCACGGCGGTCGTCGTGACCGTCCTGACGAGCACCGCGCCGCTGTACATGCCCCGGGCCCTCAACCGGGCCCTGGCCGAGTACGGCTCCCTCGGTTCCGTGTTCCTGCTGCTGTCCTGGCTGATCGTGGTCTGCGTCGCGGTCGCCATCAGCATCAGCGTGGGCGCCGTCGCCGCACAGGAGCCCGCGCTGGCGAAGCGCCTGGGCAGCCCGCCGCCGCGGTGGAGCCGGGAGATCTAGGGGCTGTCCGACCCTTCCGGCCCGCCCTCCGAGCGGACGACCGGAATGTGACAACAGGCTCTAAGGCGTCCTCCATTCGGCCTGCCCAGCGCGCGGGGTGCCCGTGGGGCTGACGCAATGGGGGTTCAGGCACCCACACCGCGCCGGAGGCACAGTGACCGAGCCGCCCGCCCCGCACCCCCCGAGCCCGGACCACGAGCCCACGGCCGGCGGCGCAGCAGGGGCGCGTCGGAGCGGGGGCGGGGCGGCCGCGCGCGCCGCGCGCGGCACCGCCTCGGCCGTACTGATCGTGCTGACCTGCATCCTCGTGCCCGTCGCCCTGCTCGCGGTCTGGGTGGAGGACATCGCCCTCGACACCGACCGGTACGTGTCCACGGTCGCCCCGCTGGCCACGGAACCCGCCATCCAGGACGCGGCGGTCCACCGGATCACCGAGGCCGTGGGCGCCCGGGTGGACGGCCCGCAGGTCGCCTCCGACATCGCGACCTGGCTGCAGTCCCAGGGGCTGCCGCCCCGCGCCGCCGACGCGCTCAAGAGCCTGGGGCCGCAGATCGACTCCGCCGTGAACCAGGCGGTGACGAAGATCGCCACCCGTGTGGTCGAGAGCGACCTCTTCGCGACGACCTGGCGGACCGCCAACCGCGCCGCCCACCAGGCTGTCGTGCACGCCCTGACCGGCGAGGGCCGGGGTGCCTTCGGGGTCAGTGACGGCGAGGTCACCCTGAACGTCGGTACGGCCGTCGACGAGGTGAAGAAGGAGCTGGTCGACGCGGGTCTGAAACCCGCCGAGAAGATCCCGGACGTGGACAAGCAGATGGTGCTCTTCCACTCCGACCAGCTCGCCAAGGCCCGTAAGGGCGCGCACCTGCTCGACATCGTCGGGAACTGGTTCCCCGTCCTCGTCGTCGTCCTCGGCGCCCTGGGAGTCTTCCTGGCCCGTGACCGACGCCGGGCCCTGGCACGCACCGCCCTGGGTGCCGCCTTCGCCTGCCTGGTGGTGGCCGTCGCGCTGGTCGTGGCCCGCCGCTACTACCTGGACCACCTGCCGCCCCAGGTGCAGTCGAAGGCCGCCGCCGCGGCCGTCTTCGACACCCTGCTCCGGTTTCTGAAGGTCAGCCTGCGGACGGCCGTCGTCCTGGGCGTGGTCATCGCGCTGGGTGCCTACCTCGTCGGGCCGGGCCGCCTGCCCGTGGCCGTCCGGGGCGCCTCCGAGAACACCGCGGACTCCGCGGCCCGGTGGGCGGCCGCCCACCACGTCCGCGCCGGGCGCGCCGGCACCTGGGCGCTGGCCTACCGCCGGGGCCTCACCCTCGCCGCACTGCTGGTCGTCGCGCTCGTCTTCGCGCTCTGGAACCACCCGACCGTGCTCACCATCCTGCTCCTGGTCGTCGTCCTGCTCGCCGTCCTGGCCGTGCTCGCGCTGCTCGCCGCGGGCGGCCGCACCGAGCGGGATGCTACTCGTCCGGCGGAGGGTCCGTCCGCTGACCGGTCTTGACGGGAAGCGCGGGGCCGCTGGCGGTCGCGCCGAGCGGGAGGCGATCCGACTGGCGCCGAATGTGTCCGCCGACCGGCCCTGACCCGAAGCGCGGGTGGGCTGTCGCCGGCTGTACTGAGCGGGAGGCGACCCGACTGGCGCCGGATTCGTCCGCCGACCGGCCTTGACGGGGAGCGGTGGGCTGCTGGCAACCGTACCGTGCGGGAGGCGACCCGACTGGCACCGGATCCGTCCGCCGACGGGCCCTGACCCACAGTGCGGGCGGGTTGCGGGCGGTCGCGCGGTGTGGGACGTGACCCGTCCGGCGCCGGATCCGTCCGCCGGCCGGCCGTGATGAGAACCGGGGGCGAGCTGCTGGCGGCCGTACCGAGGGGGACGTGACCCGCCTGGCGCCGCATCCACCCGCCGACCGGTCCCGACCCACAGCGCCGGCGGGCCGCCGGCGGCCGTACCAAGCGCGACGCGCCCCGACCGCCGCCGCATTAACCCGCCGACCAGCCCTGCCCCACAGCGCGGGCGGTCCCCCGGCCGCCGCACCGAGCAGGACGCGCCCCGACCGGCGCCGCATCCACCCGCCGACCAGCCCTCCCCCACAGCGCCGGCGGCCCGCCCGACCCGCGTGAACTGCGCAGGATCGCGAAGGCTGCGATGCTGATCGAGTGGAGCGTCGTCCAGTGCTTCACGGAGCGTGGTGGTGACCCAGTGGCCACGAGCAACGGGAACACGCGCGGACCGGCCGTCGCTGCCGCCGATCCGCTGGGCGAGCCGTTTCTGCAGACGCGGCTCGCGCCGCCGGGCAGGCCGGCCACCTTCCTGCGCCGCTCTCGGCTGCTCGAACACCTCGACCAGGCCCTCGACACGCCGCTGACGATGGTCAACGGCTCGGCCGGGGCGGGCAAGACCCTGCTGGTCGCGGACTGGGCCGCCGGGCTCGGGCAGCCGGTCGCCTGGTTCACCAACGAGGCGGGGGACCAGGGCGCCGGCGTGTTCTGGGCCTATGTGCTGCACGCCCTGCAGGCCGCCGGCGTACCGCTCTGCGCCGACATCGGCTGCCCCGCGGACGCGAGCCGGGTGGACCACAAGCTGCTGGCACGGCTGGCGGACGAACTGAGCGGCCATGACCGGCCCGCGATCCTCGTGCTGGACGAGTTCGACCGTCAGACCGCGCCCCAGACCGCGGAGCAGCTGGAGTTCGTCCTGCACCACGCCGGGCCCGGACTGCGGCTGATCCTGGTCACCCGTACCGAACCGCTGCTGCCGCTGCACCGCTACCGGGCGGCCGCGGCGATGACCGAGATCCGCGACGCCGAGCTGGCCTTCACCCCCGACGAGGCGGCCGACCTTCTGGAGCTGCACGGCCTGCGGCTTCCGGCCGAGGCCACCCGCGCCCTGGTGGAGCGCACCCGGGGCTGGGCCGCAGGACTGCGCCTGTGCGCCATGGCCGCCCGGGAGAGCGAGGATCCCGAGGCGTACCTCAGGGAGTTCGAGGCCGGCCGGAGCGCGGTCGCCGACTTCCTCCTCGCCGAGGTGCTGAAACGGCAGACGGCCCGCACCCAGGACCTCCTGCTGCGGGTCAGCGTCGTGGACCGCTTCTGCCCGGCGCTCGCGGAGGCGCTCACGGGCCGCAGCGGTCTCGAACCGGTGCTGGCCGGGCTGTACCGGCAGAACGCGTTCGTCGAGGACGTCGGGCACTCGTGGTACCGGCTGCATCCGCTGTTCGGTGAGATCCTCCGGGCCCATCTGCGGGCGCGCCACCCGGGCCTCGAACCGGAACTCCACCGGCGGGCCGGGCAGTGGCTGCGGGCCACCGGGGCCCTGCCGGAGGCGCTGGCGCACGGCGCCGCCGCGGGCGACTGGGAGTTCACCGCCGGCGCCTTCGTCGACGACCTCGCGATCGGGCAGCTCTTCACCGGCCTGCGCGCGGACGACCTCGCCGAACTGTTCGCCCGGATGGGGCCCGAGGTCACGGGCGCGGCGCCGGATGTCGTACGGGCCGCCCGCGACCTGGCCGAGCACGATCTCGAACGCGGCCTGAACCATCTGCGCCTCGCCGAGGAACACCTGGCCGAGGAGGCGCTCGATCCCGCGCTCCGGTTGAGCTGCGTACTGCTGGAATCCCTGGCGGCCCGGCTGACCGGCTCTCCCTCCCGGGCCGAGAAGGCCGTGGCCACGGCGGAGGAACTGCGCCACGAGGTCCCGGCCCACCTGCTGGACAAGCACCCCGAACTCACCGCCCTGCTGCTCACCCATCTGGGGTCGGCCCGGCTGTGGGCCGGCAGCTTCGACGAGGCGCGGGCCGCCCTGTCCGAGGTGGCCGGCTGCCCCAGCGGCGTCGCGACCGCCCTGCCCCGCCAGGACTCCCTCGGACACCTGGCGCTGATCGACTACCTGAACGGCTGGCTCGGCAGGGCCGAGCGCAAGGCGCTGGCGGCCCTCAGCGAGACCGAGCAGTTCGGTCTGCACCGGCCCCCCGGCGCGGATCTCGGGCGGCTGGTGCTGGCCGCGGTGGCCGTCGACCGCGACGACCTCGGGCAGGCCCAGGCCCTCCTGGAGGAGGCGGCCGACTCCGCGCCCGCCGCGCTCGACCCGGTGACAGCGGCGGGCAGATCCCTCGTGGCGGCCCGGCTGCTGCTGGCGCGGGGCGACCCACGGGCCGCCGCGGCGGCCGCCGACCCCGCCGTCCCGGCCGACGTGGCCTCCCCGTGGGCCGAGGTCCACACGGCCCTGGTCACCTCCGCCGCCCATCTGGCCGAGGGCCGGCCGGACACCGCCGCGAAGGTGCTGGACGACGTGCCCTACGGCACCGAGCCGGCGTACGCGGCGGAGCTGGCGTGGGCCCAGCTCGCCGCGGGCAACCGGGACGCGGCGCTCGACCTGGTGGACCACCTGCGCACCCGGAGCCGTACCGGCCCCGGGGTGAGCGTCTGTGCCGCGCTGGTGCGCGCCCGCGCCGCGCAGGAGGCCGGGGACGAGGCCACCGCCCGCAAGCTGCTCGCCCGGGCCCTGCTGGAGGCCCGGCGGGAGCGGCTGAGACGCCCGTTCCTCGATGCCGGACCGCGTCTGAGGCACCTGCTGGACACCCCGCCGCTGCAGAGCCTCGCCGCGGGCTGGCTCACCCCCG
Source organism: Streptomyces diastatochromogenes (assembly GCF_002242805.1). GTDB lineage: Bacteria > Actinomycetota > Actinomycetes > Streptomycetales > Streptomycetaceae > Streptomyces > Streptomyces diastatochromogenes. Next base: position 16,619 of record NZ_MCGQ01000006.1, on the reverse strand, counting down.
GCGGCCCCGCTCCACGCGCGCCCGAGGAGCGTGCGCCGCTGGTTGTCGAGGAGCTGAGCGGACGCGAGCGCGAAGTGCTGGTCCGGCTGGCCCAGATGATGTCCACGGAGGAGATCGCCGCCGACCTGTACGTCTCCGTGAACACCGTGAAGACCCACCTCAAGAGCGTCTACCGGAAGCTCGGCGTGAACCGGCGCGGCGAGGCGGTACGGCGGGCCCGTGAGCGCGGGCTGATGTGAGGCGAGGTGGCGGCGTGGCACATTGGCGAGCCCTGATGGTGCTCGGGACGGCCCAGTTCCTGATGGTCCTGGACACGTCCGTCATGAACGTCTCCATCAGCCAACTGGTCGAGGACTTCCACACCGAGGTCACCTCGATCCAGGCCGTCATCACGCTGTACGCGCTGGTGATGGCCGCATTCATGATCATCGGGGGCAGGCTCGGCGACATCCACGGCCGCCGTCGCCTGTTCCTGCTCGGCCTGGTCGTCTACGGCATCGGGTCCGCCCTGACCGCCCTGGCGCCCACTCTGTGGGTCCTCGCGCTGGGCTGGTCCGTCATCGAGGGCCTCGGCGCCGCGATGGTGCTGCCGGCCATGGCGGCCCTGGTCGCCGAGTCCTACCGGGGCAGGGACCGGGCGGTCGCCTACGGCGTGATCGGCGGGCTGGCCGGTGCCGGCATCGCCGTCGGCCCGCTGCTGGGCGGCTGGGTGACGACGTATCTGACCTGGCGGCTGGTCTTCGCCGGCGAGGTCGTGGTCGTCGTCGCCGTCCTGTGCTGCCACCGGGTGATCGGCGAGGCCGCGCGGACCGGACCGCCGCCCCGGCTGGACGGCGTCGGTGCGGTGCTGTCGGCGGCCGGACTGGGGCTGGGCGTGCTCGGGGTGCTGCAGAGCAGCACCTGGGGCTGGGTGAAGCCGCGTAACCCGCCCTTCACCGTCCTCGGCTTCGCACCCACCCTCTTCGTCGTCGCCGCCGGGGTGGCCGTCCTGGCCCTCTTCGTGCACCGGGACCGCCGACGCGAGGCCACGGGCGCCGACCCCCTGGTGCACCTGTCCCTGTTCCACGTACCGCCCCTGCGGTCCGGTCTGCTGACCCTGCTGAGCCAGAACCTGATCCTTCTGGGCCTCTTCTTCGCCATCCCGCTGTATCTGCAGGTGGTGCAGGGCTTCGACGCCTTCCAGACGGGGCTGCGGCTGCTGCCGGTGTCCGTCACGATGCTCGTCACCTCCCTGACCGCCGCCCGCCTCGGCCGGACCGCTGGGCCGCGCCGGGTCGTACGGCTGGCGCTGCTGATGCTGGCGGCGGCCATCTTGTGGCTGCTGGCCACCATCGATCCGGTCATCGACGACGCGCAGTTCGCCGGGGCCATGGCGGTGCTCGGCATCGGCATGGGACTGCTCGCCTCGCAGCTGGGCAACGTCGTCCAGTCCAGCGTGGGCGAGGCGGAACGCAGCGAGGTCGGCGGCCTGCAGTTCACGGCGCAGAACCTCGGCTCGGCGCTGGGCACCGCGTTCATCGGGTCGATCCTCATCGGCGCGCTGGCGCACGCGTTCACGGCGCAGGTGCAGGACAACCCCCGGCTGTCGGACGAGGCGCGACAGCAGACCGGTGTCGCCCTGGAGGCGGGCGTCAGCTTCGTGCCCACCGACCAGGTGCGCTCGGCGGCCCAGCAGGCCGGACTGCCGCCGTCGGAGGTCGACGCCGTCACGGAGTCGTACGCCGAGGCACAGCTCGACGGCCTCAAGGCGGCGATCCTCGCCACCGGCGGGATCACCCTCGCGAGTCTCCTCGTCACACCCCACCTGCCGACCGCGCCGGCCCGGCGCCCCCGGCCGTCGCAGGGCGGCGCCCCGGCCGACGCCACCGAGTGAGTGCGAAAGGCGACGGCGATGTCCTCGACCGACGACACCACAGTGCGGGCGGGCCGTACCGCGCGCCGAGCCCACGCCGACTACACGGGCGCGGTCTACGGGTCGATGCTCGCCGCGTCCGTGGTGATCGGCGCCGGCAGCCTCGGTCACTTCCCCCGGCTGCAACTGGTGGTGCTGCTGGTGCTCACCGGCCTCGTCTTCTGGGTCGGGCACGTCCATGCGCAGCTGTTCGGCGCCCGCCTCGCGCAACGGCCCCTGGACCGCCCGACGATCCTGCGGGTGTGCCGTGAGGAGTGGCCGATCGTCGAGGCGGCCGTCCCGCCCGCCCTCGCCGTCGCCGTGAGCCCGCTGCTGGGCCTGGACGTCGAGGGTGCCGTCTGGCTGGCGGTCGCGGTGGCCGTGGCCGGGCAGGTGGGGTGGTCCGCGGCCGGGGCACGGCAGGCGGGGGCCTCCTGGCGGCTGGTGTCGGCCACCGCCACGATCAATCTGCTGCTCGGCCTGGTGATCATCTCGTTCAAGATCGCCCTCACGCACTGAACCCGGCCCCCGGATCACCTGCGCCGGGTGAGGCCGCGCGACGCCGTGCGGAGCAGCATCGCAAGAAGACCGCAGCAGGCCCGCGGCGGGAGAACGGCACATGCGCTACGAGATCCGTATCGATGGACTCATGTCGGAGACGCTCACCAAGGCCTTCCCGGAGCTGGACCACGTGAGGATGTCCGGGCAGACGGTGCTGTTCGGGCGCGTCATCGACGAGGCGCATCTCTACGGTCTGCTGACCCGCTTCCAGTCGCTGGGGCTGCGGGTCGTCGAGATGCGGCAACTGCCCGAGTGACCCTCACGGATCTCCGCAGTGACGCTCACGGATCCGCCGTAGTCACCTTCGCCGCTCCACTCTCACAGCTCCGCCACCTTGATCCGGCCCGAGCGCGCCGCCTCGCCCAGTGCCGCGAAGTCCCGCTCGTTCTGGTCCGCGTACGCCTGCGCGAAACCGGTCAGGGCACGGTCGAAGCGGTCGCCGCCGCCCAGGTACGCGGCGAGGGCGACGGGATCTCCGGAGCGGGCGTGGGCCCGGGCCAGCGAGGCCCCGCACACCTGGCCGAACAGGTTCAGCAGAGCCGGCTCCATGGTGTCCGGCCGGGCGATGCCCTTCCAGTCGCGCAGCTGGCGTACGTAGAAGTCCCGGTCACGCCCGTCGAAGCCCACCACATGCGTCCAGCCCAGGAAGATGTCGCTGGTGGTCTGGATGAGCCGCTGCCCGGTGACCACCCTGCGGCCCTGGTTGTCGTACCGTTCGCCGCCCGTGTGCGCCGCGAGCACCGACTCCTGCGCCTCCTTGGCCTGCAGCAGCAGCGGATCGTCGTCGTCCCGGCCGAGCAGGAGCAGGATCCAGCACCGGGTGCCGACGCTGCCGACGCCCACCACCTTCCGGGCCAGGTCCACCAGCCGGTAGCGGCGCAGCAGGTGCCGGCGGTCCCAGGGCAGGGTGCGCGCGTACCCCTCCAGCAGCGTCTGCAGCTCCTTGTCCTCGCCCTCCCGGGTGGTCCGGTCCTGCAGATCCCGCAGCGGGATGATCAGCGGCGGGTCCGCGGCGATCCGCCGGCCCTCGGGCGTGCGCCGGGTGAGCTGGGCAAAGGCCTGCAGCGAGGTGCGGGTGCGGGCGCGCGCGGTCGCCTCGGCGGTACGGCGCCTGCCCTTCTTGTCCATCGCGTAGGCCAGCAGCGCGCGCATCTGGTCGGCGTCGTCCTGGGCGTACCAGACGTCCAGCGTGCGCATGCCGGCGAACTCCCGCATCCGCTCCCGGTAGGCCCGTACGCACGTGCGCACCGCGTCGTCCTGCTCCCTGGCCGCGAAACCGTTGGCGCGGGCCGCGATGACGAAGCTGGCCGCCAGCCGTTTGACGTCCCACTCGAACGGCCCCGGAAAGGTCTCGTCGAAGTCGTTGATGTCGAAGACCAGATGGCGTTCCGGCGAGGCCAGCAGCCGGAAGTTCAGCAGATGGGCGTCTCCGCACAACTGCACCCGGAGCCCGGTGTCGGGCAGCGGGCCGAGGTCCGTCGCCATGACCGCGGCCGCGCCCCGGTAGAAGCGGAACGGGGATTCGAGCATGCGGCCGTAGCGGATCGGCACCAACTCGGGCAGCCGCGTGGCCGACTGCCGCTCCAGCACCTCGATCACATCGGGCCGGTCCGGCGCCGGCGCGAACACGCCATGGCCCGAACGCGGGGCACGCGTACGGGCGTTGCGGCCGTGGGCCGCTCGGTCGGCCAGTGCCGCAGAGCCGGTGAGGGCGTTCGGTGCGGTCATGATCCAGCCTCCTGGTCCGGCGGCCCGCCGTCCGCTCCCGGAACCGGCTGCCGCGGCGGCGGGAGGACCGCGGGCCGTCCGCCCGTGGACCCACCCCACCGCCCCGGCCGGGTGCAGGGATCACCCGTGGTGGGTGACCCGGCGCACCGGCCGGGCGCGGCACGCTGTCCCGGTGAGGGGTTGCACACGCCGCCCCCGCCGGCGGTCCGGAGGCGACCCGTTCGATCGCGCGAGGAGGAGCCATGACCGAGTCGCGTGGTCCGGCACCGCGTACCGGACCGCCACACCTGTCCGCCGGGACGGCAGCCGGCCCCGGGGACGCCCTGACGGCGCTCGCCGGGTCGTGGACCTGGATCCTGTGGTCGGCCGTGGTCACGTTCGTACCGGGTGTGCTGATCCTCGTCTGGCCGGACGAGACGCTGCACGTCCTGGCCGTGGTCATCGGCCTCTACCTGCTGCTCGCCGGCGCGCTCCGGTTCGTCATGGCCTTCGCCCGCGAGGGACACGGCGAACGGCTCGCCGGACTGCTGATCGCGGTCCTCTACGTCCTGGCCGGCGTGCTCTGCCTGCGCAACCCGCTGCAGACCATCACCGCGCTGTCGCTGATCGTCGGGCTCGCCTGGCTGGCGTCCGGCATCGTGACCCTCTACACGGCGATCGCGGCCGAGGACCTCCCGCACCGTGGTGTCGTCCTGGCCGCGGCGGTGCTCGGCATCGTCGCCGGGATCGTGGTGCTGGCCCTGCCCACCGAGTCGGCCCGGGTGCTGACCCGGCTGCTCGGTCTGTGGCTCGTGCTGCTGGGCCTGGTCGAGCTGGCGGTCGCCTTCTCGTGGCGGCACGCGCTGCGCAGAAGCGGCGTGCTGCCGGGCACCTCCGACTCGGCGGAGTGAGCGGACGAGCCCTGTGGGTGAGCCGACGAGCCCTGCGGGGTGAGCCGATGAGCCCTGCGGGGTGAGCCGACGAGCCGCCTCACCGCCGTCGTCACCCCCCGCCGTCACCCGCCACGATCACCCGCCTCGGGTGAGGCCGCTCCGCCCTCGCCGTGTGCACGCTGAAAACGGCAGAGACCGGCCTGGAGGAGCTTTACCGGGCCGGTGCCCCGGACGGAGGAGAGAGCATGAGCGCGCAGAACTACCTCGCGTACGACTATCCGCTGCTGAGCGCCTTCTGGACGATGCTGTGGTTCTTCCTGTGGATCCTCTGGTTCGTCCTGCTGTTCCGGATCATCGTCGACATCTTCCGGGACGATGACCTGAGCGGCTGGGCCAAGGCCGGCTGGACGCTCTTCGTGATCTGTCTGCCCTTCCTGGGCGTCCTCGTCTACGTGATCGCCCGCGGCAAGGGCATGGGGAAGCGGGAGATCGCGCAGGCACGGGCACAGCAGCAGGCCTTCGACTCCTACGTCCGGGAGACCGCGAAGAGCGGCGCCCCGACCAGCAGCGTCGACGAACTGGCCAAGCTCTCCGAGATCCGGGCCCGCGGCGACATCACCGACGACGAGTACCGCAGGGCCAAGGAGCTGGTCCTCAGCGGCGCCGGACCGGCACAGCGCCCCGGCTCCACACCCACCTCGTCCGGACACTGAGCACGACCCACGGATACGAATCGAGGCAGCCTCATGGCCGCGACACATCCCACACGCCCCACCCAGACGACGCGCGCGGCACGCACGCACACCGCCAAGCAGCAGTGGGCGGGCGGCCTGACGGCCTTCGCGGGCGTCATGCTCCTGCTCGCCGGACTGCTCGGTGTGTTCCGGGGCATCATGGCGATCGCCCATGACAACGTCTTCGTCACGACCCCCAACTACGTCTTCAAGTTCGACCTCACCAGCTGGGGCTGGATCCACCTGGTCCTCGGCGCGCTCGCCGTCGTCGTCAGCTTCGGCCTGGTCCGGCCGGCGCCCTGGGCACGCGTCGCCGGTGTGGGCATCGCCGGGCTGGTGATCATCGCCAACTTCCTGTCCCTGCCCTACGCCCCGGTCTGGTCGGTCGTGATGATCGCGCTGTCCGGCTTCATCATCTGGGCCCTGTGCGTGGTCCAGGGGGAAGAGTCCGCCACCGGTTCATAGAGTTCGCCACCAGCTCATGGAGAGAACCCGCAGCTCCCGGCGGTAGGAGAATCATGGACCGCTATCCGCCCATCGCCGACCACGGCATGGTCGGCGACCTCCAGACAGCGGCCCTGGTGTCGTCCGACGGAACCGTCGACTGGTGGTGCACTCCCCGCTTCGACTCGCCCAGCGTGTTCGCCTCGCTCCTCGACAGCGAGCGCGGCGGACACTGCCGGCTGGCGGCGGATCTCCCGGACGGGAACGGCGACGGCATGTCCGTCCGGCAGCTGTATCTGTCCGACACGGCCGTCCTGATCACCCGGTTCATGGGACCCGGCGGCGTCGGCGAGGTCGCCGACTTCATGCCACCCGTCGACGCCCCGGCGCCCACCGACCGGCACCGCCTGATCAGGGTGGCCCGGGTCGTGCGGGGCAGCCTGCCCTTCGCCTTCGCCTGCCGGCCGCGCTTCGACTACGGCCGCGCCCCGCACACGCTCGGCCTCCTCGACGACCACGCGGCCGTCCTGCGTGGCCCGGGCCAGGATCTGCACGTCCGGTCCACCCCCGGGATCCTCCTGCGGGCCGACGGCGACGACGTCACCGCCCACTTCACCCTCTCCGCCGGACAGGCCGCCGCCGTCGTCCTGACCACCACGGCGGAGGGCGGCCAGGCCCCGCCCGCGCCGTCCCTGTACGACATCGCCGAGGACGTGGAGAAGTGCCGCCAGTTCTGGCTGACATGGCTGCGCTCCTGCACGTACCGCGGACGCTGGCAGGACATGGTCAACCGCTCGGCGATCACCCTCAAGCTGCTCACCTACGCGCCGACGGGTGCACCCATCGCCGCGGCCACCATGGGACTGCCCGAGCAGATCGGCGGCGAGCGTAACTGGGACTACCGCTACACCTGGGTCCGGGACGCCTCGCTGTCCGTCGGGGCCCTGATCGAGCTGGGCTTCGAGGCGGAGGCGTTCGCCTTCCGCCGCTGGCTGCGCGACCGGGTCGAGGCGGGCGGCACCGCCTCGGGCGACCCGCTGCAGATCATGTACCGGGTGGACGGCGACCCCCACCTGACCGAGGAGATCCTCGACCACCTGGAGGGCTACCGGGGATCACGGCCGGTACGGGCGGGCAACGCGGCCGCCGACCAGCTCCAGCTCGACATCTACGGCGAGGCCTGCGACGCCCTGGCGGTCGGCGGGGACATCGGGGCGGTGCGCGGCTGGAAGGCGCTGAACAGCGTTCTGGACTGGCTGGCCGACCACTGGGACCGGCCGGACGAGGGCATCTGGGAGACCCGCGGAGGCCGGCAGAACTTCACCTACAGCCGGCTGATGACCTGGGTGGCGTTCGACCGGGGCATCCGCGCGGCCACCCGGTTCTCCCGCCCCGCCGACGTCGCGCGCTGGGCGGCCGCCCGGGACGGGGTCTTCCGCCAGATCACCGAGCGGGGCTGGCACGAGAAGCGGCAGGCGTTCGTGCAGCACTTCGACACCGACGTCCTGGACGCCTCGCTGCTGCTCATGCCGCGGGTCGGTTTCCTCTCCCCGCACGACCCGGACTGGATCAGCACCCTGGACGCCATGGACGAGGAACTGGTCAGCGACAGCCTGGTCTACCGGTACGACCCCGCGGCCTCGCCCGACGGACTGCGCGGCTCCGAGGGCACGTTCAACCTGTGCAGCTTCTTCTACGTCGAGGCGCTCGCCCGCAGTGGCCGGCTCCACCAGGCCCGGCACGCCTTCGACAAGATGCTCACCTACGCCAACCATGTCGGCCTGTTCGCCGAGGAGATCGGGCCCTCGGGCGAGCAACTCGGCAACTTCCCGCAGGCGTTCACCCATCTCTCCCTGGTCACCGCGGCCATGGCGCTCGACGAGGAGCTGGGCCGGGCCACGACACGGCCCGAGACCGGCGGCACCCGGCACCCCGTCGTGCACGGCCTCACGGCGCCCCTCGAAACCACGGGCGGGGGCACCGGAGGTGGCTGACCGGGCAGGGCCGACGCAGGCGCCGCCGGGGCAGCGGCGGGTACTCGCCGCGCTGGCCCTCGCCCAGTTCATCTGCAGCTTCGCCGGCTCCAACATGAACGTGATGATCAACGACATCAGCAAGGACCTGGACACCACCGTCCAGGGCGTCCAAGTGGCCATCACCGTCTTCCTGCTGGTCATGGCCGCGCTGATGATCCCCGGCGGCAAACTGACCGACCGCTACGGCCGCAAGCGGTGCTTCGTCGTCGGTCTCGTCGTCTACGCCGTCGGCGCGCTGCTGAGCGCGGCGGCACCGGGACTCGGCGTCCTCATCCTGGGCAACTCCATCCTCGAAGGAGTCGGCACCGCCCTGCTCATCCCGCCCGTCTACATCCTCACCACACTGCTCTACCGCGACCTGACCTCCCGCGCCCGGGCGTTCGGGATCATCATGGCGCTGGGCGGCATCGGGGCCGCGGCGGGACCGCTGATCGGCGGGCTCATCACGACCGCCATCAGCTGGCGCGCGGCCTTCGTGTTCCAGGCGCTGGTCATCGCGGTGATCGTCTGGCTGAGCCGCCGTATCGAGGACCCCCTGCCCCCCGACCCGACCCGCTCCTTCGACACCACCGGAGCGATCCTGTCCGCGGCGGGCCTGGTCCTGGTCGTCATGGGCATCCTGGCGGCGGACAACAACATCTGGCTGATGATCGCCCTGATCGTCCTCGGCGTCCTCGTCCTCGCGTGGTTCTTCCGCTCGGCGCGGGCCAAGGAAGAGGCAGGCCAGGAACCGCTGCTCTCGCTCAGCCTGTTCCGCAACCGCACCTCCAACCTCGGACTGGTCACGCAGAACGTGCAGTGGCTGCTGCTGATGGGAACGTCCTTCACGGTGGCCGCCTACCTCCAGGTCGTCCGCGGCTACGACGCCATCCAGACCGGAGTGATCTTCACGGCGGCCACGCTCGGCCTGCTCGCGTCGTCGCTGTCCGCCGAGGCCCTGGCGCGCCGGCGGTCCCAGCGGACGCTGATCATGACTGGCTTCGTGGTCTCTGTCGTGGGCGTGGCGGTACTGGTCGGCCTGGTCGGCGGCTACTCCACCGCCTGGGCCTTCGTCCCCGGGCTCCTCCTGATCGGGCTCGGCCTGGGCGTGATGCTGACCCCGTCGGTGAACGTCGTCCAGTCGGCCTTCCCGGAGGAACAGCAGGGCGAGATCTCCGGCCTGTCCCGCAGTGTGTCCAACCTCGGCTCGTCCTTCGGCACGGCGATCGCCGGCACCATCCTGGTCTCCGGCCTGAGCAAGGGCGCGTACGCCGCCGCGATGATCACGCTGGCGGTGATCGGCCTCGGCGGCCTTGCCGCGGCGGCGCTCCTCCCACGGAAGCCGGGCGGCCCGGCGACCCGCGACACCCCTGCCACGGCACCGGGGACCCACGCCTAGGGCTCCGCCGGACAGGACCCGGACCCGCTCCCGGGTGCGCTGCCCAGGTGCGCGCGTGGCATCATCGGCCGAGGTAAGGACCGTAGCCGTACGTAGCCGATGACGCCCGTATGCGGTCGCAGGCAGTCGTACAAGGAGCACGATGAACCCCACCGCCACCGTCCCGCCCGCGGTGGGCACCTCGCTGCTGGACGACTTCTCCCTGGAGATGACCGGCAAGGACGTGCCGAAGCTGGAGGAGGCGCACGCGGGCATACCCCGGGGCACGCGGATCAACGTCACCTTCCTCGCCGGCGAGGACCCCGGCATGCGGTTCGCGGCCGCCCGCGCGGTCAAACGGCTCGGCTTCGTCCCCGTCCCGCACATCTCCGCCCGCCGGCTGCCCTCGCAGCGGCACCTGGAGGAGTTCCTGGCCGGCCTGGCCGCGGACGGCACCGCCGAGAACGTCTTCGTCGTCGGCGGCGACCCGGCCCGCCCCGAGGGCCCGTACGAGGACGCCCTCGCCGTCATCCGCACGGGGCTGCTCCAGCGGCACGGCGTACGGCACGTCGGCATCAGCGGCTATCCGGAGGGCCACCCGGCGATCACCGAGCACTCCCTGTGGTCGGCGCTCGGCGACAAGAGCGCGGTGCTCGGGGCGCAGCGGATCGCGGGCGACGTCATCACGCAGTTCGGCTTCGACGCCGACCGGGTGCTCGGCTGGGTGGAGGACGTCCGCGCCCGGGGCGTCGGCCTGCCCGTCCGCATCGGCGTCCCCGGCCCGGCCGGTGTGCGCCGGCTGATGACCTACGCCACCCGCTTCGGCGTCGGCACCAGCGCCTCCATCGCCCGCAAGTACGGCTTCTCGCTGACCAACCTCATGGGCACGGCCGGCCCCGACCGCTTCCTGCACGCGCTCGCCCAGGGGTACGACCCCGCGCGGCACGGCGAGGTGAAGGTGCACTTCTACACCTTCGGCGGCCTGCGGGCCACCGTGGAGTGGATCGCCCGCTTCCGGCGGGGAGACCGGGAGGGCTGACACGGGGCGGGCTCTCGCTTTCTGTTCGGTATTTCGGCGGCATGCCGGTGGGTCGGTGGCCAGTTCTGATCGGTGGGCGCGTGGCGCGGCCGGGCGCCCGGGACCCGGCAACCTCCCTGCTTGTTGCTCTTGCGCTGCTCATGCCATAGCTCTATAACGTCTCCTGCAGGTATCGGCGGGGATGGCCGGAAATGGCAGTAGCCGCCGACCAGGGGGGATCCTCGGCTCCGCCGCGATCGGCACCAGTGCCCGCAGACCGACGGAGACCGAACCATGACCGACGACGCCTATCGCGCTGCCCTGACCCGGCTGGCCGTAGACCCGACCTTCCGTGCCGAACTCGACGGCGACACCGACGCGGTGGCGCGAAGACTCGGCCTGTCGCCCGCGCAGGTCGCCGAACTCCGCTCCCTCCGCGTCGAGTCCGGCACCGACGGGGGACCGGCCGCACTCGACCCACGGCTGTCCAAGTCGTCCCTGTTCTTCGGCAGCGCGGCGCATGCGCTGGCGCACCACGACGTCCCGGCGGACCACGCCGTTCCGGCCGACCACTCCGTTCCGGCGGACCATGTCTCCGCCGACCACTCGTCCGACCTGTCCGGTCCCGCCGAGGGCCAGGAGGACGACAGCGGCCACGCGGTGGCCTCGACCGGTTCCCACAGCCTGCTGGGCGGCCCCCTGCTGGACCAGTCGCCTGCCGAAGTGGCCGGCGGGCCGGGTGAGTTCGGTGGCTTCGGCGATTTCGGTGACTTCGGCGGGTTCGGCGAGCACGGGAACGAGGGGCCGGGCGCGGACTTCGCCGGCGGAGCCGAGGGAGGCTTCGGCGACTTCGGCGCCGGGGGCGACGGCGGGTTCGGCGGCGGCGACGGGGGCGGCTTCGGCGGGTTCGGCGGGGCTGACGGTGGCTTCGGCGGCGGTGCCGATGGCGGGTTCGGTGGAGCGGACGGCGGCTTCGGGGACGGTGGGCTGGGCTCCGGTGGGTTCGGCGGCCATGGCGGCTTCGGGGACGGCGGCTTCGGCGACGGTGGCGCCGGTTCCGGTGGGTTCGGCGACGGTGGGTTCGGTGACGGCGGCGTCGGTTCCGGTGGGTTCGGCGACCTGGGCGGACACGGCGGCTTCGGCGGGGAGGGCGGCGGCGACGCCGGTCACTTCGGCCACGGCGGCATCTACGACCGCGACGGCGACGGCGGCGGTGACAGCGGCGGCGGTGGCGGTGAGGGCGGCGGCGAGAGTGGTGGTGACTCGGAGAACGGTCGCCGTCCCAGTGGCGGTGGTGAGCCCGGCGGCGGTGGTGAAGGCGGCGGCGGTGGTGGTGAAGGCGGCGACGGGGGCGGCGGTGGATCGGAGAACGGTCGGCGCCCGAGCGGTGGTGGTGAGCCCGGCGGCGGTGGTGAAGGCGGCGGCGGTGGTGGTGAAGGCGGCGACGGGGGCGGCGGTGGATCGGAGAACGGTCGGCGCCCGAGTGGTGGCGGTGAGCCCGGCGGCGGTGGTGGTGAAGGCGGCGACGGGGGCGGCGGTGG
>NZ_MCGQ01000006.1:0-4395 GCF_002242805.1 Streptomyces diastatochromogenes | reverse complement strand
CGGTCGGCGCCCCAGCGGCGGCGGTGAACCCGGCGGCGGAGGTGAAGGCGGCGGCGACCCGGGCAACGGCCGGCGCATCGGCGGCGGCGAAGGCACTCTCGGCCGCGCTGGGACGACCGTCCGCGGCGGCATGGACCTGCCCGGCACCGGCGACATCGCCACCCACCTGTCGCCCTCCGCACCCGACGCGGACGGCGGCTTCAACGGCGGTACGTTCCTCAGCGGTTCCGGCGGAGGCTGAGCCACCGCATGCTCTGCCATGTCTGCCGCGTCCATGTGCGGCGCGACTTCCCGTACTGCCTGCACTGCGGCACCCCGCGCCGGGGTGCCGCACCGACGTCGTACGCCGCGCCCCAGCTGCGCGGCCTCGACGACCCCACGCTGCTCGTCCCGCTGACCGGCCCGGTCACCACGCTGGGCCGCGGCGAGGACAACGACGTCGTCCTGTCCGACGGCAGCGTCTCGCGCCGCCACGCCCGTGTCGTCCGCACCCCTGAGGGCTTCCGGATCGAGGACCTCGACTCCTTCAACGGCACCGCGGTGGCCGGCGTCGACCTGCACGGCGGCGTGGCCGGGCTGGCCGACGGCACCGAGCTGTCCGTGGGCGACGTACGCCTGGTCTTCGAGCAGCCCCGCGACGCCCGGATCGGCTCCCGCACGATGGTCGTCGGCACCCAGCTGACCCAACTGCCCACCGCCGGGCAGGAGGAGGCCCCGGAGGCGGGCGGCCCGCTCACCGCGCGCCCCCGCCACCGCTCCGGCTGGGCCCTCAAGCAGATCCCCACCGAACGCGGCGCACCCCGCTGGGTGCTCAGCTCCACCCGCACCGGCCGGTATCTGGAACTGGACGAGCGCCAGGTCTTCCTGTGGCACGCCGTCGACGGCGAGAACACGGTACGGGACCTGCTGTTCGCCTACGCCGAGCGCTACGGCGAACTCGCCCTGCCCCGCATCGAGTCCGCGCTGGCCGCGTTCGCGGGCGCCGGCCTGCTGCGCGGTCTGCCCGGCCGGCCGGAGGAGGAGCGGCCGAGGGGCTGGCGCCGGGCGGCGGGTGCCGTCTACCGGGCGCTGCTGAAACTGGAGGTGTCCGTCCCCGGCCTCGACCGGCTGGTGACCCGGCTCTACCAGGCCTTCGGCTGGCGGCTGTTCACCCGGACCGGGGTGCTGCTCGCCTGGCTGTCGGTGGCCGGCGGCCTGGTCGCGTTCTTCGCCGCCCAGGGCCGGCACCACCTGCTGGACTTCGGCGGGGCGGGCGTGTGGGGACCGGTCCTGCTGGCCGCCGGATACGTCACCGCGCTGCTCGTGCACGAACTGACGCACGCGCTGGCCGTGAAGTCGTACGGCCGCAAGGTCCGGCGCGGCGGGTTCCTGCTGATGATGGGCATGCCGTTCGCGTTCGTGGACACCAGCGACATGTGGTTCGGCTCCCGCTGGTCACGGGTCGTGGTGGCCCTGTCCGGGCCGTTGTCCACGGCGGCGCTGGCCGGCTGGTGCGCCACGGGAGCCGCCCTGCTGCCCGCCGGACCCGCCTCGGCCGTCCTCTACCACCTGGCCTTCGGCCTCTACCTGAACACCCTCTACAACTTCAACCCGCTGATGCCACTGGACGGTTACCAGGCACTGACCGACGCGCTGCGGGTGCCCCGGCTGCGCGAGGAGGCGAGCGCCTACTTCCGCGCGGGCCTGTGGCGCGACCTGCGCGCCGGCAACCGGCCGGGGCCGCGCCAGGCCGGCATGGCCGCCTACGGCCTCGCGGTCGTCGTGGGCACCTACGGCTTCCTCGCCCTCGCCCTGCTGGCCTGGCGCTCCCGGATCGGCGACCTGCTGGAAGGCCGGCTGCCCGAGCCGTGGACCACGGTGATCGAGGCGGCCGTGGTCGCCCTGATCGCCTTCCCGGTGTGGGCCGCACCCGTGCGCTGGCTGCTGCGCCGGATACGGCGCCGCCGGGACGCGAAGGACGTACGACAGGGCGCCGGGATCGCCGCGCCCATGGAGGGGACGGCATGACCGACGACGCGGGCTGGGCCGTACCCGGCTACGAGACCGTCCGCACGCTCGGCGAGGGAGCCGGCGGGAAGGTCGTCCTCGCCCGGCACACCGCGACCGGCGTGCCGGTCGCGATCAAGTACCTGGGCGAACGCCTGCGCGCGGACCGGGAGTTCCTCGCCCGCTTCCGGGCCGAGGCCCGGCTGCTGGGCGAGTTGCGGCACCCGTGCGTGGTGCGGCTGTACGAGTACGTCGAGGCACGCGCCGGCGCCGCGATCGTGATGGAGGCGGTCGACGGCGTCAGCCTGCGCCAACTGCTGCGCCGGCACGGGGCGACCGGCCCCGAGGCCGCGCTCGTCCTGCTCAAGGGCTCCCTGCTCGGGCTGGGCGCGGCCCACGCGGCCGGGGTGGTGCACCGCGACTACAAGCCGGAGAACGTCCTGGTCCGAGCCGACGGCACCAGCGCGCTGGCCGACTTCGGCATCGCCGTGCGCAGCGGCCGGGAGACCGAGGCCGCCGGCACACCCGCCTACATGGCGCCCGAGCAGTGGGACGGCGAGCCGGCCGGCCCGGCCGCCGACGTCTACGCGGCCTCCGTGGTGTTCTTCGAGTGCCTGACCGGACGACGGCCCTTCCCCGCCGACGACATGACCGCACTGCGCCTGCAGCACCTGCGCGCACCGGCCCCGCTGGACGACGTACCCGCGCCGGTGCGGGGGCTGCTGCGCGCCGGCCTGGCGAAGGACGCTGCGGACCGGCCCGGTGTCGAGTCCTTCCTCGCCGACCTGGAACGGGCCGCCGGGGAGGGCTACGGCGCCGGCTGGGAGGAGCGCGGCCGCCGTCGGCTCGCCGAACTCGCCGCGCTGCTCGCCCTGTTGTTCCCGTTCACCGCGACCGCGACGCTCGACGGCTCGGCCACCGCGCTCACCCTGCTCGGCCGGATCAAGCGCGGGGGATGGAAAGTGGCGACCGGTGGGGTGGCCGCGCTGGCGGTCGTCGCGGGCGGAGCGACGTACGCGACGGGCCGCCCGCACGACACGTCGACGACGGTCGCGAGTTCGACTCCGACATCCGCCAACTCGCCCACCAAACCCGGCACTTCACCCACTCCCTCCACATCGTCGCCGAGCAGCCCCCCGCCCACGGCCGACACCACGCCCTCCACCACTCCCACGGACGTCCCGTCGTCCTCGCCCACCCCGTCCACGGAGACGACCGCACCGGCCGGGACCCCGACCACCGCGGCCCCGCCCGCGGCAACCCCCGGCACCATCACCATCACCATCGGCTCATGGCAGCGCGGGCAGAAACCGGGCACGCTCGTCGCGGCGGTGACGGTCGAGACGACGGGCACCGGTCCGCTGACCGTCACCGCGAACTACTACGTCGACACACCCGCCGACCCGTACGGCTCCCAGTCCCAGCCCCTGTCCGGGAGCACCCGCTACGACCTGACCTTCGAGGCGGACTTCTCCAACCACCCCTGCCGGGGGACCTGGGACGTCACGCTCAGCAGCGACCCGGCAGCCGCCGACGGCCCCCAGACGGCCTCCCTGGACGCACCGCCGTGCTGAACACCGCCCCACGAGAACGGATCGACATGACGACAGCCACCACAGTGGCCGGCCGGCCCCTGTCCGGCTGGTCACGGGACGCGCGCTTCGGCACCTGGCACGCCCTGCTCCCGGACGGTTCCGGCGAGCCCGTGCGCGGGGCGCTGCGCATCGACCCGGCCCTGCTCGGGCCGCAGGGCACGCGCGAACGCCTGGCCGCCGCGGTGCTCACCACGGCGAAGCTCCGGCTGCCCGGGCTGCTCGGCACGGTCGACCTCGTCGCCGAAGCCGACGCGGTATGGCTGCTCACGGCCAGGCCACCGGCCCCCACCCTCACCGACATCCTGTCCGCCGGCGGCCCCCGCCCGGACGCGGGCAGCGCGGCGAGCATCCTCAACGAGACCGCACAGACCCTGCTGGCCCTGCACACGGCAGGCCTGACCCACGGCTCACTCGCCCCGGACACCGTGGTCCTGGCCCCGGACGGCGTGGCCCTGCTGGCCGAGACGGCGCTGAGCGCGGTGCTGGGCGACGCGCCGGCGGCGGCTGTACGACTGCCGGGTGACGTCCCGCCCCCGGACTCCCGGGCGGCCGACACCGCCGCCTGGGCCACCCTGGCCCGCACCCTCGGCGCCGCCTGGACCCAGACCGGAACCCCCGCGGCGGACCTGTTCGCCCACTGCGCCACCACCGCCGAGTCCGAGGGACTAGCGGCGGCCCGGGCCGCCCTGGTGGCCGGGCACGCGGCCCTCCCGGCGAACTTCCTGCACCGCACGGCCCTGCGCGCGGCAGCGGCAGCGGCGACTCCACCGTTCGCCCCACGTCCCACACCACCCCCCCACCCACCCACCGACAG
>NZ_MCGQ01000005.1 GCF_002242805.1 Streptomyces diastatochromogenes | reverse complement strand
CCTCGTCGCCGACGCGCACGGAGTAGGCGGGCTTCACCCGCTCGCCGTTGACGTGGACGTGTCCGCCACGGCAGGCGGTGGCGCCCAGCGAGCGGGTCTTGATCAGGCGGACGGCCCAGATCCAGCTGTCGATCCGAACGGTCTCGGCGCCGGCCGGACCGGCGGCCTCGGCCGCGGCCNNCTGGCCGGGTGCCGCTGCGCCCGTTCCGCCGGTGTCACGGTTGACGTTCTCGTCCGCATCCTCGGAAGCCATGTCCCGACCTTAACCCGCCGGGTCGGAGGAGCCGGAGGCGTTTTCCGGGGCGGGCATACGGTGGCGGTATGGACGACAGCTGTGCCCTTGCCCGGCTCGACCGGCGCGTCGCGGAGTGCCGGGCCTGTCCACGGCTGGTCGGGTGGCGGGAGGAGGTGGCTCGGACCAAGCGGGCCGCGTTCGCCGACTGGACGTACTGGGGGCGGCCGGTGCCGGGCTTCGGGCCGGCGGATGCCCGCCTCGTGATCATCGGGCTGGCCCCGGCCGCGCACGGGGGCAACCGCACGGGCCGTATGTTCACCGGGGACCGCTCGGGAGACGTGCTGTACCAGGCGCTGTACGACGTGGGGCTCGCCTCGCAGCCCACCTCCGTGCGCGCCGACGACGGCCTGGAGCTGTACGGCGTCCGCGTCACCGCGCCCGTGCACTGCGCGCCGCCCGCCAACAAGCCCACCCCCGGTGAACGCGACACCTGCCGCCCCTGGCTGGTCCAGGAGCTGAAGCTGCTGCGCCCGACGCTCCGGGCCGCCGTGGTGCTCGGCGCCTTCGGCTGGCAGGCGGCGCTGCCCGCGTTCGCCGAGGCGGGCTGGCCCGTGCCCCGGCCCCGCCCTGTCTTCGCCCATGGCGCCCGGGTCGCCCTCGGAGGTCTGGACGTCTTCGGCTGCTTCCATGTCAGCCAGCGCAACACCTTCACCGGCCGGCTCACCCCCGAGATGCTGCGCGAGGTGCTGCGCACGGCGGCCGACGCGGCCGGACTGCCGTAGGGGGGCCTCAGCCGGCGTCGTCGGGCTCGGTTCCGAACAGGTGCCGTACCGTCGAGCGGTAGTTGGCGCGGACGTGGCCGAGTGCGTGGGTGCGGGCGCGGTCCGGGTCGCCGGAGGCGATGGCCTCGTACAACTCCCGGTGCTCGTCGAGGAGTTGGGGCCATTCCTCGTTCTGCCGGGTGAGCCAGCGCAGTCGGCCGTCGACCGGCTCCATGACGGAGATCAGCAGGGTGTTGCCGGCCATGGCCAGGATGCGGTCGTGGAAGCGGGTGTTGATGTCCGTGATCGCCTCGCCGTCCCCCTCCTTCGTCGCCGTCGTGGCCTCGGTCAGCAGCTCCCGCAGCTCCGCCAGCGCCTCGGGTGTCGCCCGTGCCGCGGCCAGTCCCGCCGCGTACACCTCCAACGCCTCGCGCAGCTCGAAGAGTTCCTTCACATCGGTCGGGGTCAGCCGGCGGACGACCGTACGGCGTGCCGACTCGAACAGGACGAAGCCCTCGGCGACCAGGGCGCGGATCGCCTCCCGCACCGGCACCCGCGAGACGCCGAACCGGTCGGCCAGCTCCCGTTCGACGAGCCGTTCGCCGGGACCCAGACGCCCCGCGATGATGTCCTGCCGCAGGGTCGCGAGGACCCGTTCGCGTACCGCGCCCAGGGGCTCGGTCTTCGTCGTCGTGGAGCTCATGGGGCCATCTTCGCCGACCCGGCGGTGCTTTTACGGAGAAGTAACAGCAGCGACATCGGTCCGAACGCTTGACGGCGGGACCATGACGGCAGTTTGGTATACCAAACGAACTCGCTCGGCACCCCCCAGTCCGGCACTCCGGACAATGCAGCCGTCCTCCGCCGTCCCCTCGTCCATGGAGGCCCCGTGTCCCTCGCCGACCGCGCCGAAGCCACCGGCGTCCCAGCGTTCGTCCCCGACCCCCGACTCACCAACGAAGACCTCGCCCCCGCCGGGCAGCGGAACTGGAAGGTCTTCGACCTGTTCGCCATGTGGATGTCCGACGTCCACAACCTCGGCAACTACACCTTCGCCGCCGGCCTGCTCGTCCTGGGCATGAACGTCTGGCAGGTCTTCACCTCCCTGCTCGTCGGCTTCGTGCTCATCTACATCGGCATGAACTGGATGGGGAAGATCGGCCAGCGCCACGGCGTCCCGTTCCCCGTCGTCAGCCGTATCAGCTTCGGTGTCTGGGGCGCCAACATCCCTGCGCTCATCCGGGCCGTGATCGCCATCATGTGGTACGGCATCCAGACCTATCTGGCCTCCGTGGCCGTCAACGTGATGCTGCTGGCGGCCTGGCCCGGGCTGGAGTCCCTCACCCACAGCTCCTTCCTCGGCCTGGACGCCCTCGGCTGGATCTCCTTCGTCTCCCTCTGGCTGATCCAGGCGCTGATCATCAGTCAGGGCATGGAATCGGTACGGAAGTTCCAGGACTTCTGCGGTCCGGCGATCTGGCTGGTGATGATCGCGCTGGCCATCTGGGTCCTGGCCAAGGCCCACTGGAGCATCTCGCTCACCTCCACGCCGCACCCGGTCTCCGTCGGCGAGCAGTGGCGGCAGTGGTTCGGCGCGATCGGCCTGATCCTCGCCACCTACGGCACGCTGATGCTCAACTTCTGTGACTTCTCCCGCTTCGCACCCGACTACAAGACGGTCCGCCGCGGCAACTTCTGGGGCCTGCCCATCAACTCCACCGCCTTCGTCGTCGTCTCCGTCATCGTCACCGCGGGCTCGCTGGAGGTCTGGGGCAAGGCCATCACGGACCCGGCGGAGCTGGTCGCCAAGGTCGGCAACACCTGGGTGCTGGTCGTGGCCGCGCTGACGTTCGCCGTCGCCACCATGGGCGTCAACATCGTCGCCAACTTCGTCTCACCGGCGTACGACCTCGCCAACGTCTGGCCGCAGAAGATCACCTTCAAGGTCGGCGGCCTGATCAGCACCGTGGCTGCGCTGGTCGTCACCCCCTGGAACCTCTTCTCCAACCCGACCGTGGTCAACTACTTCCTCGGCGGCCTCGGCGCCTTCCTGGGCCCGCTGTTCGGCGTGATCATGGTCGACTACTACGCGGTCAAGCGCGGCCGGGTCGACGTGAACCAGCTCTTCGACGCCACGCCCGGCTCCCGCTACTACTACCGCAAGGGCGTCAACCCCAAGGCCCTGTGGGCGTTCCTGCCCTCGGCCGCGGTCGCCGCGGTGCTGGCACTGGTCAAGACCTTCAGCGACGTGGCGCCGTACTCCTGGTTCATCGGCACGGCGCTGGCCGCCGGGCTGTACGCGGTGCTGTACCGCGGCGAGCGGGCCCCGACGGCCGGGGCGGAGGTCTGACGGACGTGCGGATCGTCGTCACCAACTGCAACACCACGCAGGAGATGACCGAGGAGATCGTCCGAGGTGCCCGGGCCGCCGCAGGCCCGGGCACCACCGTGACCGGGCTGACCCCCGCCTGGGGCCCCGAGTCGGCGGAGGGCTGGCTCGACAGCTACCTCTCGGCCGCGGCCGTCCTCGACGCACTGCGCACCTACGACGGCCCGTCGTACGACGCCGTCGTGCTCGCCGGGTTCGGGGAGCACGGCCGGGAGGGCGTACGGGAGCTGGTGGACGTGCCCGTCGTGGACATCACCGAGGCCGCGGCCCACCTCGCCTGCCTCCTCGGGCGGCGCTACGGCGTCGTCACCACCCTCGACCGGTCCCGCGGCCAGATCGAGGACAGCCTGGAGACCGCCGGCGTGGCCCGCAACTGCGCCGCCGTGATCGGCACGGGCCTGGGCGTCCTCGACCTCGCCGACGACCCGGCCCGCACAGAGGCCGCCTTCCTCGCCGCGGGCGAACGGGCCCGCGAGGCCGGCGCCGAGGTCCTGGTGCTGGGCTGCGCCGGGATGACGGGACTGCAGCGCGCGGTGGAGGAGAAGCTGGGGCTCCCGGTCGTCGACGGGGTCGGAGCGGCGGTGAAGCTGGCGGAGTCGCTGGTGTCGCTGGGGCTGACGACGAGCCGGGCGGGCACGTACGCGAAGCCCTTGCCGAAGGTGCGGGCGTGGGGACGGCCGAGGGGGTGAGGGATGCCCTTCAGGGCCGCCACTCGTACCGCACGTCCGGCTCCCGCTCCTCGTTGTCGCTGCCGTCCGTGGACTCGACGGCGACGAAACCGTGCCGTTCGTAGAAGCGGTGGGCGGGCTTGTTGACCTGGAAGGTCCACAGGGTGAGCCCGCCCGGACTGCGCTCCTTGGCCAGCGCGACGAACCGGTCGCCGATGCCACGGCCGCGCCAGTCGGGGTCCAGGTACAGCTGGGACAGCAGGTCCCCGGCGAGCACCATCATGCCCACGACGCCACCGCCCGCCTCGGCGACCCAGGTCTCGCGGGAAGGCACCACGACCTCCCGGAAGTAGTCGCGCACCTCGTCGTCGGTGTGCGCCCGGACCACCGTGGGCAACGCGGCCGTGTAGGACCGTAGCCACACGTCGGCGACGGCGGAGGCGTCCGGGCCGGCCGCCCGGCGCAGCACGACCTCCGGCCCGGCACCCGCGCTCACGGGCGCGCCTCCTCAGGTACGACGGCCGTGGCCGTGATCTCCACCAGCTGCCCCGTGTACCCGAGGCAGGCCACGCCGAGGAGGGTCGACGAATGCGGTCCGGCACTGAGACCCGACGCCTCCACCACATCCCAGACGGCGGACAGCACCGAGGGCTCGCTGCTCACGACGTACACGTCGGTCGACACGACATGCTCCAAGTCGCTGCCCGCCGCGAGCAGTTGCTCCCGGAGATTGGCGACCACCTGCTCCGCCTGCCGTACGGGATCTCCTACTCCCACCACCGCCCCCTTCTCGTCGAGTGGCACGGCCCCGGCGAGGAAGGCGAGCTTCGTGCCGGCCTCGACGACGGAGGCGTGCGAGTAGGTGGGTGGTGGGAAGAGCCCGGGGGCGGTCACGCGCCGGATCATGGCGGCTCCTGGTTCGATGGACGGGCAGCGTTGGATGGACGGGCAGCGTTCGATGGACGGGCAACCTCCTGATCATCCGGGGCCCGCCCAGGCCTGCGCACCCGAATTTCCGGGTCTCCGGCGGTCCGGGAAGGCCGACCGGGCATGCCGTCCTTCGCAGCCCGCCGCGCCCCCGCGACCCGCGCCCGCACTTCCCGTCGCCCGCGCCGGACGGCGGCCTTGGCCGCGATCGACCGCCGTACCGCGGCCGCCGCCACGGCTCTGAACTCGGCGCTCTCTTCCGCCGCCGCGACCCGTTCGACGCGGTAGAGCCGGGTCGGCGGGGCCGAGGCCGAGTACGGATTGACACGCAGCAGATCGGGCTCACCCAGCAGTCGGCGCGCCAGCTCGGCCGTCCACCCGCGAGCCCGCAGCCCGGCCATCGACACATGGCCCCGCCGCGCCTTCGCACCGCTCTCCCCAGTCGTCACCATGACCTCCCCCGTCGTGACAGTGAGTGACGATCTCATTGATAACGCACCCCACTGACAATCGGGTCGCCGCACGTCCGGCCCCCGTCCTACGCTCCCCGCACCCGCACCCGCACCCGCACCCGAACTCGAACCCTCACCCCAGCCGGAGCCCCCACCCATGCCCACGCTCGCCGACCCCGACTTCCTCACCACCACGGCCGACCGCCTTGCCGCCCTCCCCACTGTCCAGGCCGTGGCCCTCGGCGGATCCCGGGCCCAGGGCACGCACACCCCCGACAGCGACTGGGACCTCGCCCTCTACTACCGCGGCCCCTTCGACCCCACCGACCTGCGCGCCCTCGGCTGGCAGGGCGAGGTGTCCGAGATCGGCGGCTGGGGCGGCGGAGTCTTCAACGGCGGGGCCTGGCTGACCATCGACGGACGCCGGGTCGACATGCACTACCGGGACCTGGACGTGGTCGAGCACGAGCTGGCGGAGGCGGAGGAGGGGCGGTTCCGGGTGGAGCCGCTGCTGTTCCATCTGGCCGGGATCCCCAGCTACCTGATCGTGGCCGAGCTGGCCGTCAACCAGGTACTGCGGGGCGAACTGCCGCGCCCGGCCGCCTATCCGGAGAAGCTGCGCCGGACCGCGGCGGAGCGCTGGTCCGGCACCGCCCGCGCCACTCTGGCCTACGCCAAGGCCAACCACGCCCCGCACGCCCGCCTCACCGAGGTCGCCGGCGCCCTGGCCACCGCCGCCGCACAGGCCGGCCACGCGGTGCTGGCGGCACGCGGGGAGTGGGTGACGAACGAGAAGCGGTTGCTGGAGCGGGCGGGGCTGCGGCGGATCGACGCGGTGGTGGGCGCGTTGCGGGCGGAGCCGGAGGCGCTGACGGACGCGATCGGACAGGCCGAAAGGATCCTCGGGGTCGGTCCCGCGAGTTGAAGAGATCCTCGGGGTCGCTCCAGGGAGTTGAGAGGCAGCCGTTCCCTAAGACCCCCAGGCCCCGGGGAATTGCGTTCATAAAGAAAGCCCCCACCCCGCCACCTTTCACCTCCCCGAAACGCAAGCGCCCCGTTTGCTCGGCGAACGCGATCTACCGTGGAACGCACACCCCACAGCCCGGCCGCCGTCGTCCGAAGGCCCACCCCGCCCTCGAATGAACAGGAGCCCCGTGTCGCGCCCGGCCGTACTGTCACTGCCCCCCTGGCTCGCCCACCCCCTGCGCACCCAGCGTGGACCCGTCCCCTGGAGCGCGGTGACCCGGGGCGCGCTCGCCGCCGGGCCGCTGCTGCTCGCCGGTGTGCTCAGTGGCCGTACGCCGCTCGGAGTCCTCGCCGCCATCGCCGCGATGCTCGCCGGCATCAACGACCGGCCCGGCAGCAGGCGCGCCTCCGTCAGGCGGCTCGGGGTGCCCGCGCTGGCCGGGGCGCTCGGGCTGCTCGTGGGGACGTACACCGGGCAGGTGCTGTCCGCCGTACCGCTGACCCTGCTCCTCACCGTGCTCGGGCTGGCCGCCGGAGGCATCAGCGCCGTCGGGCCCGTCGCCTCCGCCGCCGGTACCCAGTTGCTCGTCGCCTCCGCCATCGGCGCGGGGATGCCCGCGGCCGAGAGCGGCTGGCAGCGGGCGCTCGCCTTTCTCGCCGGCGCCGGCTGGCTGCTCCTGCTGCGGCTGGCGCTGCCCACGCCCGGTTCGCTCGCCGGGGACTTCCGGTTCGACGGCGAACGGAAGGCGGTCGCCGACGTGTACGACGCCGTCGCCGCGCTGCTCGACGCCGTGGGCACGGAGACCGCCACCGCCCGCCGGGCCGCGCTCACCGCTGCCCTCGACCACGCCCAGGACGCGCTCGCCGGACCCCGGCTGCGCCGGTACGCGGGCTCCGCGGCCGAGCGCCGGCTGCACGCCCAGTACGCGGCCGCGCTGCCCCTGGCCGAGGCCGCCACCGCCCTCGCCTGGGTGGGCGAACCCGTCTCCGCGCGCGCGGCGGAAGGGCCGCGGCGGCTCGCCGCCGCCGTGCGCGGCAACACCGGCACCGGCCCGCTGCCCGCCCCCACCCGGTCCGCGCCCGCCCTGCGCGCCCTCGACGAGGCCCTGTTGCGCGCCGCGGAGGCCTTCGACCGGACCGAGGACGGCGCACACCGGCTGCTCGCCCGGCGGCGCGGCGCCAGGGACGCCGTCCGGGCCGCGCTCGGCACCGGCGGGCGGGAGTACGGGCTGCGCGTCGCCCTCTGCTTCGGGGCCAGCGCCGCCGTCGCCCAGGCCCTGCACCACACCCGTTGGTACGGGCAGCACCAGCACTGGTACTGGCTGCCCGCCACCGCCGTCTTCCTCGTCAAGCCGGACCTCGGGCCGCTCGCCTCCCGCGTGCTGAGCCGGGCCGCCGGGACCGTGCTGGGTGCCCTTGTCTTCGCCGGGTTCGCCGCCGTGCTGCCCCGCCCCGAGGGGCTCATCGTGCTGGTGGCCGTCTGCGGGGCGCTCATCCCCGTCGCCACCCGGAACTTCGCCGCCCTGACCACCGTCGTCACCGTCCTCGTCCTGGCCCTGGTCATGGTCGGCGGCGAGTCGCAGGCCTCCGCCAGCCGGATCGGCGAGACCCTGCTGGCCTGCGCGATCGTGCTGGTCGTCGGGCATCTGCCGATGCCGGGGGAGCGGGGCGGCGGGGTGCGGGCCCGGCTCGCCGCCGCCGCGGGCGCCGCGCACGCCTATCTCGTGCACGTCCTGAGCGAGTCCGGCGACCGTAGCGAACGGTGGGCGCTGCGCCGCGAGGCCTATCGCACCCTCGCCGAGGCCCGTGCCGCGATCGCGCTCGCCGCCGCCGAACTGCCCGCTCTCGCCCGGCACACCGAGGGCACGGACGCCGTCGCCGCCGTTCTGGAACGTCTCGTCGACACCACCACGGCCTGCGCCGTGCACCTCGACGACACCGGCCACCTCACCCCACGGCACACCCGGCAACTGCAGGAACTGCTGGACGAGTTGAAGCAGCGCCAGGAGTGGGTCGGGCCGCCCGCCGCCGCGTAGTGACCGGATGCGCTCACCTCGCGGTACGGCACCGTCGTACGTTGGGCCCATGAGTGCCTCTCCCGCCGACCTGATCATCACCGGCTGCACCGTCCTCGTGCACGACGAGGTGCACGACGAGGTGCGCGACGAAGAGGAGCGCATCGCCTTTCGCGAGGACGCCGCGATCGTCGTACGCGACGGGGTGATCGAAGCGGTGACCACCGCGGCGGCCGCGGCGGACCTGGCGGCCGTGGAGCGGATCGAGGCGCACGGGCAGGTCGCCATGCCCGGGCTCGTCAACTGCCATACGCACGCCCCGATGGTCGCGCTGCGCGGGCTCGCCGAGGATCTGCCGACCGAGGAGTGGTTCAACGACGTCGTCTGGCCCGTCGAGTCCAACCTCACCGAGAAGGACGTCGAGCTGGGCGCCCGGCTCGCCTGCGCCGAGATGATCCGGGGCGGGGTCACCTGCTTCGCCGACCACTACTTCCACATGGACGTGGTCGCCGACGTCGTCGCCGAGTGCGGGATGCGGGCCCACCTCGGCGAGGCCTACTTCTCCTCGCAGGGCCCGCAAGGGCGGGAGCGGTCGGTGGAGTTCGCGCTCCGCCGGCGGGGCGCCGCCGGCGGGCGGATCACCACCGCGCTCGCCCCGCACGCCCCCTACACCGTCACCGAAGCCGACCTCACCGCGACCGCCGAACTGGCCCGCGCCCATGGCCTGCCCGTCCACCTCCACGCCGCCGAGAACCGCGACCAGACCGACACCAGTCTCGCCCGGCACGGCGTCACCCCCGTCGAGGTCCTCGACCGCACCGGACTCCTCGACACCGACCTGCTCATCGCCCACGGCACCGGCATCATCGAGCGCGACCTGCCACTCCTCGAACACACGGGCGGCCGTACGGCGGTGGCGACCGCACCCCGCGGCTACCTCAAGTTCGCCTGGCCCGACACCACTCCGGTACGGGCCCTGCGCGCGATCGGCGTCCCCGTCGGCCTCGCCACGGACGGCGCCGCCTCCAACAACTCCCTCGACGTGTGGGAGTCGATGGCGCTGACCTCCCTGATCCAGAAGTCCACCGAGGGCGACCCGCGCTGGCTGACCTCCCGTCAGGCCCTGCACCACGCCACACTGCAGAGCGCCCGCGCGGTCGGCCTCGGCGGCAGCATCGGGACCCTCGCCGCCGGCCGGCGCGCCGATCTCATCCTGGTCGACCTCACCGGCCCGCACACCCAGCCGGTCCACGACCTCGCCGCCACCCTCGTACACAGCGCCCGCTCCGCCGACGTCCGCACCACCATCGTGGACGGCCGCGTCCTGATGCGGGACCGCGAGCTGCTCACCCTCGATGTGCCCGCCGTCGTACGGGAGTTGGGCCGGCGACTGCCCGCCCTGGTCGACCGGAGCCACGGGCGGCGCATCCAGGAGTACGACACCTGAGTCCGCGTAGGCTGCCTGCCATGGATCTCGCGGACGGCCTCCTCGACCAGCCCTACGACATCTACCGGCGCCTGCGCGACACCGCGCCCGTGCACCGCATCACCGGACCCGACGGCACCTCCGCCTGGCTGGTCACCCGGTACGAGGACGTCCGGGCGGTCCTGGCCGACCCCCGGCTCTCCTTGGACAAGCGGCGGGGGTCCGGCACGTACAAGGGCCTCTCGCTGCCGCCCGCCCTCGACGCCAACCTCCTCAACATGGACCCGCCCGACCACACCCGCATCCGCCGCCTGGTCGGCCGCGCCTTCACCCCGCGCCGCGTCCAGCAGCTCCGCGAGCCGATCCGGCGCACCGCCGACCGGCTCCTCGACGCCCTCGGCCCGCACGGCAGCACCGACCTGGTCGCCTCCTACGCCGCCCCGCTGCCGATCACGGTCATCTGCGACCTGCTCGGCATCCCGGAGGGCGACCGGCTGGACTTCCGGCAGTGGACCGACAGCCTCACGGCCCCCGACCCGGCCCGCCCGCACGCCTCCAAGGAGGCGATGGCGGCCATGCTCGACTTCCTCACCCGGCTGGTCGCGACCAAGCGCCGCGAACCCGCCGACGACCTCCTCTCCGACCTGATCGCCGTCCGCGACGAAGGCGACCGGCTCGGCGAGGACGAGTTGATGTCCCTGGCCTTCCTCATCCTCTTCGCGGGGTACGAGAACACGGTCCAGCTCATCGGCAACGCCGTGCTCGCCCTCCTCCAGCACCCCGACCAGCTCGCCGCTCTGCGCAAGGACCCGGGACGGATCCCGGCCGCCGTCGAGGAACTCGCCCGCTACGAGGGGCCCATGCTGCTGGCCATGCGCCGGTTCCCGGTCGAGGACGTGACGATCGCCGGAGCGACCATCCCGGCCGGCGAGACCGTCTGGGTGTCCCTGTCCGCCGCCGACCGCGATCCCGCCCGCTTCCCCGACCCCGACCGCCTCGACCTCTCTCGCGACGCCTCCGGCCATCTCTCCCTCGGCCATGGCATCCACTACTGCCTGGGCGCACCCCTGGCGCGCGCCGAGACCGAGATCGCGCTGACCGCGCTTCTGGAGAGGTTTCCCGATCTGGCGCTCGCGGAGGGTGAGTTGCGGTGGCGTTCGTCGCTGCGGGCCCGTGGGCTGACGGCGCTGCCGGTGACGTACTGAGTGGCACCATTGACACATTCAGCGACGAAGCTGTCGCTGAATGTGTCATTCCTGTCGGAAAGTAAACGGATCCTCACGCTCCGCCGTGAGCGGGTGTCAACAATGTCTCAGTCCCGTCACCGGGCGAGCCGTTCGCCTTCTCCAGGGCGTTAACTCCAAGAAGTACGACACTTTCTGGAGGTGCGAGATGGTGAACGGGCGAACTGTGCTCGAGTGCTTTCCCGCAGGTGGCCCGCGGGGATCGTGGCCGGCGGAGGAGTTCGCGCGCGCCCGGCGTCTCGAAGGCCTGCCCGCCGAGGTCGTCATGGACCTCGCGACGGACACCTTCCTGGTCATCGTGCGCGCAGACGCGACGGAGTGAGACTCGCCGCGGAGTGAGACGGCACGGGGTGAGGCGGCTCAGGCCGGCTTCGGGGCCGGCACCCGCGCCGTGAACTGCTCCGCCTGCAGCGCGTACAGCTCCGCGTAGACACCACCCCTGGCCAGGAGTTCCTCCGGAGTGCCGGACTCCACCAGCCGCCCGTGTTCCAGGACGTGCACCAGATCGGCGTGCCGGACCGAGGCCAGCCGGTGGGTGATCAGAACGACCGTCTGACCGCTGCCCGCCAGCGCCCGGATCTTGTCGAACACCTCCAGTTCGGCCCGCGCGTCCAGCGCCGCCGTCGGCTCGTCCACGATCAGGATGCGCCCGCGCCGGTAGGCCGCCCGGGCGATGCCGAGGCGCTGCCACTGGCCGCCCGACAACTCGTGCCCGCCGCTGAAGTTGCGGGCCAGCAGCGTGTCCAGGCCGCGCGGCAGGTCGGCGACCACCTCCTCGGCCCCCGCCTCGGCGATCGACGCGGCCAGGCGCTCCTCGGTCAGGGGCGCGGAGGAACGGCCGACGGCCACGTTCACCCGGGCGGTGAACGGCCAGCGCTTGAAGTCCTGGGCCACCATCGCGACGCGCTCGGCGAGCAGCCGCCGGTCGGCGCTCGCCGCGTCGACACCGTCCCACAGGATCCGGCCCCGGGCCGGTGTGTACAGGCCCGCGAGCAGCTTGACCAGGGTGGTCTTGCCCGAGCCGTTCTCACCGACGAGCGCGATGATCCGGCC
The DNA here is from genome assembly GCF_002242805.1 of Streptomyces diastatochromogenes. Classification (GTDB taxonomy): domain Bacteria; phylum Actinomycetota; class Actinomycetes; order Streptomycetales; family Streptomycetaceae; genus Streptomyces; species Streptomyces diastatochromogenes. Next base: position 256,117 of record NZ_MCGQ01000005.1, on the reverse strand, counting down.
GAGGGGGAGCGTGAGGCTCACGTCGTCGAGGGCGGGGCGGGCCGCGTCACCCGGATAGCTGAACGTGACGTTCTCGAACCGGATCTCCCGCGGGTCCTCGGGCAGTGGCAGCCCGCCGGACGGGATCGCCCGCTCGGCCGCCTCGGTGTACAGCCGCTGCAGATCGCCGACGAACAGGGCCTCCTCGTGCAGCTCGTTGATCTCCAGCACCAGGGTGTCCAGGCTCGTCGACCCGGTGCGGATCGCGATCACCGCCGTACCGGCCACGGACAGGGCCATCGCGCCGCCCAGCAGCAGCGCGCCCAGCGTGGCGTACGTCGCGACGGTGGCGAGCCCCGTCCAGGCGGCCGCGATCAGACCGGTCCGGGCGGCCAGCCGGGACAGCCGGGCCTGCTCCGCCTCCGCCGTCTCCGACATGGAGCGGAAGTGCCGCAGCAGGAACGGGCCGACTCCGTGCACCCGGATCTCCGGGGCCGCGGCCGGCTCGGTGAGCAGGTTGCCGATCAGATGGCCGGCGCGCGCGTGCTGCACCCAGGTGTGGAAGGACTCGTAGCGGCGACGGGCGTTGGTCAGGGCGCCCCAGGCGCTGGGCAGGGTCATGGTGACCAGCAGCGGCAGCAGCGCCGGATGCAGCACGGTGAGCACACCGGCCGCGGCGATCAGGGAGATCACCGCGTTGATGACCCGGGCGCCGTAGGAGATCATGCTGCGCGCGGACCGGGCGCCGTACTGGGCCGTGTCCAGCAGCTTGTGGAAGGCGTGGTCCTCGATCGCGGCCAGCTCCACGTTCGCCGCCCGCTCCAGATACAGCTCGGTCGCCACCCGCTCCACCTTGGGCTCCAGCCGTCCGGTGGCATACGTCGAGGCGGCCCGCAGCAGCGCCGCGACCAGCATCACGGCGGCCATGACCACCAGGGCGGGGGCGGCCGCGCGCAGCCGCTGCGCGATGTCGGGACCGGCGAGCAGCTTTCCGAGCGCGCTGTTCACGGCCAGCAGGCTCACCGCCTGGGCCGCGCCCCGGCCCACCTCGGCGGCCAGCACGATCCGTGCCGCCCGCGGGTCCGCCTGCCGGGCCAGCCGCAGGCTGGACGCCAGCATGCCGGGCAACCGGACCGTCATCGCCCGGAAGCTCAGCTCCAGAAAGGCGTCCGCATGCTCGTTCCACCCCATGTCGTACCGCAGCGGCCCCCCGAACAGCAGTCGCTCCGACTCCGAGACCTCAGGCCCACCCGCCTCGCGCTTCTTCCGCACCGCGCCCCTCCATCCCGGCCCATGACCGAACGGCCACTATCGCGGGCGGGCCGGTGGTGGGGCAGAGCGCGAGAGGGGGTACCGGGGGCGTGAAGGGGGTGCGGGGGTGGAGGGGTGGTGGGCTGTGGTGTCTGCTGAGCGAGAACCTGCTCAGCGCGCCCGGCGGTGAGGCCGGGTGAAGGGCCCCTGGTGAAAGCCTCCGCTCAGGAGTCCCGCAGCTCATCCCACCCCACCGGCCAAAGCCGGCGCAGCGTCACGCCGATACGGCTCGGGACCAGTCCGGTGTGGTTCCCGTCACCCGGCACAGGGCCAGGTACATGGGGATCGGCGGGGTGTAGGGGACCGTGCCCTCGGGGCGGTGGATCAGGCGGGCGGTGGCGGGGACCAGGGCGCCCGGGGCGTAGAGGGCGGGGGCCGGCCAGGGGAGGGCGTAGTCGGAGTCCGACGGAACGATCCACCACCAGTGCGCGCCGTCGGCGTACACACAGCCCACCCGCGGCAGCCGCGGGACGATCAGCGGCCCGAGGCGGTCGGGTACGGCTACGGCGTCACAGCCCAGCGGTGACGTCATACCTTCCGGCACCGGCAGGCGGCGGACCTGTGCCGGCGTGTGCTGCCGGCGTCCGAGGCGCACCAGGGTGTCCAGGCCGAGCGGCCGGCCGGACGCGTCGGCGCCGCTCACGGTCGCTCCCAGGCGCGCCGCTGTTCCGGGGTCCCGTGCCGGGCCTGTGCCTCTTCCTCGTCGCCCGGACCGGGCGGCGGGCCGCCCGGCTTGGGGCGGGCACCCCAGCCCAGGTCGTTGCACGGTTCGACGGTGCCGCGGGCCGCGTCGGTCTGGCGGGCCAGCTCGGCCCAGATCAGCAGCCCCGGCCCGTGCTCCTGCGCACCCCAGGCCTGGCACAGTGCGTCGACGAGGAGCAACCCCCTCCCGTGCTCCTCATCGGGGCGCTGCGGGGACGGGTGGGGCTCGCCGGGCGCACAGCCCTCGTCGCGCACGGCTATGCGCACCGTGTCGTCGTGGTCGTGCAGCTCGCACACCACGCGACTGCTCGCGGTGTGCACGATCGCGTTGGTGACCAGCTCGGATATGACGAGGGCCGCGTTGTCACAGGTGTCCGCGCACACCGACCAGCCGGTCAGCCGGGCGTGCGTCAGGCGTCTCGCCTGGGCGGGTGAACCCGGATGTGCGGCCAGCTCGAAGCGGAACCGGCGCTCGACAGCGCCCCCACCAGGGGCTGCTCCCGTTGCCGCACCGAGACCAAGACGGTCTGCGGCGGCGTCTGTTCCTAAGGGTGCGGACGGAATCACGCTTGCCACTATCTCCCCGGCGTGGACACTTGGCAAGTGTCACTCTGAAAAATGCAGAGTGCTGTGTGACTCGGTCAATGGCCGTGGCACACTGCTCGCAACAGCACCTCGAGCGGCGCCAATTGGGACCGTCGGCGATCCGGCCGGATCGTTCGAATGAGTCTTCGAACGGCGCCGCAGGGCTGTCGGGATTCTTTTGCCGGAGCGGACTCTTGTGTCGGAGGTGGGAGCGTGAGCGAGCCGCGGTCCGCGCCGACCGTGGGCCAGGTGGTCCTCGGCCGGCGCCTGCTGGACCTGCGGGAACGCGCCGGGCTGAAGCGCGAGGAGGCCGCCCGTGTGCTCCGCGTCGCCCCCGCCACCATCCGCCGTATGGAGATGGCCGAGGTCGCCCTCAAGATCCCGTATGTACAACTGCTGCTGAAGGCCTACGGAGTTTCCGACGACGAGGCCGATGTCTTCGTCCAACTGGCCGAGGAGGCCAACAGACCCGGCTGGTGGCAGCGGTTCCACGACATCCTGCCGGGCTGGTTCTCGATGTACGTCAGCCTGGAGGGCGCGGCCAGCCTCATCCGCTCCTACGAGCCGCACTTCGTCCCGGGCCTGCTGCAGACCGAGGACTACGCGCGCGGGGTGCTGAAGTCGGGCGCCATCGGCCAGACCAGCCCCGACGACATCGAGCGCCATGTCGCGCTGCGCATGCAACGCCAGGAACTGCTCACTCGTACCGACGCCCCCCGTTTCTGGGCGGTGATGGACGAGACGGCCCTGCGCCGCCCGGTCGGCGGCCCGGAGGTGATGCGCACGCAGATCGACAAGTTGCTCGAGGCCACGACGTTGCCGCATGTGACGCTCCAGGTCGCCCCGTTCGCCAACGGGCCCCACCCGGGGACGTACGGACCGTTCGTCCTGTTCCGATTCGCCATGTCGGAACTCCCGGACATGGTCTACAGCGAGTACCTGACCGGCGCGGTCTACCTGGACGCGCGCTCCGAGGTGGCGACCCACCTGGAGGTCATGGACCGCATGGCGGCGCAGGCCGCCACGGCACAACGTACGAAGGAGATCCTCCAGGATCTCCGCAAGGAGCTGTGAATGGATCGCATCGAGCCGCGCACTCGCGTCTACAACGGCATGCCCGCACGGGAGTTGGGCAGCGAGGGGTGGCACAAGCCCTGGAGCGGCGGCAACGGCGGAAACTGCCTGGAGGCGATGAAGCTCGCCGACGGCCGGATAGCCGTACGGCAGTCGACCGACCCGGACGGACCGGCGCTGATCTACACCACGGACGAGATGACCGCGTTCATCGAGGGCGCCAAGGCGGGGGAGGCCGACTTCCTGCTCTCCTGAACCGCCTGATGCTTACTGCCTCTTGCTCAACCTCAACTTCAACTCCTTTATGACTCTCACCCTGGTGGCAGCACCCCGCACAACGCCTTCGGTGCCGCCTCCTCACACCGCCATCGGCCGGTCACGTGGCGAGATCGGTGCCGGCAGCCGTGAACTCCCCGTCAGGTAGCGGTCCACGGCTGCCGCCACCGCCCGCCCCTCCGCGATCGCCCACACGACGAGCGACTGGCCGCGCGCCGCGTCCCCGGCTGCGAACACGCCGGCGACGTTGGTCGCGAAGCCGTCGTCGCGGGCGATCGTGCCTCGCGGCTCCATCATCAGCCCCAGCTGATCGACCAGCCCGTCCTCCCGGTCGGGCCCGGAGAAACCGAGGGCGAGCAGCACCAGGTCGGCGGGCAGCGTCCGCCCGGTGCCCTGCACCGGCTGCCGTCGCTCGTCCACCTCGACCAGGTGCAACGACCGCACATGCCCGCTGTCGTCCCCGGCGAAGCGGAGCGTGGACGCCGCGAACAGCCGCGCGTCCGCGTCCGCCGCCGGAGCCGTCCGCAGGTCCCGCGCCTCCTCGTGCGCGGCGGACAGCCGGTAGAGCTTCGGGTACGTCGGCCACGGCTCGGCCTCCTCGTCGCGCTCGGTACCCGGCTGCGCGTAGATGTCCAGCTGGGTCACCGACGCGGCCCCCTCGCGCACCGCGGTCCCCAGACAGTCCGCCCCGGTGTCGCCGCCGCCCACGATCACCACATGCTGTCCGGCCGCGGACAGCGGCGAGACCTCCAGATCCCCCTCGCACACCCGGTTGGCCAGCGGCAGGTACTCCATCGCCTGGTGTATCCCGGTCAACTCCCGGCCCGGCACCGGAAGTTCCCGCCACGCCGTCGCGCCCGTGGCCAGCACCACCGCGTCGTAGCGGGTCCGCAGAACGTCCGCCGGGACATCCCGCCCGACCGCCGTCGACGTACGGAACCTCGTCCCCTCGGCCCGCATCTGCTCCAGCCGCCGCTCCAGATGCCGCTTCTCCATCTTGAACTCGGGGATGCCGTACCGCAGCAGCCCCCCGATCCGGTCGTCCCGTTCGTACACGGCGACGGTGTGCCCGGCCCGGGTCAGCTGCTGAGCCGCGGCGAGCCCGGTCGGCCCGGAGCCGATCACCGCGACGGTCTTCCCCGACAGCCGGTCCGGAGGCCGTGGCAGGGCGAAACCCTCCTCCCAGGCCCGGTCGGCGATCGCGCACTCGACGTTCTTGATGGTGACGGCCGGCTGGTTGATCGCCAGCACACACCCGGCCTCACAGGGTGCCGGACACAGCCTTCCGGTGAACTCGGGGAAGTTGTTCGTCGCGTGCAGCCGGTCGCTCGCCGCGCGCCAGTCCTCGCGGGAGACCAGGTCGTTCCACTCGGGGATCAGATTGCCCAGCGGGCAGGCATCGTGGCAGAACGGGATGCCGCAGTCCATGCAGCGGTCCGCCTGCTTGCTGATGATCGGCAGCAGCGCTCCCGGGACGTAGACCTCGTCCCAGTCCCGGACCCGCTCCTCGACGGGCCGCCGCGGCCACTCCTGGCGCGGCGTGGTCATGAACCCCTTGGGATCGGCCATGGTCGTCTTCCTCGCGTACGTGTACCGGGGTACTCGATGTGCGACGGGCCGTGCGTCATCGGGCGGCACTCTTTCGGCCACGATACGTCCACCCCGACACGCACGCAGAGTGGCGGACAGCGCTTTCTGACGGGGTTCCCTCAGCGCCCGGCCCGCCGGCTCCCCGATCCCTCACAGCGCAGGCTCAGGCAAGGGCCAGCACGTACCCGACGGCGGCCGCGGCGGAGGCGGCCGTGCGTATGTGATTCCAGAACGTCCACTCGCGCACGTACTGCGGCCAGTACGCCGTGGCCTCGGCGCTGCCCGGGGTCATCCCTGCCAGCCTGTCGTTGCGGGGCACGTTCGCGACCATGGTCAGCCCGAAGGACCCGAACAGGTACAGCGCGCTGCCCAGCAGCAGCGCCACCTTCCCCTCGTCCGGCCACACCACGAACGTCACCACCGCGGTCGTCGCGCACAGCACCGCGGAGCCGATGAACACCAGCATGAAGGCGGGCCGCACGGCGGCCACGTTGATCGCCTTCATCGCGGCGACGCCCTGCGCGGGAGGCAGCGCGGCCAGCCCGCGCATCACGAAGGTCGAGAACCCGCAGAACACCCCGGCCACCAGCCCGGTCCCCAGCACACCCAGCACGGCCAGCACGAAGAACGGCCCATCGATCACGGTCACACCCCACTCCCAGCTCGTCTCGTCCCGGGCCGAGGCCCGGCTTCAGCACTCCCTTCCAGTCAATGCGCGGCACGCCGAGGCCACCATGGCTGAGGGACGCGGGGCCATACGCGAGCGTCCAGCCCCCTGCCACTGCTGCCGGCGTCTTCAGCCGACGTCGGCCTCCTCCTCCCACCTCCGCAGCACGCTCTCCACGGCCACCGCGATCCGCCGCCGCGCCTCGAACCTCGGCACCCCGCTCATCAGCAGCTGGTCGTACGGCGTGTCCACGTGCCGTACGGCCGCCACGACCGCCGAGATCACCGCCCCCTCCGACAGCGCCCGCCCGGCCGCGCTGCGCCCGACCCGCCCGCTGCCCCGCATCGACGCGTGCGCCGCGATCGCCCGGGCCCGCTCGGCCGGGCACCCCGGAAACAGCCGCAGGATCTCCGCCGCGAACGCCGCCGCGAACCGCTCGTCCTCCGCCGCCCTGTGCCGGGCGTCCCGCGCCCGTCGCCGGCGCCGCGCCTCGGCGTCCGCCAGACACCGCGCCTCGGCCCGGGCCAGCGCCGCCTCCTCCACGAGAACGCCTTGCCGTTCGTAGCGGCTCTTGCGCCGGTTGAACCGCACGACCACCACCGACAGCGTGCTCTCCTCCCGCGCCCGGCGGGTCAGCGCCGTGTCGCCACGCGGCAGGAACACCAGGTGCCCCAGGTCGGCGCAGTCGAGGCAGCGCGGTGCCCCGTCCTCCAGCACGAGCAGCGAGAGCGGCCCCCGCCGGCACCCGGAGCAGCGCTTGCTCCGCAGGGGCTGGACGGCGACAAGTCCATTGGGGACCCGGGGGGTTGAAGAACGTGCCATACGCGCTTCTTTCCCCGTCTCCGCGCACCGCTCCCACTCCGGGGGGAGAAGGAGGCGCTCTCCGCCCACGCGGTGCCGGCCGGTCCGGAGCCCCGCCGTGTTCCCGGTGCCCGGCGGGCGTGAGCATCACCCGGTGGACGGGCCCGTCACCGCCTTCTCGTGACCGCGGGAGAGCCCTCTCGTGACCACGGGTGAGCCTTCCCTTGTCCGCCGGAGACCGCCGGTGCGTGCCGACGGCCCTGGGCGTGGAGCCGGATGGCCGTCCCGGTGGCCCTCGCCCACCCTGCCGGTCTCGCCCGCCGACCCCGCCCGGCATCATGGGGGCTGTGCGACTCGAAGCGATCACCTGGGACCGGCTTGCCGAGCTGCTCGCCGACCGGCTGCTCGAGCTGGAGCCGGCGGACGGGGGTGCCTGGCCGCGCATCGGCTTCGACGGGGCACCGGCCGCCCGCCCGGTGGACCTCGCCGAACTCGTCGCCGAGGCGCTGCGCGTGCGCGGTCGGCCCTCGCTCGTCGTCGGCGCCGAGGGCTTTCTGCGCCCTGCCTCCCTCCGCCTGGAACACGGGCGACGGGACGCGGAGTCGTACTACGGCGGCTGGTTCGACACGGGCGCCCTGTGGCGCGAGGTCTTCGGCCCGCTCGACCCCGGTGGCAGCGGCCGCGTCCTGCCCGACCTGTGGGACCCGGTCACCGACCGCGCCACCCGCAGCCCCTACGTCCAACTCCCGCCCGGCGGGATCCTGTTGCTCCATGGCCCCCTTCTCCTGCGGCACTGGTTCCCCTTCGATCTGACCGTCCACGTCCTCCTTTCCCAGGGCGCCCTGCGCCGCCGTACCCCGGAGGCCGACCACTGGATGCTCCCCGCCTTCGAGCGCTACGAGGGCGAGACCGACCCGGCCGGAACGGCCGACGTCCTCGTGCGCGCCGACGATCCTCGTCACCCCGCCTGGAACGGCTGATCCGCGCTGATCCGCGCTGATCCGAGCTGTTCGGCAAAACCCCTCTTCTATGCACGTGCATGTAACTAGAGTGGCGCCATGACGACCTCCTCCGGCGCTCCCGTCGCCTTCGACGACTCCGTCCGCGCCCTCCTCGACGGCAAGAACTTCGCCAGTGTCGCCACCCTCGGCCCCGACGGCGCCCCGCAGAACTCGGTGGTCTGGATCAAGCGCGAGGGCGACACCGTGCTCTTCTCGTCCACCGGCGGCCGGCAGAAGGTGCGCAACCTCCACCGTGACCCGCACATCAGCCTGACGGTCTTCGACCTGGCCAACCCCTACCACTCCGCCGAGATCCGGGGCGTCGCCGAGATCCTGCCGGACGAGGGCAAACGGCTCCCGCACGAGCTGTCGCACAAGTACCTCGGCATCGACCCGCCGGCCGAGAAGGACGACGAGGTCCGAGTGATCATCAAGGTCGTGCCGCGGAAGGTCGTGGCCTTCTCGGCGTGAGTCGTGGCCTTCTCGGTGTGAGAGGTCAGAGCCAGCCGTTGCGCCTGAAGCCCCGGTACAGCGTGAGACAGGCCGCCGCCATGACGCCCATCACGAGCGGATAGCCGAACCGCCAGTGCAGCTCCGGCATGTGGTCGAAGTTCATGCCGTAGACCCCGCACACCATCGTCGGTACGGCGATCACCGCGGCCCAGGCCGTGATCTTGCGCATGTCCTCGTTCTGCGCGACCGTCACCTGCGCGAGATGCGCCTGCAGGATGGAGTTGAGCAGTTCGTCGAACGCGGCTATCTGCTCCTTGGCTCGCATCAGATGGTCGAGCACGTCCCTGAAGTAGGCCTGTATCTCCGGGTCGACGACTCGGATCGGCCGGGTCGCCAGATCCTCCACCGGGCGGGCGAGCGGCACCACCGCCCGCTTCAGCTCGAGGAGTTCACGCTTCAACTGGTAGATGCGCCCCGGATCGGCCCGTGCGCCGTTCTCCGAGAACACGTCCGTCTCGACCTGGTCGATGTCGGCCTGCACCGCGTCCGTGACGGTCAGGTAGTCGTCCACGACGTGGTCGGCGATCGCGTGCAGCACCGCCGCCGGCCCCTTGGCGAGCTGCTGTGGATCCGCCTCCAATTCCTCGCGCAGCGGGCCGAGTGAGCCGTGCCGCCCGTGGCGTACCGTGATGACGAAGTCCTCGCCGACGAACACCATGATCTCGCCGGTGTCGACCACCTCGCTCGTCGCCGTCAGCTGTTCGTGCTCCACGTAGCAGACGGTCTTGAACACCGCGAAGAGCGTCTCCCCGTACCGCTCCAGCTTCGGGCGCTGATGGGCCTCCACCGCGTCCTCCACCGCCAGCGGGTGCAGGTCGAACAGCTCGGCGATGCCCGCGAACTCGCTGTCCGTCGGCTCGTGCAGTCCCAGCCAGACGAACCCCTCGCCGCTCTTGCGCACCATCTCCACGGCATGCACCAGGTCGGTGCACCCCGGCACCCGGGCACCGTCCTGGTACGTCACGCAGTTCACCACGGAGGAACCCAGCGGTGACCGGGCGGGATGACTCAGGTCCACGCGCGGCCGCCGCCGGGCCAGCCGCGCCACCTTGCGCAGGCTGCCGACCCTGCCCAGCCCCGTGACCTTCCGCAGATTCCCTGCCATGGACATCTGGATCTCCTCGCGTGGATCTCCTCGCACAACGCCTTCGCGCCTTGCCCGGCAAGTGTGCCAGCCTGGAGCAAAGCGCGGGTAAGCCTGTGGGAACGGCCCGTTCCGCTTTGTTCCCGCCTGTGGACGAAGCGTCGGCCGGTGCGGTTGAGCCGGGCGGGCGGGGCGAGTCGAGCGACTGACAGGATCGCGGCATGACGCCATCCGACGGATACCTCCTGGACAACCGGCAGAGCGAGGCAGGACAGCGCTTCGACGCCTTCGCCTCCCTCTTCGATCCGGTGACGTTCCGGCATCTCGAAGGACTCGGGCTCGGTCCCGGCGGGCACTGCTGGGAAGTGGGGGCCGGCGGCACCTCCGTGGTGTCCTGGCTCGCCCAGCGGGTCGGACCCACCGGCCGGGTCGTCGCGACCGACATCGACACCTCGCGGCTCGCCGCCGTGGCCCGCCCTCCGGTCGAGGTTCGCATCCACGACGTGGGCACCGAGGAGCCGCCGGGGGACGGTTTCGACCTGGTGCACGCCCGGCTGGTCCTCGTCCATGTCCCGGACCGGGAAAGGGCGTTGCACTCCATGGTCAGCGCACTGCGGCCCGGCGGAGTGTTGCTGATCGAGGACGCCGACCCGGCCCTTCAGCCCCTGACCTGCCCCGACGAGTACGGCCCCGAGCAGCGGCTCGCCAACCGCCTGCGGCAGGGTTTCCGCAAGCTGCTCGCCGACCGCGGCGCCGACCTGTCGTACGGCCGCAAGCTCCCGCGCCTGCTCCGCGAGGCCGGACTGCGCGATGTGGCCGCCGACGCGTACTTCCCCATGACCTCGCCCGCCTGCGCCGCCCTGGAGTCCGCCACGGTCCGCCAGATCCGCGGCCGACTCGTCGCCGCGGGCCTCGCCACCGACGAGGAGATCGACCGCCACCTGGCCCATGTGGAGGCGGGCGGTATGGACCTGGCCACCGCGCCGATGATCTCGGCGTGGGGACGCAAGGGCTGAGCGCAGAGGCTAGGGGGTGACTTCTGGATCAGGTCGGCCAGGGGGCACCCCCTGGCCGCCGGTGCCCCGGTGTGTTGGTCTGCGGTGCGGTGGTCTGCCGCCCACGCGTTCCACCGCTCGTGCTCCTGCTCTGCACCCCTGTGCCGCCGCCTCCTCCGGATCCGCGCCCGCCAGCAGGGCGGCCAGGAACGCGCCGGTGAAGGCGTCGCCGGCGCCCGTGGTGTCCAGCGGGGTCGCCGGCACGGCCGGAACCCGGGCGACCACGGCCCCGGAACGAGCCACCAGCGCCCCGGCCACACCCGACTTGGCCACCACCAGAGGGACGAGCCGGCTCAACTTGGCTGCCGCGTCCACCGGTTCGGGCAGCCCGGTCAGCAGACACGCCTCGTCCCGGCTGGGCAGCAGCACGTCCAGCCCTTCCGCGAACGCCAGGAAACGGTCCACACCGAACTCCAGCAGGAAGCCCGCCGACGCCGGATCCAGACTGACCGGCACCCCACGCTCGCGTGCCGCCGCGAGGGCCACCTCGGCGAGCGCCCGGCTCGGCTCGGAGAACAGCAGATAGCCCGACAGGTGGAGCCGGGCGACCCCGTCGAGCAACGCGTCCGACCAGTCGGCGGGTTCGAGCCGCAGGGACGCCCCGCTGTCGGTAAGAAACGTGCGCTCGGCCGAGGCACCCGTGTCGACGAGGCAGATCACCGTCCCGGTCGTCGCCTCCCGGTCGACCACCAGCCGGGGCCGCACCCCGGCCGCCACCAGCTCCCGCTCGTGCCACTGTGCCGCGTCCGCGCCCACCCGCCCCAGCAGCCGTACGTCCGCGCAGCCCGAATGGGCCGCCCAGCAGGCCACATTGGCGCCCGCGCCGCCCGGCAGGGTCCGGACCGCGGCGGCCGTGTCGGTGCCGGTCGCGAGCGGCCCCCGGTGCCGGGCGACGACGTCGGTGACGATGTCTCCGACGACCAGCAGCGACCCGTCCCCTGCTGCGGTCACTGTCTGGTCCACGCCGCCGCGATCCGCGCCGCCAGCCGCACATTGCCGCGCACCGCGGCCAGGTTGGCGTCCAGCGAGGCCCCGTCCGTGTGCCGGACCAGGAAGTCGAGCAGGAACGGCGTGACCGCCTGCCCGGTGACCCCCTCCTCCTCACAGGCGCGCAGCGCGTCGGCGAGCACGCGCGCGTGCAGCCCCGGATCGAGCTGCTGCTCCTCCGGGACGGGGTTGGCGACGATGAGCGCCGACCCCGGCGCGTCGAGCCCGTCCTGCGCCCGCATGACCTCGGCGGCCTCTTCCGGGCTCTGCAGCGTCCAGTCGACCGGATGCCCGGAGTCGGACAGATAGAACCCGGGGAACCGGCCGGTGCGGTACCCGGCGACGGCCACGCCCAGCGTCTCCAGCCGCTGCAGGGTCGCCGACACGTCCAGGATCGACTTCACGCCCGCGCACACCACCGTGATCCGGGTCCGCGCGAGCAGGCCCAGGTCGGCCGACTCGTCCTGGGTCACCGTCCACTCCCGGTGCACACCGCCCAGCCCGCCGGTGGCGAACACCCGGACGCCCGCCAGCGCCGCCAGCTGCGCCGTCGCCGACACGGTCGTCGCCCCGCTCGCCCCCGCCGCCACGGCCAGCGGCAGGTCACGGTGGCCCAGCTTGCGGATGCCGTCCTCGTTGGCGACCCGCTCCAGCTGCTCCTTGTCCAGGCCGACGTGTGGGCGCCCGTCCAGGACGGCGATGGTCGCGGGGACGGCGCCCTCCTGCCGCACCACGTGTTCCAGCTCCAGCGCCACCTGGAGATTGCGCGGACGCGGCAGCCCGTGCGCGATGATCGTGGACTCCAGGGCCACCACCGGCCGCCGCGCGTCGATCGCTTCCCGGACTTCTTCCGACACCACCAGCACCACGTGCCCGCCTCCTGTCCGTCGGTCCTTCCTCATCTCTGGCGGGCGCCACACCCCGCTAAACGCTTGCCGTCTGTGGGGGACGCCACCAGCCTGGACGGCATGACTGACCACACCACGCGTCTCGACCACGTCGTCCTGTGGGTGGCCGACCCGGTCGCAGCCGCAGGTTTCTACGAGAACACCGTCGGACTGGAGCCCCTGAACGTCGCCGAGTACACCGAGGGAAAGGTGTCGTTCCCCTCCGTACGCGTCAACGAGGAGACGATCCTGGACCTCGCGCCGCACAGCCTCGTGGAGCGCATGAACATGCTCCCCGGTTCCGCCGACAGCGCGGGCCACCCCGTCAACCACGTCTGTCTGGCCCTGCCGTCCGTCGGCTTCGACGCCCTGCGCGCCCGCCTGGCCGCACATGGCGTCCCCGTGTCCGACATCGGCTACGACTCCTCCGGCGCCCGCGGAAACGCCACGCGGAACTTCTACTTCCAGGACCCGGACGGCAACGTCTTCGAGGCCCGGCACTACGCGTAGCCGCACCCGGGGCGAGCGGACCCGCCGCCGTCAGAACAGCGGCTCGGGCAGCACGCCCTCCAGGGCGAGCAGCTTCCGCTTGGCCTCGAGACCGCCACCGAAACCGCCGATGCCGCCGTCGCTCTCCACCACCCGGTGGCACGGCACGACGACCGGCAGCGGATTGGCACCCATCGCAGCACCTACGGCCTGTGCCCCGCCCGGCTGCCCGACCCGCCCGGCCAGATCGCCGTACCCCACCACCGTGCCGTACGGGACTCCGGAGGCCAGCTCGCGCAGCACCTGCCGGTTGAAGCCCGAGATCAGCGACCAGTCCAGGGGCAGGTCGAAGTCGTGCCGCTCGCCCGCGAAGTACGCCTCGACCTGCCGTATCGCCTCGGCCAGCAGCGGCGAGTCCGGGTCCTCGACCGGTTCGGTGCCCAGTCGGGCCGCCAACTGCTCCAGAGCCCTCTCACGCACCGCGTCCGTCGCGTGGAAGACGACGTTGACCAGTCCCTCGCGGGTCGCCGCCAGCATCAGCGGGCCGACGCCGGTGCCCACGACGGCCCACACGACCCGCTGCTCGTCCTGCCCATGGCTGTCCATGCGCCCACCGTACGACCCGCCACTGACAACGCCCGCCGCAATGCGGCCCCGGCTCAGTCGGTGCCCAGCGCCGCCCGGACCACGTCGGGTTTGTTGGTGATGAGCCCGTCGACGCCGTATCCCGTGGTCTTCCAGGCGGTGGCCGCGTCGTTCACCGTCCAGGCGAACACCCGCAGCCGCCTGCCGTGCGGTCCGGTGAGGGCATGCACGGCGGAGACGTAGTCGGCGGAGATCGACCCGTACGAGGGATTGATCAGGTCGCTGAAGCGCGCGTACTGACGCAGCTGCGCCAACGACGGCGTGCCGAGGCAGGCGGTGGTGAGAGCGGGCTTCAGTTTGTGCACGGCGCGCACGCTGTCCGCGTCGAAACTCTGCACGATCAGCCGCCCGAGGTGGCGGCGGTCCAGCCAGCCCTCGTTGCCGAGCAGCTTCAGAGTCTGCTGCTCGATGCCGGGGTACAGCTCGGGGTTCTTGATCTCCAGGAGCAGCTTCTCGTGGTTGTGGTCGACCCGGCGCATGTACTGCTCCAGGGTGGGCACGTGCGTGCCCACGTAGGCGGGGGAGAACCAGCTGCCCGCGTCCAGCCGGGCGATCTCGGCGGCGGTGAAGTCCTTCACCTTCCAGGGCGCCCGGCCCGGGAAGACGTCCTCGACGTTCGTGGTGCGCCGCAGGCTGTCGTCGTGGATGACGACCAGTTCGCCGTCCTTGGTGCGCTGGACGTCGTTCTCGACCCAGGTGAAGCCAAGCTGCGCGGCCTTGTCGATGGAGGCCAGGGTGTTCTCGGGAGCGTAGGCGGAGGCACCGCGGTGGGCGATCACCGTGGGCTCGCCGGCCTCGCGCGCCAGGGCGTCGGAGGTGGGGCTGAGCAGGGCTGCCGCCCCCAGGATCGCGGTGGCCGTAGAGGCGACTGCGCGCGCGTACATGCGGACTCCTCGTGTCGAGCGATTACCGACAGCATCAGCTTGACAGCAGAGAGTCAACGACACGTGGGTGCAGGACGCCCACACAATGAATGGTGTCGCCCAAGTCCGCTCACGGGTGCCGCACAAGTGGGGCAAGGCCGTGTTTCTTTGCCGGAAAATCGTTCGACCATTCCGGTGGGAGTCATACTCTCTGCGTCAACCCTGACCGCCGTCGCGGTCCTGGGACGGGGGCGCATTTCAGGTATTCCGGGACGCAAGAGGGCGGAAGGGCAGCCGCGCATGCAGGGCACGGTCGACGGATTCAGCTACGGGGTCGTCACCCCGTTGGTGGCCTTTCTGATGGCCTGCCTCGGCGGCGCCCTCGGCCTGCGCTGCACCACCCGATCCCTGCTGGTCACCCACTCCTGGCGGCCCGCCTGGCTGGCCCTCGGCTCGGCCGCGATCGGCTCCGGGATCTGGACCATGCACTTCGTCGCCATGATGGGCTTCACCATCAAGCAGACGCCGATCCACTACGACAAGCCGATCACCTACGCGAGCCTCGGCCTCGCCATCGTCATGGTGGGCGTCGGGATCTTCATCGTCGGCTACCGGGGCGCCACCGGCACCGCTCTGTTCACCGGCGGCACGATCACCGGTCTGGGCGTCGCCTCGATGCACTACCTCGGCATGGCGGGCATGCACTTCGACGGGCGGCTCTCGTACAACACGCTCACCGTCGCCGCCTCCGTCGTCATAGCGGTCGTGGCCGCCACGGCCGCCCTGTGGGCCGCCGGACGCGTCCGGGGCTTCCTGTGGAGCGTCGGGGCGAGCATGGTGATGGGCCTCGCCGTCAGCGGCATGCACTACACCGGCATGGCCGCCCTCGACGTCCACCTCCACCTCCACGGCACCTCCGGCTCCGCCACCGGCGGCTCACCGGCCACGGTGCTCGCGCCGATGCTGATCGGCCCCCTCGCCTTCCTGCTCCTCGCCGGCGTCGTCGTGATGTTCGACCCGCTGATGGTCATGGGCAAGCCCACCCGGAGGGACGTCGAGGACAAGCCGGGTGTCCCGGCCACCGCCGTGGCCTCGCACCAGCACCACCACCCACCGCTCCACTCCGGCCGCCGACCGGTCCGCGACCCCCGGCACCACGGCTCCCGGACCCCGCAGAACCGCTGACCGGGACCCGTTGTCAGTGCGGGGTCGTACGGTGGATCCCATGCGGCCCGTTTCCCACATCGAACGCACGGTGGCGCCCTTCGAGGTCGTCAGCCCCTACCAGCCCAGCGGCGACCAGCCGGCGGCCATCGCCGATCTGGCCAAGCGCATCAAGGCCGGTGAGAAGGACGTCGTCCTGCTCGGCGCGACCGGCACCGGCAAGTCCGCCACCACCGCGTGGATGATCGAGAAGCTCCAGCGCCCCACCCTCGTGATGGCGCCGAACAAGACGCTGGCCGCCCAGCTGGCCAACGAGTTCCGCGAGCTCCTCCCGAACAATGCGGTCGAGTACTTCGTCTCGTACTACGACTACTACCAGCCCGAGGCCTACGTCCCGCAGTCGGACACCTACATCGAGAAGGACTCCTCGATCAACGAGGAGGTCGAGCGCCTGCGCCACTCGGCGACGAACTCGCTGCTCACCCGCCGTGACGTCATCGTGGTCGCCTCGGTGTCCTGCATCTACGGCCTCGGTACCCCGCAGGAGTACGTGGACCGGATGGTCCCCCTCCGGGTCGGCGACGAGATCGACCGTGACGAGCTGCTGCGCCGCTTCGTCGACATCCAGTACACGCGCAACGACGTGGCCTTCACCCGCGGCACCTTCCGGGTCCGCGGCGACACCATCGAGATCTTCCCGGTCTACGAAGAGCTGGCCGTCCGCATCGAGATGTTCGGCGACGAGATCGAGGCGCTGTCCACGCTCCACCCGCTCACCGGCGAGATCATCAGCGACGACCAGCAGCTGTACGTCTTCCCGGCCTCCCACTACGTCGCCGGCCCCGAGCGCATGGAGCGGGCCGTCAACGACATCGAGAAGGAGCTGGGGGAGCGCCTGGCCGAGCTGGAGAAACAGGGCAAGCTCCTGGAGGCCCAGCGCCTGCGGATGCGCACCACGTACGACATCGAGATGCTCCGCCAGATCGGCAGCTGCTCAGGCGTGGAGAACTACTCGATGCACTTCGACGGCCGCGAGCCCGGCTCCCCGCCCAACACCCTGCTGGACTACTTCCCGGACGACTTCCTGCTCGTCATCGACGAGTCGCACGTCACGGTCCCGCAGATCGGCGCCATGTACGAGGGTGACGCCTCCCGCAAGCGCACCCTGGTCGAGCACGGCTTCCGGCTGCCCTCCGCCCTGGACAACCGCCCCCTGAAGTGGGAGGAGTTCCAGGAGCGCATCGACCAGACGGTCTACCTGTCGGCGACCCCCGGCACCTACGAGCTGTCCCGTGGGGACGGCGTCGTCGAGCAGATCATCCGCCCCACCGGCCTCATCGACCCGGAGGTCGTCGTCAAGCCCACCGAGGGCCAGATCGACGACCTGGTGCACGAGATCCGCAAGCGCACCAAGAAGGACGAGCGTGTCCTGGTCACCACGCTCACCAAGAAGATGGCCGAGGACCTCACGGACTACTTCCTGGAACTCGGCATCCAGGTGCGCTATCTGCACAGCGACGTCGACACCCTGCGCCGCGTCGAGCTGCTGCGCGAGCTGCGCTCCGGCGAGTTCGACGTCCTGGTCGGCATCAACCTGCTCCGCGAGGGCCTCGACCTGCCCGAGGTGTCCCTGGTGGCCATCCTCGACGCCGACAAGGAGGGCTTCCTGCGCTCCGGCACCTCGCTGATCCAGACCATCGGCCGCGCGGCGCGCAATGTCTCCGGCCAGGTCCATATGTACGCCGACAAGATCACCCCGGCGATGGAGAAGGCCATCGAGGAGACCAACCGCCGCCGGGAGAAGCAGGTCGCCTACAACAAGGCCAACGGCATCGACCCGCAGCCGCTGCGCAAGAAGATCAACGACATCGTCGCGCAGATCGCCCGTGAGGAGGTCGACACCGAGCAACTGCTCGGCTCCGGCTACCGCAAGCAGAAGGACGGCAAGGGCGCCAAGGCCCCCGTCCCGTCGCTCGGCGACAAGGCGGCCAAGGGAGCGAAGGCCGGCAAGGCCGCGAAGGGCAAGGCCGGCGCCGCGGTGCCCACGGACCGCCCCGCGGCCGAACTCGCCGAGCAGATCGAGGAGATGACGGAGCGCATGCGCGCCGCCGCCGCCGAGCTGCAGTTCGAGATCGCCGCCCGGCTGCGCGACGAGGTCTCCGAGATGAAGAAGGAACTGCGCCAGATGCGGGAGGCGGGTCTCGCCTGACCCCGCGTGGACCCTGCCGGACCTCGGCATACGCGCCTCGTGTTGCAACACCGACACAAAGCGCGAGCCGGGGTTCGGCACTGTCGGTGCCCCTGCGTAGGGTTCTGGACAACCGCCCACTGTGCGGCAACAGGGGACCACCGAGAGGGGAATCAGCCGTGACCGTCAACTTGACCAAGGGTCAGGCCATCAGCCTGGAGAAGAAGGACGGGGCCACCCTGACCGCGGTCCGCATGGGTCTCGGCTGGCAGGCGGCGAAGCGGCGCGGCCTGTTCGGCTCGCGCACCCGCGAGATCGACCTGGACGCCTCGGCGGTTCTCTTCGCCGAGAAGCAGCCGGTCGACGTCGTCTTCTTCCGTCACCTGGTGAGCGACGACGGCTCCGTGCGCCACACCGGCGACAACCTCGTCGGCGGTGCCGGTCAGGGCGGTGACGACGAGGCCATCCTCGTGGACCTGCAGCGCGTCCCGGTCCACATCGACCAGATCGTCTTCACCGTGAACTCCTTCACGGGCCAGACCTTCCAGGAGGTGGAGAACGCGTTCTGCCGCCTCGTGGACGAGACCAACGGCCAGGAGCTGGCCCGCTACACGCTGGCGGGCGGCGGCGAGTACACCGCCCAGATCATGGCCAAGGTGCACCGCGCGGGCTCGGGCTGGACGATGACCGCCCTGGGCGAGCCGGCCAGGGGCCGCACGTTCCAGGACCTGATGCCGACGATCCAGTCGTACCTGTAGGACCGCCCGACGCGGCGCGCACGACAACACGACACAGGGGGGCGTCGGCGATGACGGCCGAGCTGGTGCGGGGGCAGAACCACCCGCTGTCGCAGGACCGGCTGGAGATCCGGATCTCTGCCGGGGTGCCGGTCCTGGCGGGAGCCACGCTCGGCGACGAGCACGGCACGGTGCACGGCGCCGAGTGGGTGGCTCACCCCGGCGCCCCCACGCTGCCCGGAATCGAGGTGTCCGGGCAGGCCGCCGCTGACCACCGTCTCGCCGTCGACCTGGCCGCCCTGCCCGAGGCGGTCCACCGCCTCACCGTGCTGCTGGCCCTGCCCACGCAGCCGGGAGGCGCGCTCCGGTTCGGTGCGGTCGCCGCCCCGCGGACGTCGGTCACCGGCCTCGACGGCGCCGAGATCGTTCGCTTCACCCTCACCGACCTGGACGCCGAGTCGGCCGTCGTCGCCCTGGAGTTGTACCGCCGGCAGGGTGCCTGGAAGGTCCGCGCGGTCGGCCAGGGCTACGCCGGCGGCCTCGCCGCCCTCCTCACCGACCAGGGCCTGCCCCGGGCCGAAGCACTCGCGGCGGACGTGCAGGAGGCGGTGTCCCGAAGCCTCGCCCGCGCGATACCGGTGCCACAGCCTCAGGACACCGCCGGCTCCTCGGCACCACAGCCGACCCAGTCGTACGACACCCAGGACCCGCAGGGCGCGCGGACCCCAAGTGGCCCGATCGACTACACCCACCCCGACCGCCGTGCCCACACGGCCCCGCCGCCGCCCTCGGCGTCCCCGGCACCGGAGGGCCGGCCTCCCCAGCCCGTGGCGGGTGACGCGGTGGGCTGGTCGATGGAGGAGCGGCTGTACAACCAGGTCTGGGGCATGTTCGAGGATCTGGCCCGCACCACGGCCGCGTACCGCAGCGCGGTCGACTTCGCCGGCTCCCGTCTGGAGAAGGAACTCGACCAGGTCCTCGCCGACCCGCGCAGCCGGCTCGGTACGGCGGGTGATGCCGCGCGCGAGACGGCCCATGCCCGGTACTCCCAGCTGGTCGACCAGGCTCAGGCTGCCTTCGACCGGGACCTCGCCCAGCTCACCGCCGAGTCCGAGGTCGTCGAGCCCGCGCTCCCGCCGGCGTACGCCCGCTGGGACAACCCCGTCTGGCACGGCTACCGCGTGCCGGACGAGCCGCCGCTGGCCGTGCGGCTCGGTGATCTCCACCTGCCCGAAAGCGTCCCGCTGCGCATTCCCCTGCTGGTCAGGCTGCCGCTGGAGCGGGGCCTGTGGATCGACAGCGGCCCTGTGGCAGGACCCGACGACACCTTCCTGGACTCTGACGAGGCACGCCGGCTCGCCCTGGACGCCGCAGTGGCGCTCGCGGTCCGGCTGCTCGCCGTCCACCCGGCGGGGGAGTTCGCCGTGCAGGTCGTCGACCCGGCCGGTGCCGGGGCCCAGGCACTCCTGCCGCTGACGCGGGCGGGGGCGGTGGCGCCGCCCGCGAGCGGGGCGGCCGGCGTGGCGGACATGCTGGAGCGGCTCACCCGCCGTGTCGACCTGACGCAGATGGCGGTTCGCGGCGGCGCTGCCGAATCGCTGCCACCCGACGTCGACACCGCCCAGCAGCTGCTGATCGTCAACGACTTCCCGCACGGTTTCGACGACCGGGCGGTGACCCGGCTGCGCTATCTCGCCGACGAGGGCCCGGCCGTCGGGGTGCACCTGCTGATGGTCGCGGATCGTGCGGACGCCGAGGCCTACGGCCCGTTGCTCGACCCGCTGTGGCGTTCGCTCATGCGACTAACCCCCGTGCCCGACGACCACCTCGCCGATCCCTGGGTCGGCCACGCCTGGACGTACGAGCCCTCGCTCGTTCCGCCCGGCAGCGGGATCCTGCAGCAGGTGCTCACCGAGGTCACCACAGCCCGCACCAAGCATCGGTAAAAGGCATCTGAGCTGTGCATTTGGTGTTTCTTTTACTAATGACTTTACCTTTCCTTGGTGATTGGGGTACTGTCTTCCCAACGGAGGGGAGTACTCCCTGACTGCGGCGCACCCGTCAATACGGATCGATGTGGATCCCGGGGCGTCGGCCCATCGCGGGTGGAAGAGACCTCCGGCAGCGACAACGCTGAAAGTGTTTGCCGTTACGTAATGCCGGAGGTGCAGTGGAAGTCTCTGTGACCCTGTGGGTCCTGACCATTCTGGGTCTCGCCGCCCTGATCGCGGTCGATTTCTTCATCGGCCGCAAGCCCCACGACGTGTCGATCAAGGAAGCCGGCATCTGGACCGTCGTCTGGATCGCCCTGGCCGGACTCTTCGGCCTCGGTCTGCTGGTCTTCGGTGGTGGCCGGCCGGCCGGTGAGTTCTTCGCCGGCTTCATCACCGAGAAGTCGCTGAGCGTCGACAACCTCTTCGTCTTCGTCCTGATCATGGCGAAGTTCGCAGTGCCCTCGCAGTATCAGCAGCGAGTCCTGCTCGTCGGTGTCCTCATAGCCCTGGTCCTGCGGGCCATCTTCATCGCGGCCGGAGCCGCGATCCTCGCCAGCTTCTCCTGGGTCTTCTACCTCTTCGGCGCCTTCCTGATCTGGACCGCCTGGAAGCTCATCCAGGAGGCCCGCGCCGACGAAGAGGACGAGGAGTACGAGGAGAACAAGCTGCTGAAGGCCGCGGAGCGCCGGTTCGGCGTGGCCGACCGGTACCACGGCACCAAGCTCTGGATCCAGCAGAACGGCAAGCGGGTCATGACCCCGATGCTGGTCGTGATGCTCGCCATCGGCACCACCGACGTGCTGTTCGCGCTGGACTCCATCCCCGCGATCTTCGGCCTGACTCAGGATCCGTACATCGTCTTCACCGCCAACGCCTTCGCCCTCATGGGTCTGCGCCAGCTGTACTTCCTCATCGGTGGTCTGCTCAGGAAGCTGGTCCACCTGTCGTACGGCCTGTCGATCATCCTCGGCTTCATCGGCGTGAAGCTGGTCCTGCACGCGCTGCACGAGTCCGGGGTCCACGTCCCCGAGATCAGCATCCCGATCTCGCTCGGCGTGATCTGTGCCGTCCTGGTCGTCACCACCATCACCAGCCTGATGGCCTCCAGGAAGCAGGCGGCCGCCGAGGCGGTGCGCGGCGGGAGCGAGGGCGCCCCGAAGGACAGCGTCGACGCCTGACGGCAGGGGACGCGAGAACCATCACCCGACCTGCGGGGCGCCGGCCGTACCGGCGCTGGTGCCCCGCACCGGAAAGGCTGGTGCCCCGCACCGGAAAGGATGAGAAGGGATCCGAAAAGAACGGAATGCGAACCCTGTACGTGTCTGCCACGATCGCTGCATGATCACTCGGCTCAGGTCGCTCACCACCCAGTGGACGCTCCTCGTGCCGGTGGTCGCGGTCGTCCTGCTGATCTTCACCTGGGGCCGTAGTCTTCCCGGCGCGGTCGTCGCGGTGGTGACGCTGGTCCTCGCGGGGTCCGTCCTCGCAGCGGTGCACCACGCCGAGGTGGTCGCCCACCGCGTCGGTGAACCCTTCGGCTCCCTGGTGCTGGCCATCGCCGTCACCGTCATCGAGGTGGCCCTGATCGTCACCCTCATGGTCGACGGCGGCGACAAGAGTGCCACCCTGGCCCGCGACACCGTCTTCGCTGCCGTGATGATCACCTGCAACGGCATCGTCGGGCTCTGTCTCCTCGTCGCCTCCCTGCGCCACGGGACCGCGGTCTTCAACCCCGAGGGCACCGGCGCCGCCCTGGCGACCGTGGCGACCCTGGCCACGCTCAGCCTGGTGCTGCCGACGTTCACCACCAGCAAGCCGGGCCCCGAGTTCTCCACCGTGCAGCTGACGTTCGCCGCGCTGTCCTCACTGATCCTCTACGGCCTGTTCGTGGCCACCCAGACCGTGCGGCACCGCGACTACTTCCTGCCGATCACCCGGCAGGGCGAGATCATCACCAGCGACGACCATGCCGCGCCCCCCTCCGTGCGCGCCGCCTGGACCAGCCTCGGCGTGCTCGGCCTCGCCCTGGTCGGCGTGGTGGGCCTGGCGAAGGGTGTGTCGCCCACCATCGAGTCCGGTGTGGAGGCGGCCGGCCTGAACCAAGCGGTCGTCGGTGTGATCATCGCCCTGCTCGTCCTGCTGCCCGAGACGATCGCCGCGCTGCGCTCCGCCCGCCGCGACCGGGTGCAGACCAGCCTCAACCTCGCGCTCGGCTCGGCCATGGCCAGCATCGGCCTGACCATCCCCGCCGTCGCCCTCGCCTCCATCTGGCTGTCCGGACCGCTCGTCCTCGGTCTCGGCCCGACGCACATGCTGCTGCTCGCACTGACCGTTGTCGTCAGCTCCCTGACGGTGGTGCCGGGCCGGGCCACACCCCTGCAGGGCGGCGTGCACCTGGTGCTGTTCGCGGCCTACCTGGAGCTGGCGATCAATCCGTAGCGTGGTCGGCCCGGTCAGCTCGTGGCCGGCTCGACCGCGGGCACGGGTACCGGCCGCGTCTCCGGCAGCAGCGCGAAGCAGCCCAGGCTCAGCAGGGCGATCCCGGTCAGATACACGCCCACGCCCCACGGGACGCGCCCGCCGTGCTCCGCCAGCGCCGTCGCCACGATCGGGGTGAGCGCGCCGCCCAGGACCCCGCCGAGGTTGTAGCCGACCGCGGCCCCCGTGCAGCGCACCCGCGCCTCGTACAGCTCCGGCAGATACGCGGCGATCACCGAGAACATGATGACGAAGGCGACCAGCGCGCCCAGGATGCCGAGGAACATCAGCAACGGCTCGCCCGTCGCCAGCAGCGCGACCATCGGCAGCATCCACAGGGCGCATGCCGTGCAGCCCGCCAGGCACATCGGCCGGCGCCCGTAGCGGTCGCCCAGCAGCGCCATGGGGGCCGTGAGCGCCCCCTTCACCACCACGGCGGCCATGACGCACGTCAGCATGACGGTACGGCTCACCCCGAGCCGTTCCGTCGCGTACGCCAGCGACCACGTCGTCACCGCGTAGAACACCGCGTACCCGACGGCCAGCGCCCCGGCCGTCAGCAGCACCAGCCGTCCGTGGTGCCGTACGACCTCGAAGATCGGCACGCGCGCGTGGTCGTCGATCTCCAGGAACCCGGGAGTCTCGGTGAGCGACGACCGCAGCCACAGCCCGGCCAGAGCCAGCACGCCGGCCGCCCAGAACGGAACCCGCCACCCCCATTGCGCGAACTGCGCGTCGGACAGCGCCGCCGACAGTGCGAGCATCACCCCGTTGGCGAGCACGAAGCCGAACGCGGGCCCCACCTGAGGGAAGCTCGACCACAGGGCGCGCCGCTCCGCGGGCGCGTGCTCGGCGGTCAGCAGCACCGCCCCGCCCCACTCACCGCCGAGCCCCAGCCCCTGAAGGAAGCGCAGGACGAGCAGCAGCACCGGGGCGGCCACGCCGATGGATCCGTACGTCGGCACGCACCCGACCGCGACCGTCGAAGCGCCGGTCAGCAGCAGGGAGGCGACCAGCACCGGCCGCCGTCCGTGCCGGTCACCGAGGTGCCCGAACAGCACCGAGCCCAGCGGCCGGGCCACGAACCCCACCCCGAACGTCACGAACGCCGCCAGCGTCCCCGCCACCGGCGGGAACGTCGGGAAGAACAGGGGTCCCAGGACCAGGGCCGCCGCTGTCCCGTAGACGAAGAAGTCGTAGAACTCGATCGCGGTCCCGGCGAGCGAAGCGGCCGCGAGCCGTGGCATGGAAGGGGCCCTTACAGCCCGTACATCGTGCATGCCGCGTCAACTACCCACCGTGATCAAGGGTTACGGGGGCGTGCGGAGGTGATCAACGAGTCGTGGCGCGCGCCGAGGCGGCCGGAGCACGCGACCCCTCGCCCGCGCGGCACCCCGTGATAGACCGGGTGCGAGCGAGCGGTCGCAGAGACCGCCCCGAACGGACCGGAGGAACCGTGCCCCGCACCCTGGCCAACGCCCCGATCATGATCCTCAACGGGCCCAACCTGAACCTCCTCGGCCAGCGCCAGCCCGAGATCTACGGCAAGGACACGCTCGCCGACGTCGAGGCGATGTGCGCCAAGGCAGCGGCGGCGCACGGCGGCACGGTGGACTTCCGGCAGTCCAACCACGAGGGCGAGCTGGTCGACTGGATCCACGAGGCGCGGCTCACCCACTGCGGGATCGTCATCAACCCCGGCGCCTACTCCCACACGTCGGTCGCGATTCTGGACGCGCTCAACACCTGCGACGGCATGCCTGTGCTGGAGGTGCACATCTCCAACATCCACCAGCGCGAGACGTTCCGGCACCACTCGTACGTCTCGCTGCGCGCCGACGGCGTGATCGCGGGGTGCGGCGTGCAGGGCTACGTGTTCGGCGTGGAGCGGGTCGCCGCCCTGGTGGGGGCGGCGCAGGCCGACGCGTAGCCTCCGCGGGCTACAGGCGGCCGGACTCCACGATCCGTCGCAGGAAGCGCCGCGTGCGCTCCTGCTGCGGGTCGCCGAAGACCTGCTCGGCGGTGCCGCGCTCCAGCACGACCCCTCCGTCCAGAAAACAGACCTGGTCGGCGACGTCCCGGGCGAAGCCCATCTCGTGCGTCGCCAGCACCATGGTCATGCCCTCGTCCTTCAGGCCACGGACCACTTCCAGTACCTCGCCGACGAGTTCGGGGTCCAGCGCGGCGGTGATCTCGTCGAGCAGCAGCAGCCGGGGCCGTACGGCGAGGGCCCGTACGATCGCCACACGCTGCTGCTGGCCGCCGCTCAACCGGTCCGGGTAGGCAGCCGCCTTGCCGCCCAGTCCGAGGCGCTCCAGCAGCTCCCCGGCCCGCTCCTCGGCCTCCGCGCGAGAGACGCCGTGCACCCGGCGCGGGGCGAGCGTGATGTTGTCCAGCACGGTCATGTGCGGGAAGAGGTTGTACGCCTGGAAGACCACGCCGATACGGCGTCGTACCGCGTCCTGGTCGACGCGCGGGTCGGTGATCTCCTCGCTGTCCAGCCAGATCGCTCCGTCGTCGATCTCCTCCAGGAGGTTGGCGCAGCGCAGCAGCGTGGACTTGCCCGAGCCGGAGGCGCCGATCAGCGCGGTCACGGTATGCGGGGCGACCTCCAGGTCGACGTCCCGCAGCACGACCGAGCCGCCGAAGGTCTTGCGGACGGACTCCATGCGCAGGACAGGCGCGTCGCTCATATGGATCCTCCCTGGGCCCGCTGCCGGTCCATCCTGGCGGTCACCCAGTCCGTGAAGCGGGTCATCGGGATGGTGAGCGCCACGAACACCAGCCCCGCGACGATGTACGGCGTGTAGTTGAGGCTCCGGCCCACGATGATGTCGGCGGCCCGTACGGCGTCCACCGCACCGCCGATCGACACCAGGCCGGTGTCCTTCTGCAGCGACACCAGGTCGTTGAGCAGGGGCGGCACCTGACGGCGCACCGCCTGGGGCAGCACGACATAGCGCAGGGCCTGCCGGTTGGTGAGGCCCAGCGAGCGGGCCGCGGCGCGCTGCGAGGGGTGGATGGACTCGATGCCGGCCCGGAACACCTCGGCCACGTACGCCGAGTACGTCAGCGTCAGCGCCGTACCGCCCAGCAGCACCGGATCCACCGTCACGCCCTGCAGCCGCAGCGCGGGCACGCCCAGCACCACGATCATCAAGTTGATGATGAGCGGCAGACCGCGGAAGAAGTCGGTGTACGCCGCCGCCAGCGCGCGCAGCGGGAAGAACACCGGGCCGCGCAGGGTGCGGGCCACGGCGATGAGCATGCCGAGGACCAGCACGGCGACGCCGCAGATGAGCAGTAGGCGGACGTTCAGCCACAGGCCTTCGAGGACCTTCGGGAACGCCTCGCGCGCGTACTGTGCGCTGAAGAACGTCTCCTTGGTGCGCGGCCAGCCCGGCGCGTTGACGACGACCAGGTAGAGCACGGCGGCCGTGACCAGGGTGGAGAGCGCCGCGATGGCCGTGGCGCGGCGGGCGCGCGCCCGCTTGTAGCGCTCGCGCTCCAGCCGCCGCTCGGAGGGCACATAGCCGTCGCCGACGACGCCGTCCTCGGCGCCGCCGGTCATGTCACCCTTGTCGTCCGCCCCCTCCCGGGCGGACTCACCCTTGGTGACCGTCACTTGAGCACCGGTGCGTCGACGGCGTCGGAGAGCCACTGCTTCTCGATCCGCGCCAGCGTGCCGTCCTTGCGCAGGGCGTCCACGGCGCCGGACACGCACGAGGTCAGCGCGCTGCCCTTGTCGAGCACGAGCCCGAACTGCTCGGGCGTGCCGCCCTGGTTCTCGAACTGGCCGACGATCTTCGCGTCCGTCACCTCGGCCGCGGTGATGTAGAACGCGGTCGGCAGGTCGACGACGATGGCGTCGACCTGACCGTTCTTCAGCGCGGACTTGGCCTGGTCGTTCTTGGCGTACACGGCGGCCTCCTGCTTCGGCTTCACCACGTCGGTGATGTAGTCGAGGCTCGTGGTTCCCACCTGGGCGCCCAGCTTGAGGTTCTTCAGGTCCGCGATGCTCGTCGCCTTGGCGGCCTTGCTGCCCTTGAGCGCGATGACGGCCTGGCGCACGTCGTAGTAACCGGAGGAGAAGTCCACGGCCTTCTTGCGCTCCGTGCTGATCGACACCTGGTTGATGTCGAAGTCGAACGTCTTCACGCCGGGCGCGAACGCCTTGTTGAAGGGCACGCTCTGCCAGACCACGGCGCTCTTGTCATAGCCCAGCTGCTTCGCCACGGCGTAGGCCACCGCGGACTCGAAGCCCTTGCCGTTCGCGGGCTTGTCGTCCTTGAACCACGGCTCGTACGCGGGCTCGTCCGTCGCGATCGTCAGCTTCCCGGACGTCTGGGTGGCCAACTTGCCCTTGGCGCAGCTCTTCTGGGCGGACCCGGACGGGGTGGCCGACGCCTTCTCCTCGGGCTGCGGAGCACAGCCGACAGCGGTGGCGAGCAGGGCTATGGTGGCGGCGGCTACCGCGCGGCGCAGTGCGCGAGGGGCAAGGTGCATGGCGGGAGATTGACAGCGAACCCCCCGTTTGTCCAGGTCACGGCGTTCATTGTCCGCATAGTGGGAACCGGTGTTGCTGTCGTGTGAACACTGTCGCCTGAGGCGGCCCTGGCCTGGGCCGCCGGCCGAGGGCGGGGTTGGAAGACCGGCGGCCCATACCGCGCAGGAGCCGTCATCCTGTGCGGGGCTGCTACCAGTTGACCGCGTGACACGGCGCGAAGGGAGCGCGCATGCGCCCCAGGCGCGTGCGAACAGTTCACACGGGGCGCGCGGCGGAGTGCGCGCCGGGAGTGCACGCGGGGCGTGCGCCCTGTGTGGAAGCGCCAACTTCTCAAGCTGCGCGGGCCACATCAAGGGGCGCAGGGAACTGTGCGACAAGCCCACCAAGGACCCGCAGTCGCACGCGAACCAGGCACCCCGAGCTGGTAAGCGCCCGCCGCATCACCACCCGCGCGCGTGCCACTCCGGCAGATGCGGCCGCTCCGCCCCCAGTGTGGTGTCGTTGCCATGCCCGGGGTAGACCCAGGTCTCGTCCGGCAGGACGTCGAAGATCTTCGTCTCGACGTCGTGGATCAGACTGGCGAACGCCGCCGGGTCCTTGCGCGTGTTGCCGACGCCGCCCGGGAAGAGGCAGTCCCCGGTGAAGACGTGCGGGTGACCGTGCGGGTCGTCGTAGACCAGCGCGATGGAGCCCGGAGTGTGCCCGATGAGATGGCGCGCGGTAAGTTCCACGCGCCCCACCCTGATGACGTCACCGTCGTCGACCAGGACGTCGGTGGGCACCGGGATGCCCGGGGCGTCCTCGCGGCCGGCGTACGCACGGGCACCCGTGGCGGCGACGACCTCGGCGAGCGCCTGCCAGTGGTCGCCGTGCTGATGCGTGGTGACGACGGACGCGATGCCGTCGTCGCCGATCATGGCGAGCAGGGTCTGCGCCTCGTTGGCGGCGTCGATCAGGAGTTGCTCGTCGGTGGCCCGGCAGCGCAGCAGATAGGCGTTGTTGTCCATCGGGCCGACCGCGATCTTCGTGATCATCAGGTCTTTCAGCTCGTGCACGTCCGCCGGTCCGCCGACCTTGACCTCTCCGCTGTACGTCATGGTGATCAGCCTATAGCGGGGGAGTGCCCGACGGGCCGCGTGGCGCTGCAGCCGTCGTCGCGCTACAGCGGGGGCAGCTTCGGGAGCGCGCCGCCCGTCGCCCGCAGCGCGGCACCCCCGCGGCGTCCGGCGAGCCAGCCCAGCAGGTCCGCCGGAGCCCCGCTGACCGTGACCTCGGGCTCGGCGGCCTCGCGTCCCGTGCTCCACGCGCGCGTCCCGTCCGTGACGCGGGTCGCCGGGACGTCGGGGTGCCCGGAGAACCGCTGTGCCAGGAACTCGATCTCCCGCTCGGTGAACTCCGCCGGAAGATCCTCCAGCTCGTACCCCACCCCGAGGTCCACATGATGCAGCTCGACCTCGACCCACCGCCGGAACGGCACCCGGGACGCGGAGTCGGTGACCCCGTTGCGCAGCTCCACCGTGCGCGTCCAGTCCGCCGGCGCGGCCCCCGTCTCCTGGAAGCAGGCCCCGCTCTCGCGCACGTCGGCGAGCTGGACGTCCAGCGGGCGGGGGGCGTCCCGCTCGATGTCGGCGTCCCGGGTCTCGCCGCTCGCGTACATGGGACGGCCCTCGAGGACGTTCACGAGCGCGTCCGCGTTGCGGGCGAGGTGGGCGAGGACATGTCCACGGGTCCAGCCGGGCAGGCGTGACGGCTCGGCGAGAGACGCGTTGTCCAGCTTGGCGACAGCGGTGAGGAGCCGCTCGGTCGCGTCGCGTACAGAGGCCAGGTCATGAGCGTGATCAATCATGGGCCCGACCCTAGCCCCGCCACACGTTTGGGTGAAGGTGGTGAACCTCGGCCGAAAATCGAAAGCACGTGCTATATCGTCGGAGGTGGCGTCGGGCATGCTGGATGACCGGGGGTTGTTATGCAACCGGGAAATCCGACCGGCGTTGTCAGTGGCTCCCCCTAGTCTCGAAGAAGCACGGGGGCCCCGCCCCTGTCACTTCTCTCAAGAAAGGTGCGGACCGGCGTGGCCGACCGTCTCATCGTCCGTGGCGCGCGCGAGCACAACCTGAAGAATGTCTCGCTCGACCTGCCGCGTGACTCGCTCATCGTCTTCACGGGCCTGTCGGGGTCGGGCAAGTCCTCGCTGGCCTTCGACACGATCTTCGCCGAGGGCCAGCGCCGCTACGTGGAGTCGCTCTCCTCGTACGCCCGCCAGTTCCTCGGCCAGATGGACAAGCCGGACGTCGACTTCATCGAGGGTCTGTCCCCGGCGGTCTCCATCGACCAGAAGTCGACCTCGCGCAACCCGCGCTCGACGGTCGGCACCATCACCGAGGTCTACGACTACCTGCGTCTGCTCTTCGCGCGCATCGGCAAGCCGCACTGCCCCGAGTGCGGCCGCCCGATCTCGCGCCAGTCGCCGCAGGCCATCGTCGACAAGGTCCTGGAGCTGCCGGAGGGGAGCCGCTTCCAGGTGCTGTCGCCGCTGGTGCGCGAGCGCAAGGGCGAGTTCGTCGACCTCTTCGCCGACCTGCAGACCAAGGGCTACTCACGCGCGCGCGTGGACGGCGAGACCATCCAGCTGTCCGAGCCGCCGACCCTGAAGAAGCAGGAGAAGCACACCATCGAGGTGGTCGTCGACCGCCTGACGGTGAAGGACACCGCCAAGCGCCGCCTCACCGACTCCGTGGAGACCGCCCTCGGCCTGTCCGGCGGCATGGTCGTGCTCGACTTCGTGGACCTCCCCGAGGACGACCCCGAGCGCGAGCGCATGTACTCGGAGCACCTGTACTGCCCGTACGACGACCTGTCCTTCGAGGAGCTGGAGCCCCGCTCCTTCTCCTTCAACTCGCCCTTCGGCGCCTGCCCCGAGTGCACCGGCATCGGCACGCGCATGGAGGTTGACCCGGAGCTGATCGTCCCGGACGAGGACAAGTCCCTGGACGAGGGCGCCATCCACCCCTGGTCGCACGGACACACCAAGGACTACTTCGGCCGCCTGATCGGCGCGCTCGCCGACGCGCTCGGCTTCCGTACCGACATCCCCTTCGCGGGCCTGCCGCAGCGTGCCAAGAAGGCCCTGCTCTACGGTCACAAGACCCAGATCGAGGTCCGGTACCGCAACCGATACGGCCGCGAGCGCGTGTACACCACACCCTTCGAGGGTGCGGTGCCCTTCGTGAAGCGCCGGCACAGCGAGGCCGAGAGCGACGCCAGCCGCGAGCGCTTCGAGGGCTACATGCGCGAGGTGCCCTGCCCCTCCTGCGAGGGCACGCGCCTGAAGCCGATCGTCCTGGCCGTCACGATCATGGAGAAGTCGATCGCCGAGGTCTCCGCGATGTCGATCAGCGACTGCGCGGAGTTCCTGGGCGAGCTGACGCTGAACGCCCGCGACAAGAAGATCGCCGAGCGCGTCCTGAAGGAGGTCAACGAGCGGCTGCGCTTCCTCGTCGACGTCGGCCTCGACTACCTCTCCCTCAACCGAGCGGCCGGCACCCTCTCCGGCGGTGAGGCCCAGCGCATCCGCCTGGCCACCCAGATCGGCTCCGGCCTCGTCGGCGTCCTGTACGTCCTGGACGAGCCGTCCATCGGCCTGCACCAGCGCGACAACCACCGGCTGATCGAGACCCTGGTCCGGCTGCGCGACATGGGCAACACGCTCATCGTCGTGGAGCACGACGAGGACACGATCAAGGTCGCCGACTGGATCGTCGACATCGGTCCCGGCGCCGGCGAGCACGGCGGCAAGGTCGTGCACAGCGGCTCCCTGAAGGAACTGCTTGCCAACGCCGAGTCGCAGACCGGCCAGTACCTCTCGGGTCGCAAGTCCATCCCGCTGCCGGACATCCGGCGCCCCCAGGACCCGTCCCGGCGGCTGACCGTGCACGGTGCCCGTGAGAACAACCTGCAGGACATCGACGTGTCCTTCCCGCTGGGCGTGTTCACGGCCGTCACGGGCGTGTCCGGATCCGGCAAGTCGACGCTGGTCAACGACATCCTCTACACGCACCTGGCCCGCGAGCTGAACGGCGCGCGCAGCGTCCCCGGACGGCACACGCGCGTGGACGGCGACGACCTCGTCGACAAGGTCGTGCACGTCGACCAGTCGCCCATCGGCCGCACCCCGCGGTCCAACCCGGCGACGTACACCGGCGTCTTCGACCACATCCGCAAGCTGTTCGCCGAGACCACCGAGGCGAAGGTCCGCGGCTATCTGCCCGGGCGGTTCTCCTTCAACGTCAAGGGCGGCCGCTGCGAGAACTGCGCGGGCGACGGCACCATCAAGATCGAGATGAACTTCCTCCCGGACGTCTACGTCCCGTGCGAGGTCTGCCACGGCGCCCGGTACAACCGGGAGACCCTGGAGGTCCACTACAAGGGCAAGTCCATCGCCGACGTGCTGAACATGCCGATCGAGGAGGCGACCGAGTTCTTCGAGGCGGTCCCGGCCATCTCCCGGCACCTGAGGACGCTGAAGGACGTCGGCCTCGGGTACGTCCGGCTCGGCCAGTCCGCGACCACCCTGTCCGGTGGTGAGGCGCAGCGTGTGAAGCTCGCCAGC
Source organism: Streptomyces diastatochromogenes (assembly GCF_002242805.1). GTDB lineage: Bacteria > Actinomycetota > Actinomycetes > Streptomycetales > Streptomycetaceae > Streptomyces > Streptomyces diastatochromogenes. Next base: position 223,931 of record NZ_MCGQ01000005.1, on the reverse strand, counting down.
GAGCTGCAGAAGCGCTCCACCGGACGCACGGTCTACGTCCTGGACGAGCCGACCACCGGTCTGCACTTCGAGGACATCAGCAAGCTGCTGAAGGTCCTCGCCGGCCTCGTCGACAAGGGCAACACGGTCATCGTCATCGAGCACAACCTCGACGTGATCAAGACCGCCGACTGGGTCGTCGACATGGGTCCGGAGGGCGGCGCCGGCGGTGGCCTCGTGGTCGCCGAGGGCACGCCCGAGGAGGTCGCCGGCGTTCCGGCCAGCCACACCGGCAAGTTCCTGCGCGAGATCCTCGGCGCCGACCGCATCAGCGACGCGGCACCGGTGAAGGCACCGCGTGGCGCGGCGGCCAAGAAGACGGCCGCGGCCAGGTCCACGGCGAAGAAGACGGTGACGGCCAAGGCCAACAACACGGCGACCAAGAAGGCCGCCTCGGTCACGAAGAAGACGGCACCGGCGAAGAAGACGACGCGGGCCCGAAAGGCCTGAGGCCGGTTCGGGTCATGCCCTGACACGTCATCAAAAAAGCGGCGCCCCGCGGGAACTCCCCGCGGGGCGCCGCTCGTTCCACCATCAGCCACCCCGGCTCCGCGGATCGGCCGTCCCACGAACCGCGGGTCAGGCTGAACCTTGACACGAGCACAGAGGAAAGAGACCGCTCACAACTCGCCCAGCTCGGCCGCGTACGGCGGCTCCGCACCCGCGCGTGAGCAGGTGATCGCCGCCGCACGTGCCGCGAACCGCAGCAGTCGCCGCCAGCCGTCCCGCCCCAGGGCGGCGAGTCCCTCCGGCGACAGCGCGTCCTGAGCGGACAGGCCGTGCAGCAGAGCCGCGTTCACCGTGTCACCGGCGCCGATGGTGTCCACGACCTCGACCTTCTCGCCCGGGACGGAGTACTCCGCGCCGTCCCGGGTGTGGACGGTGAGACCGTCGCCGCCCCGGGTGACCACGACGGCCGCCGGTCCCGCGGCCAGCCACTCGCGCGGGGTGCCGCCCAGCCACTCGGCGTCCTCCGCGGACAGCTTCAGCAGCGTCACCGAGGGCAGCCAGCTCTTGAAACGCGCCCGGTAGGCGTCCGCGTCGGGGATGAGACCCGCCCGGATGTTGGGGTCGAGGGCGGTGAACAGACCCTGTGCGGCCGCGGTCCGCATCAGCTCTTCGTAGGCGCTCGCCCCCGGCTCCAGGACGAGCGAGCAGGTTCCGAAGGACACCGCGCGCGTGCCGGCCGGGAGACCGGCGGGGATGCCGAAGAGGCGGTCGGCGGTGCCGTCGACATAGAAGGAGTAGGCGGCCGAGCCGTCGCCGTCGATCGTCGCGACCGCGAGGGTGGTCGGCTCGGGGCCGCGCTGCACGCCGGACACGTCCACCCCGGCCCGGCGCAGCCCGTCGAGGAGGGCCTCACCGAAGGCGTCGTGGGACGTCCGGGAGCAGAAGGCGGTCGGGGAGCCGAGGCGGCCGAGGGCCACGGCGGTGTTGTACGGGCCGCCGCCGAGCGCCGGCTTCAGGTCCGCGAGGGCACCCGGGCCGTGCGGTACCAGGTCGATCAGTGCCTCACCGGCGACGACGATCACGAGGCGGTTCCCTTCTCGGGCAGTGCGGACAGCGTGGGGAATGCAGACGGTTCGGTCTTCCCGTCGGGCTCGGCCGGCCGGGGGCCCGCGGCCTGGTCCCGGTCCTCCGGGCACCCGCAGGAGGTGCGGTGGACGAAGGCGCAGGGCAGCCGGACGGTCCGGGCGGGCCGGTCGGGGGCGGCCAGCCGCTCCAGGAGCACCCGGATGGCCTGGGCGCCGATCTCCCTGCTGGGCTGGGCGATGGCGGTGAGCCGGGGCGAGAACAGGTCGGCCCAGGCGAAGTCGTCGAAGCAGCACAGGGCGATGCCGTCCGGGACGGCCAGGCCCTCGCGGCGCAGGGCGCGCAGGGCGCCGATGGTCATGGCGTTGTTGGCGGTGACGAGCGCTGTCGGCCGATCGGACAGGGAGAGCAGGGCGGCCGTGGCCCGCTCGGCGCCGACCGACTCGGAGTTGCCGGACACCACGAGGTCCTCGTCGTGGGCCAGCCCGGCGGCGGCGAGACCCTGCTGGTAGCCGGTGATGCGCTCACTGGTGGTGCTGAGCCCGGGCAGGCCCGCGACCAGGCCGATCCGGCGATGGCCGAGCCCGGCGAGATGGGTGACGAGGCGGGCCATCGGGTCGGCGTTCTCGGCACACACCTGATCGAAACGCGCCTGCTCGGGGAGCACCCGGTCCAGGAACACCGTCGGAACCTCGTGGCGGCCGAGGTAGGCGACGAGGTCGTGCGGGTGCGCGGAGGGAGCGACGATCATGCCGTCCACCCGGCGCTCGTGGAGGAGCTGGACGACCTTCCGCTCGTGCGCGGGGTCGTCGTGCGGGTCGGCGATCAGCAGGCTGTAGCCCGCTTCCAGGGTGGCCGCCTCGACGCCCTGGAGGATCTCCGTGAAGTACGGGTTGCTGATCGCAGACACCGCGAGGCCGATGGAGCGGGTGCGAGAGGTGACCAGGGAGCGGGCGAGGGTGTTGGGCGTGTAGCCGAGGGCGTCGACGGCGTCCAGCACGGCCTGGCGGGTGTGGGGCAGCACCGGACGCGTGCCGTTGAGCACGTGGGAGACGGTCGCCACGGAGACACCGGCGCTCCGAGCGACGTCCGCCATGGTGGCCATCGCGATTTCCTCTCCCTGAGCCGCAGACCCGCAGACCCGCCAACGCGCTGAGCCGCCAACCCGCTGGACGCCGGGAACGTACCCCATCCATCACCCCCACGTAAACGCTTACGCAAGCGTTTACGCGCCCGGATCCACCCCGCTCGCCACTCGATCCCCACTCGCCGCCCCACCCCCGCCCCCGCCCCGGAGCCGACCTTTCCGCCCGGGTATCGTCGGCCTGCACATCCCCTGACCAGTGGAGACTCGATGCCCGCCCGATCGACCCGTCCGTCTGCGAGTCGCCGTACCGTCCTTCGAGGAGCCGCCGTGGCTCCGGTGGCCGGGCTCGGGCTGGCCGCCTGCTCGGCCCCGGGCGGTACCTCGGCCGACGCGACCCCGACCGCGCCGGTCGACCTCGGTGCCGAGAGCGAGGTCGCGAAGGGCGGCGCGAAGCTCTACCGGGACCACAACGTGGTGGTCAGCCGGGACGGGAGCGGAGCCCTCAAGGCGTACAGCACGATCTGCACGCACGCGGGGTGCCCCATCAACAAGCTCCAGGGGACGACCCTGATCTGCCCCTGCCACGGCAGCCAGTTCGATGCCGTGACGGGCAAGGTGGTCCAGACGCCGGCCACCGAGCCGTTGAACGAGCTGCCGGTGAAGACGTCGAACGGCAGGATCATCGCCGGTCCGGGCGCCTGACCGGCCCGCACGGCCGAGCGGCGGTCAGCCGCTCACTCCCGCCCCCGTCACGCCGGCTCCGGGCGTGCCGGGCCCTGCGTCACTCCCAGTCCCAGGCGATGCCGACCAGACCCGGCCGTATCCGGGGTTCGACCACGTGGACGCTGTGGTGCGGCCCGCTGATCGGCAGCTCATGACGGCCGCTGCGCGGGGCCGCGGGGGAGTGCTGGGTGAAGCGGTGGCAGCGGGCCGGCAGCGCGGCCCCGTCGAAGCGCACCTGGAGTGCGTACTGGCCGCCCGGGAAGCCGAACGGGTGGATGTACTCGCGGGAGACCCCCGCCGTGCCGTCCTCGATGGCGTACCGGAAGAGGAAGGTGTCGCCGGAGCGCAGCCGGGTGCCGAAGAGGAGTTCGGCCACGAGGACACCGGTGTCCTGGTCCAGGCGGACGCGCCCGGTCCGGCAGTTCTCCAGGGCGTGCACCACCATGGCGCGGGGGCTGCTGCCGGGGTCGCCGTGGTGGACGGCGAGGAAGCGGTCGACGCCGTCGCGGTGGGCCCGCACGATGTGGTGGGACTCGAGGCCCGCCAGTTCGCGGCGGGCGCCGATCCGGACACGCTCGTGGTGGCCGAGAGTGTGCAGTCCGCCGTCGAGGGACCAGCCCAGGTCGCCCTGGAGCTGGTTCAGGACGTCGGAGGCCTCGACCAGGGAGCGGTAGGAGCGGGCCGAGGGGCGGCCGGCGGAGTTGGGCTCGCCGGACTCGGTGAGCAGCCGGATCAGGGACTCGTCCGGCAGACGGAGGATCTCCTCCAGGGCCCGTACGGCGCGCAGAGACTCGGGGCGCTGCGGGCGCCGGGCGCCCTGCTGCCAGTAACTCAGGCTGGTGACACCGACCTTGACCCCATGGCGCGTCAGATGGTGCTGCACGCGCTGGAGCGGCAGTCCGCGGGCGGCGATTGCGGCGCGCAGCGCCACGTGGAAGGGGCCGCCCCGCAGGGCCGTGTCCAGTTCCGCGGTGGGGACGTCCGCGTGCTCGGTGGCGTGCCGCATGCACAGGGGCCTTTCTGTGAGGTGTCGCGACGGCTGGTCAGACCGTTGGCGCAGGCGTACGGGGCACCCCCGTGGGCGCAGGGAGACGCCCGTATGCGCGCACACCGCGTCCGTACCCCGGCGTGCACGGCCCCGAGTTCCCCCGCATTGAAGCGTGTTGACCAGGCCCCGACAACACCCTGGACCCGGTCACGGCGCACTCCTGGCCGAGCCGCGACCCCCGGTCGCGCGGTCCGGGGCCGTCAGGTCCGCAGGAGTACCGACCGGGGTGCCCCGCCGGACGGGGCAGGAGGGGGCAGCATGGCCGGAAATGCCGCCCCCCGGGGGGGCAGCACAGCCAGGGGACGGCACCGACCGGCGCCGGGCGGGGGATCCGCGCCGGTGGGCGTTGTCCACAGCCCCGACGCGGTGTCGGTGCTCGCCAGTAGGGTGTGAGACATGGCCGACCCCTCCAGCTACCGCCCCAGGCCGGGTGAGATCCCGGACTCTCCGGGGGTGTACAGGTTCCGTGACGAGCACCGCCGGGTGATCTACGTCGGAAAGGCGAAGAGCCTGCGCCAGCGTCTGGCGAACTACTTCCAGGACCTGGCGAACCTGCACCCGCGCACCCGGACGATGGTGACCACCGCCGCGTCCGTGGAGTGGACCGTGGTGTCCACGGAGGTCGAGGCGCTGCAGCTGGAGTACTCCTGGATCAAGGAGTACGACCCCCGGTTCAACGTCAAGTACCGCGACGACAAGAGCTACCCGTACCTCGCGGTGACGATGAACGAGGAGTTCCCGCGCGTCCAGGTGATGCGCGGTCACAAGAAGAAGGGCGTCAGGTACTTCGGCCCGTACGGCCACGCCTGGGCCATCCGGGACACCGTCGACCTGCTGCTGCGGGTCTTCCCGGTGCGCACCTGCTCGGCGGGTGTCTTCAAGAACGCCGCCCGCACCGGCCGCCCCTGCCTGCTGGGCTACATCGGCAAGTGCTCCGCCCCCTGCGTCGGCCGGATCACCCCCGAGGACCACCGGGACCTGGCCGAGGAGTTCTGCGACTTCATGGCCGGCCGCACCGGCACCTACCTCCGCCGTCTGGAGAAGCAGATGATGGAGGCGGCCGAGGAGATGGAGTACGAGCGGGCCGCCCGCCTGCGCGACGACATCGAGGCCCTGAAGAAGGCCATGGAGAAGAGCGCGGTCGTCCTCGCCGACGCGACCGACGCCGACCTCATCGCCGTCGCCGAGGACGAGCTGGAGGCGGCCGTGCAGATCTTCCACGTGCGCGGCGGCCGGGTGCGCGGCCAGCGCGGCTGGGTGACCGACAAGGTCGAGGAGGTCACCACCGGCGCCCTCGTCGAGCACGCTCTGCAGCAGCTGTACGGCGAGGAGACCGGGGACGCCGTTCCCAAGGAGGTCCTGGTCCCGGCCCTGCCCGAGCCGGTCGAGCCGGCCCAGGAGTGGCTGACCGGCCGCCGCGGGTCGAACGTGTCGCTGCGCATCCCGCAGCGCGGCGACAAGAAGGCGCTCATGGAGACCGTGCAGCGCAACGCCCTGCAGGCCCTCGCCCTGCACAAGACCAAGCGCGCCTCCGACCTGACCACGCGCTCCCGGGCGCTGGAGGAGATCGCCGACGCCCTCGACCTGGACAGCGCCCCGCTCAGGATCGAGTGCTATGACATCTCGCACCTGCAGGGTGACGATGTGGTCGCGTCCATGGTCGTGTTCGAGGACGGCCTGCAGCGCAAGAGCGAGTACCGGCGCTTCCAGATCAAGGGCTTCGCCGGCCAGGACGACGTCCGCTCCATGCACGAGGTGATCACCCGCCGCTTCCGTCGCTACCTCGCCGAGAAGGAGAAGACGGGGGAGTGGACCGACGGCGAGGGTGCGCTCACCGACGGCGAGGACGTCCTCGGCGACGGCGAACCCCTCACCAGCTCCCTCAAGGACGACGACGGCCGCCCCAGGAAGTTCGCCTACCCGCCGCAGCTCGTCGTGGTGGACGGCGGGCAGCCGCAGGTCGCGGCGGCCCGGCGGGCGCTGGACGAGCTGGGCATCGACGACATCGCCGTGTGCGGCCTCGCCAAGCGCCTGGAGGAGGTCTGGGTACCCGGCGACGACGATCCGGTGGTCCTGCCCCGCACCAGCGAGGGCCTCTATCTGCTCCAGCGCGTCCGCGACGAGGCGCACCGCTTCGCGATCACCTATCAGCGCACCAAGCGTGCCAAGCGCTTCCGTGCCGGCCCCCTGGACGACGTGCCCGGCCTCGGCGAGACCCGCAAACAGGCGCTCATCAAGCATTTCGGCTCGGTGAAGAAGCTGCGGTCCGCCACAATCGAGCAGATCCAGGAGGTGCCCGGGATAGGCCGGAAGACGGCCGAGACGATTGCCGTGGCCCTCGCCCAGGCGGCTCCGGCCGCACCCGCCGTGAACACGGCGACCGGAGAGATCATTGATGACGAGGAACCCGATACGACGGCGGGTTCCTCGGGGGAGCCCGTGTCCGCGGGTCTCCCGGACGAACGACGGGGGCAGGAGAGATGACCGAGCACGACGCACAGCCCACAGCGGACCGAGATCAGACGGCCGCGGGGGAGCCGCAGCAGGCGGCTCAGGAAAACGGAGCACAGGTGAGTACGGATGCCACTCCGGCCGGGGCCCCCGAAGCGGCCATCCCCGAGCTGGTGATCATCTCCGGCATGTCCGGAGCGGGCCGGTCGACGGCCGCGAAGTGTCTGGAGGACCTCGGCTGGTTCGTCGTGGACAACCTCCCGCCGGCCCTGATCCCCACCATGGTGGAGCTGGGCGCCCGCTCCCAGGGCAACGTGGCGCGGATCGCGGTCGTCGTCGACGTACGCGGGCGGCGCTTCTTCGACAACCTGCGCGAGTCCCTCGCCGACCTCGACAGCCGGGCCGTCACGCGCCGGATCGTCTTCCTGGAGTCCTCGGACGACGCCCTGGTGCGCCGCTTCGAGTCGGTGCGCCGCCCGCACCCCCTCCAGGGCGACGGCCGCATCGTCGACGGCATCGCCGCCGAGCGCGAGCTGCTGCGTGAGCTGCGCGGCGACGCCGACCTGGTGATCGACACCTCCAGCCTCAACGTGCACGAGCTGCGCGCCAAGATGGACGCCCAGTTCGCGGGCGAGGAGGAGCCCGAGCTGCGGGCCACCGTGATGTCCTTCGGCTTCAAGTACGGCCTGCCGGTCGACGCCGACCTGGTCGCGGACATGCGGTTCCTGCCCAACCCGCACTGGGTCCCGGAGCTGCGCCCGTACACCGGCCTCAACGAGGAGGTCTCCGCCTACGTCTTCAACCAGCCCGGAGCCAAGGAGTTCCTCGACCGGTACGCCGAGCTGCTGCGGCTCATCGCGGCCGGCTACCGGCGCGAGGGCAAGCGGTATGTGACCATCGCCATCGGCTGTACCGGCGGCAAGCACCGCTCGGTCGCGGTGTCGGAGAAGCTCGCCGCGCGACTCGCGGCCGAGGGCGTGGAGACGGTGCTCGTACACCGGGACATGGGACGGGAATGACGGAACGTACACCGCGGCTGAGCAGGCTGCGCCGGGTGGTGCCGGAGGGTCGCTCGAGCCGTGCCGCGGCCGTTGCGCGGGCGGCTCGCCCCGCTGAGGTCCGCGGCGGCCGGGCCCGCCGGCGCGGCGCACAGCCCAAGGTCGTCGCCCTCGGCGGTGGCATGGGCCTGTCCGCCTCGCTCGCCGCGCTGCGCCGGATCACCGGCGACCTCACCGCCGTCGTCACGGTGGCCGACGACGGCGGCTCCAGCGGGCGCTTGCGCGACGAGCTGGGCGTGCTGCCCCCGGGCGATCTGCGCAAGGCCCTCGCCGCGCTGTGCGGTGACGACGACTGGGGCCAGACCTGGGCCCGGGTCATCCAGCACCGCTTCCAGTCCCAGGGCGACCTGCACGACCACGCGGTCGGCAACCTGCTGATCGTGGCCCTGTGGGAGCAGCTCGGCGACCACGTCCAGGCCCTGGACCTGGTCGGCAAGCTGCTCGGCGCGCACGGCCGGGTGCTCCCCATGTCCGCCGTACCGCTGGAGCTGCAGGCCCTGGTCAAGGGGCACGATCCGGAGCGCCCCGAGGACGTGGACACCGTGCGCGGGCAGGCGACCGTCGCCCTCACCCCCGGCGAGGTGCAGTCGGTGCACCTCGTGCCGCACGACCCGCCCGCCGTTCCCGAGGCCGTCGCCGCGGTCCTGGACGCGGACTGGGTGGTGCTCGGCCCCGGCTCCTGGTTCTCCTCGGTCATCCCGCACCTGCTCGTCCCGGAGCTGCTGGACGCCCTGACCGAGACCAAGGCGCGCAAGGTCCTGTCCCTGAACCTCGCCCCGCAGCCCGGAGAAACCGAGGGCTTCTCCCCGCAGCGTCATTTGGAGGTTTTGGGCCGACACGCCCCTAAACTCGCCCTGGACGTGGTGCTGGCCGACGAGGCCGCGGTGCCCGACCGCGACTCGCTCACCGAGGCCGCCAAGAGGCTGGGAGCCGCGGTCGAGCTGGCGCCGGTGGCCCGGACCGACGGCAGCCCCCGGCACGACCCGGAGCTGCTGGCCGCCGCGTACGACCGTATTTTTCGGATGCATGGAAGGATCGGCCCATGGCGATGACGGCAGCGGTGAAGGACGAGATCTCCCGGCTCCCCGTCACCCGGACCTGCTGCAGGAAGGCGGAGGTCTCCGCCATTCTGCGGTTCGCCGGCGGCCTTCACCTGGTGAGCGGGCGCATCGTGATCGAGGCGGAGCTGGACACCGCGATGGCGGCCCGCCGGCTCAAGCGGGACATCCTGGAGATCTTCGGCCACAGTTCGGAACTGATCGTGATGGCGCCCGGCGGCCTGCGCCGCGGCTCGCGCTACGTCGTGCGCGTGGTCGCGGGCGGCGACCAGCTGGCCCGCCAGACGGGCCTCGTCGACGGCCGGGGCCGCCCGATCCGCGGCCTGCCCCCGCAGGTGGTCTCCGGGGCCACCTGTGATGCGGAGGCGGCCTGGCGCGGGGCCTTTCTGGCGCACGGCTCGCTGACCGAGCCCGGCCGTTCCTCCTCCCTGGAGGTGACGTGCCCGGGCCCGGAGGCCGCGCTCGCGCTGGTGGGTGCCGCACGCCGGCTGTCCATCGCGGCGAAGGCCCGCGAGGTGCGCGGGGTGGACCGGGTCGTCGTGCGCGACGGTGACGCGATCGGCGCCCTGCTGACCCGGCTCGGTGCGCACGAGTCCGTGCTGGCCTGGGAGGAGCGCCGGATGCGGCGCGAGGTGCGGGCCACCGCCAACCGGCTCGCGAACTTCGACGACGCCAACCTGCGCCGCTCGGCCCGCGCCGCCGTGGCGGCCGGTGCCCGCGTCCAGCGCGCCCTGGAGATCCTCGGCGACGAGGTGCCCGAGCACCTCGCGGCCGCGGGCCAGCTGCGCATGGAGCACAAGCAGGCATCCCTGGAGGAGCTGGGCGCCCTCGCCGACCCGCCGCTGACCAAGGACGCGGTCGCCGGCCGTATCCGCCGTCTGCTGGCGATGGCCGACAAGCGCGCCGCCGACCTGGGCATCCCGGGCACGGAGGCCAACCTCAGCGAGGAGCTGGCCGACAACCTGGCGGGCTGACCCGAAACACCGTCAACTCGCCGGTGCCGACGTCCATTCGGGTGGTCGGCACCGGCGTTTGCGTGTCCATGAGGCGGTCTTGACTCGATCATGATGTGACATGAGCCTGGCAACCTGTTCGCCGCTGTGGCGGACTACCGGTAGGGGGGTTCATGAGACACAGAGCGAGATCGATCCTCGCTGTCGGCGCGCTCCTGATCGGGGGAGCGAGCCTTGCGCCCATCGCCCAGGCGCAGAGCGGAAGTCCCGCCCCGTCCGACCCCGACGAGGTCAAGGTCTTCCGAGCGGACGTCACCCAGAAGCAGATTCCCCTGCTCCTCAAGGCCGGGCAGGACGGCCATGAACTCGGCGAGCAGGTGGCCGGGCACGGGAAGACCACCGTCGAGGTCTACCTCACCGACGAGCAGGCGAGAAAGCTCGAGAAGCAGGGCGTCCACCTCGCCGAGCACACCCTCTCGGCCAGGGCCGAGGCCCGCGTCGAGGGCGCCGCCCAGGGCGTGTTCCGGCCCTACGGCGGCAGCGGAGGTCTGGAACAGGAGATCGTCCGGACCGGGCAGGCCCACCCGGATCTCGCCAAGGTCGAGTCCATCGGCAAGACGATCAATGGCCAGGACATCCTCGCGCTCAAACTGACCGGGAACGCGAAGAAGTCGAAGGACGGCTCCAAGCCCGCCGTGCTGTACATGTCCAACCAGCACGCGCGCGAGTGGATCACACCGGAGATGACCCGGCGTCTGATGCACTACTACCTGGACCATTACAAGACCGACAAGCGCGTCAAGAAGATCGTCGACTCCACCGAGCTGTGGTTCGTCATCTCGGCCAACCCCGACGGCTACGACTACACGTTCAAGGACTCCACCACCCGCCTGTGGCGCAAGAACCTGCGGGACGTCAACGGCGACGGCGTCATCGGCACGGGTGACGGCGTCGACCTCAACCGCAACTTCCCCTACAAGTGGGGCTACGACGACGAGGGTTCGTCCCCGAACCCCACCAGCCAGACCTACCGCGGCGCGAGCCCGGAGTCCGAGCCGGAGACCAAGGCCCTCGACGCCTTCGAGAAGCGCATCGGTTTCACCTACGGCATCAACTACCACTCCGCCGCCGAACTCCTCCTCTACGGCGTCGGCTGGCAGGTCGCCACCCCCACCCCGGACGACGTGCTCTACAAGGCGCTCGCCGGCACCCCGGACAACCCGGCCATCCCGGGCTACCGTTCGCAGGTCTCCTCGGAGCTGTACACGACCAACGGCGAAGCGGACGGCCACGCCTCGAACGTCAACGGCATGGCGATGTTCACCCCCGAGATGTCGACCTGCCAGACCGCGTCGGACATCGACCCGAACGACGCCTGGAACGCCGCCGACTGCCAGTCGGTCTTCAACTTCCCCGACGACGCGAAGCTGATCCAGCAGGAGTTCGAGAAGAACATCCCGTTCGCGCTCTCCGTCGCCGAGACCGCCGCCCACCCCGACCGGCCGGTCTCGTCGGTCGGCCTGAGCGCCGCCGACTTCACCCCGGCCGCATTCTCCATGTCGTACGCGCGGGGCGCGGACCAGGAGGTCTCGGTCGTCGTACGGAAGTCCGTGCGCGACAAGGAACTCAAGTACCGCGTCAACGGCGGCCGTACCCGGGACAGGGCGCTCAGGCACTGGAAGGGCGGCGAGACCTACGGCGGTGAGGACGACCTCTACTTCGACGAGTACCGGGCCAAGGTCCGGGACGGCGAACCGGGCGACAAGGTCGAGGTGTGGTTCACCGGCAGGACCAGGAGCGGCAAGAAGGTCTCCAGCTCCCACTTCACCTACACCGTCGCCGAGCGGCCCAGGGCCGACACCCTCGTCGTCGCCGAGGAGGGCGCGGCCGCCGCGCAGGCGCACACCTACGTGGACGCGCTGAAGGCGGCCGGGCACCGGGCGCTCGTGTGGGACGTCGCCACCCAGGGCGCGCCCGACGCGCTCGGCGTGCTGAAGCACTTCAGGACCGTCGTGCACTACTCGGGCGCGAGCGGACCGGCCAACGCCACCCAGCTCCAGCTGCGCGCCTACCTCAACGAGGGCGGCCGGCTGATCGAGGCCGGCGAGCTGGCCGGCGGCAGCGTCGACCTCGGCGACGGCACCCTCTCGGACGACTTCAGCCAGTACTACCTGGGCGCCTACAGCCGTACGTCGACCAAGGGAGCCACCGCCTTCACCGGCTCCGGCGCCCTCGACGGCTACACGGGCGCCGTCGGTGACGCGCCCGGCAACCCGCTCGACAAGGCCGGCACCTACGGCATCACCTCGGACGAGCTGCCCGCCGACACGTACCCGCAGTTCAAGAGCGCGGGCGCGGGCCGGTTCGCCGGGACCGTCAGCCCGTACGGACCGTACTCCGGCTCCTACATGGCCGCGGCCCTGCACACCGACGACGCCTACAAGCGCCTCACCCGCACCATCGACCTCACCGGAGTCGCTGCCGCCGGCCAGCCCGCCCTGCGCACCCGGCTGTTGTGGGACACCGAGCCCGGCTACGACCACGCGGTCGTCGAGGCCCACACCGTGGGCGCCGACGACTGGACGACCCTCCCGGAGGCCGGCGGGGCCACGAAGACGGCCGTACCGGCCGAGTGCGGGGCCGGGTTCCTGATCGGCGAGCACCCCTGGCTCAGGCACTACCTCACGCTCGCGGACAACGCCTGCACCGCGACCGGCACCACCGGTTCGTGGCACAGCCTCACCGGCAGCTCCGGCGGCTGGCAGCAGGTGAGCTTCGACCTGAGCGCGTACGCCGGCAAGTCCGTCGAGGTCTCCATCAGCTACATCACCGACCCGGGCAGCGGCGGGCACGGCGTCCTCGCCGACGACGCCTCGCTCGTGGTCGGCGGTACGGCGAAGGACACCGAGGGCTTCGAGTCGTCCCTGGGTGCCTGGAAGGCGGCCGGGCCGCCCGCGGGCAGCCCGGCGGTCCTCAAGGACTGGACGCGCACCGGAACGCTCTTCCAGACCTTCGGAGCGGTCACCACCGAGGACACCGTGCTGCTCGGCTTCGGCCTGGAGCAGGTGCCGTCGGCGGCCGACCGGGCGGCGCTGCTGAAGAAGGCGTTCGCCTCGCTCGAAGGATGAGACGGCGCTCGACGGATGAGACGGTCCCGCTCAACAGGTGAGCGGGACCCCCTCTCAACGGTGCGCGAAAGCGTCACGCATCAGGTGAGCCGACCCGCTCACGAACGAGTGAAAAGTGGGTCCGCGGGCATCGGCATTACATAACAAAGAGGCGCGAAACGACCCCCGATTCCGGGCGGTCCGTACCCTACTGACGGGTACGGACCGCCTGCCCGTGTATGCGGCATCTCGATGTCACTCAGGGGCCCCCAGAGGGGTAGGGTCGGGGGTGGTCGGGGACATCCCAAATACAGCTCGCCGGCACCGCATGGCCGGCGTACCAACGAGGAGATCGGTTCGTGACGATCCGCGTAGGCATCAACGGCTTCGGCCGTATCGGGCGTAACTACTTCCGCGCACTGCTGGAGCAGGGTGCCGACATCGAGGTTGTGGCTGTCAACGACCTGGGTGACACCGCGACCACCGCTCACCTGCTGAAGTACGACACCATCCTGGGTCGCCTCAAGCAGGAGGTCTCCCACACCGCCGACACGATCACCGTCGACGGTCACACCATCAAGGTGCTCTCCGAGCGCAACCCGGCCGACATCCCCTGGGGTCAGCTGGGTGTCGACATCGTCATCGAGTCCACCGGCATCTTCACGAAGAAGGACGACGCCGCGAAGCACATCGCCGGCGGCGCCAAGAAGGTCCTCATCTCGGCTCCGGCCAAGGACGAGGACATCACCATCGTGATGGGCGTCAACCAGGACAAGTACGACCCGGCGAACCACCACGTCATCTCCAACGCCTCCTGCACCACCAACTGTGTGGCGCCGATGGCGAAGGTCCTCGACGAGAACTTCGGCATCGTCAAGGGCCTGATGACGACGGTCCACGCGTACACCAACGACCAGCGCATCCTGGACTTCCCGCACTCGGACCTGCGCCGTGCCCGCGCCGCCGCCGAGAACATCATCCCGACCACCACGGGCGCCGCCAAGGCCACCGCCCTGGTCCTCCCGCAGCTCAAGGGCAAGCTGGACGGCATCGCCATGCGCGTTCCGGTCCCGACCGGCTCGGCCACCGACCTGGTGGTGACCCTCCAGCGCGAGGTCACCAAGGACGAGGTCAACGCCGCGTTCAAGAAGGCCTCCGAGGACGGCGACCTCAAGGGCTACCTGTCCTACACCGAGGACCAGATCGTCTCCTCGGACATCGTGGGCGACCCGGCCTCCTGCACCTTCGACTCCTCCCTGACCATGGTCCAGGAGGGCAACTCGGTGAAGATCCTCGGCTGGTACGACAACGAGTGGGGCTACTCCAACCGCCTCGTGGACCTCACGGTCTTCGTCGGCAACCAGCTCTGATCGGCCGTAGCAGGCAACTGATGCGTCACACAGGGCTCGGGCAGCGCAGCGTCGCGCTGTCCGAGCCCTGATGCGCGTGCAGGCCGCCCCGGCCGACCTGCGAAGATCGGCCCTCGTAGGAACAAGAGCCCTCCTCAGGAGTCCCCTCTCATGAAGACCATCGACGAACTTCTCACCGCGGGTGTGGACGGCAAGCGGGTCTTCGTCCGCGCCGACCTCAACGTCCCGCTCGCCGACGGCGTCATCACCGACGACGGTCGCATCCGCGCCGTCCTGCCCACCGTCAAGGCCCTCGCCGAGGCGGGCGCCAAGGTGGTCGTCGCCTCGCACCTGGGCCGTCCCAAGGGCGCCCCGGACCCCGCCTTCTCGCTGCTGCCCGCCGCCGAGCGGCTCGGTGAACTCCTCGGCGCGCCGGTCGCGTTCGCCCAGGACACCGTCGGCCCCGCCGCCCACGACGCCGTGAACGGCCTCCAGCCCGGCCAGGTCGCGGTCATCGAGAACCTGCGCTTCAACGCCGGCGAGACCTCCAAGGACGACACCGAGCGCGGCGAGTTCGCCGACCGGCTCGCGGCTCTCGCCGACGTCTACGTCGGTGACGGCTTCGGCGCCGTGCACCGCAAGCACGCCTCCGTGTACGACCTCCCGGCCCGCCTGCCGCACTACGCCGGCTACCTGATCGCCACCGAGGTCGGCGTCCTGAAGAAGCTCACCGAGGACGTCAAGCGCCCCTACGTCGTCGCGCTCGGCGGCGCCAAGGTCTCCGACAAGCTCGCCGTCATCGACGAGCTGCTCGGCAAGGCCGACCGCTTGCTCATCGGCGGCGGCATGGCCTACACCTTCCTCAAGGCCAAGGGCTACGAGGTCGGCATCTCCCTCCTCCAGGAGGACCAGGTCCCGGTCGTCACCGAGTACATGGCGCGCGCCGAGAAGCAGGGCGTCGAGCTGCTGCTCCCCGTGGACGTCGTGGTCTCCCCGGAGTTCCCGGACCTGAAGGCCAAGGCTCCCACCGAGAACACCGTGGTCGACGCGGACAAGATCCCCGCCGACCAGGAGGGGCTGGACATCGGCCCCAGGACCCGAGAGCTGTACGCCTCGAAGCTCGCCGACGCCCGGACCGTCTTCTGGAACGGCCCCATGGGCGTCTTCGAGCACCCCGACTACGCCGAGGGCACCAAGGCGGTCGCCCAGGCCCTCGTGGAATCCGACGGCTTCACCGTCGTCGGCGGCGGCGACTCCGCCGCGGCCGTGCGTACGCTCGGCTTCGACGAGAACGCATTCGGCCACATCTCGACCGGTGGCGGCGCCTCCCTCGAATACCTCGAGGGCAAGACGCTCCCCGGCCTCGCCGCACTGGAGGACTGACCCTTTATGAGCACGCGCACGCCGATCATGGCGGGCAACTGGAAGATGAACCTCAACCACCTCGAGGCCATCGCGCACGTCCAGAAGCTCGCCTTCGCCCTGGCCGACAAGGACTACGAGGCCGTCGAGGTCGCCGTCCTGCCGCCCTTCACCGACCTGCGCTCCGTGCAGACCCTGGTCGACGGCGACAAGCTCAAGATCAAGTACGGCGCCCAGGACATCTCGCAGCACGACTCCGGCGCCTACACCGGCGAGATCTCCGGCCCGATGCTGGCCAAGCTGAAGTGCACCTACGTGGTGATCGGCCACTCCGAGCGCCGCCAGTACCACAACGAGACCGACGAGCTGGTGAACGCCAAGGTCAAGGCCGCCTACAAGCACGGCCTGACCCCGATCCTGTGCGTCGGCGAGGAGCTGGACGTCCGCGAGGCGGGCAACCACGTCACGCACACGCTCGCCCAGGTCGAGGGCGGTCTGAAGGACCTCCCGGCCGAGCAGGCCGAGACCGTCGTGATCGCCTACGAGCCCGTCTGGGCCATCGGTACCGGCAAGGTCTGCGGCGCCGAGGACGCCCAGGAGGTCTGCGCCGCCATCCGCGCCAAGATCGCCGAGCTGTACTCCCAGGAGCTGGCCGACCAGGTCCGCATCCAGTACGGCGGCTCCGTGAAGTCCGGCAACGTCGCCGAGATCATGGCGAAGGCCGACATCGACGGCGCCCTCGTGGGCGGCGCGTCGCTGGACGCCGACGAGTTCGTCAAGATCGTGCGCTTCCGCGACCAGTGAGTATGCGCTAGACGCGATTCGTCGTACCCTGGCGGGGGCACAGCCGTGGTGCGGTGCCCCCGTCGTCCATCCGAATCCGAGGAAGTTGGTCCAGCCGTGGTTTTGGGGTTCTCGATCGCCCTGATCGTCTTCAGCCTGCTGCTGATGCTGCTGGTGCTGATGCACAAGGGGAAGGGCGGCGGCCTCTCCGACATGTTCGGTGGCGGCATGCAGTCGTCCGTCGGCGGCTCCTCGGTCGCCGAGCGCAACCTCGACCGCATCACCGTCGTGATCGGTCTGCTGTGGTTCGCGAGCATCGTCGTCCTCGGCATCCTGATGAAGACGAACAGCTGAGCGGCGTCTCGCAAGCACATACATTCCGTACGTAAGGCCCCATGTTCGGTACGCGCTCGTGAGCGCGGCCTATCATGGGGCTTGCGTCTAGGTGTGGGGGCTGTAACTCCAATCACTGGACGCGCGTTGGGCCTTACGTAGACTGAGGCGCTCGCGGCGAAGCGGAACGCCGACTCGCTTCGCGGCACCATCACGCAGGGAGTTACACCGTGGCAAGTGGCAACGCGATCCGAGGAAGTCGGGTCGGGGCGGGGCCGATGGGCGAGGCCGAGCGCGGCGAGTCCGCGCCGCGTCTGCGCATCTCCTTCTGGTGCTCCAACGGGCACGAGACGCAGCCGAGCTTCGCCAGCGACGCACAGGTGCCCGAGACCTGGGACTGCCCGCGCTGCGGCTTCCCGGCCGGCCAGGACCGGGACAACCCGCCGGACCCGCCGCGCACCGAGCCGTACAAGACCCACCTCGCGTACGTACGGGAGCGGCGCAGCGACGCGGACGGCGAGGCGATCCTCGCCGAGGCGCTCGCCAAACTGCGCGGCGAGATCTAGGACTTGTCATCGGCCGGGTACCCCAGGGTGCCTGGCCGAAGCGTTCCTCCCCTTGCGCCCGGCCGATTGTCAGTGGCACCCCCTACGGTTTTCGTGAAGGCGTGAACCGCGAGGGGGAGTTGTGACGGCGGTCGAGGCGGCACGGTCAGGTGCGCCCGCGTGGCGCGGGGGACCAGGGCGGTTGTGGAGTGCCGCGGTGCTCTCCAGCTTCGGTGACGCGCTGCGTACGGCCGCGTTGCCACTGCCGGCCGCCTCGCTGCCCGCCGCCGCTGATCGCCGCCGGAGCGGCCCTCCGCCACCCTGGTCGTCCTGGTGACCGGCCGGCTGGTGGGGGTGTTCGCCGTCTTCGGGGTCATGGGCATGGTGTGGAACGTCAACACGATGACCCTGATGCAGCAGCGCAGCCCCGCCGAGCTGCTCGGCCGGGTCGGCGCGGCCCTGCGGACCCTGGCCGGCGCCGGAGTGCCCCTGGGTGCCCTGCTGGGCGGTGCCGTCGTGACCGCCTTTGGCCTCTACACCCCGCCGCTGCTCACGGCCGCGCTGATACCCGCGCGCAAGCCGGACGTACCTGTTGTTGCCCCGCAGGACGGCATCACAACAGCTCGTGACACTCGCTGATCAACTAGGTT
This sequence comes from Streptomyces diastatochromogenes, assembly GCF_002242805.1. Classification (GTDB taxonomy): domain Bacteria; phylum Actinomycetota; class Actinomycetes; order Streptomycetales; family Streptomycetaceae; genus Streptomyces; species Streptomyces diastatochromogenes. The sequence continues at coordinate 205,852 of NZ_MCGQ01000005.1, read as the reverse complement.
GGATCCGGCAGCGGGGCAAGGTACGCAGCAGGACAGGTCGCAGGAAAGAAGGCTGAAGTCGGATATGAACGCAGACGGCCGTACCAGGCTCAACCAGACGCCCGAGTGGACCGCTCTCACCAAGCACCGGGAGGAGCTGGCCGACACCCATCTGCGGGACCTGTTCGCCGCCGATCCGGAGCGCGGCGCCGGGTACACCCTCCAGGTCGGTGACCTGTACATCGACTACTCGAAGCACCTGGTCACCGACGAGACGCTGCGGCTGCTGCGCGAGCTGGCCGCCGCGACGGACGTCTTCGGGCTGCGGGACGCCATGTTCCGCGGCGAGAAGATCAACGTCACCGAGAACCGGGCGGTGCTGCACACCGCGCTGCGTGCTCCCCGGGACGCCGTGATCGAGGTCGACGGCGAGAACGTCGTCCCGGCCGTGCACGCCGTGCTGGACAAGATGAGCGGCTTCGCGGAGCGCGTGCGTTCGGGTGAATGGACGGGGCACACCGGCAAGCGCATCAGGAACGTGATCAACGTCGGCATCGGCGGCTCCGACCTGGGCCCCGCGATGGCCTACGAGGTGCTGCGCAGCTTCACCGACCGCGACCTCACCGTCCGCTTCGTCTCCAACGTGGACGGCGCCGACCTGCACGAGGCCACCCGCGACCTGGACCCGGCCGAGACGCTCTTCATCATCGCCTCCAAGACCTTCACCACCATCGAGACGATCACCAACGCCACCTCGGCCCGGACCTGGCTGCTCGACGCGCTCGGTGCCGAGTCCGCGGTGGCCAGGCACTTCGTGGCCCTGTCGACCAACGCCGAGAAGGTCGCCGAGTTCGGTATCGACCCGGACAACATGTTCGAGTTCTGGGACTGGGTCGGCGGACGGTACTCGTACGACTCCGCGATCGGCCTCTCGCTGATGATCGCCATCGGCCCGGAGCGGTTCCGGGAGATGCTGGACGGCTTCCATCTCGTCGACGAGCACTTCCGCACCGCGCCCGCCGAGGCCAACGTGCCGCTGCTGCTGGGCCTGTTGGGGATCTGGTACGACAACTTCCACGACGCCCAGTCGCACGCGGTGCTGCCGTACAGCCACTACCTCTCCAAGTTCACCGCCTATCTCCAGCAGCTGGACATGGAGTCCAACGGCAAGTACGTGGCGCGGGACGGCAAGCGGGTCGAGTGGCAGACCGGTCCGGTGGTGTGGGGTACGCCCGGCACCAACGGGCAGCACGCCTACTACCAGTTGATCCACCAGGGCACCAAGCTCATCCCGGCGGACTTCATTGGCTTCGCCGAGCCGGTCGCCGAGCTGAGCGGTGAACTCAAGGCCCAGCACGACCTGTTGATGGCCAACTTCTTCGCCCAGACCCAGGCGCTGGCCTTCGGCAAGACGGCCGAGGAGGTCCGTGCGGAGGGCGTGCCGGAGGAGCTGGTCCCGCACAAGACGTTCCCGGGCAACCGGCCGACGACCACGATCCTCGCGCGCGAGCTGACCCCGTCCGTGCTCGGCCAGCTCGTCGCCCTCTACGAGCACAAGGTGTTCGTCCAGGGCGCGGTCTGGAACATCGACTCCTTCGACCAGTGGGGCGTGGAGCTGGGCAAGGTCCTCGCCAAGCGCGTCGAACCGGCCCTGACCGAGGGTGCGGAGGTCCCCGGCCTGGACGCCTCCACGAAGGCGCTGGTCGCCAGGTACCGGGAGCTGCGCGGCCGGAGCTGACCGCCCGCCGCCGCGGCGACGATTTTCCTGTGCGTTTTCTGTGCGCGCCCCCTGGGGTTCCGCTGAATTCAGGGGAGGACATGCACGGGACGTAGGGGGGCGCTGCGGCGGTCGCGGACGCCCGCGGTCATGGCGGAGGTCAAGCCGGCCTACTCCGGTCTGGCGGATGTGCCGGAGCGGCTGGAGGCCGACGGGACGACCGTCACCGTGGGCGGCCCGGACGCCAGGGTGACGGTGCACCTGTACGAGGATCCGCGGTGCCCGGTGTGCGAGGAGTTCGAAAGCACCGGGGGCGCCCCGCAGCTGCGCGCGGCAACCATCCGGCGGAAGGCGAAGACGGAGTTCACCCTCGCCTCCTTCCTGGACGACCGGCTCGGCGGCAGTGGTTCCGGGAAGGCGGTCAACGCCCTGCGGGCCGCGCTGGACGCGGGCAAGTTCGCCGAGCACCACGACCTGCTCTACGCCACCCAGCCCGCCGAGAGCGTCGACGGCTTCACCGACGCCTACCTGCTCAGGCTGGCAGGGCGGATCCACGGGCTGCGTAGTCCGGCCTTCGACTCGGCCGTCAGGACCATGAAGTACCGCTCGTTCGTGACCACCTCCCAGAAGGTGTACGAACGAGCGGGCGGCGCCGAGGACCCCCAGGGGCCGAGCAGCTCGGGGCGGGCCCGGGGGAGTAGCTCAGGCCACCGCGCTCAGCGTGTCCGCCAGCCGTCGGCGCGCCGCCCGGGCCGCGGGCAGCGCGGCCAGGGCCCCGGCCCCCAGCACGGCGCCCGCGCCCAGCAGGAGCAGCAGGCCGGGCGAGGGCGACTGGGCGATACCGGCGCCGATGCCGCTGGAGCTGCCCTGGGCGTCGATCAGCCGGTGCGCCAGCGGCAGCCCCAGGGCCGTACCGGCGAGGACCGCGGCCAGGGCCGTACAGGTCGTCGCCGTGACGGTGATCGCGGTGATCTGCCGGGGAGACATGCCGATCGCCCGGAGGGCGAGCATGTCCCGCTCGCCCTCCCGGACGCTCCCGCCGATCGCGGTGAGCAGCTCGACGAGCCCGATGAGGGCGAGCACGGCGATCAGTCCGGCGACGACCGCGCGCAGCGGGGACAGCCCGTCGGCCGGGTTGGTCACGGCGTGCACGTCCAGGTGTCCGCGGCCGGCCGTGGTCAGGGCGGAGGCGACCCGCTGCGGGTCGGCGCCCGGGCGCAGCCGCAGCTGGTAGAAGGCCGGGGACAGCCGCGGGTCGTTCTCGCGCAGGGTGTCCAGGGAGGTCGTCACGACCCGGCCCGCGTTCTGCGGTTCGATGCTGCGGCCCACGATGTGCAGGATCTGCGGCTCCTCGCCCACCGTCATCCGCACCCAGTCCCCGACCCGCACGTGCAGCAGGTCCAGCAGGCCCTGGCCGGCCACGGCCTCGTCCGGTCCGTGCGCGGCCCGGCCCTCGGCGAGGGTGTAGGGGTAGGGCCGGGTGCGCGTGCCGAGGCCGCGCAGGGCGATGGTCCCGGTCTGGCCGGGAACCAGCGCGGCGATCTCGACGCCCGGGTAGGCGGCGGTGACCTGGTGGTTCGCCGCCAGCAGAGCCCGTACGTCCGGGTCGCCGAGCCCGCCGTCCGAGCGGAGGGTGAGCGCCGTCGGCAGGCCCACCCGTTCCGGGCTGCTGTGGAAGCGGTCGATGGTGGTCCACGCGCTGAGCGCCACCACGATCAGCAGCAGGGGCAGTGCCAGCCGGGCCACGCCGGCCAGTGACCGGCCGCGGCCCGCGAACGCCTTGTGGCAGCCCAGGACCAGCGCGGCCGGCAGCCGCAGCCCCAGGGCACGGCGGGCCAGTCCGGTCAGCCGGCCGCCCGCCGGAGCCGCCGGGCGGGGCACCGGCACCGGTGGCACCCGGCCCGCCCGCCAGGCCGCGAGTCCCGTGGTCAGGCCGATGAGCAGCACCGCCGCCACGGGCACGGCGGACAGCGCCGCGGTGTGCCCCGGCAACCCCTGCCACACGCCCACCGCGTCGCCGAGCCGCCCCGGGATCCGGGTGCCGAGACCCTCGGTCACCGCGGCCGCGGCCACCGCCCCCAGCACGGCGTACGCCAGGTGCTGGAGCAGGAAGATCCGCACGACCTGGCCCGGCGTGAAGCCGATCGCCTTCAGCACCGAGATGTCCCGCAGGTGGCCCCGGATGCGGGTGCCGATCGCCCCGTGCACGGCGAAACCCGCGGCGACCAGGGCGCCGAGCCCGAACAGGCCGAGCACCTGGCCGAGCAGCCGGTTCTCGCCCTGGGCGTCGGCCCGCGCCTGCTGCCAGGTGGAGACCTCGCCGACCGCGCCCGCGCCCAGGACGGTGACGGCACGCTGGACCGCGTAGTCCGTGTCGGCCGGGTCCTTCAGACGCAGCCCGGTCACCTGGCCGCCGGGGGCCCGTACGGCGGACGGCAGCGCCCAGACGAGCCCCGGCTGTGCGCCCGGGCTGTAGCCGGGCTCCGCGCTGTCGGCGATGCCCTCGACGGTGAGCGTGCGGGCGGTGCCGGGCAGTGTGAGGGTGTCGCCGGGTTCGGCCAGCAGGGCCCGGGCCAGCCGGCCCTCCAGGACCACGCCGTCCGGCTCGGCCGGGTCCAGCCAGTGTCCCGAGGTGAGCAGCGGGCGCCCGACGGAGGGCAGCTGCGGGGTGCCGCGCAGCTCCACGGAGGCACGGGTGCCGCGGGAGGCGACGGTGACGGACTCGGTGCGGTAGGGGCCGGCCACCGACTCGACGCCGTCCAGCCCGGCGAGCCGGTGGGCGTCGGCGGAGGCGGCCGTGTGGATCCAGACATGGGCCCCGCGGGCCTGGGTGAAGGTCCGCTGCCAGGGGTTGGTGGCGTAGCCGAAGAGGGCGGCGGCCAGCAGCAGCGAGGCGACGATGCCGGCGGTGGCGAGCGTGATGAACAGCGCCTCGCCGCGGTGCGTGCGCAGATCGGAGTGGGCCCAGCGCAGGGTGGCTCGCACGGCTCAGTCCCCGGCCCCGGGCAGTCGGCGCGCCATCAGTCCCTCAGCTCCAGCACACCCGAGGTCCCGGGCTTGCGGGACGGGGTGCCGTCCAGCGCGGCGTCGTCGGCTATCCGGCCGTCGAAGAAGCTGATCACCCGGTCGGCCGCGCTGGCCAGCCGGGCGTCGTGGGTGACAAGTACGATGCTCTGCCCGCGCCCGTGGAAGCGGGACAGCAGCCGCATCACCTCGCGGGTGCCCTTGCTGTCGAGGCTGCCGGCGGGCTCGTCCGCCAGCAGCAGCGGCGGATGGTTGACCAGGGCGCGGGCGAGCGCGACCCGCTGCTGCTCGCCGCCGGACAGCTCGCCCGGCATGCTGCGCTCCTTGCCCTCCAGACCCAGCTCGGCCAGGAGCGTCTCGCGCTCGGCCCGGGCCCGCTTCGGCGGGACGCCGGCGAGGAGGGCGGGCAGCTCGACGTTGTCGGCGACCGACAGGTTCGACACCAGGTTGAAGAACTGGAAGACGATCCCGATGGCCTTCCTGCGCTCCACCGCCCAGCGCGCCTCGCTGAAGGAGTCCGTGCAGCGGCCGTCGAGCCAGACGCTGCCCTCGTCCGGCCGCTGCAGGCCGCCGAGCAGGTGCAGCAGCGTGGACTTGCCGGCGCCGGACGGTCCGGTGATCGCCACGAACTCGCCCCGGGCGACGCTCAGGTCGACCCCGCGGACGGCACGCGCGGGCGCGCCCTCGCCGTGGTGGGTCTTCACCAGACCCTCGGCGCGCAGCAGGGGAACAGCAGAGCCGTCACTCACTCCAGCTCCTCCAGTTCCTCCTGGCACCGCTCCAGCCAGTCCAGGTCGGCCTGCAGGTGCAGCATCGCGCCCTCGATGAGCAGATGGGCGATTCGGTTGTCCCGGTTCTCGGCCGCGGCCAGCTTCGACAGGTTGCGCATGGTGTTGAGGTACTGGCGCCGCTGTCTGTTGATGAGGGCGATCTGCTCGGCGAGACCGGTCTGCGGGGCGAGCGCGAGCTTCATGAAGAACTCGTCCCGGACCCGCGGCTCGTCCTCGGTCTCCTCGAACCAGGCGTGCAGCGCCTCTCGCCCGGCGTCGGTGAGGTGGTAGACCTTCTTGTTGGGCCGGCTGGACTGCTCGACGTCCTCGCCCTCGATCAGTCCCGACTTCTCGAGGCGGCCGAGGGTCACGTAGATCTGGCCGACGTTCGGCTGAGGGTACGCGGCACCCAGCAGTAGCTCAAGGTCCTGCTTCAGCTCGTAGCCGTGGGCCGGGCCGCGCGCGAGGAGTGCCAGGAGGGGCAGGCGCACTCGTGCTGTCCTCCTGTCTGCTCAATGTGCTCCAGGCCCTAGTATCGCCCATACCTAACAGGTATACATGGCCTCTGACCGCCGGGCGAGGGTGCCCGTGGCCGGGTGTACGTGTTCAGGGAGGAACCTATGCGGTGGATACGCGCCGCCGGTAGGGGGCTCCTGGTTCTCGCCGTGGTCATGAGCGGGTACATGGCGTCCGGCGCGCACGCCGACGAGCGTGACCGGCGCGGTCCGCTCACCCTGGCCACCGCCGGTGACCTCACCGGGTACCTCGGCCCGCTCCTCGAGGGCTGGAACCGTACGCATCCCGCCGAGAAGGTCACCCTCGTCGAGCTGCCGGACTCCGCCGACGAGACCCACGCGCAGATGACCACCGACCTGCGCGGCGGCGACCGGGGCCGGTTCGACGTCCTCAACATCGACGTCAACTGGACCTCGGAGTTCGCGGCCGCCGGCTGGATCCGCCCGCTGCCCCGCGACCGCTTCCCGCTGAAGAGCTTCCTGCCACCGGTCGTGGACACGGCCACGTACGACGGGCGGCTGTACGCCGTGCCGTACGTCACCAACGCCGGACTGCTGCTGTACCGCAAGGACGTCCTCGCCAAGGAGGGCGTGCCGCCGCCGCGCACCTGGGCCGAGCTGGAGCACGACGCGAAGACCATCGCGCCCAGGTACGGCCTGGACGGGTACGCGGGCCAGTTCCTGCCCTACGAGGGTCTGACCGTCAACGCGGCCGAGGCCGTGTACTCGGCGGGCGGCACCATCCTCGGCGACGAGGGCACCCGCGTCACCGTCGACTCGGACGCGGCCCGTGAGGGCATCGGCTTCCTCGCCCGCGGCCTGCGCGAGGGCTGGATCCCGAAGGCGGCGCTGACGTACAAGGAGGAGGAGTCCAAGCAGGCCTTCCAGGACGGCCGGCTGCTCTTCCTGCGCAACTGGCCCTATGCCTACGCCCTGGCCTCGGCCAAGGGCTCCAAGGTCGCCGGCCGGATCGGCGCCGTACCGCTGCCCGGGCCCGACGGGCCGGGGAAGAGCGTCCTCGGCGGCTCCAACCTGGCCGTCAACACCCACGCCCGGCACCCCGACTCGGCCGCGCGTCTGATCGCGTACCTCACCAGCGAGGGCGTCCAGCGCCAGGTGCTCACGCGGGGCTCACTGCCGCCCGTGCGCGCCGCGCTCTACGAAGACCCCACGCTCGTACGGCGGTTCCCCTATCTGCCGACCCTGCGCACGGCCGTCCTCACGGCCGCTCCGCGCCCCAAGAGCCCGCACTACGACCAGGTCAGTCTGGTGGTGCAGGCGGTCGTGCAGGACGCGCTGACCGGGCACGAGACGCCTGCGGCGGCGGTGCGGCGGCTGGCGCGCGAGCTGGCCGCCGTTTCCGGTCGCTAGCTTCTTCGCGGGCTACATCTCTAGTTACATGTTAGGTAACGCGGACATCTCATCTGTCTTCAGAGTGCCCCGATAAGTCCATATTCGTTACCCCAACTCACCAGTAGTCTCCGTTCTTTTCATTGACACCCTCGCGACACGCCTACCTAACATGCATGCATGCTGAGTAAGTACCACTGGTGGCGTGACGCGGTGATCTACCAGGTCTACGTCCGCAGCTTCCTCGACAGCACCGGCGACGGCATCGGCGATCTGGCCGGGGTCCGCGCGGGACTGCCGTACCTGAAGAAGCTCGGCGTCGACGGGATCTGGCTGAGCCCCTTCTATCCCTCGCCCCAGCACGACCACGGTTACGACGTCGCCGACTACTGCGGTGTCGACCCGCTCTTCGGCGATCTCGCCGAGTTCGACCTGCTGATGGCGGCCGCCCGGCGGCTCGGGATCAGGGTGCTCCTGGACATCGTCCCGAACCACTGCTCCAGCGAGCACCCGTGGTTCCGCGAGGCCCTCGCCGCCGAGCCGGGCAGCCCGGCCCGCGCCCGCTTCCACTTCGCCGACGGACGTGGTCCCGACGGCTCCGAGCCGCCCAACAACTGGCACGCCATGTTCGGCGGCCCGGCCTGGACCAGAGTGGGCGACGGCCAGTGGTACCTGCACATGTTCACGCCCGAACAGCCCGACTGGAACTGGCGCGACCCCGAGATCCCCGCCGAGTTCGACCGGGTCCTGCGCTTCTGGCTGGACCGGGGTGTGGACGGCTTCCGCATCGACGTCGCCGCCGGCCTCTACAAGCACCCCGAACTGCCCGACTCCGACGACCCGGAGGCCGACGCCCGCACCCGCGACTCGGTCAACCCGCTCGCCTGGAACCAGCCCGAGGTGCACGACGTGTGGCGGCGCTGGCGCTCGCTGTGCGAGGAGTACGCGGCCCGCGACGGCCGTGAACGCCTCCTCGTCGGCGAGGTCTCCGTCCCCACCGCCCGCGAACACGCCCAGTACGTCCGCCCGGACGAACTCCACCAGGCCTTCTTCTTCGACCTGCTCAGCGCCCCCTGGGACGCCGACTCCTTCCGCAAGGTCATCTCCGAGGCCATGCAGGACATAGCCGGCACGGGCTCGACGGTCACCTGGGTCCTCAACAACCACGACCAGGTCCGCACCGTCACCCGCTACGGCGAACCCACCCCGCAGGGCAGCGGCCTCGGCGCCGCCCGCGCCCGCGCCGCCGCGCTGCTGATGCTGGCGCTGCCCGGAGCCGCGTACATCTACCAGGGCGAGGAGCTGGGTCTGCCGGAGGTCGTCGACCTGCCGGACGACGTGCTCACCGATCCGATCTTCCACCGCACCGGAAGCCGTGCCCGCATCCGCGACGGCTGCCGGGTGCCGCTGCCGTGGTCCGGGCAGGCCTCCCCGTTCGGCTTCACCTCCGGCGCCGAGAGCGCCAAGCCCTGGCTGCCGCAGCCCGCCTACTTCGCCGAGTACGCCACCGACCGCGCCCTCGCCGACACCCGCTCCTTCTGGCACCTGTACCGCGATGGCCTGCAACTGCGCTCCTCGTTGCCCCAGTTGGGCGAGGGCACGCTGCACTGGCTGGACACCCCGCCGGGCGTGCTCGCCTTCGCCCGCGGTGACGGCCTCGTCTGCGCCGTCAACTTCGGTACGTCCCCCACGCCCGCGCCGGCCTCCGGTACGCCCCTGCTGTCCAGCGGTCCCTGCCCGGCCGGGGTGCTGCCCGGCTCCACGGCCGCCTGGTGGCTCAGCGACTCCGCGCTCTGAGCCTCCGTCAACTCCCACCCCTCGAAGGGACATCAACGATGATGCGACGCCGTACCACCCTGCTCACGAGCTGCACCGCCCTCGCCCTGGCCCTCGGCGCGACCGCCTGTGGCGGCGGCCCGGTCACCGCGGGCGGTGGCGACAAGTCGCTCAGCGGCCAGACGGTCACCGTGGCCGGTGTCTGGTCCGGCAGCGAGCAGAAGAACTTCCAGAAGGTGCTGGACGCGTTCACCGCGAAGACCGGCGCCAAGACCCAGTTCGTCTCCACCGGCGACAACGTCTCCACGGTCGTCGGCAGCAAGATCGAGGGCGGCAACGCGCCCGACGTCGTGATGGTCCCGCAGGTCGGCGTGCTCCAGCAGTTCGCGAAGAAGGGCTGGCTCAAGCCGCTGTCCCCGACCGCCGAGCAGACGGTCGACGCCGACTTCGCACCCGTGTGGAAGAAGTACGGCAGCGTCGACGGCTCCCTCTACGGCCTCTACTTCAAGGCCGCCCACAAGTCGACGGTCTGGTACAGCCCCGACGCCCTCGCCCAGGCCGGCGTCAAGCCGCCGAAGACCTACGACGCGATGCTCAAGGCCGGACACACCGTCTCCGACTCCGGGCTCGCGGCCTTCGCCGTCGCCGGGCAGGACGGCTGGACGCTCACCGACTGGTTCGAGAACATCTACCTCTCCCAGGCCGGACCCGAGAAGTACGACGCCCTCGCCGCCCACAAGCTGAAGTGGACGGACTCTTCCGTCGTCCAGGCGCTGACCACGCTCGGCAAGCTCTTCAAGGACAAGCAGCTCATCGCGGGCGGCCAGAAGGAGGCGCTGAACACCGACTTCCCCAGCTCGGTCGAGAAGGTCTTCGGGCCCAAGCCCGAGGCCGGCATGGTCTACGAGGGCGACTTCGTCGCCGGGGTGGCCCACGACCAGTTCCAGAGGACCATCGGCAAGGACGCGGACTTCTTCCCGTTCCCCGCGGTCGGCGGCGGCACCGCACCGGTGGTCAGCGGCGGCGACGCGGCCGTCGTCCTCAAGGACGGCAAGAACGCCAAGGCCGGCATGAAGCTCCTGGAGTACCTGGCCACCCCGGAGGCGGCCGCCGTGTGGGCGAAGGCGGGCGGCTTCCTGTCCCCGAACAAGAAGCTCGACCTCTCCTCGTACAGCGACGACGTCACCCGGGCCACCGCCAAGTCGCTGGTCGGCGCGGGCGACTCGGTCCGCTTCGACATGTCCGACCAGGCACCGGCGGCCTTCGGCGGCACCAAGGGCGCGGGGGAGTGGAAGCTGCTCCAGGACTTCCTGCGCGACCCCTCCGACCCGAAGGGCACCGCGGCGAAGCTGGAGTCCGCGGCGGCCAAGGCCTACCAGGACTGAGTGAACCCATGACCGCCACCACACTCGTGCACAAGGAGGCGGGTCCGCGGGCCGCCGGCGCGGCCCGCGGGCGCCGCGGCCGGCGGCGCGCCCGGACCGTCGCCCTGCTCTTCGTCTTCCCCGCCCTGCTCCTGCTCGGCGCCCTCGTCGTCTACCCGGTGCTGTTCTCCGTCGGCCGCAGCTTCTTCGACGCCTCCGGCACCCGGTTCGTGGGCGGCGACAACTACGCCGAGATGTTCCGCGACCCGGCGACCCTGAAGGCCATCCGCAACACCGTCATCTGGGTGGTCGTTGCCCCGGCCCTGCTCACCGGCCTCGGCCTGATCCTGGCCGTCCTGGTGGAGAAGGTGCGCTGGGCCACCGCCTTCAAGCTCCTGCTGTTCATGCCGATGGCGGTGTCCTTCCTCGCCGCCGGCATCATCTTCCGGCTCGCCTACGACGAGGACCCGAACAAGGGTGTCCTCAACGCCGCCGTGGTCTCCGTCCACGACGCCTTCACGGGGACCTCGTCGTATCCGACGGCGCGAGCGCGCGACGGCCAGGGGCTCACTCATGGTCGGGACGGCTCGTACCTGACGGACGCGGACCTGTCCCCGGGCCGCTCGGTGGCCCTCGGCCTGGTGGGCGTCCTGCCCAAGGACCTGCCGAAGGGCGCCTCGCCCGCCTACCCGGCCGCCGGGCGCAAGGCCGGCGCCGGTGAACTGCGCGGTGTCGTCTACCTGGACTTCACGCCCGGCGGGGGAGGGAAGCAGGGCAGGGTCGACCCGAAGGAGAGCGGCCTGCCCGGCCTGAAGGTCGAGGCGCTGCGCGACGGGAAGACGGTCGCGAGTACGACGACCGCGTCCGACGGCGCCTTCCGCTTCTCGGGGCTCGACCAGGGCTCGTACACGGTGAAGCTGCCCGCGTCGAACTTCGCGCCGCCCTACCAGGGGGTCTCCTGGCTCGGTCCGACGCTCGTCACACCGGCGATCATCGGCGCGTACCTGTGGATCTGGACCGGTTTCGCGATGGTGCTGATCGGCGCGGGTCTGTCCACGCTGCCCCGGGACGCGCTGGAGGCGGCCCGGATGGACGGGGCGAACGAGTGGCAGATCTTCCGCCGGATCACCGTCCCGCTGCTCGCCCCTGTCCTCACCGTGGTCTTCGTGACCCTCGTGATCAACGTGATGAAGGTCTTCGACCTCGTCTACATCATCGCGCCGGGGCCGGTGCAGGAGGACGCCACCGTCCTCGCGACCCAGATGTGGCTGGTGTCCTTCGGCGGCGGCAACAACCAGGGCCTGGGCAGTGCGCTCGGTGTGCTGCTCCTGCTCCTGGTGATCCCCGCGATGGTCTTCAACGTCCGCCGTTTCCGAAGGAGTCAGCGATGAACGCGGTCAGGCGTGGCCTGGGCAACGGTCTCGTGCAGGCGTTCCTCGTGGTGATCGGCCTGGTGTGGCTGACGCCGCTGGCGGGGCTGTTCGTGTCCTCGCTGCGGTCGGCGCGGGACACGGCCAAGGGCGGCTGGTGGACGGCGCTGGCCAGTCCGGGTCAGCTGTCCTTCGACAACTACTCGGCACTGCTGAAGAACGCCGGCATGACGCAGGCCTTCTGGAACACCGTGCTGATCTCGGTGCCGGCGACCACCCTGGTCGTCGTCATCGCGGCGCTCGCCGGATACGCCTTCGCCTGGCTGGACTTCCCCGGCCGCGAGCCGCTCTTCCTGCTGGTGGTGGCCCTGTTGGTGGTGCCGGTGCAGATCGGGCTGCTGCCGGTGGCCAAACTCTTCGGCCAGCTGGGGCTGTTCGGCACGATTCCCGGCGTGGTCCTCTTCCACGTCGCGTACGGCCTCCCCTTCGCGGTGTTCCTGCTGCGGAACTACTTCGCGGAGATGCCGAAGGAGATGCTGGAGGCGGCGCGGATGGACGGTGGCAGTGAGTGGCGTATCTTCACCCGGCTGGTCCTGCCGGTGGGCCGGCCCGCGATCGCCTCGCTCGCCATCTTCCAGTTCCTCTGGGTCTGGAACGACATGCTGGTCGCCCTGCTCTTCGCCGACAGCTCGTCCCAGCCGCTGACGGTTGAACTCCAGTCCCAGATCCGGCAGTTCGGCAGCAACATCGATGTCCTGGCGCCGGGGGCGTTCCTGTCCCTGATCGTGCCGGTGGTGGTGTTCTTCGCGTTCCAGCGGCACTTTGTGCAGGGGGTGATGGCCGGTTCGGTGAAGTAGTGGAAAAGCGGAGGTCCCGGATGGCACCTCCGCTTTTCTGCCTACCGAGTCGGGTGGTCGGTGGGCACCCCGGCTTACGGGGACGCCGGCGGATACAGCGACCGGGGCAGCTGGGAAGCCGCGGCCGCGTCCAGTAGCCACAGCGTCCGCTGACGGCCGTACGCTCCCGCCGCCGGTGCCTGGACCTCGCCCGCGCCCGACAGGGCGATGGCCACGGCCTGGGCCTTGTCCTCGCCGGCCGCCAGGAGCCAGACCTCGCGGGCCGAGCGGATCGCCGGCAGGGTCAGCGAGACCCGGGTCGGCGGCGGCTTGGGGGCGCCGTGGACGCCGACCACCGTGCGCTCGGTTTCGCGGACCGCGGGCAGCTCGGGGAAGAGCGAGGCCACGTGGGTGTCCGGGCCGACGCCCAGCATCAGCACGTCGAAGGAGGGAACGGCACCGTGGTTCTCGGGGCCGGCCGCCTTCGCCAGTTCCGCCGCGTACGCCTCCGCGGCCGCCTCCACGTCCGCACCGTACGGCCCGTCGGACGCGGGCATGGCGTGCACACGCTCCGGGTCCACCGGTACGGCGTCCAGCAGGGCCTCGCGGGCCTGCGTGACATTGCGCTCCGGGTCGCCCTCGGGGAGGAAGCGCTCGTCGCCCCACCAGAGGTCGAGCCGGCTCCAGTCGACGGTGTCCCGGGCGGGGGCCGCCGCCAGCGCGGCGAGCAGGCCGTTGCCGTTGCGGCCCCCCGTGAGGACCACGGACGCGTGGCCCCGGGAGGCCTGCGCGTCCACGATCTTCGTGATCAGACGGGCCGCGGCGGCCTGCGCCATCAGCTCCTTGTCGCGGTGCACGACCAGTTGCGGAGTGCTCACTTCGCCGCCGCCTTCTTCGCCGGGGCCTTCTTGGCGGCCGCCTTCTTGGCAGGGGCCGCGGCGACCTCGGCCTCGGCCACCGGCTGAGCCGCGGCGGCCTCCGCACCCGTGTTCAGCCGCTCCACGCCGTAGCGCAGCGCCGACGCGTAGGTGTCGTCCGGGTCGAGCCGGCGCAGCTCCTCCGCGATCAGCTCGGCGGTGTCCCGCCGCTTGAGCGCCACCGCGCGGGCCGGCTGGCCCTCGATGGCCAGGGTGGCCAGCGAGCCGTCGGCCCGGTCCAGGACGATCGGGCCGCAGCTGGTGTCCATACGGACGGCGGTCAGGCCCGGGCCCGAGGACAGGGAGCGCTTGACGGGCACGTCCAGGCGGTCCGCGAGCCACATCGCGAGCAGCTCGCAGCTCGGGTTGAACTCCTCGCCCTCCACCTCGACGGTCTGCACCTCGCAGACCACCTGGTCCAGGGCCGCCGCCAGCATCGAGCGCCACGGCGTGATCCGGGTCCAGGACAGGTCCGTGTCGCCGGGCGTGTAGGCCTCGGCACGGGCGGACAGCTCCCGTACCGGCTGCTCGGCGGCGTAGGTGTCGGTGACCCTGCGCTGGGCGAGCGCGCCGAGGGGGTCCTTGGCCGGGTCCAGCGGGGCGTTCACCGGCCACCAGACGACGACCGGGGCGTCCGGCAGCAGCAGCGGCAGGACGACCGAGTCGGCGTGGTCGGACACCTCGCCGTACAGCCGCAGCACCACCGTCTCTCCGGTGCCCGCGTCCGCGCCCACCCGCACCTCGGCGTCCAGCCGGGACGACGTACGGTCGCGCGGGGAGCGGGAGACGCGCTTGATGACCACCAGCGTGCGCGAGGGGTGCTCGCGCGACGCGTCGTTGGCGGCCTTGAGGGCGTCGTAGGCGTTCTCCTCGTCGGTGACGATGACGAGGGTCAGGACCATGCCCACGGCGGGGGTGCCGATGGCCCGGCGGCCCTTGACGAGCGCCTTGTTGATCTTGCCGGCGGTGGTGCCGGTCAGGTCTATCTTCATGGCCGGCGCCAGCTCCGTCCGTCTCGTCCGAGCATCTCGTCCGCCTCGGCGGGGCCCCAGGTGCCCGACGGGTACTGCGCGGGCCTGCCGTGCTTGTCCCAGTACGACTCGATCGGGTCGAGGATCTTCCAGGACAGCTCGACCTCCTCCGTGCGCGGGAAGAGGTTGGCGTCGCCCAGCAGCACGTCCAGGATCAGCCGCTCGTAGGCCTCCGGGCTGGACTCCGTGAAGGACTCGCCGTAGGCGAAGTCCATGGACACGTCCCGGATCTCCATCGAGGTGCCCGGCACCTTCGAGCCGAAGCGGACCGTGATGCCCTCGTCCGGCTGGACGCGGATGACCACCGCGTTCGAGCCCAGCTCCTCCGTCGCCGTGTGGTCGAAGGGGGAGTGCGGCGCCCGCTGGAAGACGACGGCGATCTCGGTGACGCGGCGGCCGAGGCGCTTGCCGGTGCGCAGATAGAAGGGGACGCCCGCCCAGCGGCGGTTGTCGATCTCCAGCTTCACGGCCGCGTAGGTGTCGGTCTTCGACTTGGGGTCGATGCCGTCCTCTTCGAGGTAGCCGATGACCTTCTCGCCGCCCTGCCAGCCCGCCGCGTACTGGCCGCGGACGGTGCTGCGGCCGAGGTCCCTCGGCAGCCGGACGGCGCCGAGCACCTTGGTCTTCTCGGCGGCCAGCGCGTCCGCGTCGAAGGAGGCGGGCTCCTCCATCGCGGTCAGCGCGAGCAGCTGGAGCAGGTGGTTCTGGATGACGTCACGGGCGGCGCCGATGCCGTCGTAGTAGCCGGCGCGGCCGCCGACGCCGATGTCCTCGGCCATGGTGATCTGCACATGGTCCACGAAGGACCGGTTCCAGATCGGCTCGAACATCGTGTTGGCGAAGCGCAGCGCCAGTATGTTCTGGACGGTCTCCTTGCCGAGGTAGTGGTCGATCCGGAACACCTGGTCCGGCTCGAACACCTCGTGCACGACCTTGTTCAGCTCCTCGGCCGACTCCAGGTCGTGGCCGAACGGCTTCTCGATGACCGCGCGGCGCCAGGAACCGCCGGTCTGGTCGGTCAGTCCGTGCTTCTTCAGCTGCTGGATGACCACGGGGAAGGAGCGCGGCGGCACCGACAGGTAGAAGGCGAAGTTGCCGCCCGTGCCCTGTGCCTTGTCCAGCTCCTCGATGGTGGCGCGCAGCCGCTCGAAGGCGTCGTCGTCGTCGAAGGTGCCCTGGACGAAGCGCATCCCCTGGATGAGCTGCTGCCAGACCTCCTCACGGAACGGCGTACGGGCGTGCGCCTTGACGGCGTCGTGGACCTCGGCTGCGAAGTCCTCGTGCTCCCACTCACGGCGGGCGAAGCCCACCAGGGAGAAGCCCGGCGGCAGCAGACCCCGGTTCGCGAGGTCGTACACCGCGGGCATCAGCTTCTTGCGGGACAGGTCGCCCGTGACGCCGAAGATCACCAGGCCCGACGGCCCCGCGATACGCGGGAGCCGTCGGTCGGCGGGGTCACGAAGCGGGTTCGCTCCGGAACCAGCAAGGGGTGACAAATCAGCCCTCCGAGGGAGCGAGGCGCTGCAGCTCCGCCTCGGTCGACTTCAGCAGGTCGTTCCAGGACGCCTCGAACTTCTCGACGCCCTCGTCCTCCAGCACCTGGACGACGTCGTCGTACGAGATCCCGAGCTTCTCCAGCGCGTCGAGGTCGGCGCGCGCCTGCCCGTAGGTGCCGGCGACGGTGTCGCCGGTGATCTCGCCGTGGTCCTCGGTGGCCTCCAGGGTGGCCTCCGGCATGGTGTTGACCGTGTTCGGCGCGACCAGGTCCGTCACGTACATGGTGTCCTGGTAGGCCGGGTCCTTCACGCCGGTCGACGCCCACAGCGGACGCTGCTTGTTGGCGCCCGCGTTCTCCAGCGCGCTCCAGCGGTCGGAGGAGAAGACCTCCTCGTACGCCTGGTAGGCGAGGCGCGCGTTGGCGACGGCGGCCTTGCCGCGCAGCGCCTTGGCCTCGTCGGTGCCGAGGGCGTTCAGCCGCTTGTCGATCTCGGTGTCCACGCGGGACACGAAGAAGGACGCCACGGAGTGGATCAGGGAGAGGTCCAGGCCCTTCTCGCGCGCCTTCTCCAGGCCCGTGATGTAGGCGTCCATGACCGCGCGGTAGCGCTCCAGGGAGAAGATCAGCGTGACGTTGACGCTGATCCCGTTGCCGATCGTCTCGGCGATCGCCGGCAGACCCGCCTTGGTGGCCGGGATCTTGATCAGGGTGTTCGGGCGGTCGACCAGCCAGGCCAGCTGCTTGGCCTCGGCGACGGTCGCCCGGGTGTTGTGGGCCAGCCGCGGGTCGACCTCGATGGAGACCCGGCCGTCCTGGCCGTCGGTGGAGTCGAAGACGGGGCGCAGGATGTCGGCGGCGTCGCGGACGTCCGCCGTGGTGATCATGCGGATGGCCTCTTCGACCGTGACCTTGCGGGCGGCGAGGTCCGCGAGCTGCTGCTCGTAGCCGTCGCCGCTGCTGATCGCCTTCTGGAAGATCGTCGGGTTGGTGGTGACGCCCACGACGTGCTGCTGGTCGATCAGTTCGGCGAGGTTGCCGGACGTGATCCGCTTGCGCGACAGGTCGTCCAGCCAGATCGCGACGCCTTCCTCGGAGAGGCGCTTGAGTGCGTCTGTCATGGAATTACATCTCCTACGTGTCGTATATGAGCGTCAGCGCTGAGTGTCGGCGAGGGATTCCCGCGCCTTCGCGGCCACGTTCTCGGCAGTGAAGCCGTACTCGCGGAAGAGGACCTTGCCGTCCGCGGAAGCACCGAAGTGCTCCAGGGAAACGATGCGGCCGGCGTCCCCGACGTACTTGTGCCAGGTGAGGCCGATGCCCGCCTCGACGGAGACACGGGCCTTCACGGACGGCGGCAGCACGGAGTCCCGGTACCCCTGGTCCTGCTCCTCGAACCACTCCACCGACGGCATGGACACGACCCGCGTCGGCACACCCTCGGCCTGCAGCTGCTCGCGCGCCTCGACGGCCACGTGCACCTCGGAACCGGTGGCGATCAGGATCACCTGCGGCTCGCCGCCGTCGGCCTCGAACAGCACGTAACCACCGCGCGCGGCCTCGTCGTTCGGCTCGTAGACCGGCACACCCTGGCGGGTCAGCGCGAGGCCGTGCGGGGCGCCCTTGCCGAACTCCTTGGTGTAGCGCTTGAGGATCTCGCGCCAGGCGATCGCGGTCTCGTTGGCGTCCGCGGGGCGGACGACGTTCAGACCGGGGATCGCGCGCAGCGAGGCCAGGTGCTCGATGGGCTGGTGGGTCGGGCCGTCCTCGCCCAGACCGATGGAGTCGTGCGTCCACACGTACGTCACCGGCAGGTGCATCAGGGCCGACAGGCGCACCGCGTTGCGCATGTAGTCGGAGAAGACGAGGAACGTACCGCCGTAGACACGGGTGTTGCCGTGCAGCGTGATGCCGTTCATCTCCGCGGCCATGGAGTGCTCGCGGATACCGAAGTGGATGGTGCGGCCGTACGGGTCCGCCTCCGGCAGCGGGTTGTCCGCCGGCAGGAACGAGCTCTCCTTGTCGATGGTCGTGTTGTTCGACCCGGCGAGGTCGGCGGAGCCGCCCCACAGCTCGGGGACGATCGCGCCCAGCGCCTGCAGCACCTTGCCGGAGGCGGCACGCGTCGCGATGCCCTTGCCCGGCTCGAAGACCGGGAGCTTCTCCTCCCAGCCGGTGGGCAGCTCGCCCGCGCTGATGCGGTCGAACTCGGCCGCGCGCTCGGTGTTGTTGTCGCGCCAGAGCTGGAAGGACTTCTCCCACTCCGCCTTGAACTCACGGCCGCGCTCGACGGCCTGGCGGGTGTGGCCCAGCACCTCGTCGGAGACCTCGAAGGACTGCTCCGGGTCGAAGCCGAGGACGCGCTTGGTGGCCGCGACCTCGTCGTCGCCCAGCGCCGAGCCGTGTGCGGCCTCGGTGTTCTGCGCGTTCGGGGCCGGCCAGGCGATGATCGAGCGCATCGCGATGAAGGACGGCTTGTCCGTCACCTTCTTCGCGGCCTCGATCGCGTTGTAGATGGCGTGCGGGTCGAGGTCGCCGTCCGGCTTCGGGGCGATCCGCTGCACGTGCCAGCCGTAGGCCTCGTACCGCTTGGCGGTGTCCTCGGAGACGGCCGTCTCGGTGTCGCCCTCGATCGAGATGTGGTTGTCGTCCCACAGCAGGATCAGGTTGCCCAGCTCCTGGTGGCCGGCGAGCGAGGACGCCTCGGCGGAGATGCCCTCCTGCAGGCAGCCGTCACCGGCGATGCAGTAGATGAAGTGGTCGAAGGGGGACTCGCCCTGCGGGGCGTCCGGGTCGAACAGACCGCGCTCGTAGCGGGCGGCCATGGCCATGCCCACCGCGTTGGCGACACCCTGGCCCAGCGGGCCCGTGGTGGTCTCGACACCCTTGGTGTGCCCGTACTCCGGGTGGCCCGGGGTCTTCGAGCCCCAGGTGCGGAAGGACTTCAGGTCGTCCAGCTCCAGGCCGAAGCCGGCCAGGAAGAGCTGCGTGTAGAGGGTCAGGGACGAGTGACCGGCGGACAGCACGAAGCGGTCGCGGGCGACCCACTCCGGGTCGGCCGGGTCGTGCCGCATCACCTTCTGGAAGAGGGTGTAGGCGGCCGGAGCCAGGCTCATCGCCGTACCGGGATGGCCGTTGCCGACCTTCTGTACGGCGTCGGCGGCCAGGACGCGGGCGGTGTCCACGGCCCGCTGGTCCAGCTCGGTCCACTCAAGGTCTGTGGTGGTCGGCTTGGTGCTCACCCTGGGTCAGGGCTCCTCTCCACATGTCGGTCGCCGGTCTTCGGGGCATGCCCCCACCCGGCCGCCGGTGCACTTCTGCCCACCGGCCGCTGTTGAGCCTACCCCCGTAAGGACGTGCATTTTTTCGAGTGATTCCAGACTGCCGGGACTCTTGGAGATCCGCCTCCCGACTGGCCGAGGACGCATTCGGCACATGAATACGGAGCCGCTCATCTGACTGCTCAATCGA
The DNA here is from genome assembly GCF_002242805.1 of Streptomyces diastatochromogenes. Taxonomy (GTDB): domain Bacteria; phylum Actinomycetota; class Actinomycetes; order Streptomycetales; family Streptomycetaceae; genus Streptomyces; species Streptomyces diastatochromogenes. The sequence continues at coordinate 186,237 of NZ_MCGQ01000005.1, read as the reverse complement.
GCCCTCGGACCCCTCTAATGCGCCGGTCGCCAACACGACCCCACCCCCGCGAAGGCCGAGGTATGGGCAACGTCTAAAGTGGCGTGGTACGCGCGAGCCTTTACCGGGACTTCACAGGGGAGGCTTGCTGGGATGTCTCTGTCAGGGGTGTGCGTGACGGCCGTCGAATCCCGTCCAGCGGGTGCGCTCGGGACGAGCCAAAGCCCGGTTCACCGGCCGTTCGGGGCCCGTGTCAAGGCATTCGTGGCTCTGACCAAGCCGCGGATCATCGAGCTGCTGCTCATCACCACCGTTCCGGTGATGTTCCTGGCGCAGCAGGGTGTACCCGACCTGAAGCTGGTCCTGCTCACCTGCCTCGGCGGCTACCTCTCGGCGGGCGGCGCCAACGCGCTGAACATGTACATCGACCGGGACATCGACGCCCTGATGGACCGCACCTCGCAGCGCCCGCTGGTCACCGGGATGGTCAGCCCGCGCGAGTGCCTGGCCTTCGGCATCACCCTCGCGGTCGTCTCGACGCTGCTGTTCGGGTTGACCGTCAACTGGCTGAGCGCCTGGCTGTCACTCGGAGCGCTCCTTTTCTACGTCGTCGTCTACACGATGATCCTCAAGCGGCGTACGTCGCAGAACATCGTGTGGGGCGGTATCGCCGGCTGCCTGCCGGTGCTGATCGGCTGGTCCGCCGTCACCGACTCGATGTCCTGGGCGCCGATCATCCTCTTCCTCGTCATGTTCTTCTGGACGCCGCCGCACTACTGGCCGCTGTCCATGAAGGTCAGGGAGGACTACGCGCGCGTGGGCGTGCCGATGCTCCCGGTCGTCGCCTCCAACAAGGTGGTCGCCCGGCAGATCGTCATCTACAGCTGGGTGATGGTCGCCGTCTCCCTGCTGCTGACCCCGCTCGGCTACACCGGCTGGTTCTACACCCTGGTCGCCCTCGCGGCCGGCGGCTTCTGGCTGTGGGAGGCGCACGGGCTGCAGAACCGGGCGAAGGCCGAGGTGACCGGCGCCAAGCTCAAGGAGATGCGCCTGTTCCACTGGTCGATCACCTACGTGTCGATCCTCTTCGTCGCGGTCGCGGTGGACCCCTTCCTGCGCTGACGCGCCGCCGTACGGCACAGGTCACAGGGCCCTGCTCTCGCCAGCCGATCTACCCGTGAGTAGCATCCTGGCCATGGCAGACACGCAGCAGGTTGACCCGAAGGCCGAGCGTACGGCGGCCCGGCTCGCGAAGCAGATCAGCGCCTTCTCCAAGGCGCACGGCGGCGCCGAGGGCCAGGTGGCCCACATCGGCGAGCGCGGCGCCCGGATCGTCCTCGTCGGCGAGGACGGCGGCTGGGGCGACCTGGTGGCCCCCAGCACCGAGATCGCCGAGCAGGCGGTGCGGAAGGCGGGCATCACGGTCCACGAGTCCTTCGACGGCGAGTTCGCGGCGAAGGTGAAGACGGGGCCGTACGAGTGGAAGCGGATGGCCGGGATCCAGCTCGGCGGTCCGAGCAACGCCTGAACCGGCCACACCGGAACCAGCAACACCTGACACCAGCAACACCTGACACCCGGTTCACCCGTTAGGACGTGTGAGGAACGTCCAGCCCCGGGGAGCCCGGATGATCGAAACGCCGTCCCTGGTGGACCAGTACTGCCACGGTGTCCTGAGAACGGAACTGGGCCTCGGCACGTTCGAGGCCCAGCTCGCGCGCACCGAGGGCCCGCCCGCCCCGGGCACCACCCTCTTCGACACCCAGACCGGCTTCGCCGTACGCCGCTGGTGCCCGCCCCTCCTCGGCCTGGAACCCCACTGCTCGCCGGCCCGCTATCTCGCCCGGCGCCGCGAACTCGGCGTACTCGAAGCCGGCCGCAGGCTGCTGCGCGGCAGCGGCATCACCACCTACCTCGTCGACACGGGCCTGCCCGGCGACCTCACCGGCCCCGCCGAGATGGCCTCCACGGGCGACGCCGAGGCCTGCGAGATCGTCCGGCTCGAACTGCTCGCGGAGCAGGTCGCCGACACCTCGGGCACCGTCGAGTCGTTTCTCGCCAACCTCGCCGAGTCGGTGCACGGAGCCGCCGCGAACGCCGTCGCCTTCACCTCCGTGGCAGGTCTGCGGCACGGCCTCGCGCTCGCGCCGGAACCGCCCGGCCCGGGCGAGGTGCGCGGCGCGGCGGGCCGCTGGCTGGCCGGGCGGCGGGTCGGCGGCGAGCTGAGCGACCCGGTGCTGCTCCGGCACCTGCTGTGGATCGCGGTCGCCTCGGGGCTGCCCCTCCAGCTGCACTCCGGTCTCGGCGAGCCCGGCTCGCGCATCGACCGTACGGACCCGGTGCTGCTCACCGACTTCGTCCGGGCAACCGCCGGGCTCGGCACGGATCTGGTCCTGCTGCACGGCTACCCGTACCACCGCCACACCGCCCACCTGGCCGGCGTCTTCCCGCACGTGTACGCCGACTCGGGCGCGGCCCTCGTCCGCACCGGTGCCCGTGCGGCCACGGTCCTCGCCGAGACCCTGGAGCTGGCCCCGTTCGGCAAGATCCTCTTCTCCAGCGGCGCCCACGGCCTGCCCGAGCTGCACGTGGCCGGGGCCCGTCTGTTCCGCGAGGCGCTGGGCCGGGTGCTGGGCGGCTGGGTGGCGGAGGGCGCGTGGTCCCTGGGGGACGCGCAGCGGGTGGCCCGGATGGTCGCGGCGGACAACGCGCGCAGGGTTTATGGGCTGGGGTGAGCCGTACAGACTGAGCGGATGGAGACCGAGACGTTACTGGACCGCTTCCTCCGTGAACTGACGGCACTGAGGCCCGTCGCCGTCTGGGCGCACGGCTCGCTCGCCGGGGGCGACTACCAGGAGGGCCGCAGCGACCTGGATCTGATCGCGGTGCTGCCCCACCCCGTGACCCCGGGGGACGTATGGAAGGTGGCCGTCGTGCACGCCCGCATGCGGGCCCAGCCCCTCGCCGCCGCGCTGCACTGCACCTACCTCACCCCGGACACCGTGGACGACGCCGCCCGCCGCCATCTGACGTGGGCGCACGAGCAGTTGTTCAAGCGGACGGTCACCCCGGTGACCCGGCGTGAGCTGCACTCCTTCGGGCGGGTGCTGCACGGGCGCGTGCCCGCCGGGCTGCTGCCGCCGGTGCCGGACCGGGAACTCGGCGACTTCGTCGTACGCGACCAGCGGGACTTCTGGCGGCCGGCCGTCGACAAGGCACCGCTGTGGACGCAGGACGTGTGGGTCGACCTGGGGATGGTCACCTTCGCCCGTGCCACCGTCACCGCGCGCGACGGACGGCTGATCTCCAAGCGCGAGGCCCTGGACCTGCTGCCCGGCCTGGGCGCACCCGTCGAGGTCGTCGAGGACATCCGCCGACGCCGCTACGGCGGTTCCGCGCCGCCCACCGAGGAGTGGACGGCGCGTCGGGCCCTGCTGACCCGGGGCTACCTGGGCCCGGCGATCGACGCGCTCACGGCGTCGTGCGACTGAGCGGGGAAACCGGCCGTCACATCGGGGCGTTCCCGCAGCGACAGCAGGACGCGCAGGACACCGATCCACACCAGGCACGAGCCGAACATGTGGAGGCCGACGAGCGCCTCGGGCAGGTGCGTGAAGTACTGGACGTAGCCGATGACACCCTGCGCGAGCAGGATCAGGAACAGCTCGCGGGTGCGGTCGAGGGGGCCCTTGGGGGCGTCGACGGCCTTGAGCACGAACCACAGGGCGAAGGTGAGGGTCACCACGATCCAGGCGAGCACGGCGTGCAGCTTGCTGACCGTCTCCCAGTCGATCGGGATCCGCTCGACCTCGCTGGAGTCGCCCGCGTGCGGCCCGGCCCCGGTCACCACCGTGCCGACCGCGATGAGCAGCGCGGACGCGGTCACCAGGAACCAGACCAGCTGCCGCACGGCCTTGCCGACCAGGGGCCGCGGCTCCCCGTCGCCCTCGCGGGTGCGCTGCCACATCACCGTGGCGACGGTGATGAGGCCCGTGGAGAGCAGGAAGTGCGCGGCGACCGTGTACGGGTTCAGGCCCACCAGGACCACGATGCCGCCGAGCACCGCGTTGCCCATGACCACCCAGAACTGCGTCCAGCCGAGCCGGGTGAGGCTGCGCCGGTACGGCTTCTCGGAGCGGGCGGCGATGATCGCCCAGCCGACGGCCGCGCACAGCACGTACGTCAGCATGCGGTTGCCGAACTCGATGGCTCCGTGGAAGCCCATCGCGCTGGTGGTGGTCAGCGAGTCGTCGGTGCACGTGGGCCAGGTCGGGCAGCCCAGGCCCGAGCCCGTCAGGCGTACGGCACCGCCGGTGACGACGATGACCACCGACATGACGAGCGCGGCGAGTGCCGCCCGCCGGACCGTCCGGGGATCCGGGGTCCAGCGTGCGGCGATGAAGGCGAGCGGGTTGCGCAGGGCCGCCACGGCGTCGGCGGGGGTCAGCTTTGGCACGCGCACCATCGTAGGCCGCCGCTTGTGCACGCTTTCACGAGGGGCACCCCGAACACGAGGGTCACGCCTCCGTGGCTGCTCCCCGGTTACTCCCAGCGGAAGAACTTCCCGGCCGCCGCGAGCCCCACGACCGCCCACACGGCGAGGATGCCCAGGTCGCCCCACGGCATCCCGGCGCCGTGCTGGAGCACGTCCCGCAGGCCGTCGGAGAGGGCCGAGATGGGCAGCAGGCCGAGGATCTGCTGGCCCGCCGAGCCGAACTTGTCCAGCGGCACGATCACGCCGCCGCCGACGAGCAGCAGCAGGAAGACCAGGTTGGCGGCGGCCAGGGTCGCCTCCGCCTTCAGGGTGCCCGCCATCAGCAGGCCGAGGCCCGAGAAGGCGGCCGTGCCGAGGATCAGCAGGAGCAGGACGGCGAGGGGGTTGCCGTGCGGGGACCAGCCCAGCGCGAAGGCGATCACCGTCAGCAGGATCACCTGGAGGACCTCCGTCACCAGGACGGACGCCGTCTTCGCGGCCATCAGGCCCCAGCGCGGCAGCGGGGAGGAGGCGAGCCGCTTCAGCACGCCGTAGCGGCGCTCGAAGCCGGTCGCGATGGCCTGCCCGGTGAACGCCGTCGACATCACGGCGAGGGCCAGGATGCCCGGCGCGAGGAAGTCGACCGCCTTGCCCTTGCCGGTGTCGACGATGTCCACGGAGCCGAAGAGCACCAGCAGCAGGGTCGGGATCACGACCGTCAGCAGCAGCTGCTCGCCGTTGCGCAGCAGCATCTTGGTCTCCAGCGCCGCCTGGGCCGCGATCATGCGGGGGAGGGGCGCCGCGCCCGGCTTGGGGGCGTACGTACCCGTCGCGGTCGTCACGAGCGCAGCTCCTTGCCGGTCAGCTCAAGAAAAACGTCTTCCAGGGTGTGCCGCTCCACCGAGATCCGGTCCGGCATCACCCCGTGCTGGGCGCACCACGAGGTCACCGTGGCCAGCAGCTGCGGGTCGACCTTGCCGACGACCCGGTAGCTGCCCGGGGTCAGCTCGGCGGCCGTGCAGTCGGCCGGGAGCGCCTTGAGCAGGGAGGCCACGTCGAGGCCGGGACGGCCGGTGAAGCGCAGGGTGTTCTCGGCGCCGCCCTTGCACAGCTCCTCCGGGGAGCCCTGGGCGATGACCCGGCCGCCGTCGATGATCGCGACGTCGTCGGCGAGTTGCTCGGCCTCTTCCATGTGGTGCGTGGTGAGGATCACCGAGACGCCGTCGGCGCGCAGGTCCCTGACCAGGTCCCAGGTGGCCCGGCGGGCCTGCGGGTCGAGGCCGGCCGACGGCTCGTCGAGGAAGACCAGTTCCGGGCGCCCGACGACGGCCATGGCGAGCGCCAGCCGCTGCTGCTGGCCGCCGGACAGCCGGCGGTAGCTGGTGCGGCCGCAGGAGCCGAGCCCGAGGCGTTCGATCAGCGCGTCCACGTCCAGCGGGTGCGCGTGCAGCTTGGCGACGTGGCGCAGCATCTCGTCCGCTCTGGCGCCGGAGTACACGCCCCCGGACTGGAGCATCACGCCGATGCGCGGACGCAGCTCGGCGGCCTGCCGTACCGGGTCGAGGCCCAGGACGCGCACCGTGCCGGCATCCGGCTTCCGGTACCCCTCGCAGGTCTCGACCGTGGTCGTCTTCCCCGCCCCGTTGGGGCCGAGTACGGCGGTCACTCCCGCCTGGGCCGCCAGGTCGAGGCCGTCCACCGCGGTCTTCGTGCCGTACCGCTTCACCAGGGCCTGGACCTGGACCACGGGCTCACTTCGCATGGATCCAGAGTCTAGGGAGGCGCTGGGCCGTTCAGGCGGGCGGGTAGGGGAACTCCTCCTCACGGGGGCGGTGCACGGCCAGCCACCGTTCGGCGTAGGCCACCGCGTCCGCCACCGGGAACAGCCGGGCGTCGGCCGCGCCCACCTTGCCGCGTACGACGGGACGGTCCCGTTCGAAGTCGTGGCCCAGCTCGTCGAAGCGGTCCGAGGTGATCGACACCTCGGTCACCGTCTCCCAGCCACCGCCCGGCGCCGGCCGGCCGACCGGCACCAGCGGCGACGGTATGCGGTACTCGGCCAGGTGGAAGCTGGTGCAGGCGTCGTAACCCGCGCCGAGCAGCAGCACCCGGGCGCCCAGCCGCTCCAGCCTGGCCAGCGGGCTGCGCTCGCCCAGCCGGCAGTCGGGGGCGTGGCCGTCGACTATCTCCGCGGCGCGGGGCCCGAGCGCGGCGAAGGAGGTCTGCGGGTGCGCGCTGCGCAGGGCACCCGGCCAGGTGCGGACGGCCTCCGGTATCACCCCGACCCCGCGCGACGGGGTGATCAGGGGGTCGTAGCCGGGCATCGTGGCCCGGATCCGGTCCCACCACTCCTCGGGCACCGGAGGGCTGCCCCACACGGCCGGGTCGGACAGGCCGCCGGTCTGGGTGGGCACGACGAGCGTGCCGGAGGGGCCGAGCGCGTCGAGGAGTCCCTGGACGACGGCGACGGCGCCTCCGTTGACCCAGCCGAGGGAACTCAGCGAGGAATGTACGAGGAGGATCTCGCCGGTCTCGACACCCAGCAGCCGCAGCTGCGTGGAGACCGTGTCGCGAGTGACAAGAGGGCCGGTCGGAGGGGGTGTGGACATGGTTCGGGAGTCTTCCCGACGGGCGTGGAAGACGCCACCGTTTTGCGGTCCCGGCCCAGGTCGGACGATCGGCGGACCACCGCCGAATGATCGATCAGAAGATCATTTCCGCAGGTCAGATTAGGTATGCCTAAGTGACGCAGGGCACCGCCTGATGATCCCGACGGCGCTTGTCAGGCTCCGAAGAATTACGCAACAATGGCGTTGTGAAAAACGTCGGCGAGGCTCGGGAGACCCCGGTGGGTTCCCCTCAGGAGGAGCTCGCGACTGGGGAGCGCTCGACGCGCAACCGGGTCGCGCGGTCCATCCTGGACCACGGCCCGTCGACCGTCACCGAACTCGCCGGACGCCTGGGCCTGACCCCGGCGGCCGTACGACGGCATCTGGACGCGCTGGTCGCGGACGACGTCGTCGAGGCGCGCGAGCAGCGGGTGTACGGCACGCGCACGCGTGGCCGTCCGGCCAAGGTCTTCGCGCTGACGGACTGCGGCCGGGACGCCTTCGACCAGTCGTACGACAAGCTCGCCGCGGACGCCCTGCGCTGGATCGCCGAGCGGGAGGGCGGGGCCGACGCGGTCGCCGCTTTCGCCCGCGCCCGGATCGCCGCCCAGGCGGGCGCGTACCGCAAGGCGATCGAGAGCGTCAGCCCCGACGAGCGCACCGAAGCGCTGGCCAAGGCCCTGAGCGTGGACGGGTACGCTGCTACGGCGCGTAGCGCACCGGTCGGCGAACAGCTGTGCCAGCACCACTGCCCGGTCGCCCACGTGGCGGAACAGTTCCCGCAGCTGTGCGAGGCGGAGACGGAGATCTTCGCCGAGCTGCTGGGGACCCACGTCCAGCGACTGGCGACCATCGCGCACGGCGACGGCGTCTGCACGACGTTCATCCCCAAGATTTCCAAGACCAGCGACAACGCATCTGCTAGCACGGCCGGGAGGAACCCCGCATGACTCTCCCCACGGAGACTGCCCACCCCGAACTCGAGGGTCTGGGCAAGTACGAATACGGTTGGGCCGACTCCGACGAGGCCGGCGCCTCTGCGAAGCGTGGTCTGAACGAGGACGTGGTCCGGGACATCTCGGGGAAGAAGTCCGAGCCGGAGTGGATGACCAAGCTCCGCCTCAAGGGCCTGCGCCTCTTCGAGAAGAAGCCCATGCCGAACTGGGGCTCGGACCTGTCGGGCATCGACTTCGACAACATCAAGTACTTCGTGCGCTCCACGGAGAAGCAGGCGGAGTCCTGGGAGGACCTGCCCGAGGACATCAAGAACACCTACGACAAGCTGGGCATCCCGGAGGCCGAGAAGCAGCGCCTCGTCGCCGGTGTCGCCGCCCAGTACGAGTCGGAGGTCGTCTACCACCAGATCCGCGAGGACCTGGAGGAGCAGGGCGTCATCTTCCTCGACACCGACACCGCGCTGAAGGAGCACCCGGAGCTCTTCAAGGAGTACTTCGGCACGGTCATCCCGGTCGGTGACAACAAGTTCGCGTCGCTGAACACCGCCGTGTGGTCGGGCGGCTCCTTCATCTACGTCCCGCCGGGCGTCCACGTGGAGATCCCGCTCCAGGCCTACTTCCGGATCAACACGGAGAACATGGGCCAGTTCGAGCGGACCCTGATCATCGTCGACGAGGGTGCCTACGTGCACTACGTCGAGGGTTGTACGGCCCCGATCTACAAGTCGGACTCGCTGCACAGCGCCGTGGTCGAGATCATCGTCAAGAAGAACGCCCGCTGCCGCTACACGACCATCCAGAACTGGTCGAACAACGTCTACAACCTGGTCACCAAGCGCGCCGTGGCCTACGAGGGCGCGACCATGGAGTGGATCGACGGCAACATCGGCTCCAAGGTGACGATGAAGTACCCGGCCGTCTACCTGATGGGCGAGCACGCCAAGGGCGAGACCCTCTCCATCGCCTTCGCGGGCGAGGGGCAGCACCAGGACGCCGGCTCCAAGATGGTCCACATGGCGCCGAACACCTCGTCCAACATCGTCTCCAAGTCGGTGGCGCGCGGTGGCGGTCGTACGTCCTACCGCGGTCTCGTCGAGATCGGCGAGGGCGCCCATGGCTCCAAGTCGAACGTGCTGTGCGACGCGCTGCTCGTCGACACCATCTCCCGCTCCGACACGTACCCGTACGTGGACGTCCGCGAGGACGACGTGTCCATGGGCCACGAGGCGACCGTCTCCAAGGTCAGCGACGACCAGCTCTTCTACCTGATGAGCCGGGGCATGACCGAGTTCGAGGCGATGGCGATGATCGTGCGCGGCTTCGTCGAGCCGATCGCCAAGGAGCTCCCGATGGAGTACGCCCTTGAGCTCAACCGGCTGATCGAGCTGCAGATGGAAGGCGCGGTCGGCTAAGCCAGCCCCATCGGTCAGCACACGTCTTACTCAGAAAGCGAGCACTACGACAGCCATGGCTGAGGCTCAGAACATCCCGGTGGGCTCCACCACCGCCGGCCAGATCGCGGTGGCCGCCGAGTCGACCGTCGCCACGCGCATGAGCGCGCCCCCGTCCTACGACGTCGCGGACTTCCCGGTCCCGCACGGCCGCGAGGAGGAGTGGCGGTTCACCCCGCTGGAGCGCCTGCGCGGGCTGCACGACGGCACCGCCGTCGCCAACGGCGAGGGCGTGAAGGTCACCGTCGAGGCCCCCGAGGGCGTCACCGTCGAGACCGTCGGCCGCGACGACGCGCGCGTCGGCAAGGCGGGCACCCCGGTGGACCGCGTGGCCGCCCAGGCGTACTCGGCGTTCGAGCAGGCCGGCGTGGTCACCGTCCCCAAGGAGACGGTGCTCACCGAGCCGATCCGCATCGCCGTGCACGGTGCGGGCGGGGTCGCCTTCGGCCACCAGGTCATCGAACTGGGTGCCTTCGCCGAGGCCGTCGTCGTCATCGACCACACCGGTGACGCGGTGCTCGCCGCCAACGTCGACTACATCCTGGGCGACGGCGCCAAGCTGACCGTCGTCTCCGTCCAGGACTGGGACGACAAGGCCGTGCACGTCGGCCAGCACAACGCGCTGATCGGCCGGGACGCCACCTTCAAGTCGTTCGTGGTCACCTTCGGCGGCGACCTCGTCCGTCTGCACCCGCGCGTGACGTACGCCGGCACGGGCGGCGAGGCCGAGCTCTTCGGCCTGTACTTCACGGACGCCGGGCAGCACCAGGAACACCGCCTGCTGGTCACCCACAACACTCCGCACTGCAAGTCGAATGTCGCCTACAAGGGCGCGCTCCAGGGCGACGACGCGCACGCGGTGTGGATCGGCGACGTGCTCATCGAGGCCAAGGCCGAGGGCACGGACACGTACGAGATGAACCGCAACCTGGTCCTCACGGACGGCGCGCGGGTCGACTCGGTGCCGAACCTGGAGATCGAGACCGGCGAGATCGTCGGCGCCGGCCACGCCTCCGCGACCGGCCGCTTCGACGACGAGCAGCTCTTCTACCTGATGGCCCGCGGCATCCCGGAGTACGAGGCCCGCCGTCTCGTCGTCCGTGGCTTCTTCGCCGAGCTGGTCCAGCAGATCGGTGTCACGGACATCGAGGAGCGCCTGCTCGCGAAGATCGAGCAGGAGCTGGAGGCTTCGGTCGCATGACCTTCGTACGCGCCTGTGGGCTGAGCGAGCTGGAGGAGGACACCCCGAAGCGGGTGGAACTCGACGGCACGCCCGTGTCCATCGTGCAGACCGAGGGCGAGGTCTTCGCGATCCACGACATCTGCTCCCACGCGAACGTCTCGCTCTCCGAGGGCGAGGTGGAGGACTGTCAGATCGAGTGCTGGCTGCACGGCTCCAGCTTCGACCTCCGCACCGGCAAGCCGTCCGGCCTCCCCGCGACGCGCCCCGTCCCCGTTTACCCCGTAAAGATCGAAGGGGACGACGTTCTCGTCTCCCTCACCCAGGAGTCCTGAGGCACCCATGGCAACGCTTGAAATCCGAGACCTGCACGTCACCGTCGAGGCCGACAACGCCACGAAGGAGATCCTCAAGGGCGTCGACCTCACCGTGAAGCAGGGCGAGACGCACGCCATCATGGGCCCCAACGGCTCCGGCAAGTCGACCCTCGCCTACTCGCTCGCGGGTCACCCGAAGTACACGATCACCGGCGGCACCGTGCTGCTCGACGGCGAGGACGTCCTGGAGATGTCCGTCGACGAGCGCGCCCGCGCGGGCCTGTTCCTGGCGATGCAGTACCCGGTCGAGGTCCCCGGCGTCTCGGTCTCCAACTTCCTGCGCACCTCCGCCACCGCCATCCGCGGCGAGGCCCCCAAGCTGCGTACCTGGGTGAAGGAGGTCAAGGAGGCCATGGAGCGCCTCAACATGGACCCGGCCTTCGCCGAGCGCAACGTCAACGAGGGCTTCTCCGGCGGTGAGAAGAAGCGCCACGAGATCCTCCAGCTCGAGCTGCTCAAGCCGAAGGTCGCGATCCTCGACGAGACCGACTCCGGTCTGGACGTCGACGCGCTCCGCATCGTCTCCGAGGGCGTCAACCGCGTCCGTGAGACCGGCGAGGTCGGCACCCTGCTGATCACGCACTACACGCGCATCCTGCGCTACATCAAGCCCGACTACGTCCACGTCTTCTCCGCGGGCCGGATCGTCGAGTCCGGCGGTGCCGAGCTCGCCGACAAGCTGGAGGACGAGGGCTACGAGTCGTACACGAAGGGTGGCGCATCCGAGTGACACAGCTGCCGGGCCTCCTCGACACCGAGGCGATCCGCAAGGACTTCCCCGTCCTGGACCGACTGATCCACGACGGCAAGAAGCTCGTGTACCTGGACAACGCGGCGACCTCGCAGAAGCCGCGCCAGGTGCTGGACGCCCTGAGCGAGTACTACGAGCGCTACAACGCCAACGTCCACCGCGGTGTGCATGTGCTCGCCGAGGAGGCCACGGCGCTGTACGAGGGCGCGCGTGACAAGGTCGCCGCGTTCATCAACGCGCCGAGCCGCGACGAGGTGATCTTCACCAAGAACGCCTCCGAGTCGCTGAACCTCGTGGCGAACATGCTGGGCTGGGCCGACGAGCCCTACCGGGTGGACCACGAGACCGAGATCGTCATCACGGAGATGGAGCACCACTCCAACATCGTGCCGTGGCAGCTGCTGGCGCAGCGCACGGGCGCGAAGCTGAAGTGGTTCGGCCTCACCGACGACGGCCGTCTCGACCTCTCCAACATCGACGAGATCATCACCGAGAAGACGAAGATCGTCTCCTTCGTGCTGGTGTCGAACATCCTGGGCACGATCAACCCGGTCGAGGCGATAGTGCGCCGGGCGCAGGAGGTCGGTGCGCTGGTGTGCATCGACGCCTCGCAGGCCGCCCCGCACATGCCGCTGGACGTGCAGGCCCTGCAGGCCGACTTCGTGGCCTTCACCGGCCACAAGATGTGCGGCCCGACCGGCATCGGCGTCCTCTGGGGCCGCCAGGAGCTGCTGGAGGACCTGCCTCCGTTCCTGGGCGGCGGCGAGATGATCGAGACGGTGTCGATGCACTCCTCGACCTACGCTCCCGCGCCCCACAAGTTCGAGGCGGGTACGCCCCCGATCGCGCAGGCCGTCGGCCTGGGCGCCGCGATCGACTACCTGAACTCGATCGGCATGGACAGGATCCTCGCCCACGAGCACGCGCTCACGGAGTACGCGGTCAAGCGCCTGGCGGAGGTCCCGGACCTGAGGATCATCGGCCCGACCACGGCCGAGGACCGCGGCGCCGCGATCTCCTTCACCCTCGGGGACATCCACCCGCACGACGTGGGCCAGGTCCTCGACGAGCAGGGCATCGCGGTCCGCGTCGGCCACCACTGCGCGCGGCCCGTCTGCCTCCGCTACGGAATTCCTGCGACCACGCGAGCGTCGTTCTATCTGTACTCCACGCCGGCCGAGATCGACGCACTGGTCGACGGCTTGGAGCACGTACGGAACTTCTTCGGCTGAGAGGCGTGAGCTGAAACCGTGAAGCTGGACTCCATGTACCAGGAAGTCATCCTGGACCACTACAAGAACCCGCACGGGCGTGGTCTCCGGGATGGCGACGCCGAGGTGCACCACGTGAACCCGACGTGCGGCGACGAGATCACCCTCCGAGTGAAGTACGACGGCACGACCATCGAGGACGTCTCGTACGAGGGCCAGGGCTGCTCCATCAGCCAGGCCTCGGCCTCCGTGCTGAACGAACTCCTCGTCGGCAAGGAACTGGCCGAGGCGCAGAAGATCCAGGAGACCTTCCTGGAGCTGATGCAGTCCAAGGGCCGGATCGAGCCGGACGACGCGATGGAGGAGGTGCTGGAGGACGCGGTCGCGTTCGCCGGTGTCTCCAAGTACCCGGCCCGGGTCAAGTGCGCCCTCCTCAGCTGGATGGCGTGGAAGGACGCGACGGCCCAGGCCCTGGGCGGGGCCGACGCCGAAAGGAAGACGGCATGAGCGAGACCGTTGAGATGAAGCCGGCCTCGGAGGAGGAACTCCGCGAGGCGCTGTACGACGTCGTCGACCCCGAGCTGGGCATCGACGTGGTCAACCTCGGGCTGATCTACGGCATCCACATCGACGACGCGAACATCGCGACGATCGACATGACCCTGACCTCCGCCGCCTGCCCGCTGACGGACGTCATCGAGGACCAGGCCAAGTCCGCCACGGACGGCCTGGTCAGCGAACTCCGCATCAACTGGGTCTGGATGCCCCCGTGGGGCCCCGACAAGATCACGGACGACGGCCGGGAGCAGCTTCGGGCGCTCGGGTTCAACGTCTGAGACATCCGCGTACGTGAAGCGGCGGCACCTGACGGGTGCCGCCGCTTCCGTGTGTCCGGCTTCGTGTGTCCGGCTTCGTCGGCTCAGGCGAGCCCGTCCACCAGCCGGAACGCCGAGTCCGCCCGGTACAGGTCCGTGTTCTGGTACGGGTCCAGCTCCAGCTGGAAGTTCTGGTGGCGCAGGAAGCGGCCGGGGTAGTTGGCCGACTCCAGCATGGTCGCGCCGGTGACGGAGGAGGTGCGGGGGCAGAACGTGGCGTCCTGGCGGAACAGGCGGGAGCCGTCGTCGTGTTCGGCGCGCAGGACGAAGTTGCGGTGGCGGAGGTAGTCGCCGTCGGCCGTGGCGAAGGAGTAACAGCGGGCGTCCGACAGGCCCTTGACCAGGGTGAAGGTGGCGGCGCGGCGGGCGGAGGGGGAGTCGACCGGGTCGAGCTTCACGTAGTCGCCGACGACGTGCCAGTAGCGGTCGGGGTAGTTCAGGGACTGGATCGAGCGCCGGTCGGCGGCCGGCTTCCGGGAACTTCCGTGGTGAGCCGGGGACTTGGCGGGGGTGGGCTTCGCGTCGGCCGTGTGGGTGGGCGTGGGGGACGCGGTGCTGGAGGGGGTCGGCGAGGTCATGCTCGTGCTGCCCTTCGGCGGAGCGGTCGTACTCGTCGAAGGGGAGGCGAAGGAGAGCAGGCCGGGGCCGTTGTCCGTGGGTGCTCCGGTCGCGGGCGGGGTGGCCTGCTGGTCGTGGGTCCTGTCGTTGACGGCTATCGCCGTCACACAGGCTGCGATCGTGGCCACGGCAAGTGCGCCGGCCAGCCAGAGTCTTCGGGTGCCGGGAGCCCGGGAGGTGTCCGGGGTCCAGCCGTTCTCCCAGGGCTGGCGTTGCGGGGAGTGGGGGGTGTTCTCAGGCATACGGTTCTCCACCGCCGCCCGGGGCGGCGGCCGGGGGTTGTGTGGGTGAGGTGAGTGACGTGTGAAGCCGAAGTGGTGCCGAGGGGCTGCACATTAGTGGAGCGGGGTGGTGTAGCGAGCGGTTTCTGTGAAACTGAAACTTTCCTGTTGTGTACGGTCGTACATAACGTTGTGTACGCTTGTCCTCATGGGATACCTGTTGCTCGCCGGCGCCATCGCCGCCGAGGTCGCCGCCACGACGGCGATGAAGTACAGCGAGGGGTTCAGCAGGCTCTGGCCCTCGCTCGTGACGGCGCTGGGCTACGTCGTCTCCTTCGCACTGCTCGCCCAGACGCTGAAGAGCGTGTCGATCGGCACGGCGTACGCGATCTGGGCCGGGGTGGGCACCGCGACCATCGCCGTCATCGGCCTGGTGCTGTTCGGGGAGGGGCTGAGCGCGGCCAAGGTCACCGGGATCCTGCTGATCGTCGGGGGAGTGGTGGTGCTGAACCTGGGCGGGGCGCACTGATGCCCCGCCGTTACGACCCCGAGCGGCGCCAGCGGATCATCGACGCGGCGATCCGGGTCGTGGGGGAGAAGGGCATCGCCGGGCTGAGTCACCGCACCGTCGCCGCCGAGGCGGACGTGCCGCTCGGCTCCACGACCTATCACTTCGCCACCCTGGACGACCTCCTGGTGGCCGCCCTGTACCAGGCCAACGAGGGCTTCGCCGGGGTGCTCGACGCCAGCGGGGTGCTGGCGGACGCCCACGGCGACCTGGCGGCGGGCCTCGCCCGGATCCTCGGCGAGTGGCTGGGCGGGGACCGGCCGGGTGTCGAGCTGGAGTACGAGCTGTATCTCGCGGCCCTCAGGCGCCCCGCCCTGCGCCCCGTCGCCGCCCAGTGGACCGAGGAGACGGCCGCGCGGCTCGCCGAACACACCGATCCGGTGACGGCCCGGGCCCTGCTCGCGCTGATGGACGGCATCTGTCTGCAGGTGCTGCTGACGGGCGGTTCCTACGACGAGGAGTACGCGCGCGGCGTGCTGGCTCGGGTGATCCCCTGAACCCGCGCCCGGCACCTGAGACGCCCCCCGCGCGGGTTCGCTCCCACGCCCTCCCCCGCGTTAGGTTTCCTTCATGACCGACACTGCTTCCCGTACCACCGGCGCCGTCGCCGCCGGTCTCGCCACTCTCGCCTCCGACGGCACCGTTCTCGACACCTGGTTCCCGGCCCCCGAGCTGGCCGTGGAGCCCGGCCCCGCCGGCACCGAGCGGCTCTCCGCCGAGCAGGCCGCCGAGCTGCTCGGCAGCGGCGCCACCGCGGCGGTCGGCCCGGACGCCCGCCGGGGTGTCGAGGTGGTCGCGGTCCGTACGGTCATCGCCTCCCTCGACGACAAGCCGCTCGACGCGCACGACGTCTACCTGCGCCTCCACCTGCTCTCGCACCGCCTGGTCAAGCCGCACGGCCAGAACCTGGACGGCATCTTCGGGCACCTCGCCAACGTGGCCTGGACCTCGCTCGGCCCGGTCGCCGTGGACGACGTCGAGAAGGTGCGGCTGAACGCCCGTGCCGAGGGTCTGCACCTCCAGGTCACCTCGATCGACAAGTTCCCGCGGATGACCGACTTCGTCGCCCCCAAGGGCGTGCGGATCGCCGACGCCGACCGGGTCCGCCTCGGCGCGCACCTCGCCGCGGGCACCACGGTCATGCACGAGGGCTTCGTGAACTTCAACGCCGGCACGCTCGGTACCTCCATGGTCGAGGGCCGTATCTCCGCGGGTGTCGTGGTCGGCGACGGCTCGGACATCGGCGGCGGCGCGTCCACCATGGGCACGCTGTCCGGTGGCGGCAACGTGATCATCTCCATCGGTGAGCGCTGCCTGATCGGTGCCGAGGCGGGTGTCGGCATCGCGCTCGGCGACGAGTGCGTGATCGAGGCCGGCCTGTACGTCACCGCGGGCACCCGGGTGACGATGCCCGACGGCCAGATCGTCAAGGCCCGTGAGCTGAACGGCGCCTCCAACATCCTCTTCCGCCGCAACTCGGTCACCGGTGTCGTCGAGGCCCGTCCGAACAACGCGGTGTGGGGCGGTCTGAACGACATCCTGCACAGCCACAACTGAGTCTAGCGACGCAGACGATCAACGGCGGCCGCGTGTGCGGCCGCCGTTGCGTTCGTTTCCCCTCTCTGTCACAGGCCCATGGAGATGGCCAGCCGGGTCAGCTCGGCCGTGCTGTTGATGTTGAGCTTGGCGCGGATGCGGCGCAGGTAGGCGTCGACCGTGTGCTTGGAGAGTCCCATGTGGCGGGCGGTCTGCAGGTAGGTGCGGCCGGCGGCGATGTGCCGCAGGGTCTCCCGCTCACGCGGAGCCAGCTCGGGGGCCGGGGCTTCGGTGGTCGCCGTGGTGAGGGTGAGGCTCATGGGAGATCCTTAGGCGGTCGACTGGGTCGTCGCTGCTCGCGTCCTCGGAAGCAGTGGGCAAATGTCCGATATCGGCTTTTCGCCCTCTTTCTTCGAGTTTGGGTCGATAACGTCATGGCGCTGTCCGCCGACTGTCACAGCCGTGTCACGAGCCCACCCAGGGCGTCTGCCAGCGCCGCGAAGTCCTGCTGGGGGCGACCCGCCGCGTACGCCACGATTGCCTCGGTCTTCCAGTGCTCCCCCACTCTCGGCTTCGCTCGAGCGGGGGGACCCCCATCGTCCGGCCGCTCGACGAAGAGGCTGTCCCCGAAGTCGACGTACGGCAGCTCGGGCAGCCCGACGACCGGCGCGATCCAGCGGTTGGCCTCCGCCATCCACGTCGTCGCCCAGCACAGCTCATAGCCGAGCGACAGCAGCGCCGGGCCGTGGGACGGGTTCAGCCAGACGCGCAGGGGGCGGCCCGGGCGCACGGACGCCCGGATCGTCGTACAGCCCGCGGGGCGGCGTTCCGGCTTGGCCGCGTACGGGTTCAGGGGGCCGTCGACATCCAGGAACAGCAGGGGGCGGGTCACGGGGGCACGGTAGGGCGGCGCGGGCGTGCGAGCTGCGGAATTTTTTTGTCATGGGCAGGCATAGCGGCGGGCCGTCCCGCACGTCACTTGGGGTACAGGGCCCGGACAGCAGGTCGGCCCGGGGGAAGAGAAGGTGACGATGGATGCCCAAGCGCAGGAGAGTTTTCGACAGTTCGTGGCCGGTAGGTCCTCGGCGCTGCTGAAGACGGCCGTCCTGCTCAGTGGCGGGGACCAGCACGCGGCCGAGGATCTGCTGCAGAACGCGCTGGTCAAGGCGGCCGGGCGGTGGCAGCGGATCGACGAGCCGGAGGCCTATGTCCGGCGGATCCTCTACCGGCAGCAGGTCAGCCGCTGGCGGCTGAAGTGGCGCCGCCGGGAGGTCACGGTCGCCGAGCTGCCGGAGGCCGCCGCGGCCCCGGACGCGTCCGGCACCGCCGAGCTGCGGCTCGTGCTGCGTACCGCGCTGTCCCGGCTCACCGCCCGCCAGCGCACCGTGCTGGTGCTGCGTTACTTCGAGGACCTGCCCGAGGCGGACGTGGCCCGGCTGCTGGGCTGCTCCGTCGGCACCGTACGGTCCACCACCCACCGCTCCCTGGCCCGGCTGCGTGCGCTCGCGCCCGAGCTGGCCTCGTTCGGCCCGGACGGCAACGACCAGCGGCCGTCCCGTGACTTCTCGCCCGTGGAGGTGCGTCCGTGAACGTCGAGGAACTGGTACGCGACTCCCTGAAGGAGATGGCGGGACAGGCGCAGCCCGCGGCCGCGAACCTCGCGGACCGGGTGTTCGTGCTGCGCCGCAGGCGTCGTACCCGCCGGATCGCCGGGGTCGCCGCGTCCGCCGCGGCCGTGGTCGCCGTCGCCGTGGGTGTGCCGATGCTGGACGGCGGTGGCCGGGACGTACGACCCGCCGGAGTCCCCGACGGCCGGGTCGTGGCCCACCCCGATCAGTCGCCGCCGCGCGATGTGATCAGCGCCGGGGACACCCTCATGGCCGGGTACAGCACGCTGAAGACCGTGAAGCTGCCGGACAAGGACTGGATCTACACCCAGACCTACCGGCTGCTGGACCCCAAGACCGGCACGTACAAGAAGGACGACCGCTGGTCCTTCGTGACCGTCGCGCCGGGCGCGCGCACGGCCGCCGTACTGGAGCGGAAGCTGCCCGCCGGCCGGGTGGGGCTGCTCGACCTGGCCAGTGGCGAGGTCAAGCGGTGGATCCCGGTGCCGCAGGGCGCCGGCGGGGCCGCCTTCTCGCCGGACGGGACCAAGCTGGCCGTCACCACCTACGCCAAGAACCCCGACCGCGCCTTCTGGAGCGCCAAGGTCGAGGTCAACTCCAAGATGGAGCCGCAACGGGTGTCCAGCCGGACCGGGTTCACCGTGATCGACGTCGCCTCGGGCGAGGGGCAGTGGCACAAGCTGCCGTTCTGGAAGGACCAATATGGGATGGGTGGCAACCCGCGCACGGATCTGGAGTTCAGTCACGACGGGAAGTACCTCTGGGAACCCCTGACCGAGAACCCGGGCCGCAAGTACCACGCCCTCGACGGTACGGACGTGCAGACGCCCACCGTGGAGAGGAACCTGCGGCCGTACGTCGAGGCCGGCCTCTCGCCCGACGGGAAGTACGCGGCGGGCGACTTCGCCGGGCACGGCAAGGTGATCGCCTCCTCCATCGGCGACGCCGCCACCGGCAAGTTCGTCACCACGGTGCCCGGTCAGCAGCTGCTCGCCTGGGCCGACGGCAAGCGGCTGATCGCCTGGGGCATCGGCGGCGACGGCAACGAGTTCCACCAGCGGCTGGTCCTCGTCACCATCGGCAGCGACAAGGTGCAGCCGCTCAGCGGCTTCCGCTCGCCGAAGGACTTCAGCGACGGCCGCTGGGATCCGCTGTTCGCGACCCGCTGACCAGCTCCTCGTAGAGCGCCAGCAGCCCGTCGGCCGCCTCCCGGCCGGCGGGCAGCAGCGGTGCCCGCACCGGCCCCGCGGGCAGCCCGAGTTCACCGAGGAGCGCCTTGGCGGTGACCGCGCCGGGCAGGCCCGCGCCCATCATCGCCTCGATCAACGGCGTGGCCCGCAGCTGGAGTTCGGTCGCCCGGGCCGTGTCCCCCGCGTCGAACGCGTCCAGGATGGCCGCGAAACGGCCCGGCACGACGTTGGCGACCGTGCTCACGCACCCGGCCGCGCCCACCGCGTACAGCGCGAGGACATGCTCGTCGCAGCCCGCGTAGTACGCCAACTCCGTGTGCGCCAGCACCTTCTGGGTGCCGAGGAAATCGTAGGAACAGTCCTTGACCGCCACGATCCGCGGGTGTCCGGCGAGGCGGATCATCGTCTCCGGCTCGATCCGGGTGCCCGTGCGGCCCGGGATGTCGTAGAGCATCACGGGCAGCCCGCTCGCGTCGGCGACCTGGCGGAAGTGCGCCTCCAGCGCCTCCTGCGGCGGCTTACTGTAGTACGGCGTCACCACCAGCACCCCGTCGGCGCCCGCCTTCTCGGCGGCGAGGGCCAGCTCGATCGTGTGCCGGGTGTCGGCGGTGCCGACGCCCGCGACCAGCGGGACACCGTCGCCGACCGTCTCCCGCACGGCCGCGATCAGCTCCGCCTTCTCCGCGTCCGTGGTGGTCGGCGACTCGCCCGTGGTGCCGTTCAGCACCAGGCCGTCGCAGCCCTCCGCCACCAGCCGGCCGGCCAGCCGCCGCGCCCCCTCCACGTCGAGCGTGCCCGCCTCGGTGAACGGGGTGATCATCGCGCAGAGCGTGCGGCCGAAGGGCCGGCGTCGAGTCGTCATGGGAGTAGTCTCGGCACGGCAACGGTGAAGCTCTAC
This sequence comes from Streptomyces diastatochromogenes, assembly GCF_002242805.1. Classification (GTDB taxonomy): domain Bacteria; phylum Actinomycetota; class Actinomycetes; order Streptomycetales; family Streptomycetaceae; genus Streptomyces; species Streptomyces diastatochromogenes. Next base: position 165,715 of record NZ_MCGQ01000005.1, on the reverse strand, counting down.
TTAATTCTTCTAAGAGGTATTGCTAAGCATCGCTGATGAATTGAGGGGGCGGACGGCTGAAGGCCCTATGTGCAACCCGGCCCCGCGTGGGTCACTATGGGGGTCAACGTCGGTCCTGGGAGGCACCATGAAGCTCGGCAAGGCACTGGCCACCGGGGTCGCCGAGGAGCGGCCGCTCGTCCACGAGGAGGAGCCGCGGCTCCCCGAGGAGACCACCCTCAGCGCACCGGCCGAGCCGGCCCGCGAAGAGGTACCGGCGGCCCGATGAGGCTGCGGCTCCCGGCCGAACGCCCGACGGAGCCGCCGACCGGATACAAGATCGCCCGCCCGGTGCTGTCCCAGGACGGCACCCGGGCCGGGTTCACCGGCGTGTCACTGGGCAGCGCGCTGCCGTACGGCGTGCTCGACGACGCCTCCTGCGTCTACGGGCGCCGACACCGCTCGCCCGCGCGCCTGTGCGACTGCGGCTTCCACTGCGTGCACGACCGCGCGACCGCCGAGGCGCTGCTGTGCGCGGCCGAACACCGGGCCGCGGTCCTGCTCGAAGTCTCCGTGCTCGGCGCCTACATCCGCTTCGAGCGCGGCTTCCGCTACGCCCGCCAGCGGGTGCGCACGGCGACCGTCGGTCCCTGCGCCTGCGGTGCCACCGCGGTCGCACTGGCCGCCGACGACGACTGGGGCAGACCCGGCTGGCGGGGCCTCGCCCCCGCGTGCGCGGGCTGTGTGCGGGGTCGTACGTCCGTCTCGCTCGCCGGATTCGCCCGGCTGGCCGGGGAGGGTCTGCGGGTGGTCGCGGGCGTCGGCGGTGCGGCAGCTGCTGACGCCGGGTTGACGGCCGACGGTGAACTGGGCGTACCCGAACTCGTCGCGGAGGCCGCCCTGTTGCAGGCCAGGCTCGACTGGTTCCAGACCCAACTCGCCCGGCTCGGCGAACGCGGGGCCGGGGGAGCGGAGGGCGACTGACGGTCTTCGGTGGGGGTACCCGGAGGTTCCGCACGGAGAGGAGGCGGAACACCCTGTCGGCGATGTGATCAGGGAAAGGGCACACCGATGAAGCACAGGATCCCGCACGGCTCGGGCGCCAAGGGCCCCGACGAGCTGCGGCACCAGTTCGAACAGACCCGCAGCCGGCTCGGCCACACCGTCACCCAGTGGCGGGACCGGGCCGATGTGAAGGGCCGGGCGTCCACCCGGGCCGCCGACCTGAAGGACAAGGCCGGCGCCATGACCGTCCAGCTGCGCACGAGCGCCGCCGCACACCCGCGCCCCCTGCTGATCGCGGGCGCGGCGGGTGCCGCCCTGGCCACGGCGGGCGTGCTGCGCCGCCGGCACCACTGAGCGCGCCCCGGCCCGCCGGCGTCACTGAGCGCGCCCCGGCCCGCCGGCGACGCGGGGGTTCCGCACACCCTCCCACCGAAAACTCTGCCCATCTGGACAAGAAAAGTTTTCGGTGAGAGGGTGGACGCATGCTGGACGTGACCGTGATCGAGGACCCCGAGGCAGCAGTCGTATCGCTCGACCCGATACGGGCCAGGCTGCTCGCCGAGCTGGCCGCCGGACCGGCGTCGGCGACGATGCTGGCCGGGCAGGTCGGACTGCCCCGGCAGAAGGTGAACTACCACCTCAAGGCGCTGGAGCGGCACGGCCTGGTCGAGCTGGCCGGGGAGCGCCGCAAGGGCAATGTCACCGAGCGGCTGATGCGCGCGACCGCCGCGTCGTACGTCATCTCGCCGGCCGCGCTCGCCCCCGTGCAGCCGGACCCGGACCGCTTCCGTGACCAGCTCTCCGCGCGCTGGCTGCTCGCGCTCGGCGCCCGCCTGGTGCGGGACGTCGGCGCGCTGATCACCGGTGCCGCGAAGGCCCGCAAGCAGCTGGCGACCTACGCCCTGGACGGCGAGGTCCGCTTCGCCTCCGCCGCCGACCGCGCGGCCTTCGTGCAGGAGCTGACGGCGGGCGTGAGTGCCTTGATCCGCAAGTACGACGCCCCCGACGCCGAGGGCGGCCGCGACCACCGGATCGTCGTCGCCCTCCACCCCACGGTCAAGGACCAGCCCGCCCCCGAACTGGAACAGTAGTCAGCAGGAGAGCCCGCCATGTCCAAGGAATTCGAGATCGTCCGCGAGTTCGAGGTCGACGTCCCGCCGGAGAAGGTGTGGGAGGCGATCACCACCGGAACCGGTGGCTACCTCTGGCCGATGGACCCGCCCGAGCCCCGGGTGGGCGGCAGCGGCCCCTTCGGGTCCAGCGTCACCGCCTGGGACCCGCCCCACCGCTACACCAACCGCAGCGAGGACGTCGGCTTCCCTATCCAGTCGCTCAACCAGCTCGACTACACGATCGAGCCCCGCGACGAGGGCCGCCGCGCCTGGGTGCGCTACGTCCACAGCGGCATCTTCACCGACGACTGGAACAACCAGTACGACGGCGCGAGCAAGCACACCAACTTCTACCTGCACACGCTGTGCGAGTACCTCACGCACTTCGCGCCCCGCCCGGTCACCTTCGCCCAGCTGCAGGGGCCCGCGGCCTCGCAGACCCCGCGGGCGCTCGCCGCCGTCGCCCGCGCGCTCGGCCTCGCGGACGACACGGCCGCGGGCACGAAGGTCAGCGCCCAGGGGCCCGGCGGGCGGACCCTGGACGCCGTACTCGACTACCGCAACCCGTACTTCATCGGCCTGCGCACCGACAGCGCCCTCATCCGCTTCTTCGGCCGCGGCCACTGGGGCGCTCCGCTCGGCATCAGCGTGCACGACTTCGCGCCGGACGCCGATGCCGAGGCGAACGAGACCGCCTGGCAGGACTGGCTGAACGGCGTGTTCAGCCGGTCCTGAGGGGAGTTACGGACGGAACCGCAGCACCTGCGGGTCGTGGTCGGAGATCTGGTCGTTGAACTCCGAGTTGATGTGCACGCTGTCGTACTCGAAGTCGCAGCCGCGCCGGATCGCCGGGCTGACCAGGATCTGGTCCAGGACCTGCTGGTTGCCCTGGTAGTCGTAGGTGTAACGCTCGCTCTTCGGCAGCGACTTGATCGCCGACCACAGCTCGCCGTCGCCCTCGAGGATCTTCGCGGTCTCGGAGAACTCGAAGTCGTTCATGTCGCCGAGCGCGATGACGTTCGCGTTCTTCTGCACGGACAGGATGTCCTTGACGAACGCGTTCACCTCGGTCGCCTGCGCGTGGCGCTGGATCTCCGAGCTGCGCACCGGCGGCTGGTACTGCGCGGTCAGACCCTGGTCGCCACCCTTGGAGTTGAGGTGGTTGGCGATCACGAAGACCGTCTTGCCGCGGAAGACGAACTCGCCGGCCAGCGGCTTGCGGCTGCTCTTCCAGGCCGCGTTGTCCGGGTCGATCCGGCCCGGTGAGAGCGTCAGCTGCGCCTTGCCGTGCACCTTGGTGACGCCGACGGCGGTGGTGGAGTCGCCGCCCGCGCGGTCCACGAAGGACACCCGCTCCGGGTTGAACAGGAAGACCTGGCGGATGTTGCCGCCGGGCTCGCCGCCGTCCTGGTCGTTGACCGGGTTGATCGAGCGCCAGTCGTACTTCGGGCCGCCCGCCGCGACGATCGCGTCGATCAGCTTGTTCACGGTCTCGCTCGCGTCGACCGTGCCGTCGTCCTTGGCGCCGTTGTTGTCCTGGATCTCCTCCAGGGACACGATGTCGGGCGACTGCAGGTTGTTCACGATCGCGGCGGCGTGCTTGTCGAAGGTGGCGTCCGACGGGTCGAGGTTCTCGACGTTGTAGGTCGCCACCGCCAGCTCGCCGCGCGTCTGCTTCTGCGTGGTCTCCCGCTCCAGGCCGCCGCTCTCCAGCGTGCCGAGCTTGCTCGCGACCAGGGTGTAGCCGCCGAACTGGTTGAAGTCCAGCGGGCCGGTGGTGGTGCCCTCCAGGCTGTCGCCGACGTTCGCCTTCGGGAAGTCGGCGGTCGCACCCAGCGACTGGATCTGCAGCCGGCCGGTGTTCTGCGACTCGTAGGAGCCGTAGACCGTGCCGCCGCGGCGGTTGCGGTGCTCCCACGGCTTCACCGTGACCCACAGCTCGCTGTAGGGGTCGGTGGCGGTGACCACACGGGCGTCCTCGACCTGGACGTTCATGCCCTCCAGGGACTCGTAGTAGTCCAGGGCGTACGCCGAGGGGTCGAGGGCCAGGCCGTTGATGGAGCCGGCGGCGGCGGTGTCGCCCTGCGGGGCGTACGTGTCCGGCACCGAGTCCTCGTCGATCACGACCGGGGCCGGGACCGCGTTGCCCGTGGAGACGGTGGTGACCGTCGGCTTGGTGATCTCCGTCACCGACTGGTTGCCGGAGGAGGCGCCGCCCGGGACGTACTCGGAGACCGTGCCGGTCACCGTGACCGAGTCGCCGACGGCGACCTTCGGCGTCGAGCTGGTGAAGACGAACACGCCCTCACTGGTGGCCGGGTTGTCGTCCGGGGTCGGGTCCTGGATCCAGAAGCCTCTGGAGGAGCCGTAGGTGCGCGTGGCCGTGACGATGCCGGGCACGTCCGTGACCTTCTGGCCCGCGAACGGCGATATTCGCGTCGTGCCCTGGATGTCGTGGATGCGCACCGAGTCGGCGTGCGCGGGCGAGGTGAGGACGACGGCCGACGCGGCGGAACAGACGGCGGCGACGGTGAGCGCGGCGAGGCGCGCGGAAGACCTGCTCGGCAAGGGAATCCCTCCGGGGGCGTACATGAGCGCCGGGACGAGGTGGTGACGGAAGCGTGCGGGGCACGTAGCCCTGCGTGACACGCGTAGAGCAGAGTGAACAGTTGTCCCCCCAACTTCTACGCGCGTCAATCTCCTGCCTGCGCCCGGGAGTTGTCAAGGTTTCGGCCATGTACGAGCGCTGAAGGAGAGATGAACCGGGCGGCATGGGTCCAAATCCGTCTAGGCTGAGCGGCTGAGTCCTTTCATGGCCCGAGGAGAACCAGCCGATGTCAGACAGCTCCCCCCTGCCGCCCGTACGGCTGCACCCCGAAGCGGAGCTGGCGCGGGCCGCGCTGTCCACGCCGTTGCTCTCCCGTGCCGCCCGCCTGGCCCGCTGGGCCGGGCCCGACACCCGCGTGGACGCCGGCGGCGGGCTGCTGGAGGAACAGCTTCCGGCCGCCGCCGACCTGCTCGGACTCAGCGGGGACGACGCCGCCGCGCTCGCGAGCGAGGCCTGGCGGGTGGCCGTGGACGCCGGGCTGGTCGAGATCGTGGACGAGGAGGCCGGGACCGTCGCCGCGGGGGAGGAACTCGCGCTGCTCACCGGCGGCACCCCGCACGACGTGCTCGCCGTCTGGCTGGCGGCCCTGGAGACCGTCCTCGCGGACGCGAGCGTGCCCGACCTGGACGGTCTGGTCGACGCGCTGGACGAGGGCGGCGAGGTCGATTTCTCGTCACTCGACTGGGACCCGGAGGCCGAGGCGGAGTTCCTCGACGGCGTCCTCGGCAACCTCTATCTGCTGACCGTCAGTGAGGACGGCCCCGGTGAGACTCCGGTGCCGCTGCCCGCCCTCGCCGCCTCGATGATCGTCCCCAGCGACATGGGCGAGCCCACCAACGACGTCCTGGAACAGGTCTCCGACGCGATGATGCGCCTCGACGACCAGTTCCGGATGCTGGAGCCGGTCGGTCTGGTGGAGTACCGGCCGGTGGACGAGGAGCTGATGGGCGATGCGGAGGAGGAGCCCTCGGCGCCGGTGGACGACACCGACGTCTCCCGCTACGGCATGGTCCGGCTGACCCCGCTCGGCGCGTACGGGCTGCGGGCGCGACTGCTGGAGGCCGGGTTCGAGGCGCCCGCGGTCGGTGAACTCTCCGACAAGGGCGCGGACGTGCTGCTCGACGGCACCGCCCACTTCGGGCAGTCCGCGGCCCAGGCGGAGACCGAACAGTGGCTGGTCCGGCGGGAACCGCTCGCCGCGGCACGGGAGTTGCTGGCCGCGGCGCGGGGTGCCGATGCCGGGGCGCCCTTGCGCAGGCTGCGCTGCCAGCAGGCGCTGTCCCTCGTCGGCCTGGAGGCCGAGCCCGCGCTGCGGGAGGTGCTGGACGACCCCGAACTGGGCGGGCTCGCCCGGGTGTGGCTGAGCGAGCGCGGCGCCTCCGGTGTGCCCGCGCCCTCGCAGGAACTGGTCTTCTGGCTGACCATCGACACGGTGGCTGCGCAGCTGGCCGCCGAGGGCAACTCCGAGGAGCTGCAGGCGCTGGTGGAGGGCCTGGCCGAACAGCACAGCGGGTTCTTCGCGGCGGCCTGGCGGGTGGAGCATCCCGCCACCGCGGAGGTGCTGGAGGCGATGGGGCGGCTGCACCCGGACAAGAAGGTGGCCAAGGAGGCGCGGAAGGCGGCGTTCAAGGCGCGGTCGGCACACGGGGGTTGAGCGGACTCGTCGGTGCTGGGCCGGCTTGTCGGGGTTGAGCGGTCTCGTTGGGGTTGAGCGGACTCGTCGGTCGCGGCGGAAAAGAGCTGGTGTCTCCGGGGAACGACATGGCCGGTGTTTTGGACGGCCATGGGGCTGTGCATACGGATTCATGGAACAGGGGTCTCTGAAGTAGCCCGGTGTTCAACCGCCGTTCAAAAGATGGCGGGAGCGTGAGCGCCGCAGAGAGGCCGCCACCCTCCACCACGGCACGCCCACCGTCACAGGAGACACCATGTCGCTCACCCGCAGGGACTTCGCCAGAAAATCCGCGATCACCGGTGCCGGAGTCGCACTGGCGGGCAGTGTGGGCGCCCTCGCCACCGCCCCGAACGCCCTCGCCGCCACGGACGACATCGAGACCGTGGACGGCGAGTCGGCGCACGGGCACCACGGCGTCGGCTACGGCCCGCTGCTCCCCGACCCGGACGGCATCCTCGCCCTGCCCGAGGGCTTCACGTACCGGGTCATCACCTACAGCGGCAAGACCCAGCTGGAGTCGGGTGAGTTCACCCCGTCCAACCACGACGGAACCTCCACCTTCGACGGCCCCCGCGGCGCCACCCTCCTCGTCAACAACCACGAGCTGAAGGGCCCGCGCGCCAACTGGAAGTACCCGGTCCCGCTCACCGAGGGCCTCGTCTACGACCCCGCCGCCTCCGGTGGCTGCACGGTGGTCGAGGTGCGTCGCGACCATGTCGCCGAGTGGGTCGGCATCGCCGGCACCTCCACCAACTGCGCGGGCGGCAACACCCCGTGGGGCACCTGGCTGACCTGCGAGGAGACCGAGGACAAGGCCGGCCAGAACGGCATGACCAAGGACCACGGCTACGTCTTCGAGGTCGACCCCGAGGACCGCCGGGCCAACCGCGACCCCAAGCCCGTCAAGGCGCTCGGCCGCTACGCCCACGAGGCCGTCGTCGTCGACCCCAAGCGCGGCCACCTGTACCTCACCGAGGACGCGGCCGGCCCCAACGGCCTGCTCTACCGCTGGACCCCGCCGGAGGGCTTCCGCCACGGCCGCGGCAAGCTGCGCACCCTCGCCGACGACGCGGGCGTCCTGCAGGCCTTCAAGTGCTTCGACTCCGGCGGCAAGTTCATCGACGACCTCTCCCGCGCGACGAAGATCGGCACCGTCTACGGCGTCGACTGGGTGGACGTCCCGGACCGCGACGCGAAGACGACCTCCGTCCGCAAGCAGTTCACCGAGGGCCAGGTCACCCGCGCCCGCAAGCTCGAGGGCATGTGGTGGGGTGACGGCGGCACCTACATCGTCTCCTCCTTCGCCCGCACCGAGAGCCCCGTCCAGCACGACGGCGCCGTCTGGTTCTACGACCCCAAGCGCCGCACCCTGACCCTCAAGGTCCTCCTCGGCGTCAACCCGGACCCGTCCGCCGACAACGGCAACTTCGACGGCCCGGACAACATCACCGTCTCCCCGTACGGCGGCCTGGTCATCGCCGAGGACGGCGAGGGCATCCAGCACCTGTTCGGCGCGACGGAGAGCGGCCGCACGTACCCCATCGCCCGCAACGACCTGAACATCGGCACCGCGGAGAAGCCCGAGTACAGCGAGTTCACCGGCGTCACCTTCTCGCCCGACGGCCGCACCCTGTTCGCCAACATCCAGGAGCCCGGCATCATGCTCGCCATCACCGGCCCCTGGAAGCGGCAGAAGTGCGACTGACCTCCGGGCGGTGATTAATTCGCTCGCTCGTCCCGCGGCTCCCCTCCTAGAGTGATGCACGTCCAGGTGCGAAGGCAGGACCTACTTCCACTCTTAATGGGGAGGCCGCGGGTTCGAATCCCGCCACCGGCTCTACGGGCCGGTGTAGCTCAGCGGCAGAGCACCAACCGTCGGTTCCGCCGACCTCGATCTCTGGACACCGAAAACTTCATGCACCTCCCGGTGCGCAGGCTGCGGTTACTTCTTTTCCAAAGAGAACCCATGACCGCCGCCGAATTGATCTCGGGAGGCGCAGCACATGGTGGGTGTCCGGTGCGCAGGCAGCGGTTACTTCAATGGGATCAGAAGGTTGCGGGTTCGACTCCCGTCATCGGCTTCGGGTCGGTGTAGCTCAATGGATAGAGCATCTGACTAAAGTCCGCCGCCGATCCCGATCTCGGACACCCTCCATTTGCTGTGCCTCCCTCCGAAACTCGAATGAATTCGGGGGAATTCACCATGGCGCGATTCAACACGCGTGTCGCCAAGGCGCAGCTGAAGTCGGCGGTGACATCGACGGGCCGCATCCTGCGGACCTACGAGGGCGGCCGGGGCCAGGAGCGCGATCCGCGTTCCGAGCTTTTCCTTCTCGCGGTCTCCAACTTCGTCTCGAAGGACACCTTCTACGAGAGCGGCGCCGACCGCGACGACCGGTTCACCCGACTCGTCCGCGACCTCGCGGTCAGCGACCCGGAGTGGACGGCCGGCCTGCTCGGCTGGCTGCGCGGCGAGGGCAACATGCGGACGGCCTCGATCGTGGGCGCCGCCGAGTACGTGCACGCCCGGCTGACCGCGGGCGCGACCGCGGGCCCGTCCAACCGGCAGGTCGTGGACTCCGTGCTCCAGCGCCCGGACGAGCCCGGCGAGCTGCTCGCCTACTGGACGGCGACGTACGGACGCGCCCTCCCCAAGCCGGTCAAGCGCGGCGTCGCCGACGCCGTACGACGGCTGTACCACGCCAAGTCGCTGCTCAAGTACGACACCGCGTCCAAGGGCTACCGCTACGGCGACATCCTCAACCTGGTGCACGCGGCGCCCGACCCGGACAAGCCGTGGCAGGGCGAGCTGTTCCGGTACGCCCTCGACCGGCGGCACAACCCGGACACCGCCGTGCCGCCCGCGTCCAGCCCGCTGCTCACCGCGCACCGCGAGCTGATGGCGCTGCCCGTCGAGCAGCGGCGGGCCGTCGTCACCGCGCCCGGCGGTGTGGAGCGGCTCGCGGCGGCCGGTGTCACCTGGGAGGCGCTGGCCGGCTGGCTGCAGGGCCCGATGGACCAGGCGGCCTGGGAGGCCGTGATCCCGTCCATGGGCGCGATGGCGCTGGTCCGCAACCTGCGGAACTTCGACGAGGCCGGGGTCTCGGACGAGGTCGCCGCCCGGGTCGCGGCGAAGATCAGCGACCCGGAGCAGGTGGCACGCTCGCGGCAGTTCCCCTTCCGCTACCTGGCCGCCTACCGGCACGCGCCCTCGCTGCGCTGGGCGTACCCGCTGGAGCAGGCGCTCGGTCACTCGCTGGCCAACGTGCCCGCGCTGCCGGGCCGCACGCTGGTGCTGGTCGACCGGTCGGGCTCGATGTTCTGGTCGCAGGTGTCCGAGCGCGCCCAGCTCACCCGGGCCGACGCGGCGGCGATCTTCGGCACCGCGCTCGCGCTGCGGGCGGCGGACGCCGACCTCGTCGAGTTCGGCTCGACCAGCGCGAAGGTGGAGTTCCGCAAGGGCGAGTCGGTGCTGAGGATCCTGGAGCGCTTCGGCAACCTGGGCGGCACCGACACCACCGAGGCCGTACGCCGGCACTACCGGAAGCACGACCGGGTGCTGATCGTCACCGACGAGCAGTACGCCCCGCACCAGCACGGCGACCCGACCGCCCAGATCCCGTCCGGCATCCCGGTCTACACCTGGAACCTGGAGGGCTACCGGGCGGGCCACGGGCCGTCGGGCACGGGCAACCGGCACACGTTCGGCGGCCTGTCGGACTCGGCTTTCCGGATGGTGTCCCTGCTGGAGGACGCGCGTGACTCCCGCTGGCCGTGGGCGGCCTGACCCGCGGCAGGCCTTGATCGTGGACCGCACCTCCACGGGGGGTGCGGGCACACCCTTGTCTGCTCCTCCCTTGTCCGCCGTCTGCTCCCTTGCCTGCCCCGGCATTGATATCTAACATTTCAGTTCGTGGAGACGCTGCGACCCGTACCCCGCACCCTGCTCCGGGACCGCGCCTACGCGGCCATCCGGGACGCCATCGTGGCCGGGGAGATCGAGCCCGGCGCGGTGGTGCGCGACGCCGACCTGGCCGAGCGGCTGGGACTGTCCCGGGCGCCCGTGCGCGAGGCCTTCGCCCGGCTCGTGGACGAGGGGCTGCTGGAGAGCAAGCCGCAGAGCTACACCCGGGTCACCCCGCTCGTCGCCGCCGACGTACGGGACGCGGCGGCGGTGGTCGGCGCCCTGCACGAACTGGTCACCCGGGTCGCCGTACCCCGGCTGCGGGACGCGGACCTGGAGGAGATGCGCGCGGCCAACGACCGGTTCGCCACCGCCATGCGCACGGGTGACGTGGACGAGGCCCTGCGTGCCGACGACGAGCTGCACGACGTCCTGGTCCGGGTGAGCGGCAACCGCGCGGCCGCCGCGACCGTCGCCCGCTACACCCCGCTCATCCGCCGCCTGGAGAGGCAGCGCTTCGGCGAGGGCGGCTCCTGCCGCTCGGCCGGGCTGCACGAGCGGCTGATCGAGGCCTGCGCCGACGGTGACACGGACGGCGCGGTCCGGGTCACCGCCGACATCTGGCGCACCCTCGCAGACCTGGCCGACCCCGACTGACCTGGAGGTCCCGTGTCCCTGTCGTCCTACGCCCGCTATCCGCTGCTGTTCGGCCCCTCGCCCGTGCACCCCCTGGAGCGCCTGACCGGCCACCTCGGCGGCGCCGCCCTGTGGGCCAAGCGGGAGGACTGCAACTCCGGGATCGCCTACGGCGGGAACAAGACCCGCAAGCTGGAGTACCTGGTCGCCGACGCGCTCGCGCAGGGCTGCGACACGCTCGTCTCGATCGGCGGGGTGCAGTCCAACCACACCCGCCAGGTCGCCGCCGTCGCCGCCCGTGCCGGGCTCAAGTGCGTGCTGGTGCAGGAGAGCTGGGTGGAGTGGCCGGACTCCGTGTACGACAAGGTGGGCAACATCCTGATCAGCCGGCTCGCCGGGGCCGAGGTGCGGCTGGTGCGGGCCGGGTTCGGGATCGGGTTCAAGGAGAGCTGGGAGAAAGCGCTGCGGGACGTGGAGGAGGCGGGCGGGAAGCCGTACGCCATCCCGGCCGGCGCCTCCGACCACCCGCTCGGCGGCCTCGGCTTCGCCCGCTGGGCCCATGAAGTCGCCGAGCAGGAAGCGGAGTTGGGCGTCTTCTTCGACACGGTGATCGTGTGCTCGGTCACCGGGTCGACCCAGGCGGGCATGGTCGCCGGGTTCGGTGCGCTTCAGGAGGCGGGTGGCCGGCCGCGCCGGGTGCTCGGGATCGACGCCTCGGCCGAGCCCGCCCGCACCCGCGAGCAGATCGCCCGGATCGCCCACGCCACCGGGCAACTCATCGGCGTGAAGGGCGAGCTGACCGTCGAGCTGGACGAGCGGTACCACGCGGGGATCTACGGCGTCCCCGACGAGACCACCCTGGACGCCATGCGGCTCGCCGCGCGGACCGAGGGCATGGTCACCGACCCCGTCTATGAGGGCAAGTCCATGGCCGGGCTCGTCGACCTCGTCGAGCGCGGCGAGATCGGCGCGGACTCGACCGTGCTCTACGCCCACCTCGGCGGACAGCCCGCGCTCAACGCCTACAGCGCCCTGTTCTAGACGTTGCGGGCGGGCCCGCGCCGGCCGGTGATCACCGATGCCGCGACCACCAGCGCGGCCAGGGCGATCAACGCGCCGACGCCGAAGGCGCGGGCCGCCCCATGGGTGAGGACGGCGTCCGGCGATCCGGTGCTGTGCCGGGTCGCCGTGCCGTACACCGTGACCAGGACGGACAGTCCCACCGTGCCGCCCAGCCACTGCAGGGTCTGCAGCAGGCCGGAGGCAGCACCCGCCTCCCGGGGCTCGACGGCGGACAGGATCGTCGCGTTGAGCGGCATGAAGCTCAGACCCACCCCCAGCCCCAACAGCAGCAGCGGGCCGAGCAGTCCGGCCGCATAGCCGTCCCCGGGCCCCAGCCGCCACAGCCAGCCGGCGCCGGCGGCGACCAGCGTCATCCCCGTCAGCAGCACCGGCTTGGTGCCGAACCGGGCCAGCAGGCGGGGCACCAGCCGTACGGTCGTGAACATCACCAGGGTCATCGGCAGGAAGGCGAAGCCCGCGCGCAACGGGCTGTAGTCCAGGACCTGCTGGCAGATCAGGGTGAGGAAGTAGAAGGCGCCGAACATGCCCGCGGGCAGCAGCAGGATGCTCGCGTAGCCGCCCGCCCGGTTGCGGTCGGAGAACAGGCCGAGCGGCATGACCGGCTGGTCGGCCCGGGCCTCGACCAGCGCGAAGCCGGCCAGCAGCGCGGCCGCCGCGATGAAGCCGAGCAGGGCCCGGGTGTCGCTCCAGCCCGTCTCCGAGGCCCGGATGAACGCGTATACCAGCGAGGTCGTCCCGGCCGTCCCGGTCAGTGCGCCGGCGAGGTCGAAGCGGCCCGCGTGGCGCGGGGTCTCGGTGACGAAGCGGGGCAGGGCGAGGACGAGGGCGAGGCCGATGGGGACGTTGATGAGCAGGGCCCAGCGCCAGGAGGCCCAGGAGGTGAGCAGGCCGCCGAGGACCAGGCCGACCGAGCCGCCGATGCCGGCCATGGAGGAGTAGACGCTCAGGGCGTGGTGGCGGCGGGGTCCCTCGGGGAAGCTGGTGGTGATCAGGGCGAGGGTGCTGGGCGCGATCAGGGCGCCGCCGAGTCCCTGGAGCGCGCGGGCCGCGAGCAGCCAGCCGCCCTCGGTGGCGAGGCCGCCGAGCAGGGAGGACAGGGCGAACAGCAGGGCACCGGCGGCGAGTGTGCGGCGGCGGCCGACGATGTCCCCGATCCGCCCGCCGAGCAGCAGCAGGCCGCCGAAGGCGAGCGTGTAGGCGTTGAGCACCCAGGACAGGCCGGTCCGGCTGAAGTGCAGGCCCTGTGCGATGTCGGGCAGTGCCACGTTGACGACGGTGGAGTCGACGCCGACCATCAGGTAGGCGGTGACGATGACGAGGAGGGTGGTGCCGAGGCGCGCGGGAGGCGAGGGTGCGGAGGTGGCGTCGGCGGTGGCGGACGGTGCGGACGGGCTGGACGGCGCAGACATGGCGTTCTCCCGGTCTGGACGTCCCCGGGCGCGACGGCACACACGGGCAGCGGCACGGGCTGTCCGCGGAGCACACGGCGATAAGCGGGGACTGTCTCCGTTTAGTGCTCGATAAAATACGGAGAGAGTCCCCGGTTTGCAAGGAGTAACTGGATGACGCAGGTCAGGCCCATGCGCGCGGACGCTCGGCGCAACTACGAGCGATTGCTGAAGGTGGCGGCGGAGGCCTTCGCCGAGCATGGGGAGAACGCGTCACTCGACGACATCGCCAAGCGGGCGGGCGTCGGCTCGGGCACCCTCTACCGGCACTTCCCCACACGGCAGGCGCTGTTGGAGGCCGCCTACGTGGACCGGATCGAGGCGCTGGGGAGCCGGGCCGACGAGCTGGCCCGGGAACTGCCGCCGGGCGAGGCGCTGATGGAGTGGCTGAACGAGCTGTGCGTCGCCACGATCCAGGTGCGCGGGATGAAGTCCCTGCTGGGCTCGGCGGTCACGGACGGCAGCTCGGCCGCGCTGACGGCCTGCGGTACGACGGTCAAGGGCGCGGCTTCCCGGCTGGTGGAGGCGGCCCAGGCGGAGGGGGTGCTCCGCGCCGACCTGGAGCCGATCGAGCTGCTGCGGCTGGCGCACGGGGTGGCCACCGCCTCGGAGCTGGCGAACGGGCAGGGGCGGGAGATCCGGCGCTACCTGGCGTTGCTGACGGAGGGGTTGCGGCCGGCGGGGTGAGGACGCGCCGGGTCGTCGTCCGCCGTCGCCGCTCCCGGTACGAGGACGCCCGTCTCGTAGGCGACCACCACCGCGTGCGTGCGGTTGTTGGCGTTCAGCTTGGCCAGGACGTTGCCCACATGCGTTTTGACCGTCTCCAGGCTGACCGTCAGCCGCCCGGAGATCTGCTGGTTGGACAGGCCCCGGGCCATCAGCCGCAGGATCTCCCGCTCCCGGTTGGTCAGGGCCGCCGCCCTGTGGTCCGCGCGACCCGGCCCGGCCGGCGCGGCCGCGAAGTGCTGGCCGGCGAGCCGGCGCAGCGTGTCCGGGAACAGCAGGGTGTCGCCGCCGGCCACCAAGCGGATCGCCTGGGCGATCTCCGCCGAGGGGGCACGCTTGCGGATGAAGCCCGCCGCGCCGGCCAGCAGCGCCTCCCAGACGTACTCGTCGTTCTCGAAGGTCGTGATGACCACGACCTTCGGCGGGTCCGACAGCTCCGCGCGCAGCAGCCTCGTCGCCTCGATGCCGTTCAGCCGGGGCATGCGCACGTCCATGAGCACCACATCGGGCCGCAGCCGTGTCACCAGGGGCAGCACCTCGGTGCCGTCCGCCGCCTCGCCGACCACGTCGATCCCCGGTCGGGCGTCGAGCAGGGTGCGCAGACCGGCCCGGGTCAGCTCCTCGTCGTCGACGACGACCACGGTCACGGGCGGTTCGCCGTCCGGTGCCGAGCCCGCCGCCGGTGCCGTGGACGCATCGGTGAAGGTCATGGGCTCGACCGTAGCGGGAGGTCGACGTCGACGTGCCAGCGGCCGTCCCGCGCCGGCCCGGCCGACATCGCGCCGCGCAGGAGTCCCACCCGTTCCTCGATCCCGGCCAGCCCGTGCCCGCGCCGGCCCGGCAGGCCGTCCGGGTCCGCCGGCGTGACGGCGGGGTTGGTCACCTCCAGCCGGAGACGGCCCTCCCGTACGGCCGCACGGACGCGGATCCCGGTCCCCGTACCGTGCTTGAGCGCATTGGTCAGCGCCTCCTGGACGATGCGATAGGCCTCCCGGGAGACCGTGGCGGGCACCCGGGCCAGGTCGCCCTCCGTCTCCAGGGTGAGCGAGGCACCCGCGGCCCGGACCTGCCCGGCCAGCGTGCCGAGGTCCGCGAGGGTGGCCTGCGGCCGCGCGGTTCCCGGCTCCTCCCGCAGGATGCCGACGACGTGGTCGAGGTCGTCCATCGCCGCGCGTGAGGTCTCCTCGATGGTGCTGACGGCACGTCGGGCCGCCTCCGGGTCCTGCTCCCACAGCTCCAGCGCGGCGGCCGCCTGGATGGTGGAGGACGTCAGGGTGTGCCCGATCGAGTCGTGCAGGTCCTGGGCGAGGCGGTTGCGCACCGCCAGCGTCCTCATCCGTTCCTCGGCGTCGGCGAGGCGCTCGGCCGGACCGTGGCCGAGCAGGAGACGGGCCGCCCGCCGCAGCGCCGCCGCACTCCAGGCCGCGAGGCAACCGGCCGTCGCCAGGCACAGGGCCCCGGCCGGCAGCGTCCACGCGCCCCGCCAGCCGTGCGGTGCGGGAACGGTGCCGACCAGGACGGCCACGTCACCGCCGTCGCCCAGCCATGCCGCGGGCAACGTGAGGCCCGCGAACATCCAGAGCAGCGTGAGGAAGGCGACCGCCGGGCCGACGGTCAGGTGCAGCAGGAGCCAGGCCGCTGTGCGCAGTCGCCCGGCCCAGGGCGAGCGCGCCGGCTCCAGGGGCGCCGGCACGCCCGCGGCAAGAAGCCCGTTGACCAGGCGAACGCATCCGCGTCTCGCCGCCCCGGGCAGGGCCATGACCGCCACCACGACGGCGAATCCGAGGGCGAACCCGGCGACACGCAGCGCCGCGGGCCGTCCCGGCGGTGCCGACACCAGTGCCACGGCGAGCGGCGGCAGAGCGAGCAGGGCGCCGGCCAGCGAGAAGAGCCACCCCCGCCACCAGGCCCGGACCATGGCTGTCCTGATCACTGTGCGCATGTCCCGAACCCTACGGACGACGCGGTGCGGGGCACCTCCCCCGAAAGAGCCAGACCTGGCTCCCGGACAGCTCCCGCGAAGAGGGGACCACCACCTCACTCCTCGCAGCGATGTGCTCCGGCGCGTCACGGGCGACGGTTGTCCCCGCCGCTCCGGAGAGCAAGTGCCCGACGGGCGGCGGTGGTTGAGCGACCCGAGACCGAGAGGTGAACATGCCGGTGACGACGACCGGGACACGGCATCCCGTCCGGAACGAAGCCGACGCGGCGACGAGGCGGAGAGGCGTGAGTGTCTTTCTCGCGCTCTCCTTCGCCGGTACGTGGCTGTGGCTGCTGTGCGCGAGAGGGCTCCTCGGGCTGTCCGCGCTGCACCCCTTGCTCCAGCTGCCGGCCTTCACCATGCCGGCGCTCGCGGCCGTGGTGGTCCGCCGCTGGGTCACCCGGGAGGGATTCGCCGACGCCGGCCTGCGGCTCCGGCTGCGGGAGGCCTGGCGGTACTACCTGCTGGCGTGGATCGGCCCGCCGGCCGTAGCCGGCTGCACCCTGGGCCTCGCGGCCGCCGTGGGTCTGTGGCACCCGGACCTGTCCGGCCCCGGCGGTGTTCTCCCCGGCCTCGACCAAGTCCTGTCCCTGCTCGGTCTGATGGCGGTCGCGCTGATCCTCACCCCGGTGTACTGCGGTGAGGAGTTCGGGTGGACGAGCTATCTGCGGCCCAGGCTGTTCAGCGGCGCGCCCGTGCCCTCGGCCGTCGTCACGGGCCTGATCTGGGCGGTGTGGCACTTCCCGCTGGCGTTCATCGGCTACGTCGACTTCTCGAACGTGCTGGTGGGGCTGCTGGTGTGGACGCTCTCCTTCCAGCTCCAGGAAGTGATCCTCGTCTGGTTCTACACGCGCAGCGGCACGATCTGGGTGCCGAGTCTGGTGCATGCCGGGAACAACATGGTGCTCTTCCTCGTGCTGGGGAAGGCGTTGGACGACGGGGCCGGGCTCGGACCGGTGTGGCTGACGGCGCTGTCCGCTGTGCCGCTGGCCGCCGTGTGCTGGTGGATCGGCGTACGGGAGCGTGGGCGGCGGCGGAACTGACGCCTGTGGAGCCGGTGCCCGCGGAGCCGAGGCCTGCGGAGGCGATGCCCGCCGGGTGGCCCGCCGGCCGGGTCGGAGCGGGGGAGGAGCTGCCGTCCCTCCGCTCCGACCGGTGCGGTCACAGCGCCCGTGCCCCCGGCTCCACCATGTTCCGTACCGTCCGTGCCTTCACGAACTCGCCCATCGCCGTCATGTCCCACTCGCCGGAGAACTGCCGGACGAGCTTGGCCATCATCACGCCCGTCTGCGGCTCGGCGTGGGTGAGGTCGAAGCGGACCAGCTCCTCTCCCGTGGCCGCGTCCACCAGGCGGCAGTAGGCCTTGGCGACCTCCGTGAACTTCTGGCCGGAGAAGGAGTTGACCGTGAAGACCAGGCCGGTGACCTCCTGGGGGAGGCGGCCGAGGTCGACCGTGATCACCTCGTCGTCGCCCCCGCCCTCGCCGGTGAGGTTGTCACCCGAGTGTCTGATCGCGCCGTTCAGGATCGTCAGCTTGCCGAAGTAGCAGCTGTCGATGGCGTTGCGCTGCGGGCCGTAGGCGATGACCGAGGCGTCCAGGTCGATGTCCTTGCCGCGGAACGCGGGCTCCCAGCCGAGGCCCATCTGCACCATGGAGAGCAGCGGGCGGCCGCCCTTGACCAGGGACACGGTCTGGTTCTTCTGGAGGCTGACCCGGCCCTTGTCCAGGTTGATCTTCCCGGCGCCGGGCACCGGGGCGGGCGGAGCGGCCGGGGCGGGCGGCGCGACCGGCGCCTGCGCGACGGGCGTCGGCGGGGCCGCCGGAGCGGCGGCGGGCTCCTCCACCGTCACACCGAAGTCCGTCGCGATGCCGGCCAGTCCGTTGGCGTACCCCTGGCCGACGGCGCGGGCCTTCCACTGGTCGCCCCGCCGGTAGATCTCCACGACCACCAGCGCCGTCTCCGTGCCGAGCTGCGGCGGGGTGAACGTGGCCAGGACCGAGCCGCCGTCCGCGTCCCGGATCGTGGCCGTCGGCTCGATGCCCTGGAAGGTCTGGCCGGCCGCGTCCGGGCTGGCCGTGACCACGATCTTCTCGATGTCCGGCGGCACAGCGGCGGTGTCCACCGTGACCGCGTCGGGCGCCGCGCCGCCACCGGACGTGTACGTCACGCCCGGCCCGGCGGGCTGGTTGTAGAAGATGAAGTCGTCGTCGGAGCGCACCTTGCCGTCGGCGGTGAGCAGCAGGCCCGACACGTCGAGCCGCACCGGTGCGGAGACGTCCACCGTCACACGGGCGGCCGACAGAGGGATGTTCGAGCCTGGGGTCATAGCTGTCATGTCTGAGGTAACGAGCGGGGGCGCTTTACCGTTCCCTTACCCGGGGAACGGCTGCTCCGTTCGCGGCGACGACCTCGTCCAACCAGGTCACAGGCCGCTCGGCGGGCCAGGTCAGGAGCCGGTCCTGATCGGCGGGGTCACGGGCTTCGTGATAGCGGAAGACGAGGTCGTGGGCATGGCGGCCGAGGCGACGAAGCGGAACCGCTTGGCCAGACCGTTGAGCCGCGCGCGGGTGGCCGTGATGAGGTCCACGGCCTCCGCGAGCGGCACGGCGTAGCGCTCGTTGCCGTGGGTCGGACGGCACAGGAACACGTTCCCAGTCGGCGTCCGTGGTGGCGATGCCGGTGACGCGGGGGTACGCGGACCTGCCAGGCGTACGAGCCGAGGCGGAGGCGGTGGCCGGCTCCTACCCCGGCTCGGTTCCGCTCGTCGGGGCCGACGCGACGCACACCGCACTGGCCTCGGCGCTGTCCCGCGCCGCGGTCGCGCACTTCGCCTGCCATGCCGTCAACGTGCCCGAAGACCCCTCCCGCAGTGGCCTGGTGCTCGCCGACGGCACGTTCTCCGTGGCCGAGCTGTCGGTCCACGACCTGGAGGGTCACGCCTTTCTGGCATACCTGTCGGCCTGCGACACGGCCCGGGGCGGCAGAGTCCTCACGGACGAGGCCATCACGCTCTGCGCCGGCCTGGTGCTGGCCGGATTCACGCACGCCTTCGGGACGCTGTGGCCGGTCGACGACGCGGCGGCCGCGTTTCTCGCGGGCCGGTTCCACCAGGCGCTGGCCCGGCGGCTCGGCCGGGGCGAGGCCGTGGAGCCCGCCAGGATCCTGAACCAGCTGGCGGAGTGGACCTCGGGCGGCTGGCCCGACCGCCCCAGCCGCTGGGCGACGCTGATCCACTTCGGCGGCTGAGCGGAAGGCGGAGGCCGCCGAGTTCGCCGCGGCGGCCTCCGCTCACCTGCGACGCGGTCTCCTACGGCACCACCACGATCTTCCGCCCCACGCCCGCCGCGAACTGCTCCAGCGCCTCGGGGTAGCGCTCCAGCGGGATCCGGTCGCTGATGAACACCTCGGGGTCCAGGACTCCGTTCGCGAACAGCTCGGCCGCCCGCTCGAAGCTGTGCAGGACCGCCATCGAACCGGTGATGGTGATCTCCTGGATGTAGATGCGGTACGGGTCGATCGTCACCCGGGTCGCGTAGTCGGCCACCCCGAACTGCAGGAACGTGCCCGCCTTGGCCACCCGGTCCAGGCCGTCCTGGATCGCCGCCGCGTTGCCGGTCGCGTCGACGACCACGTCCCAGCCCTGCGGGCGGTCCAGTTCGTCGGCGTTCGCGGCGGACGCCGAGACGCCGAGGCGGCGGGCCGTCTCCAGGCGGGCGGGGTTCACGTCCACCACGTCCACGCTGGACGCGCCCGTGCGCTTGGCCAGCTCCAGCATCATCAGGCCCATGGTCCCGGAGCCGTAGATCAGGACGTGCGCGCCGAGGCGGGAGCGCAGGACGTCGTAGCCGCGTACCGCACAGGACAGGGGCTCCACCAGGGCCGCGTCCTGGGTACGGACGTGCTCGGGCAGCTTCACGCAGTTCGCCACGGGGGCCACGGCGTACTGGGCCGCGCCGCCCGCCGTCGTCACGCCGATCGCGGCCCACCGCTCGCACAGGTTGTTGTGGCCGGTACGGCAGTAGCGGCACTCGTAGCAGTACAGGGAGGGGTCCACGGCCACCCGGTCGCCGACCGCGACCTCCGTGACCTGGGTGCCGACCCCGACCACCTCGCCCGCGAACTCGTGCCCGGGGACGATCGGCAGCTTGGGCGCGAACTCGCCCTGGAGGATGTGCAGATCGGTGCCGCACAGGCCGCAGGCGGCGACCTCGACGACGACCTCGCGGGGCCCTGGCGTCGGGTCCGGGACCTCGGTGACGACGGCGCGGCCCACGGACTCGATGACGGCGGCCTTCATTTCACGGCTCCCAACGACAGGCCCTGGACCAGCTTGTCCTGGGCGGCGAACCCCGCGGCGAGCACCGGCAGGGAGATGACGAGCGACGCGGCGCACACCTTGGCCAGGAACAGGCCCTGGCTGGTGATGAAGCCGGTCAGGAAGACGGGGGCGGTCTCGGCGACCACGCCCGTCAGGACTCGGGCGAAGAGCAGTTCGTTCCAGCTGAAGATGAAGCAGATCAGGGCGGTGGCGGCGATGCCGGGCAGGGCGATGGGGGCCACCACACGGGCGAGGATCGTCGGGAGGCGGGCGCCGTCGATCTGCGCCGCCTCGATCACCGCGACCGGCACCTCGGCGAGGAAGGACTGCATCATCCACACCGCGATCGGCAGGTTCATGGAGGTGTAGAGGATGACCAGCAGCCAGATGTTGTCGAGCATCCCGGCGTTCTTCGCGAAGAGGTACACCGGCAGCAGGCCCGCCACCGCCGGCAGCATCTTCGTGGACAGGAAGAAGAACAGGACGTCGGTCCACTTCTTGACCGGCCGGATCGAGAGCGCGTACGCCGCCGGGAGGGCGAGGAGCAGCACGCACAGCGTCGAGACCAGTGAGGCGACCGTGGAGTTGATCAGCGCGGGCCACGGACTGGCCCCGCCGCCCGTGCCGAAGAACTCGCGGTAGCCGTCGAGGGTGAGGGAGGCGGCGAAGGAGGGCGGGTTGGTCGCCGCGTCCGCCTCGGAGTGGAAGGAGGTCAGGGCCATCCACGCGATGGGCAGGAAGAACAGGATGCCGGCCAGCCAGGCCACCAGGCCCAGGCCGAGGCCCCGGCGGTGCCGCAGGATCGTTGTGCTCATGCGCGGGACGCCTCCTCGCGGAACAGGGACGACACCACGCGCAGGGCGAAGGTCGTGATGATGATCGAGCCGATGACCACCAGGACGCCCGCGGCCGAGGCGAGGCCGTTCTCGTGGGCCTGGTAGAAGGTCTGGTAGACGGTGTAGGGCAGGTTGGCGGTGCCGAGGCCGCCGGAGGTGATCGTGAACACCGCGTCGAAGTTCTGCACGATGTAGATCGAGCCCAGCAGGGCGCCGAGTTCGAGATAGCGGCGCAGGTGGGGCAGGGTGAGATGGCGGAAGATCTGCCAGTCGCTCGCGCCGTCGACCCGCGCGGCCTCGATCTGCTGCTGGTCCCGGCTCTGCAGTCCGGCCAGCAGGATCAGCATCATGAACGGCGTCCACTGCCACACCAGCGAGGCCTCGACCGCGAGCAGCGGGGTGTTCGAGATCCAGTCCGGCTGTGGGCCGCCCACATAGTGCAACAACCCATTGAACAGGCCGTATTCGGGGTTGTAGAGCACATGCTTCCAGAGCAGGGCCGCGGCCACGGGCACCACCAGGAACGGCGCGATGAGCAGGGTGCGTACGACACCCCGACCGCGGAACCTACGGTCCAGCAGCAGGGCCAGCGCGAGACCGAGGACCAGGCTGGCCAGCACCACCGCCACCGTGAGCAGCACGGTCGTCCACACCGAGTGGCGCAGGTCCGCGTCGGTCAGCACCTGGCGGTAGTTGTCGACGCCGGTGAAACGGCGGGCCTTGGGATAGAGGGAGTTCCAGTCGAAGAAGGAGATCACCAGCGTGGCCACGAACGGCAGCTGGGTCACCACGATCATGAAGACCAGGGCCGGCAGGAGCGGGCCACGGGCGGCCCAGGCGCGCAGCCGGGCGGAGGGTTGTTTCACGGTTCTCACGGGGGTGGTCGCGAGGGGGGCCGTCGTCGTCGCTGTCATCGTCCCTCGTACTCCTTGGAGATCTTCTCGGCGAGCTGCTGGGACTTGTCGAGGGCCGATGCGACGGACTGGCGTCCGGCGATGGCCGCGCTGATCTCCTGGGAGACCTTGGTGCCGAGGTCGGTGAACTCGGGGATGCCGACGAACTGGATGCCGGGCGCGGGGCGCGGCTGGACGCCGGGGTCGCCCGGGCGGGCGCTCTCGATGGCCTCCTTGGTCATCTCCTGGAAGGCGGCCGCCGACTTGCGGTAGTCGGCGTTCGCGTACGTCGACGCCCGCTTGCCCGCCGGGACGTTCGGCCAGCCACTGGTCTCGCCGACCAGCTGCTCATAGCCCTTGCTCGACGCCCAGGAGACGAACTTCCAGGCCTTGTCGGGGTTGCGGGAGGCCTTCTGGATGCCCCAGGCCCAGGTGTAGAGCCAGCCGGAGGAGTCCGTCTTCTCGACGGGGGCCGGGGCGTAGCCGAGCTTGCCCCTGACCGGCGAGTCGGCCGCCTCCAGCAGACCGGCCGCGGACGTGGCGTCGTACCACATGGCGACCTTGCCCTGGGTCATGTCGTTGAGGCACTCGGCGAAGCCGGACTGGGCCGCGCCCGACTCACCGTGGCTGCGGACGAGATCGACATAGAACTTTGTCGCCTTCTCGAACTCGGGGGAGTTCAGCCGGGCCTTCCAGTCCTTGTCGAACCAGGTGCCGCCGAAGGTGTTCACCACGGTGGTGAGCGGTGCCATCACCTCGCCCCAGCCGGGCAGCCCGCGCAGACAGATGCCCTTCATGCCGGGCTGTGCGCCGTCCGCCTTCGCGGCGAGGTCGGCGACCTGCTGCCAGGTGGGGTGCGCGGGCATCGTCAGGCCCTTCGCGGCGAACACGTCCTTGCGGTACATCAGGAAGGACGACTCGCCGTAGAAGGGCTGGCCGTAGAGCTTGCCGTCGTTGCCGGTGAGGGACTGCCGCATCGGCTTGAGGACGTCCTGCTCGTCGTAGGCCGGGTCCTTGGCGGTGTACGAGTCCATCTCGTGCAGCCAGCCGTTGCGGGCGTAGATCGGGATCTCGTAGTTGGAGAGCGTGGCCACGTCGTACTGACCGGCCTGGTTGGCGAAGTCCTGGCTGATCTTGTCGCGGACGTCGTTCTCGGGCAGGACGGTGAAGTTGACCTTGATGCCGGTCTCCTTCGTGAAGTGCGCGGCGGTGAGCTTCTGCAACTCCGTCATCTGAGGGTTGTTGACCATCAGGACGTTGAGGGAGTCGCCGCCTGAACCGGACCCGCCCGCACCGACCCAGCAGCCGGAGAGCAGCGGGGCGAGCAGCGTCCCTGCGGCGGCCATGGCGAGCGTGGCTCGCGGCCTCCGTCGGCTCTGGGTTCGCATGGATCGCTCCTGGATTTATAGGGATATAAGGGGCGCGTATCGGTATGAATGAGCCCTGGGGGTGGGCGAGTTTGTTTTTCAGACCCGGATGACCTGCGGGCCCAGCAGCGAGTAGCGGTGGGCCTCGGCCGCCGGAAGCAGCGTGCTCGTCACGATCGCCTCCAGCGCGCCGACCTCGGCGAACCGGCAGAAGCTGACCGCTCCGAACTTGGTGTGCACGCCCGCGAAGACCGTCCTGCGTGCGGCGCGGATGGCCTGGGCCTTGACCTCGCTGACCGCGGGGTCGGGGGTGGTCAGGCCGTGTTCGCGGGAGATGCCGTTGGCGCCGATGAAGGCGAGGTCGACCACGAAACCGGACAGCATATTCGTCGTCCAGTGGTCGACGGTCGCCAGCGTGCCGGCGCGGACCCGGCCGCCGAGGAGCAGGACCGACATGCTCTCGGTCTCGGCGAGGGCGCCCGCGACGGGCAGGGACGCGGTGACCACGGTCAGCGGCCGGTCCGCCGGCAGGGCCTCGGCGATGAGCTGCGGGGTGAAGCCCTCGTCGACGAAGACCGTCTCCGCGTCCCCCAGCAGCTCGGCCGCGGCGGCCGCGATCCTGCGCTTCTCGGGGACGTGGCTGGTGGCGCGGAAGGCGAGCGTCGTCTCGAAACCGGCGCTCTCGACCGGGTAGGCGCCGCCGTGCGTACGACGGACCAGGCCGTGGTCCTCCAGGGCGCGCAGATCGCGCCGGATGGTCTCCTTGGCGACGCCCAGCCGGGCGGCGAGCGCGGTGACGTCGACCGCGCCCGTGGCGCGCGCGGCCAGCACGATCTCGCGCTGGCGCTCTTCCGCGGTTCTCGTGCTCATGTCGTCACCCACTTCCCTGTGGAGCTGCCCGTTCGGGCCCATGGGGGAAGTTCTACAGCGGGTGTGCGGCGCTGACCAGGTCTGTTGCGGGCCCGATACTGCCCGTGTGTGCCCGTTCGCGAAGCGCTGTGCCCGCCTCGGACCTGTACGGCTGCCGGGCGAGGGGTGGGAGCGGGCGGCCCGGATGCCCGAACGCGGCGGCGGGCGGGCCCGTTCGGTGCCCGCCCGCCGCCGTGAGCGATCGTTTTCCGCCGTCTCGCCGGATGCTCAGTACGGCCAGATGGGCGGATCGTTCACGAAGTGCCCGCCCAGGTGGCTGTGGGCCGGGTTCTCCGGGTCCAGCTCGCCCTGCTCGGCGATCAGCTTCTCGGCGTACGGCTCCGAGTCGTCCCGCGGCTCGTAGCCGAGCGCCCGCGCGGTCGTGAGGTCCCACCACAGGCGCGTGTTCGCCGAGGAGCCGTAGACCACGGTGTGGCCGACCTCCTCGGCGGTCAGGGCCGCGTGGAAGAGGCGGGCGCCGTCGGCCGGGCTCATCCAGACCGAGAGCATGCGCACGTTGGCCGGCTCCGGGAAGCACGAGCCGATGCGCACGGAGACGCTCTCCAGGCCGTACTTGTCCCAGTAGAACTGCGCGAGGTCCTCGCCGAAGGCCTTGGACAGGCCGTAGAAGGTGTCGGGGCGGTGCGGGGTGTCGATCGGGATCAGCGCTCTTGAATCAAGAGGTGTGCCCGCGCGCGGGGCCGGGGTGAAGCCGACCGCGTGGTTGGAGGAGGCGAAGACGATCCGCGGCACGCCTTCGAGGCGGGCGGCCTCGTACAGGTTGTAGGTGCCCTCGATGTTCGACGTCAGGATCTTCTCGAAGGGCGCTTCCAGGGAGATGCCCGCGAGGTGCAGGACCGCGTCCACGCCCCGCACCGCCTCGCGCAGCGCCTCCTTGTCGGTGAGGTCCGCGGTGATCGCGTCCGGCTCGCCCTCGATGGGCCGCACGTCGAACAGGCGCAGCGTGTAGCCGTACTCCGGCAGCAGGTCCCGCATCAGGGTGCCGAGCCCGCCGGCGGCGCCGGTGAGCAATACGGTGCGGGGAGCGGGCATCCTCGGTCTCCTTGAGTCAACGGCCGCGTTCGTGGACAGCATTCACATCCATGGACACGCTAAGGATCGGTGCAGCGGCTAGTCAAGTGTGGCGTGGAGTCGCGAAATCCGCTGCTGTGTCGGGGGTTTGTCCGCTTGACCCGTCCCGAGTGGCGCCCGTAGCGTGGTCGCGTTCAGAAATATAGACGCTGATCAGAGACATGCACCGACAGGGAGCGCCCGTGACGCCAGCCCCTCTCGCCGCCCGGCTCCGCGACCCGAGCGGGCCGCTGTTCTTCCCCGTCACGGCCTACGGCCCGGACGGCTCCCTCGACCTCGATGTCTACCGCACCCATGTGCGCCGCGGCGTCGAGGCCGGCGCCGCCGCCGTGTTCGCCTGCTGCGGCACCGGGGAGTTCCACGCACTGCTGCCGGAGGAGTTCGAGGCCTGCGTGCGGGCGGCCGTCGAGGCGGCCGAGGGGCGCGTCCCGGTGATCGCGGGCGCCGGCTACGGCACCGCGCTCGCCGTCCGCTACGCACGCCTCGCCGAGGCCGCGGGCGCCGACGGGCTGCTCGCCATGCCGCCGTACCTCGTGCTGGCCGGCCAGGAGGGCCTGCTGCGGCACTACCGGGAGGTCGCCGCCGCCACCGCCCTGCCGGTGATCGTCTACCAGCGCGACAACGCGGTCTTCACTCCCCAGACGGTGGTCGAGCTGGCCCGCACCGACGGCGTCATCGGCCTCAAGGACGGCCTCGGCGACCTGGACCTCATGCAGCGGATCGTCAGCGCCGTCCGCACCGAGGTGCCCGGCGACTTCCTGTACTTCAACGGCCTGCCCACCGCCGAGCAGACCCAGCTCGCCTACCGCGCCCTCGGCATCACCCTGTACTCCTCGGCCGTCTTCTGCTTCGCCCCCGAGATCGCCCTCGCCTTCCACCGGGCCCTGCGGACGGACGACCAGGACACCCTGCGCCGCCTCCTGGACGGCTTCTACCGCCCGTTCGTGGAGCTGCGCGCGCAGGGCCGCGGCTACGCCGTCTCGCTCGTCAAGGCGGGCGTACGGCTGCGCGGCCTGGACGTGGGCGAGGTCCGGCCCCCGCTGCACGAGCCCGGCGAGGACCATGTCAAACAGCTCGCCCAGCTGATCGAGCGGGGCCACGCGCTGCTGGAGGAGGACGCGTGAAGGCGTCGGCGTTCGTCTACCCCTGGGACGTCGACGGGGACCCCGAGGCCCCCGCCCGCATCGCCGCGCTCGGCGTCGGGCAGGTGACCCTCGCGTCCGCCTACCACTCCACCCGCGCCCTGACCCCCCGCCACCCGCGCCACCGCATCGTCACCGCCGAGTACGCGGCCGTCCTGTACCCCGTCGGCGACCGCTGGGCAGGCCGCGGCCTGCGACCGTACCCCGCCGGGCGCTGGGCCCCCGGCAACGCCTACGGAGAGGCCGCCGAGGCGCTCGCCGCGGCCGGCCTGGAGGTGCACACCTGGGTCGTCCTCGCGCACAACTCCCGCCTGGGCGCCGAACATCCGGACACCTCGGTCGTCAACGCCTACGGCGACCGCTACCCGTGGGCCCCCTGCATCGCCCAGCCCGCCACGCGCGCGTACCTCGTCGACCTGGCCGCCGAGGCCGCCGTACGCCCCGGCGCGCACGGCACCGAACTGGAGTCCCTCGGCTGGTACGGGCTCCAGCACCTGCACGCCCACGACAAGACCTCCGGGGTCGGCCTCGGGGACGCCGGGCAGTACCTGATGTCGCTCTGCTTCTGCCCCGCCTGCCGCGCCGGGTACGGCGAACAGGGCCTGGACGCCGACGGGTTGGCGGCCGCCGTACGGGACGCCCTGGAGCCGCTGTGGCGGGGCGCGGCGGACGACGGGGGCTGGCCGACGGTCGAGAAGCTCCTCGGCCAGGACACCGCGGCCGCCACGCGCGCGTGGCGCGACACCACGGCCCGCACCCTCCAGGAGCAGGCCGTCACCGCCGTACGCGCCGCCGCACCCGACGGCTTCCAGATCCTGCTGCACGCGGACCCGGTGCCGTACCACTGCGGCGCCAACGTCGGCGTGGACCCCGCCCACATCCTCTCCGTCGCGGACGGCGTGGTGGTGCCGTGCACGGGCGGTACGGCCCTGCTGGCGCCCTTCGCCGAGCAGGCGCGCGAGCGGACGGTGCTGGCCGCCAACTTCACGGTGGTCTCCGGGATGGGCGGCAGCCCCGGCACCCTCGCGGCCGACGCGGCCCGCGCGCGTGCCCAGGGGGCGACGGAACTGCGGCTGTATCACGCCGGGTTGGCGTCGGACGACGACCTCGGGGCGGTGCGCGAGGCGCTCGCCGCGCGCTGAGCCGCGAGCACGGCGGCGGTCAGGAGCAGTCCCAGGGCGTACAGGGGCAGCAGCAGCCCGGGGCCGGCCAGTTCGACCAGGCCGGCCCCGACGGCGAGTCCGAGCACGTTCGGCGTGAACATCAGTGTGTTCGCGGTCGCCGTCGCCCGGCCCAGCAGCGGCCCCGGCGTCTCGCGCTGTACGGCGGTGAGCGCGGCGATCAGCACACAGGGCAGACCGAGGCCGACGGCAGCCCCGGCCACCAGGGCCACCGGATCCGACGGCACGGCCCGCGCGGCCACCCCGGCCGCCGTCAGCGCGATCCCGGCTGCCGCGAACCGGCGCCCGCCGAGCCGCCGCAGCGCGGGCCCGGAGACCAGCCCCACCGTCACCGAGCCGACGCCCTGGGCGGCGTACAGCACGCCCGTGTAGGCGGGGGAGTGCCCGAGGCGGTCCACGACGGCGTACGTCGTCGTGCTGCTCAGCGAGGCGAGGAGCATCGTCGTACCACCCGCCCGGACCAGCGGCCGCAGCCCCGGGTGCCCCCACAGATGGCGCACGCCCCGGGCGGTCTGCCGCCACCAGCCGCCGCCCGACCGGGCGGGCCGTTCCTCGGGTACGCGCAGGAGGGCGCACAGCCCGGAGGCGAGCACGAAGGTGACCGCGTCGAGACCGGCGACGGCCGGCCCGCCGTAGAGCGCGTAGAGGCCCGCGCCGGTCAGCGGGGCGACGAGCTTCATGCCCTCCGTGACGGTCAACCGCAGTCCGTTGATGTCGCCGAGCAGGTCCGGGGCGACGACGGCGGCGACCAGGGCCGACTCGGCGGCCTCACTGACGACGCCGGCGGCGCCGTACAGGAACAGCACGGCGAACAGCAGCCACAGGCCGCCCGGCGAGTCGACGGTGAAGAGGGCGAGGAGGAGGGCCGCCAGGCCCAGGTTCAGGGTGATGAGCAGGGGCCTGCGGCGGAAGCGGTCGGCGAGGGTGCCGAGCGCCGGGCCGGCCAGGGTGGGTGCCCACATCGCGAGCATGCACAGGGCGGCCAGGCCGTTGGAACCGGTGAGGTCCTTGACCCACACGCCCGACGCCAGCCACAGCGAGGAGGTACCGAAGGCGGACACCAGCAAGCCCGTGAGATACAGCCCGGCGTTGCGGTCCCGCAGCACCCGCGTCACGGTCCACGAAGTCGTCATGCCTGCTCATCGTGGCCCTAAGGGGGGTGCACACGGATCGGTCACCTGCCTTATCCGCGCGCGTGACCGCGGCGGCGACAATCCGTCGGAACCTGTCACTCACCCCCCTGGGGCAGCCCCGGCCCCGTCCCTACCGTCGACCGCATGCGCTACCTCGCCCCGATCCTCATCGGCCTGCTCTACGTCCTGCTCATGTCCCTGATCCCCGAGCCGCACCGGCGCCGCTTCAACGCGGTCATGATCGCGGGCGCGGGTGCCGCCTACCTCAGCGGCGGAGCCCTCGGCGGCTGGGAGTTCGCATTCACCGCGGTGGTCACCTACGTCGCCTACCGGGGCCTGGACTCCTGGACCTTCGTCGGCGTCGGCTGGCTGCTGCACACCGCGTGGGACGTCGTGCACCATCTCAAGGGTCACCCGATCATCCCGTTCGCCCACGACTCGTCGTTCGGGTGCGCGCTCTGTGATCCTGTCATCGCGCTGTGGTGCTTCGGAGGCGGCCGGTCACCGTGGGAGTGGCTGCGCGGCCGCAGGGCACCGATGAGTTTCGCCGAGCCGTCCGGTCACCCCTCCGTACGGGTAGCGCAACCCCCAAGGAGCGACGCATGACCACCCCGATCCTCGACCTCGGCCCCCAGACCCGGATCCTGGCGCTGCTCGCCGAGGCCGTGACCGACGAGCAGTTGCCGGGCCGCACACCCTGTCCTGACCTGGCGGTACGCAATCTGCTGGGTCACCTGCTGGGACTGTCCGTCGCCTTCCGCGACGCCGCCCGCAAGGACCTGGGCGCGACGACCGACACCCCGCCGAACACCGTCGTCCCGGACATCGGCCCGGGCTGGCGCGAGGAGCTGCCCAAGGCGCTGGACGAACTCGCCGACGCCTGGCGCGACCCGGCCGCCTGGACCGGCATGACCCGAGCGGGCGGGGTGGACCTGCCCGGCGCGGTCGCGGGTGCGGTCGTCGCCGACGAGCTGGTGATCCACGGCTGGGACCTGGCCCGCGCCACCGGCCACCCCTACGCCCCCGACCCCGAGGCTCTCACCTCGGCCCACGGCTTCCTCCTCGCGGCGACCGCCGAGGGCAACGGCCCCTTCGGTCCGGTCGTCCCGGTCCCGGCCGAGGCGCCGCTGCTGGACCGGGCGGTGGGCCTGAGCGGGCGTGATCCGGAGTGGCGGCCGTAGCGGGTGTCCTCCGGATCACGCCGGCGACGCGGGCCCCGAGAGGGTGTCCTCCGGATCACGCCGGCGACGCGGGGCCGTGCCCCTGGGCGTACCGGCGGTCGCCGGGCGGCGGAAGCGGCGCATCGGACCTACCGTGACCTGAGAGGGGGCGGGCCGAATGCGTACAACGGAGGAAGCCGCCATGCAGGAGCACTACGTGTGGGTGACGACGCGCCGCCTTCAGCCGGGCAGCCTGGAGGAGTTCGAGCGGGCCTGGCGCCCCGCCCCCGCCCCGCAGGGCCTGCGCCGCGCCTTCGCGTACTGGTCCGAGGACGGGCAGGAGATCACCGGCGTGTCGTTCTGGGACTCCCAGGAGGCGTGCGACGCATGGCGGGCCTCCGAGCCGGAGGCGCAGCGGCGGGCGGCCATGGAGCCGTACGTCGCCTCGGAGGACGAGGGCTTCTACCGCGGCCGGGAACTCACCCTCCCGGGCGTCGGCCATGGGTGAACGCGGCTGACATGAGCGAGATCGTCGTCGTGTACGAGCTGGACCAGCCGGCGGCCGCACACGCCACCCGGGACAGCTCGCCCGATGAGCAACGGCTCCCGCGCCGGGTGCACGCGGCCCCCACCGCGCCCGGCAGACCCGACGCCGCCGGACCACGGACCCTCTGCGGCAAGGACACCTTCGCCATGGAGCTGGCCCCCTGGCGGCCGTCCGAGGACCCCGGGACGCGGTGGTATCCCGCCGAGTACGCGCCCGTGGTCTGCCCCGACTGCGATGCCGTGATGGAGATCTGAGTAGCATCCCCGGTCCGGACGAAGAGCGGGGGCGTCATGGCGGGGCCGGTCGTGGGACTGTGGCTGTTCGACGAGGCGCGCGGCGCCCAGGATGTGGTGGCCGGTCTCCTGCCCTGGCTCGAGACCTTCTGCGATCCCGTCCGGCCCGCCGGCGACGGACACGCCGACTTCTGGATCGCCGACGCCCGCCCGCTCGGGCTGAAGCAGGCGGACGTCGACGGTACCGGATGCTTCACCCTGGGGGCAGACGAGCAGATCCCCGCCGACGACGAGGACTATGCGGCCTTCTCGCGTCCGCCCACGCACGGGATCGCCCTGTTCGCCGGCTCCTCGGGCCGGCCGAACCACCGCACCCTCGGCCATCTCGCCCTCACCCTGGCCCGACGCCTGGACGCGCCGATCGACTTCGACGGGATGCTCTTCGAAGGACCCTCGCCCTTCCCGGGCACCCTGCGCGAGGTGTCCTACGACACGGGGGACGGCGAGCGCTCCGTCCGCCACGTCGGCGACGCCGAGTTCCTCGCCGCCTGGCTGCGCCACCCCGGATTCCACTTGGTGAAATGAACCGGAGCAGGGCGTGAGGCGTCGTACCCTCCCTGCTATGCCGCTCACCCTCACCGTCCTCGGTACCGCCTCGCCGCACCCGGGCCCGGACCGGCCCTGCTCCGGCTATCTGGTGTCCGGCGGCGGTGCCGAGGTGTGGGTGGACGCGGGGCCCGGTACGTTCGCCGCGTTGCAGCGGCACACGGATCCCGCCCGGCTCACCGCGATCTGGATCTCGCATCTGCACGCCGACCACAGCGCCGACCTGCTCGCCGCCGCCTACGCCTTCGCCTTCGGCGGCATGGCCCCGCACGCGCCGATCCCCGTGTACGCGCCCCAGGACTGCGCGCGCCGGCTGGCGGGCTTCTTCGGCCGCCCGGACGTCGAGTTCCTGAAGGGCGTCTTCGACTTCCGGGACCTGTACGACGGCCATGACGTCCGGCACTGGAACCTCCGCCTGACCGCCCGCGCCGTCGCCCACGACACCGAGGCGTACGGGCTGCGCGCCGAGTCCCAGGGCAGCGTCCTGGCGTACTCGGGAGACAGCGGACCCTGCCCCGCGCTCACCGAACTCGCCTCCCGCGCCGACCTGTTCCTGTGCGAGGCGGACCTCGACGAGCATCGCGTTGGCGAACACCCCCGGCAGGTTCATCTGACGCCCGAGGACGCCGGCCGTATCGCCCGGGACGCCCGTGTGCGGGAGCTGCTCGTCACCCACGTCGGCCCCACGCTCACCCGTGAGGCGGCCACCGAGCGAGCCGCCGCGGTCTCCGGCCGGCCCACCTACACCGCCGTCGAGGGCGACACCCGCACCGTCTGAGACGCCGCCGGCCTTCTTTTGTCAGAAGCATTGACGAAACACGGGCCCCCTCCTACCTTCAACGCGTCGTACTTCGTACGTCATATATGAGACGCGATATGTGAGATCCGAGAGGGCCGCATGACCTCTGTGCCCACCCCGATCCCGTCCCGTACGCAATTTGTGCTGGACGCGATCAAACACCGCATCCTGACGGGTCAGTTGACGCCCGGTCAGGCCCTGGTCGAGACGGAGCTGGCCGCGCAGTACGGGGTGTCCAAGACCCCGGTGCGCGAGGCGCTGAAGACCCTCGCCGGGACCGGTCTCGTCGTGATGAGCCAGTACAAGGGCGTCACGGTGCGCATGGTGGACGCGGACATGGCGCGCGAGGTCTACGACGTGCGGCTGCTGCTGGAGCCGGAAGCACTGCGGCGGGCCGTGCTGCGCGAGGCCTCCCTCGACGCCGCCCGCGACGCGCTCACCCGGGCCGACGCCGCCACCGACACCGCCGAACGCTCCCTGGCGAACCGGGAGTTCCACCGCGCCCTCTACCTGCCGTGCGGCAACCCGCTGCTCGGCCGGATGCTGGACGAGGTCCGCGACCAGGCCGCCCTAGTCTCCGCCGTGGCCTGGGCGACCGACCCCTCCTGGGAGCGGGAGGCCGCCGAGCACCGGGAGATCCTGCGGCTCGCGCTGGACGGCGACGCGGACGGCGCCGCGAGCGCCCTGCACGCCCACATCGCGTCCTTCGTGCGGCGAGCTTTCCCCTCGGACACCGAGCCCCACCCAGCGGAAGGTCATCAATGAGCAGCGTGACGTTCGAGACCCAACGGGCGGCCCTGGCCGACGTGGTGGCCATCCCGGTGACCCCCTTCGCCGAGGACGGCTCCGTCGCCGAGGACACCCACCGGGCACTGCTGCGTCGCCTGCTCGACGGCGGGATCAGAACCCTCACCCCGAACGGCAACACCGGCGAGTTCTACGCCCTCACCCCCGAAGAGCGCCGTCTGGTCACGGAGTCGACCGTGGACGAGGCCGGCGACCGCGCCGTGATCCTCGTCGGCGTCGGCCACGACCTGCCCACCGCGACCGCCTCCGCCCGGCACGCCCGCGCGCTCGGCGCACAGATGGTGATGGTCCACCAGCCCGTCCACCCCTACGTCTCGGCGGCCGGCTGGGTCGACTACCACCGCGCCATCGCCGAGTCGGTGCCCGAACTGGGCGTGGTCCCCTACATCCGCAACGACCGGCTGCCCGGCGCCCGCCTCGCCGAACTCGCCGACCACTGCCCCAACGTCATCGGCGTGAAGTACGCCGTCCCGGACGCCGCACGCTTCGCCGCCTTCGCCCGGGACGCCGGCCTGGACCGCTTCGTCTGGGTGGCGGGCCTCGCCGAACCGTACGCCCCCTCCTACTTCTCCGCCGGTGCCACCGGCTTCACCTCAGGGCTCGTGAACATCGCCCCGGCCGTCTCGCTGAACATGATCGAAGCGCTTCGATCCGGCGACTACCCGGCCGCCATGAAGGTCTGGGAACAGATCCGCCGCTTCGAGGAACTGCGCGCCGCCCACGGCTCCGCCAACAACGTCACCGTCGTCAAGGAGGCCCTGGCCGCGCTCGGCCTGTGCCGCCGGGACGTCCGCCCGCCGAGCAGGCAACTGCCGGAGGACGAGCGCGCCGAGGTCGCCGCGATAGCCGCCGGGTGGTCGATATGAAGTCCCCCGAGCAGCTGAGAAGCCACCAGTGGTACGGCACCGACGGCCTGCGCTCCTTCAGCCACCGCGCCCGCACCCGCCAGCTCGGCTACCTCCCCGAGGAGCACCTGGGCAAGCCGGTCATCGCGATCCTCAACACCTGGTCCGACATCAACCCCTGCCATGTGCACCTGCGGGACCGCGCGCAGGCCGTGAAGCGGGGAGTGTGGCAGGCGGGCGGCTTCCCGCTGGAGTTCCCGGTCTCCACCCTCTCCGAGACCTTCCAGAAGCCGACCCCGATGCTCTACCGCAACCTGCTCGCGATGGAGGCCGAGGAACTGCTGCGGTCGTACCCGGTGGACGGCGCCGTCCTGATGGGCGGCTGCGACAAGTCCACGCCCGCCCTGCTGATGGGCGCGGCGAGCGTCGACCTGCCGACCGTGTTTGTCCCCGCCGGCCCCATGCTCCCGGGACACTGGCGCAGCGAGGTGCTCGGCTCCGGCACCGACATGTGGAAGTACTGGGACGACAAGCGGGCCGGCCTCATCGGCGACTGCGAGATGACCGAGCTGGAGAGCGGCCTCGCCCGCTCGCCCGGCCACTGCATGACGATGGGTACGGCGTCCACGCTCACCGCCGCCGCGGAGGCGCTCGGCGTGACCGTCCCGGGGGCCTCCAGCATCCCGGCCGTCGACTCCGGGCACGACCGGATGGCCGCCAAGGCGGGTATGAGGATCGTCGAACTGGTCCACAAGGACCGGAAGTTGAGCGACATCCTCACCCAGGACGCCTTCGAGGACGCCGTCACCACCGTCCTCGGCCTCGGCGGCTCCACCAACGCCGTCATCCACCTGATCGCCATGGCCGGCCGGGCCGGCGTCCGGCTCACCCTCGACGACTTCGACCGCATCGCCCGCACGGTGCCGGTGCTGGCCAACGTCCGGCCCGGCGGACGGACGTACCTCATGGAGGACTTCCACTTCGCCGGCGGCCTGCCCGGATTCCTCTCCCGGATCCCGGACCTGCTGCACCTGGACCGGCCGACGGCCTCGTACGACACCCTGCGCGAGCAACTGGAAGGCGCCCAGGTCCACGACGACGACGTCATCCGGCCCCGGGACAACCCGGTCGCGAGCGAGGGCGGGGTCGCTGTCCTGCGCGGCAACCTCTGCCCGGACGGCGCCGTCATCAAGCACATCGCCGCCGAACGGCACCTGCTCGAGCACACCGGCCCGGCGGTCGTCTTCGACGACTACAGGACGATGCAGCGCACCATCAACGACCCGTCGCTCGGCATCACCGCCGACAGCGTGCTGGTGCTGCGCAACGCCGGACCCAAGGGCGGCCCCGGCATGCCCGAGTACGGCATGCTGCCCATCCCCGACCACCTGCTGAAGCAGGGCGTGCGGGACATGGTGCGGATCTCCGACGCCCGGATGAGCGGCACGAGTTACGGCGCGTGCGTGCTGCACATCGCACCCGAGTCGTACATCGGCGGGCCGCTGGCCCTCGTCCGCACGGGCGACTCGATCACCCTGGACGTCGAGGCCCGGACCCTCCGGCTGAACGTGGACGACGCGGAGCTGGAGCGCAGGAGGGCGGAGTGGACACCGCCGCCCACCCGGTACGAGCGCGGCTACGGCGCGCTCTACAACGAGCAGATCACCCAGGCCGACACCGGCTGCGACTTCGAGTTCCTGGCCCGGCCGGGCAAGGTGCCGGACCCGTACGCCGGCTGAACCCCGCACACCCGCTGTCGAAGCGCTTCACCCATGTGTATGTAGCAAGCGCTTCCTGCGCTCGCCGCACCCGCTCTACCCGCCCCACTGCGAACGGAGAACAGTCATGGCCCAAGCCGCAGCCGTGGCGAAACCGCCCGCGCCACCCCGGCGGCGCCGTGCCTCCGCGACCCCGCGCAGGCTGCCGTACCTGCTGATCGCCCCGGCGGCCCTGCTCATGCTGGGCTTCATCGCCTACCCGGTGCTCAGCGTCTTCTACTACAGCCTGCAGAACTACAACCCCACCAAGCCGTGGCGGAACGGCTTCGCGGGCTTCGACAACTTCACCCAGGCCTTCGCGCACGACCCGCAGTTCTGGGACACGCTGACCTTCAGCGCCCAGTGGGTCGTGGTCGAGGTCGGGCTGCAGCTGCTGTTCGGGCTGGCGCTCGCGCTCATCGTCAACCAGACCTTCGTGGGCCGGGCGGTCGGCCGCGCCCTCGTCTTCTCCCCGTGGGCCGTCTCCGGGGTGCTCACCTCCGCGATCTGGGTGCTGCTCTACAACTCCCAGACGGGCATCACCCGTTACCTCGCCGACGCGGGCATCGGCTCCTACGGCACCAGCTGGCTGTCCGACACGTCCACGGTCTTCCCGGCCGCGGTGGTCGCCGACCTCTGGCGCGGTGTCCCCTTCTTCGCGATCCTCATCCTCGCCGACCTCCAGTCCGTCTCGAAGGACCTGTACGAGGCCGCCGAGGTCGACGGGGCGAGCCGCCTCAAGCAGTTCTGGCACATCACCCTGCCTCATCTGAAGGACGCGATCGTCCTGTCCACGCTGCTGCGCGCGGTGTGGGAGTTCAACAACGTCGACCTGCTCTACACCCTCACGGGCGGCGGACCCGCGGGCGAGACCACCACCCTCCCGCTCTACATCGCCAACACCAGCGTCGACGCCCACAACTTCGGCTACGCCTCCGCGCTGACCACGGTGGCGTTCGTGATCCTGCTCTTCTGCTCGATCGTCTATCTGCGGCTGAGCAAGTTCGGAGGTGAGACCAAGTGATCACCGAGATCGCTCCCGCACCCGAGCGCACGGCGCCCGAGCCCGCCCGGCCACGCGGCAGGCGGCGCGCCTGGGACGAGGTCCCGCGCTGGCAGATCTACCTCCCCCTGGGGATCTACCTCCTCTTCACCCTGATCCCCTTCTACTGGATCCTGCTCTTCGCACTCCGCCCGGCCGGCTCCACCTCCCTGGTCCCCTGGCCGATGACCTTCGACCACTTCCAGAAGGTGTGGACCGAGCGCAGCTTCGGCACCTACTTCACCAACAGCGTCTACGTCGGCCTCGCCACCCTGGTGCTGACCACCGTGGTCGCCCTGGCCGGCGGCTACGCCCTCGCCCGCTTCGACTTCCGGCTCAAGCGCGGCTTCATGCTGGCCCTGCTCTGCTCCCAGTTCGTGCCGGGCGCCCTGCTGCTGGTCCCGCTGTTCCAGATCTTCGCCAAGCTATCGATGATCAACTCACTGGGCAGCGTCATCATCGCCGAGACCGTCTTCCAGCTGCCGCTGTCGATGATCCTGATCAGCGGGTTCATCCGGAACGTGCCGTACTCCCTGGAGGAGGCCGCCTGGGTGGACGGCTGCAACCGCATGACCGCCTTCCGGATCGTCGTCCTGCCGCTGCTGCGGCCCGGGCTGATCGCCGTGGGCTCCTTCGCCTTCGTGCACGCCTGGAACCACTTCCTGTTCGCCCTGATGTTCCTCTCCGACCAGAGCAAGCAGACCATCCCGGTCGGCCTCAACACCCTGATGAGCGCGGACAGCGTCGACCTGGGCGCCCTCGCGGCGGGCGGCATCATCGCGGCCGTACCGGTCGTGATCGTGTTCGCCTTCATCCAGAAGTGGCTGATCACCGGTTTCAGCGCGGGGGCGGTGAAGGGATGAGATTCCGTCACCTCACGCTTGCGGCGGCGCTGTTGGGGGTTCTGTGTGTGCCCGCGCACGCCGACGACGCCCGTGACATCAGCCGGGACGTGCTCGCCCCGGACGACGGCTGGGCCGCGGCCGAGGGCGGCACCACCGGCGGCGCGGCGGCCGACGACGCACACGTCTACACGGTGACCGACCGCGCGGGCCTCGTCCGCGCCCTCGACGGCGGCAGCGACACCCCGAAGATCATCAGGATCGCCGGGACCGTCGACGCCGACACCGACGACTCCGGCCGTCACCTGGACTGCGCCGACCACGCCACCGACGGGTACGCCCTGAAGAAGTACCTGGCCGCCTACGACCCCCGCACCTGGGGCTCCGCCAAGCCCAGCGGCCCGCAGGAGGAGGCACGCCAGGCGTCGGCGGCCCGGCAGGCCGAGCGGGTCGTCCTGCCCGTCGGCTCGAACACCACGATCGTCGGCCTCGGCTCCAAGGCCCTCCTCAAGGGCGCCGACCTCCAGATCAAGGACGCGGACAACGTCATCGTCCGCAACCTCGAACTCCGCGACGCCTACGACTGCTTCCCCGTCTGGCAGCCCAACACCGGCGGCCTCGGCGACTGGAAGACGGCCTACGACACCCTCTCGCTGACCGGCGCCACCCACGTCTGGATCGACCACGTCACCGCCTCCGACCGGGGCCACCCGGACGCCGCCGAGCCCACCTACTTCGCCCGCAACTACCTCCGCCACGACGGCCTGCTGGACATCACGGGCGGCTCCGACCTGGTCACCGTCTCCTGGTCCCGGTTCGCCGACCACGACAAGGCGATGCTCATCGGCAACAGCGACTCGGCCACCGGCGACCGCGGCAAGCTGCGGGTGACCCTGCACCACAACCAGTTCGAGTCCGTCGTCCAGCGCGCACCACGCGTCCGCTTCGGGCAGGTGCACCTGTACGACAACCGGTACGTGGTCCCCGAGGGCAGCGAGTACCGGTACTCCCTGGGCGTCTCCACCGAGTCCGCGATCTACGCCGAGAACAACGCCTTCCACACCCCGAGCCACGTCGAGGCCGCCGACCTGGTCAAGAGCTGGAACGGCTCCGCCCTGCACCAGAGCGGCACCCTCTTCAACGGCTACCCGGTCGACCTGCTCGCCATCCACAACGCCTACAACTCGGGCAGCGAGCGCGACCTCACGGCGGACGTCGGCTGGACGCCTACCCTGCACGGAAAGATCGACAGCGCCGCGGTGGCCGACCGAGAGGTGGCGCGCGGTGCGGGCGCAGGGAGGATCCCATGACCGTACCCATCGTCCTGGCGGGCGCGCGCGGCCACGGCCGCTGGCACCTGGACAACATCCGCCGGCTCCAGGCGAACGGCCTCGTCCATCTGGCCGGGATCTGCGAACTGACCCCGCTGAGCCAGGAGGAGATCCCCGACGGCCTCGGCACGCCGGAGCAGTCCGCCGACTTCGGCGCGCTCCTCGACACCACCGGAGCGAGAATCGCCGTCATCTGCACGCCGATCCCCACCCACACCGACCTGGCGCTGCGGGCAGCCGAGCGGGGCGTGCACCTCCTGCTGGAGAAGCCGCCCGCGCCCTCCTACGCCGAGTACCGGCGGATGGCCGACGGGGTCGCCCGGGCCGGTGTGGTCTGCCAGATCGGGTTCCAGTCGCTGGGCTCGCACGCCGTGCCCGCGATCCGGCGGCTCGTCGCCGAGGGCGCGATCGGCGAGATCCTCGGGGTCGGCGGCGCCGGGGCCTGGGCCCGCGAGGAGGCCTACTACCGGCGGGCGCCCTGGGCCGGCCGGCGGCGCCTGAACGGCGTCGACGTGGTCGACGGGGTCCTCACCAACCCCCTCGCGCACGCCGTCGCCACCGGCCTCGCCCTGCTCGGCACCACCCGCGCCGAGGACGTCACCGGCATCGAGACCGAGCTGCTGCGCGCCAACGACATCGAGTCCGACGACACCTCCTGCGTCCGCGTGAGCACCGCGCGCGGCCCGGTCACGGTCGCCGCCACCCTGTGCGCCGAGGAACCGGGGGACCCCTACGTCCTGGTGCACGGGAGCACCGGCCGGATCACCTTCTGGTACAAGCAGGACCGGGTGCTGCTCCAGCGGGCCGGGCACGGCCCCGAGGAGTCCGAGCACGGCCGCACGGACCTGCTGGAGAACCTGGTCGAGCACCTGGAGAGCGGCGCCGACCTGCTGGTCGCCCCGGACGAGACCGGCGCCTTCATGAAGGTCGTCGAGGCCATCAGGACCGCCCCCGACCCGGCCCCCCTGCCCGAGACCGCCTGGCACCTGCTGCCCGCCGAGCGGCGCCGGGTCGTCCCCGGCATCGACAGCCTGGTCGCGGCCTCGGCCGACACCCTCGCCCTCTACTCCGAGCTGGGCGCCTCCTGGGCCCTACCGAAAGAGGTGAGCACCTGATGACGCCACACGACACCCCGGTCCTGCGGGTCGCCGGCCGCCCGGTCGGCCGGTACGTCACCCGGCCCGAGCTGCCGGCCCGGCTCGCCCCGCGCCCCTATCTGCACCCCGTCACCACGCCGGCCGGCACGGCGGTCACCGAGCTGAGCCCCGCCGACCACGCACACCACCTCGGCGTCGGTGTCGCCGTTCCCGACGTCGAGGGGTACAACTTCTGGGGCGGGCGCACCTTCGTGCGCGACCAGGGCCCGACCGAGCTGGACAACCACGGCGCCCAGCGGCACACCGCCTTCCAACTGCGCGACCCCGACGGCTTCGTGGCCGAGCTGCGCTGGGTCGCCGCCGGAGCCGAGCTGCTGCGCGAGCGCCGTACCGTCGCCGCCACCGAACTCACCGACACCGCCTGGGCGCTGGACTTCACCTTCTCCCTCACCAACGTCACCCCGGGCCCGCTCTCCCTCGGCAGCCCCGCCACCAACGGGCGGCCCGGCGCGGGCTACGGCGGTTTCTTCTGGCGGGCCCGCAAGGAGGAGTCGGCACCGGACGTCTTCACCGCCGACCGCGAGGGCGAGGCCGAGGTGCACGGCACCCGCGCCGACTGGGTCGCGCTGGCCGGGGCCGGCTGGACGCTGGTCTTCGCCGGGGCCACCGAGGACACCCGGCGCGACCCGTGGTTCGTGCGCGCGGCCGAGTACCCGGGCGTCGGCTCCTCGCTGGCGCACACGCAGCGGCTGCCGATACCGCCCGGCGAGACCGTCGTACGCCGGATCGTCACCGTCGTCGCCGACGGACGCCTGGAGCGCGGCGAGGCGGCCACGCTGGTCCGCAAGGCGGTGAGCCAGTGATGAACGGGACGTACCAGAACCCGATTCTGAACGCCGACTGGTCCGATCCGGACGTCGTCCGCGTCGGCGACGACTTCTACCTCACCGCCTCCAGCTTCGGCCGCGCCCCTGGCCTGCCCCTGCTGCACTCGCGCGACCTCGTCCACTGGGCCCTCGTCGGCCACGCCCTCGAACGCCTCGAACCGGAGGCGGAGTTCACGACGCCCCGGCACGACTGCGGGGTCTGGGCACCGGCGATCCGGCACCACGACGAACGCTTCTGGATCTTCTGGGGCGACCCCGACCAGGGCATCTACCAGATCAACGCCCCCGAGATCCGCGGCCCCTGGACCCGCCCGCACCTCCTCAAGCCGGGCAAGGGCCTGATCGACCCGTGCCCGCTGTGGGACGACGAGACCGGCGACGCCTACCTCGTGCACGCCTGGGCCAGGTCCCGCTCCGGCATCAAGAACCGGCTCACCGGCCACCGGATGCACCCCGACGGCACCTCGCTGCTCGACGAGGGCAAGGTGATCGTCGACGGCGACCGCATCCCCGGCTGGTTCACCCTGGAGGGACCCAAGCTCTACCAGCACGACGGCTGGTTCTGGATCCTCGCGCCCGCCGGGGGAGTGGACACCGGCTGGCAGGGCGCCTTCCGCTCACGCGGCTTCTTCGGGCCGTACGAGGAGCGGATCGTCCTGGAACAGAAGGACACCGAGGTCAACGGGCCGCACCAGGGCGGCTGGGTGCGCACCGCGGCCGGCGAGGACTGGTTCCTGCACTTCCAGCAGCGGGGTGCCTACGGCAGGGTCGTGCACCTCCAGCCGATGCGCTGGGGCACGGACGGCTGGCCGGTCATCGGCGCCGACGGCGCCCCCGTCGCCGTACACCGCCTCCCCGACCTCCCGCCGCAGCCGCCCGCCGCCCCCGCCACCGACGACGACTTCCCCGGCGGACGGTACGGCCGCCAGTGGCAGTGGACGGCCAACCCGGGCGACGGCTGGGCCACCCACCACTCCGGGGACGGGCTGCGGCTGGCCTGCGTCCGCTCGGCCGACGCCCACGACCCGCGCAAACTGCCGCACGTGCTCACCCAACGCCTGCCCGGCCTGCCCTGCGCGGTCGACGTCGAGCTGAGCCTGGACGGCACCGAGCCGGGCGCGCGAGCGGGGCTCGCGGTGCTCGGGGACGCCTTCGGGTGGATCGGCCTCGAACGGGGAGCCGACGGGACGGTCCGGCTCGTGCACCGGTTCGCGGAGGCCGTCGCCGAGCAGGAAAGGGACGCCGGTGTGCCGTGCCTCGCGCCGGAGGGACGGGCCCGGCTGCGGATCGAGGTGGCGGCCGGGGCGCGCTGCCGCTTCTCGTACGACGTCGGAGACGGCCTGCGCCCCTCCGGACCGGTCTTCGCGGCCACCCCCTGGCGCTGGGTCGGCGCCCTGCTCGGCCTGTTCGCCGTCGCGCCCGAGGGATCGGGGCACGCGGGGTCGGCGACCTTCACGGAGTTCCGGATCAGCCCCTTGTAGTCCGTCCCCTGTATGCCTGTCGGGAGCCGCAATGACGCACTTCCCTAGCAAGCGCTTGCCAAGGTCGAGGCCGGGTGCCGGTCTCGTCCTGGCCGCCGTCGCCGCCCTGATCGCCGCGCTCGGGCTGGGCACGGTGGGCCAGGCGAAGGCCGCCACCGACTCCGTCGCCTCCGCCGCCGCACCCTGGAGCGACCGCCCGCACGGCTTCGCCTCCCTGGCCGGCGGGACCACCGGCGGCGCGGGCGGCGAGGTCGTCACCGTCACCGACCAGGCCTCCCTGGCCAGGTACGCGGCGGCGAAGGAGCCGTACGTCATCCGGATCGCCGGATCGATCGCGGTGGAGCCCTTCGGCTCGGACATAGTCGTCAGCTCCGACAAGACCCTGATCGGCGTCGGCGACACCGGCGAGATCGTGCACGGGGAGCTGCATCTCGACCCCGGCACCCACAACGTGATCATCCGCAACCTGACCATCCGCGACAGCTACGTCGAGGGCGACTGGGACGGCAAGACCCAGGACTTCGACGCCATCCAGATGGACACCGTCGACCACGTCTGGATCGACCACAACCGCTTCACGCACATGGGCGACGGACTGCTCGACATCCGCAAGGACAGCCAGTACCTCACCGTCTCCTACAACCGGTTCACGCACCACAACAAGGCGTTCGGCATCGGCTGGACCCCCAACGTGGTCACACAGATCACCATCGACCACAACTGGTTCTCCGGCACCAAACAGCGCAACCCGTCCGCCGACAACTGCGCCTACGCCCACCTCTACAACAACTACCTGTCCAACCAGGTGGCCGACGGCGACACGGTGTGGACGTACGGGAACTGGTCCCGGGGCCACACGAAGATGGTCATCGAGAACAGCTACTACGACGGCGTCCAGCACCCCTACCAGGCCGACGACACGGCCGAGTTGGTGCAGCGCGGATCGATTCTCAGGAACACCACCGGCCGGACGGACGAGCACGGCACGGCCTTCGATCCGCGGGCCTTCTACGCCTA
This sequence comes from Streptomyces diastatochromogenes, assembly GCF_002242805.1. Classification (GTDB taxonomy): domain Bacteria; phylum Actinomycetota; class Actinomycetes; order Streptomycetales; family Streptomycetaceae; genus Streptomyces; species Streptomyces diastatochromogenes. Next base: position 122,234 of record NZ_MCGQ01000005.1, on the reverse strand, counting down.
CCACCTCGACCCGGCCGCCGCCGTACCCGCGCTGGTCGAGCACTTCTCCGGTCCGCAGGCGCGGATCGGTCACTGACACCCCCACAGCTCCACCCCTTCCGTTGGATCCAGAAGAAGAGAGCCGACCAATGAAGAGCAGCAACCGCAGAAGCAGGCGTGCCGCCACGGCCGTCGCCCTGGGCTCCGTGCTCGCGCTGACCGCCACCGCCTGCGGCGACGACGGCAGCGGCGGCGCGGGGGACAAGGGGAACGAGGGCTCCGGCAAGGGCACGATCACCTTCTGGGACAACAACGGCGGTGTGCGCACCGACATCTGGAAGCAGATCATCGCCGACTTCGAGCAGAAGTACCCGGACATCAAGGTCAAGTACGTCGGCATCCCGGCGGCGAGCGCCCAGTCCAAGTACGACACCGCCATCCAGGGCGGTGGCCTGCCGGACGTCGGCGGCGTGGGCACCGCGATGCTCGCCGAGGTCGCCGTCCAGGGGGCGCTGGAACCGCTGGACAGCCGGCTCGGCAAGAGCCCGCTGAACGGAAAGCTGAGCCAGAACCTCATCGACGTCAGCAAGGCGGCGGGCGGCGGGGACACGCTGTACCAGGTGCCGACCTCCGCCAACAACGGCACGCTGTGGTACCGGACGGACCTGTTCAAGAAGGCCGGCCTGGACGCGCCGACCACCTGGTCGAAGTTCTACGAGGCCGCCGGCAAGCTCACGGACAAGGGCAAGAACCAGTTCGGCTTCACCATCCGTGGCGGTGAGGGAGCCATCGCGCCGGCCCTCGACGCGGTGTACGGCCAGACCGGCATCACCTCGTTCTGGAACGGCGACAAGACCACCGTCAACGACCCCAAGAACGTGGCCGCCCTGGAGAAGTACGTCGCGCTCTACAAGAAGGACACCCCGTCCGCCGACGTCAACAACGACTTCACGAAGATGGTCGCCCAGTGGGACAGCGGCACGATCGGCATGCTGAGCCACAACCTGGGGTCGTACCAGGACCATCTGAAGGCGCTGGGCAAGGAGAAGTTCCGGGGCATTCCGAACCCCACGATGGACGACGGCACCCGGGTGCAGGTGTCCAACCCGGTGGACGGGCTGAGCCTGTTCAAGTCGAGCAAGAACAAGGCGGCGGCCTGGAAGTTCATCGAGTTCGCGGTGTCCGCAGCGGAGAACTCCAAGTTCAACGAGTCGGCGGGGCAGGTGCCGGCGAACACGGAGGCGGCGAAGGACGCGTGGATCCAGCAGGCCGAGCCCACGAAGCTGGCGGCGGAGGCATTGAACGGGGGCGGTACGAAGATTGTGCAGTTGCCGTACTACCTGCCTGACTGGAACACGATCTCCAAGGCGGACAACGAGCCCAATTTCCAGAAGCTGCTGCTCGGGAAGATGAGTGCGAAGGCGTTTTTGGACACGCTTGCCGATCAGCTCAATGCTGCGCAGGCCGACTGGAAGAAGAACCACTGATAGCTCGGGTGGTTTCGGTTTCGTGGGGGGCTGCCGGCCGGTGGGGGCTGGTCGCGCAGTTCCCCGCGCCCCTGATTGTCCAGCCCCCTGTTTGAAAGGTGGACCTTGTGTCCCTTACTCGCAGACAGGTAACTTTCGCCGCTCTCGCGGGCGTTCCGCTCGCCGTACGCGCCCCGCGAAGGCACCGCACGCTCTACATCGCCGGTGACTCCACCGCCGCTCAGAAATACGCCGACGCGGCTCCCGAGACCGGGTGGGGAATGGCGCTTCCCTTCTTTCTCCGTAAGGGGCTGGATGTCGCCAATCATGCGGTGAACGGACGGAGTTCGAAGAGCTTCGTCGACGAAGGACGGCTCGACGCCATCCTTTCGGTCATCCGGCCGGGCGATCTCCTGGTCATCCAGTTCGCGCACAATGACGAGAAGAACACTGACCCCACTCGCTACACCGAGCCCTGGACCACGTACCAGGACTATCTGCGGAAGTACATCGACGGCGCGCGGGCCAAGAAGGCTCACCCCGTCCTTGCCACCCCCGTCGAGCGCCGCAGGTTCGACGTCGGCGGCAACGCCGTGCCGACACACGGCGACTACCCGGCTGCCATGCGCGCGCTCGCCGAAGCGGAGCGCGTCGCGCTGCTCGACATCGAGGCGCTGTCGCTCGCGTTGTGGCAGGAGCTGGGAGTCGAGGAGACGAAGAAGTACTTCAACTGGACCGACACCGAGCAGGACAACACGCACTTCAACCCGCCGGGCGCCATCGCCGTGGCCCGGCTCGTGGCGCAGGAGCTGCTGCGCACCCGGGTGCTGGGCCGGCATGACGTCGTCCGGTTGCACGAGGACGTTCCGACGTCCTGGATCACCTGGCCGCCCGCACCGCAATCGTGACCTCACGAAAGAGGAGACCCGCACAGTGCGTACACAGAAGTGTCATGGACGCGTCATAGGAGCCCTCGTGGGGTGCACGGCTCTCGTGCTCGCCGTCACCGGGACCGCCTCCGCGCAGCCCGGTCGGGGCGTCGAGCGCCAGGTGCTGCCCGCGAACGACGGTTGGGCCGCCTACGGCACCGGGACGACCGGCGGTGCCGCCGCCGATGCCGCGCACGTCTACACCGTCACCACCTGGGAGCAGTTCAAGTCCGCCCTCGCGGACGGCGGCAGTGCCCCGAAGATCATCAGGGTGAAGGGCACGATCGACGCGGACGGGCCGAGCTGCGCCTCGTTCGCCGTGCCCGGCTACGACTTCGACACCTACCTGAAGACCTACGACCCTGCCGTGTGGGGTCGCACCAAGAACCTCGACGGCGAGCCCGACGCCAGCCCCGAGGGCCTGCGCCGTGCCTCCGCCGCCCAGCAGGACGCCTACATCAAGGCGAACATCCCCGCCAACACCACCATCGTCGGCATCGGCAAGGACGCCGGATTCAAGGGCGCCAGCCTCCAGATCAAGGGCGTCGACAACGTCATCGTCCGCAACCTCGGCTTCGAGAGCCCCCTGGACTGCTTCCCGCAGTGGGACCCCACCGACACCGCCGACGGCAACTGGAACTCCGAGTACGACAGCGCGGTGATCTACGGCTCCACGCACGTGTGGATGGACCACGACACCTTCACCGACGGGGACCACCCGGACAGCACCCTGCCGTACTACTACGGCCGGATCTACGAGCAGCACGACGGCGAGCTGGACATCGTCAAGGGCGCCGACTACGTCACCGCCTCCTGGAACGTCTTCGAGGACCACGACAAGACGATCCTCATCGGCAACAGCGACAGCGCCTCCACGGCCGCGGTCGACCGGGGCCACCTCAAGGTCACCTTCCACCACAACCTGTTCTCGAACCTGGTCGAGCGCGCACCCCGCGTCCGCTTCGGACAGGTGGACTCCTACAACAACCACTTCGTCGCCGGTGACGGCTACTCCTACAGCTACGGCATCGGCATGGAGTCCCAACTCGTCGCCGAGCACAACGCGTTCACCCTGCCGACGGGTGCGAAGACCGGTTCGATCCTGAAGAAGTGGAAGGAGTCGCCGCTCACCGCCGCCGACAACTACGTCAACGGCGTGCCGACGGACCTGATCGCCGTCCACAACACCGAGGTCCCGGGCGAGATCCTGCAGTCCGGGGCGGGCTGGACGCCGACCCTGCGCACCGAGGTCGACCCCGCCAAGGCCGTCCCGGGCCTGGTCGACCACTGCGCGGGCGCGGGTCGCCTGGGCTGACCCACCGGGGCCGGACCTCCGGCCCCGATCCCCCTCTCCTCTCACGAGCCGCACCGCGAAGGAGCACTCCCATGCCCTCGCCCCAACTTCCCCTGTCCAGACGGCGCTTGCTGGTCGCGAGCGCCGGGGCCGCCACCGCGCTCGGCCTCGCCGCCGTCCCCGCGCGGGCCGCCGGGGGACCGCGCACGTTCGGCCGGTACGGGTCACCGGCCCGCCGCCTCACCCCGGGGACCCTGTACATCGACCCGAACGGCCGCGGTGACTTCACCTCCGTGCAGGCCGCGGTGACCTCCGCCACCGGCAGCGGCCGGACGCTGGTCCTCGCACCCGGCACCTACCGGGAGACGGTCGCCGTCGACGCCGGCCGTACGGAGATGACCTGGATCGGCGCCTCCGAGGACCCCCGGGACGTCGTCATCGTCTACGACCACGCGGCCGGCACCCCCAAGCCCGGCGGCGGCACCTACGGCACCACCGGGTCGGCCACGACGACCGTGCAGGCCGACGGCTTCACCGCCCGCTGGATCACCTTCGCCAACGACTGGCTGCGCGCCGACCACCCGGACATCAGCGGCACCCAGGCCGTCGCCATCAAGGTGCAGGGCGACCGCGGCGCCTTCCTGCACTGCCGTTTCCTCGGCCACCAGGACACCCTGTACGCCGACTCGACGGCCCTCGGCACCTTCGCCCGCCAGTACTACGCCCACTGCTACGTCGAGGGCGACGTCGACTTCGTCTTCGGCCGGGCCACCGCCGTCTACGAGCACTGCCACTTCCGCACCCTGAACCGCACCGACCTGGCCGCCGCGCCGTACGGCTTCGTCTTCGCCCCCTCCACGGCCGTCGCCAACCCGCGCGGCTACCTGGTCACCCGCAGCCACATCAGCAGCGGAGCCCCGGACGCCTGCTACAAACTGGCCCGCCCCTGGGTGCCCGGCTCCGATCCCACCGCCCGCCCCATGCTCACCGTCCGCGACACCTGGCTCGGCCCCGGCATCGACGCGGCCGCGCCCTACACCAACATGTCGGCCACCTACCCGTGGCAGAACCAGCGGTTCGCCGAGTACCGGAACACCGGCCCCGGCGCGGCCGTCACCGTCCCGGAGAACCGGCCCCAACTGACGGACGAACAAGCCGAGTCGGCAACCCGGGAGGCTTATCTCGGGGACTGGACCCCGTGGGAGGGCTGCTGATGCCGCTGCCCCGACGCGCGCTGCTCGCGGGTATCGCGGGCGGACTCGTGGCCATGAGCGCATCCCCGGTGTTCGCTGCTGGCCGCCCCGTCCTGCACGTCCGCCCCGGCGACTCCGTCCAGGCCGCCGTGAACGCCGTCGACGGCCCGGGCCGGACGATCCTCGTCCACCCGGGGACGTACCGCGAGGTCGTCAACGTGCCATCCGACAAGGGCGAGTTGACGATATGCGGGATCACGGGCGACCCCCGTGACGTCGTCATCGTCCACGACAACGCCAACGGCACCCAGAAGCCCGACGGCTCGGGCACCTACGGCACCGCCGGGTCCGCCACCTTCAGCTCGGCCGCTCCCGGGCTGACCGTGCGCGACCTGACCCTCGCCAACGACTGGCTGCGCGCCGACCACCCGGACATCACCGGGACCCAGGCGGTCGCCGCCTACGTCACCGGAGACCGCTCGTATTTCGCGAACGTCCGACTGCTCGCCCACCAGGACACCCTGTTCGCGGACACCACCGCCCTGGACTCCTTCGACCGGCAGTACTACCGGAACTGCCACATCGAGGGCGACGTCGACTTCGTCTTCGGACGGGCGGCAGCGGTCTTCGACCGCTGCCGCTTCCACACCCTGCGGCGGGACGTCACCTTCACCCCCAAGGGCATGGTCTTCGCCCCGTCCACCGCCCGCGCCAACCCGCACGGCATCCTCGCCGTCCGCTCCCGGTTCACCTCCGGTGCGGAGGACTCGGCGTACAAGCTGGCCCGGCCGTGGGTGCCGTCGTACGAGACCACCGCCTGGCCCTCGCTCGTCGTCCGGGACAGCCTCATCGGGCCCGGCATCGACCCGGTCACCCCCTACACCACCATGCGGGACGCCTACCCGTGGCAGTCCATGCGCTTTCACGAGTACCGCAACTCGGGTCCGGGCGCGGTGATCACCGTCCCCGCCAACCGGCCCCAGCTCACCGACGCCGAGGCCACGCTGCACACCCCCGCCGCCTACCTCGGTGACTGGCACCCCCACTCCCACCCCCACCGCTCGCTCTGAGCCGACGAAGGGACCCGCACGTCATGCTTCGCATCAAGAGCACCCTCACCGTCCTCGCCATCGCCGGGCTCGGCCTGGTCGCCACGCCCGCGCACGCCGCGACCGTGGTGGTCAGCAACTCCACCGACCTGACGAACGCCATCAAGAACGCCACCGCCGGCACCGTCATCCAGGTGCGCGGCGGCACCTACTACCCGACCGCGACCCTCCAGTCGACGGCCAACGGCACCTCCTCGTCCCCGATCACCCTCACCGCGTACGGCTCCGAGACCGTGAAGATCGACGGCTCCTCGCTGTCCTCCGGCTCCTGGATCTTCAAGCTGACCGCCGACTACTGGAACGTCTCCAACATCACCTTCCAGAACTCCCCGGACAGCGCGGTCGTCTGCCAGTCCTGCACCGGCACCAACTGGAACAACATCAAGACCATCAACGGCGGCGACTCCGGCTTCACCCTCACCGGGGACGGGACCGTGAACAACACGGTCAAGAACCTGGACAGTTACGGCAACTACGACGCCGCCACCCACGGCCAGAACGCGGACGGGGTCGCCATCAAGTTCGGCTCGGGCACCGGCAACCTGGTCACCGGAGCGCGCCTCTACAACAACTCCGACGACGGCATCGACCTGTGGTCCTTCTCCTCCCCGGTCACCATCGAGCACACCTGGTCCTTCGGCAACGGCAAGAACCGCTGGGGCGACTCCGCCTTCGAGGGCAACGGCAACGGCTACAAGCTGGGCGGCAACGGTGTGACGGTCGCCCACGTCGTCAACAACTCCGCCGCCTGGGACAACGCCGGCAACGGCTTCACGGAGAACTCCAACACCGGCGCGATCGTCATCAACCGCACCACCGCCTACGCCAACGCCAAGTGGGGCTACTACTTCGCCACCAGCTCCGCCCGCCTCGGCAAGAACCTCGCGGTGAGCAACGGCAGCGGACTGGTCAGCAAGGGCTCCTCGGTGGTCTCCGCCGGCAACAACTGGGACTCCGGCATCTCCACCCCGTCCTTCGTCTCCACGGACGCGTCGACTACGTACAACGCCCGCAAGTCGGACGGCTCCCTGCCGTCGACGACGTTCCTGACGACGGGGAGCACGACGATCGGGGCGACCATGAACTAGACGGCGAACCAGACGGCGAACCAGATGACCGATCAGCGACCGGAATTACCGGGTCAGGTTTCCCCCGCTCCCTCTACGCTGTTGTCCGACGGTCCATTGGGACAGGATGCAGGATCGGGGGAACCTGTGGACGTACGTGTGGATGTCCGCGTCACGGACGATGCCGACGTTGCCGGCGCGGCCGACGAGACGAGGTCGCTGCTCGCCTGGCTCACCCAGGAGGACGAGCTGCGCGGCCGGGTCACCCCGCAGGAGAGACCACCGGTGCCCGGCACCCTGGGCCCGGTGCTGGACGGCCTGGTGGTCGCGCTCGGCTCGGGCGGGGCGGTCACCGGACTCACCACCGCCGTGGTCGCCTGGATCCGCAGCCGGCACAGCGACGTCACCGTCAAGGCGACCCGGTCCGACGGCGCCTCGCTGGAGATCTCCACGAAGCTCGTCGGGCCGATGACCCCCCAGGAACTGCGCGCCTTCGTGACCGACTCCTCCCGGCTCCTGGAAGGCGGCCAGGGCGGTCAGGGCGGCCCGGGACCGGACGGCGGCGCGTTATGACCACCCGGCCCGCCGAGTCACCGGCCCTCGCCACGCCCACCACCGCCCTGGCATCCTCCGGCGCGCGGGTGCTGCTCATAGGCACCGGCACGCACGACGGCCCGACGCTGACCTCCGTACCGGCGGTGCCGCGCAGCGTCGAAGCACTGGCGGCCGTCCTGGCCGAGCGCTGCGGAGTGACCCCCGACCGGCTGCGCACCCTCGTCGACCCGGCGGACGCCCGCACGATGGCCCTGGCCGTCGCCGACGCGGCGCAGGAGGCCGAGAGCACCCTGCTCGTGTACTACGTGGGCCACGGCCTCATCGGCCCCGGCGACGAGCTGTACCTCGCCGCCACCGCCACCGACCGGCTGACCCCGGGCCTCGCCGCACACCAGGCGCTGTCGTTCTCGGCGCTGCGCGAGGCGCTCACCCTGTGCCGCGCCGCGTCGGTGATCGTCGTCCTGGACTGCTGCTTCTCCGGACGCGCCCGGCTCGGCGCCGGTACACCCCAGCCCGCGGCCTTCTCCCTGCCATCCGGGCACGGGATGTACCTGATGGGCTCCGCCGAGCAGCTGGCGCTGGCACCCGACGACGCCGAACACACCGCCCTCACCGGCGAGTTGATCAGCCTGCTGCGGGACGGCGACCCGCGCGCACCGCGCCTGCTCACCCTGGACGACGTCTACGACCACCTGTTCCGCGCGTTACGGTCCCGGGGCGGGCCGCTGCCCCGCCGCCAGGCAGGCGACCGCTCCGGCGGACTCGTCCTCGCCGTCAACGCGGCCGCGCCGGCCACCGACGAGCCGGACGGCACCCCGGCCGAGGAACCGGCGCCGGGCCCCTGCCCGTACCCGGGCCTCGACGCGTTCACCGTGGACGACGCGGAGTTCTTCCACGGCCGGGAGAAGCTGGTCGACGAACTGCTCCGCGGCTGCCTCCAGGCCGTGGAGCAGGGGCGGCCGCTGGCGGTGGTCGGCCCGTCGGGCGCAGGCAAGACCTCACTGCTGCACGCCGGACTCCTCGCGGCCTTACAGGCCGGAACTCCGCTGCTGCCCGGTTCGGCGGCCTGGCCCGGCCTGGTCCTGACCCCCGGCGAACACCCCCTCCGCAACCTGACCACCGCCCTGCGGGGGGACACCGTCCTGTCGGCAGAGGACCCGAAAGCCGCCGTCGGCTGGGTCCACGACCTCGTTCCGGACCGGCGGCGACTGGTGCTGGTGGTGGACCAGCTGGAGGAGCTGTTCACCCTCTGCCGCAGCCGGACCGAACGCACGGCGTTCCTCGCCGCGTTGGCGGCCCTGGCCGAGGCCGGGACGCTCGTCGTCGCCGCCCTGCGCGCCGACTTCTACGGGCACGCCCAGGCCCTGCCCGAGCTGGACTCGATGCTGCGGTCCAACCAGGTGCTCGTCAGCCCGATGGGGCAGGAGGAGCTGAGGGCCGCGATCGAGCGCCCGGCCGGCGCCGTCGGCCTGGAACTCGACGAAGGCCTCGCGGACCTGCTCATCCACGAACTGGGCGCAGCCCGGCTGACCCGGTCCCGGACCGGCACCCTGCCCCTGCTCTCCCACGCACTCTGGTCCACCTGGCGACACCGACAGGGCAGACGGCTGACCGTCGCCGGCTACCGCGACAGCGGAGGCATCGACGAAGCCATCAAACAGACCGCCGACGACACCTATGAGCACCTGGACGACGCAGGCCGTGCCGCCGTACGCCGCATGCTGCCCCGCCTGGTGCACATCGACGACGACGCACCGGACACCAGCCGCCCCGCCGACCGGACCGTACTGCTGGACGGCCTGCCCGACCCGCAGGCGGCCGAGCGGGCCCTGAACCGGCTCGCCGCGGCACGGCTGCTGGTCCTCGACGAGCACACCGTCCGCATCAGCCACAACGCCCTGCTGCACACCTGGCCCCGGCTGCGCGAGTGGATCGACGCGGACCGCGACTGGCTGCGCACGCGGCAGCAGGTCGCCGTCGACGCCGCCACCTGGTGGGAGGCGGACAGGCATCCCTCGCTGCTCTATCGGGGCCCCCGGCTCGCCGCCACCCGAGAACGCCTGGAGGGCGCGGGTCTGACCGCCGCCGCCGAGGGCAAGGGGCATGCCGGTGAACTCGAACCACGGCTCGCGGAGTTCCTGAACCAGTCGTGGCGCCAGGAACGGCGCGGGGTGCGCATCCGCAGGGCGGTGATCGCCTGCATGTGTGTGCTGACGTTGCTGGCCGGAACGGGGGGAGTCCTGGCCTGGTGGTCGGGGCAGAAGGAGGCGGCTCAGCGTCGGGAGGCTGTCGCACGGCTGGTCACCGAGGAGGCGGACCGTCTGCGGGACAGCCGCCCCGGGCTGGCCAAACAGCTCAGCCTGGTCGCGAACCGGCTGGACCCGCAGATCGGGACGGCTTCGATGCTCGCCGCCATGGCGAAGCCGGGCGTCTTCATGTCCCAGGCCTCCGCCGACGACATCTCCCTGGATGCCCGGGGCGAACGGATGGCCATCTCGACCGGCTCAGACGTCGTCCTGTGGGACACGGCGCACGGCAAGCGGTTGGGGCACCTGGGCCAGATGCGGACCGGTGCGGTGGCGCTCAGCCCCGACGGACGGCTTGTGGCCGTCGTACGGGCCGGCAGCACGGCAAGTGGCTCGCTGGGGTTGTGGGACGTCACCGAGCTGGACCGAGTGCGCCGTATCGCGATCCCCGAGCGGCAGCGGGTCAAGACCCTCTCGCTGACCATCAGCCCCGACGGTCGCACCCTCGCTCTTGGTCGCGTCGACGGAACCATCCAGCTGTGGGACATCGCCCACCGGTCCACCCCACGCCCGCTGCGCACCCTGAGCGGCCACACCGGGAACGTCGACTCGCTCACCTTCGCCCCGTCCGGGCGGCTCCTGGCCAGCGCCGGCAGCGACGGCAAGGTACGGCTCTGGGACCTGTCGGACCAGCGGCGCACCTCGGCGTCGGCGGTCCTCCCCGGTCTCAAGCTGGGCTCCCAGACCTACGACCTGAACGGAAAGCCGCTGCACCGGGTGGCGTTCAGCCCGGACAGCAGACTGCTGGCCGGGCCGGGGGACGGGGACCAGACCCGTGTCCGTCTGTGGCGGCTGCGGGGCCAGGGGGAGCCGACGTCGGCGGGCACGGCGAAGGAGAAGTATGTGACCGACTGCGCGGCGAACCTGGCCTCCGCCGCGTTCAGTCCGGACGGAAAGGTCCTCGCCACCGGCTGTGATACCAACACCTACCTCTGGGACGTCCCTCCGGGTTCCCGCCTGAAACAGTCCGCCCAGCTCGACGGAAACGGCAACGGGACGGGTCCGGCGCTCTTCACACCACACGGCCACCGGTTGCTGCGCGCCACGGGCCGCGGAGTTCTGTTGTGGTATGTGGAGAACACGGCAAAGCCCACCGCTGCAGCCAGCTTCGGTCAGTCACCGTCCGGCTTCCAGGTGACCACGAAGTTCAGCGGAGGTGCCCGGCGGCTGTTGGTCATTCACGGTGCCAACGGCGGTGCCCTGTGGGACATGACCGGTACGGCCACGCTCCACAAGAGCCTGGCACGGCTGCCGGGCAGTGGCGAGATCGGCGCGGAGGGGGCGGCCTTCAGCCCCGACGGGAAGATCCTCGCACTCAGCGAGATGAGCGGAAACAAGCGTGTCGTCCGGCTGCGGGACACCCGCCGGTCCGGCGCACCCGTCATCGCCACCATCAAGGACATCGCCAACGGTATCGAGGACCTCTCCTTCAGCGCGGACGGACATCTGCTGGCCGTGGCCGACAACAACGACAACACCGATGTCCGGACCGAGCCACCCTCGGTGAAGGTGTTCGACGTCACCGCCGTCTCGCACCCCCGGCAGACCGCAGCCATGAAGGGCAACGTCTTCTTCGTCACCTTCTCCCCGAAGGGCCGGCTCCTGGTCGCCAACACCGCCGACAGGCTGCTCTCCTGGACAGTGGCGAACCCACACCGTCCGGTAGCCCAGCCGACCCAGTGGCTGACCCCGGGCGCCGGTGTGTCGAGTGCCGCCTTCCGTCCCGACGGCGGACTGCTTGCCGCCACCGACACCAAGGACACCACGCGCCTCTGGCGGATCAAGGACGGCCGCATCACGGGCGAGCCTTCCGTGATGCGCACGATGGGCTCGGGAGGAGGCATCGCCTTCAGCCCGGACGGCAGGACCCTCGCCTGGTCAAGCTCGGGCGATCCGAACGACGTCCACGCGGAGGACCACATTGAGCTGTGGGACGTCAGCCACTGGCAGGCTCCGGTGTACAAGGGCGCGTTTGCCTTCGGTCAAGGAAGCCTCACGGGCTTCGGAAGCCTGTCATACAGCTCCCACGGCAAGCCCCTGCTGGCCGCGGCCGGAACGGACATCGACGTCTGGGCCACCAACACCCCGGACCTGAAGTACCTCCTTTGCAAGAGCATCGGTGACGTCATCACCCAGCCCGAATGGAACGCGTACGTCCCCGGCGAGCCCTACGACCCGCCCTGCCACTGACTGCCCCTGCCTTCAACCGAATTGGTGTGTATCGATCAGGCAACGAATCTCGCCTTCCCCTGGGTGACGCGCGTAGAAAACCTGTCATGCATAAATCACTGCGGATCGCGGCGATCACCGCCGCCTGTGCCCTCGCCGGTGGTGCCCTGTACGGCGCCGGCGCGGCCACCGCCGGTCAGTCGACGGCGAACTCCACCCACGAGCCCTACAACATCGGGCTCCTGGTGAAGGACATCGACACCTACTACGGCACCACCGCCGACGCCAACGGCGTCTACCAGGCGTCCCCGGACAGCCCGTACGCGCAGGACCTGGCGCGCATCGACGCCGACGCCAAGCGCTACATCGACAAGGCGGCCCGCAAGGCGCACCGCCACGGCGAGAAGCCGGCCGTCGTCTTCGACATCGACGACACGCTGCTGCTCAGCCTCGACTACGAGAAGCGCTACAACTACACGTACAACTCGACCACCTGGGCCGACTACGTGAACAAGGCCAGCCGTCCGGCCGTGTTCGGCAGCCCGGAGCTGGTCCAGTACGCCGAGTCCAAGGGTGTCGAGGTCTTCTACAACTCCGGTCTCAGCGAGGCGCAGCGCGGCGCCGCCGTCGAGAACCTGAAGAAGATCGGCGCCGATGTGAACCTCGACGCCGACCACATGTTCCTCAAGGACAAGGTCAACCCGCCGGCCTACCTGGGCGACTGCGCCACCCCGGGCACCTGGACCTGCACGACGGTGCAGTACAAGTCCGGCACCCGCAAGCACATCGAGGACGACCTCGGGTACGAGGTCATCGCCAACTTCGGCGACCAGTACTCGGACCTGGACGGCGGCTACGCCGACCGCACCTACAAGCTGCCGAACCCGACCTACTTCGTCTCCTGACGGTCATCCGTAGGTCCTGAGCAGCCGCTCGTACTCGGCCCTCGTCACCGGCATCACCGTGCCGTGGCGGGGGCTGGCGGGCAGTGCGTAGTCCGTGGACAGGGTCCACTTGCCCGAGGCGAGGTCGGTGGTCTCGAAGGGCACGTAGCCGCGCAGGCCGTACTCGTCGATGAACAGGTACCACTTCTTCTCGGTGTTCGACTTGAACACCGTCGGCCCCTCGCCCCGCTGGATGGAGCCGTTGCCGATGCAGTCGGCGACGAAGGCGTACGACGTGTCGGTCAGGTTCCGCGACTTCTCGGCGGTGATGAACTTCGAGCAGGGCGAGCTGGAGCTGGGGTCCCGCTCGTCCTTGGTAAAGCGGTAGTACGTTCCCTTGTCCTTGATGACCGTCGAGTCGATGACCGAGTAGCCCGGGTCGTCCCAGACCTTGGGCTCGCTGAAGGTGCGGAAGTCCCTGGTCGTCGCGTAGAGCATCCGGTTGTACGTCGAGCCGGTGTGGTCGGGGTCGGCGGCGGCGTACAGCTTCGACGCCCAGAAGACCACGTACTCGTGGAGCCGGTCGTCCCAGTAGGCCTCCGGGGCCCAGGTGTTGCCCGCGTTGTCCGGGGCCACCTTCACCAGCCGCTGGTCGGTCCAGTGCACCAGGTCGGTGGACTCCCAGACCATGATCGACTTGCTGCCGTGCCGCTGGACGTAGTCCCAGCTGCCGCTGCTGTTCTGGTACATCCGCAGGTCGGTGGCGATCAGATAGAACTTGTCGCCCTTGGGGGAGCGGATCACGAACGGGTCGCGCAGCCCCTTCTCGCCGATGGTCGAGGTCAGCACCGGCTTGCCCGCGTTCAGCTCCCGCCAGTGCAGCGGGTCGTTGCCCTGGCTGAGGGCGTAGCGGATCTGCTCGCCGTCGGCGGTGCCCTCGCCGGTGAAGTAGGCGAAGAGATAGCCCGCGTACTTGGGCTGCCGGGTCTGTGCGGAGCCCGGTGGGGCGGTCAGCAGGGTGAGGAAGAGGGCGGCCAGGAGGGGGACCAGCAGGGTTCTGCTTCTGGGGCGCATGGCAGTCCTGTGTGAGTTTGGGGATTTCTGTTGATCGGTGCGCGCTCTCGGAGTGTGGCCAGTGGGGAACAGCGCGTCAATCGATCTGCGGGCGACTCGGGTGGTCGAAAGTTTCGGTTGTTTTCGTTCGGGCGCGGCAACCTGTTCCGGCCACGGCGGCGACTGGCATGCGACTCAATCTCCTAGGAAAGGAACGGCCAGTGCGGCAGAGCACCGGACGTCACCGCAGGACACGCACCCTCTCGATCGCCGCCGCGGTGGCCGTCGCCGCGGGGGCCGGCGGCGTCTACCTCGGCCTGTCGAACGGCGGCGCCCAGGCCGCCACGACCACGGTCACCGTGTCCACCACCGCCCAGTTGGAGTCGGCCGTCAAGAACGCCACCGCCGGTACCGTCATCCAGGTGCGGGGCGGCACCTACTACCCGACGGCCACCCTCAAGTCCACGGCCAGCGGCACCAGTTCGAACCGCATCACGCTCCAGGCGTACGGCAGCGAGACGGTGAAGATCGACGGCTCCAAGCTGCCCGCCGGCTCCTGGCTCACGGGGATCTACGGCAGCTACTGGACCGTGCAGAACCTCACCTTCCAGAAGTCCCCGGCCCAGGGCTTCGTCGTCACCTCCTCCACCGGAGGCGTCTTCAAGAACCTCGTCACCGCGAACAACGGCGACTCCGGGTTCACCCTGCGCGGCGACAACACCGTGAACAACCTCGTCCAGAACCTGGACAGTTACGGCAACTACGACGCCTCCGGGCACGGCCAGAACGCCGACGGCATCGCCATCAAGTTCGGCTCCGGCACCGGCAACAAGGTCACCGGCGCGCGTCTCTACAACAACTCCGATGACGGCCTCGACCTGTGGCAGTTCTCCTCGCCGGTCACCATCGAGCACTCCTGGGCCTTCGGCAACGGCAAGAACCGCTGGAACGACTCCGCCTTCGAGGGCAACGGCAACGGCTTCAAACTGGGCGGCGGGGGCGCCTCGGTCGCCCACGTCGTCAACAACGACGCGGCCTGGGACAACACCCTCAACGGCTTCACCGAGAACTCCAACACCGGCGCGATCGTGCTGAACCGCAACACCGCGTACGCCAACGCACAGGCGGGCTTCTTCTTCGAGACGGGCAAGGCCCGGCTGGCCCGCAACCTCGCCGTGAGCAACAAGGGCGGCCTGTCCAAGCTGAGTTCACACACCGTGTCCGCTGCCAACAACTGGGACAGCGGGGTGGGTACGCCTGCCTTCAAGTCGACGGACGCCACTACCGCGTACGGCGCCCGCAAGTCGGACGGCTCCCTGCCGGCCACCACCTTCCTGACCACGGGGTCCACGACGATCGGGTCCACCATGAACTGACCGTGGTGCGCGAACGCCCCCGCCGGTCGTCACCGGCGGGGGCGTCCCTTCTGCTGGCCGAGGGGGGCTCAGGCCAGCAGGTCCAGGCAGTCGAACGACGTGCCCGCGCTGAGGTAGGCCGTGCCGCCCGAACCGCTCACGATGTTGATCTTCAGGACGTTGTACTGCGAGGTGTCCGTCTTCCACGCACTGGAAGGGACGCTGAACGTGAAGGTGTGGTTGTTCCCGCGGTACGAACCCGTGGTGAGGGAACGCGTCTCGGGCTGGGTGGGAGCCGAGGGGATGGCCGAGACCCAGTCGTTCACGGTCACCCGCGGCCGCCCGTTGGAGAACGCGTCCGTCACCCCGACCCGCAGCGTGTGCGCGGCGGCGGCCTGCGCCTTGGTCAGCTTGAAGTAGACGAGGATGCCGTCGTTGACGTCCTTCCACAGGTACGCGGGGAAGGACGCGGCCTCGCTGCCGCTGCCGATCGTGACGTTGCCGGTCCACTTCGCGGCGCGGCCGTCGGACGGGTGCGCGTACGTCATCAGCTTGGCGTTCTTGAACTCGCCGGGCGTGCCGTCCCAGTCGCCGAGCCGCCAGACGGCCGGGGCGGTGGAGGGGTCGCCGGTGATGCTCAACGTGTGCAGGGAGGTCGTACCGCCCGCCGTGACCTTCACCGACTCCGTGTGCACGGCCAGTTCGTTCTTGTGGACGGTGAGGGTGTACGTCCCCGGGAGCATCCCCGCGCAGGAGAAGGCACCCGTGCCGGCCGCCGCCTTCGCCCAGTACTGCGCGTCCGCGTTGGCGAAGCCCACGGTGTAGTCGTACTTGGCGTCCATGCCCTTCAGGCCGACGCCCGCCACCTTGCCGCGGCCGGCCTTGCCCACCCAGCCGGTGATGCCGAGGCCGTCCACCCAGGAGGTGTCGAGCTTGTCGTGGAAGAGCGAGGGCGAGGGCGCGCCGCCATCCGTGAACGCGATGACGTACGGGCCCTGGAGGCCGAAGCGTTCCGCCTCCGTCTGGGCCTCGTTGTAGTGCAGGATCTCGTAGAGGCCCGCCCCGCCCTCGTTCGAGTGGCGCAGCAGGGAGCGGTAGAAGGGGCCGCCGGAGGCCTTCTCGTGCTGGGAGCGGACCAGCCAGAGGCCGACCGAGCCGGTGGTGAAGCCGACGTGGTCGTAGTCGATCGTCCGCTTGCCCGAGTAGTGCTTGGAGTGGGTGGTGCCGTCCGGGTTCTTCCAGACGTCGCCCGCCTCGATGATCTTGTCCCGCGTCGAGTCCCAGGCGTCCGAGCCGGTGTTGGGGAACATGCCGGGCTTGATGCGGACGATGTAGCGGGTCGCGGTGAAGGAGGCGTCCGCCTTGTTCGTCCACAGGTAGACGTTGTTCTGGCCGCTGCGGGCCGCGTACCACTGGGTGATCGCCCCGTGCACGACCTTGATCAGGATCGTCGAGCCGGTCTGCCTGAGGGTGACGGTGGAGGCGCCGAGGCCGGACTCGACGTGCGAGTGCTTGCCGCCGTAGCCCTCGTACTCCTTGCCCTTGTAGACCAGGGACGTGATGTCGCCGGTCGTCTTGGAGACCTTGAAGACGAGGGAGGAGCCGGTGTCGACGATGTAGTTCCGGCCGTCGTCCTGGTAGCCGAAGGTGGCGGCGGACGCGGACGAGAGAAGGCCGGCGCCTCCCGCGACGGCGGCGCCGGTGGCGGCGACGCCGATCGCGGAGGCTCCGAGCACCCGTCTGCGGGTGAGGTGTCTCTTGTGCGTGCTCAAGGGGCGAGATCCCGTCGTACTTGAATTTTCACTCAGCTGCAGGAGAAGAGGGAGCCGTGCGCTTCCTGGTTGCCGCCGCTGAGAGAAGGGTTGCCGCCCTCTTCAAGATTCTTTAGGAGTCGCCCTCGCCGTCCGTGTGCGCCGCGAAGTCGCCGCCCACCGCGCGCTGCTCGCCGTCCGCCGTGGCCGTGATCGAGTAGCTGTCGTCCTTCGCGTCCCGGCCGCCGCGCTCGTGGTTGTACTGCCCGGCGAACACCCACTCGCCCTTGGGGACCGTACGGCCGTCCTTGAGCACCCAGGTGTAGACCAGGAAGCCGTCCTGCTCGCCGACCGTGAGGGTGAAGTCCTGCTCCGGCAGCGAGCGCCAGGCGCCGGCCGAACTGACCCCGCCGGTCTGCGCGACCTTCAACTGCACGGTGAGGGAGGTGAGTTGCTCGCTCGTCTTGAAGGTGACGTTGCTCTGCGCCCAGAAGTCGTTGCTGTGCGGGTCGACCGAGCCGTCCGACCACAGGGGGCCGTCCGTCTCGCCGTCGGCGGGCGGCAGCACGGAGGCGGAAGGGGAGGGGGAGGCCGGCCGGGACGGGGAGTCGCTTGCCTCGGGGGACTCCGGGGCCCTGCTCGGCGTGCGGTGCACCGGCGGCACGGGCGCCTTGCTCGTCGCGTCCGGCGACGGGGTGGGCGTCGGCGAGACCGTGACCGTCTGCTGGGCGGGGGTGTCGTCCTTCACCGCGGACGCCACCGCGTAACCGCCGATCGCCAGCATGCCCGCGACCGCGGCCGTGGCGCTCACCACCCGGGCCCAGCCCCACACGAGCGGACGGGTCTGGCGGTGACCGGAGCGACCCCGCTCGGCGCTCATGCCCCGCTCGATCCGGGCCAGCATGCGGGCCCGGTCCGGCTCGTGCGACTCGGCCGCCTCGTGCAGCCGGGCGCGCAGCTCGTCGTGCACGTCCTGCTGCCTCATCGGTTCCGTCCTCCGGTCTCGCCGCCGCGTGCCATCGCCGCGTGCACCTTCTGTGGAACGCCCCGGGAGCCGAGAATCCGCTGCAGTTCGGCCATCCCCTTGGACGTCTGGGACTTAACCGTACCCACGGAAACACCCAGGGCGAGAGCGGTGTCCTTCTCCGACAGGTCGAACGCGTGCCGCAGCACCACACACGCCCGTTTGCGGAACGGCAGCCTGCGCAACGCCTCCTGTACGTCGACCACGCCCGCTATGTCGGGGTTCTCTGTCTTCTCCTCACGCTGTGGCCAGAACAGGGAGATCCGCCGGCGCTCGCGTACGGCGCTGCGGATGCGGGTGCGCGCGAGGTTGGCGACGACTCCACGGGCATAGGCCACCGGGTGGTCGGCCGCGCGCACCCGGTCCCAGCGGTGCCACAGGGCGAGCAGCGCATCCGCCGCCAGATCGTCGGCGGCGTCCGCCTCGCCGGTCAACAGGTGGGCGAAACGGGCCAGTTCGGCGTAGTGCCGTTCGAAGAAGGCATGGAACTCCACGGAGGCTGCGTCGTCGACGACAGTGCCCACGGGGGACCTCTCTGTGCGTGTCATGTGAATGACATGTGATCGTCCGGGGGTGGCCGGAACGAGATCGGGAAGCGTAGCAGTGATCAAGAGCCTGGTTTGTACGGGGGCTCGAACGCCGTATGAAAGACCGAACCCGATTCCGTAACACGGGGAAAACCTGAAACGGGTTCAACGAGGGAACAATCCAGCCAGCATCCGCACACGCTCATCAGGCAACGAGGAGTACGACCATGTCCGAGACGCACAAGGTGGAACAGCGGCCGGGCGCCGCGCCACCTGCCGCGAACAGCGTCGACCGGTACTTCAGAATCTCCGAGCGGGGATCGACCTTCGGCCGGGAGATACGCGGCGGCTTCGCCACGTTCTTCACCATGGCCTACATCCTTGTCCTGAATCCAATCATCCTGGGCAGCGCCAAGGACAAGTTCGGCCACACCCTCGACACCGGCCAACTCGTCACCGCCACCGCGCTGGTGGCCTGTGTCATGACGATCATCATGGGCGTCGGCGGCAACCTCCCGCTCGCCATCGCCGCCGGCCTCGGCCTCAACGCCGTCGTCGCCTTCCAGTTGGCCCCGCTGATGAGCTGGTCCGACGCGATGGGCCTGGTCGTCCTCGAAGGCCTGATCATCTGCCTCCTGGTCCTCACCGGACTCCGGGAAGCGATCATGAACGCGATCCCGCAACAGCTGAAGCAGGCCATCGGCGTCGGCATCGGCCTGTTCATCGCCTTCATCGGCTTCGTCGACGCCGGGTTCGTCAGCCGCATCCCGGATGTCGCGCACACCACCGTCCCGGTGCAGCTCGGCGCCGTCGGCCGCCTCACCGGCTGGCCCGTCCTCGTGTTCTGTCTCGGCGTCCTGCTGACCATCGCGCTGCTCGCCCGCAAGGTGAAGGGCGCGATCCTCATCAGCATCGTGACGATGACCGTCGTCGCGATCGTCATCAACGCCGTCGCCGACATCAAGAGCTGGGGCCTGACCACCCCGAAGGTCCCGGACAAGATCGTCGCCGCCCCGGACTTCGGGCTCGTCGGTCACTTCAGCCTGTTCGGCGGCTTCGCCAAGGCCGGCGTCCTCACCGCCGTCCTGCTGGTCTTCACCCTCATCCTGTCCGACTTCTTCGACGCCATGGGCACCATCGTCGGCATCAGCGCCGAGGCCGGACTGCTCGACGAGAAGGGGCAGGTGCCCGGCATCGGCCGCGTGCTGTTCATCGACGGCGCCGCCGCCGTCGCCGGCGGTGTCGGCTCCGCCTCCTCCAACACCGCCTACATCGAGTCCGCGGCCGGCGTCGGCGAGGGTGCCCGCACCGGCTTCGCCAACCTGATCACCGGCGGCCTCTTCGGCCTCGCGCTCTTCCTCACCCCCCTGCTCACCATCGTCCCGCTGCAGGCGGCGGCGCCCGCGCTGATCGCGGTGGGCTTCCTGATGATGACCCACGTCAAGCACATCGACTGGGACAAGTACGAGATCGCCATCCCGGCGTTTCTGACCATTGCCGCGATGCCGTTCACGTACTCGATAACCGATGGCATCGGGGCGGGGTTCCTGGCGTACGTCGTCATCAAGACGGTGCTGGGGAAGGCGAAGGAGGTCAACTGGCTGCTGTGGGGGGTTTCGGCGCTGTTCCTGGTGTACTTCGCGATTGATCCGGTGGAGCAGATCCTCGGAGTGAAGTGAGCAGTGAGGGGGCAGTCCCCCTGGACTGCCCCCTCACCGGGATCACTTGAGTGCCGCCTGCATCATCGCCTTGGCCACCGGCGCCGCCAGGCCGTTACCGCTGACCTCCGACCGCGCCGCGTCCGACTGCTCCACCATCACCGCGACGGCGACCTCCTTGCCGCTGCTGTCGGACTTGCCGTACGAGGTGAACCAGGCGTACGGCGTCTTGCTGTTGTTCTCGCCGTGCTGGGCGGTACCCGTCTTGCCGCCGACGGTCACCCCGTCGATCAGCGCGTTCGTACCGGTACCGTCCTTCACCACCGTCTCCATCGCCGACTGCAACTGCTCGGCGGTGGAGGAGCTCACGATCTCCTTGGTGTCCGCACTGTCGTCGTAGTCCTTCACCACATCACCGCCACTGTCGGTGATCTGCGACACCATGTGCGGCGAGACCAGCTTGCCGCCGTTGGCTATGGCCGCGGACACCATGGCCATCTGGAGCGGGGTCGCGGTGACATCGAATTGGCCGATGCCCGACAGGGCCGTCTGCGCCTTGTCCATGTCCGAGGGGTACACGCTCGCGTAGGCGCGCACCGGCACGTCCAGCTCGTCGTCGTTGAAGCCGAACTTCTCGGCCATCGCCTTCACCTTGTCCTGGCCGAGGTCGACGGCCATCTTGCCGAAGACGTTGTTGCAGGAGTAGCGCAGGGCGACCCGGATCGAGGCGTTCTCGCAGGGGGCCGACTTGTTCTCGTTCTCCAGCGGGCGTGTCGTGCCCGGCATGACGTACGGGTCGGGACTGGCGGTGTGCTCGTCCACGTTCTTGTACAGCCCGTCCTCCAGCGCGGCCGCCGCCACGACCAGCTTGAACGTCGAGCCAGGTGGCAGCGGCTGGCGCAGCGCCCGGTTGGTGAGCGGCTTGTCCTTGTCCGCGTTGAGCTTCTTCCAGGCCGCCCCGGCCGTGTTCGCGTCGGTGAGCTGCCCGGGGTCGTACGACGGCGTCGACACCACGGCGAGGATCCGGCCGGTCTTGGGGTCGACGGCGACGGCCGCGCCCTTGTTGCCGCCGAGCGCGTCGTACGCCGCCTTCTGCACGGCCGGGTCGATCGTGGTGAGCACGTTGCCCGGCTCTGAGCGCTCACCGGTGACCGTGTCCAGCACGCTCTTGAGCTGATTGTCCGTGCCGTTGAGGAGATCCTTGTAGATGCCCTCCAGCTGGGTCGGCGCGTAGGCCTGCGAGGCGTAGCCCGTCACCGCCGCGTACAGCCTGCCGTTCTTGTACGTCCGCTTGTACGCGAGGTCGCTCCCCTTCGTCCGCGCCGAGCCGGTGATCGCGTCCCCGGCCACGATGATGTTCCCGAGCGGCCGTGAGTACGTCTCGATCACGTTCCGCCGGTTGTCGTTGTCGTCCGCGAGGGCCTTGCCGTCGTAGAACTGCACCCAGGTCGCCCTGACCAGCAGGGCGAGCACGAGCAGCAGCGCGAAGACGGACGCCCGCCTGATCGTCTTGTTCATCCCGCTGTGAAGACGAGCGAGAGGGGGATGACCGTTCCCGTACGTCCGCTTTTCTCATCGTAGGTTCAGGAAACCGGCCTCGTACGCGGCGATCACCGCCTGTGTCCGGTCCCGGGCACCCGTCTTGGCCAGCACCGCCGCGACGTGCGACTTCACGGTGGCGGGGCCGACGTCCATGCGGCGGGCGATCTCCGCGTTGGTCAGCCCGGCGGCCATGTGCCGCAGCACCTCGCTCTCCCGACCGGTGAGCCTGCTCACCCACGCCGGGGGTGCGGGCGCCCGGCGGGCGTGCTCGGCAGCGAGGGCCCGTACGGCCGACGGGAACAGCAGGCTGTCGGTGCGCGCGACCAGCCGTACCGCCTGGACGAGCGCGTCGGCCTCCGCCCGCTTCAGCAGGAACCCGGCGGCTCCGGCGCGCAGCGCGTCGTACACGTAGGAGTCGTTCTCGAAGGTGGTCACCACCACGACCCGGGGCGGCTCGTCCAGGGTGGCGAGGATCTGCTCGGTGGCCCGGATGCCGTCGACCTCCGGCATACGGACGTCCATCAGCACGACGTCCGGGCGCAGCTCCCGTACGACGGACACCGCCTCGGCCCCGGTCGCCGCCTCGCCGACCACCTCCAGGCCGGGCTCGGCGGAGAGGATGGCCCGCAGGGCGGTGCGGACCATGCGCTCGTCGTCGGCGAGGACGATCCGGATGGCGGGCTGGGCCATGCCCGCCCCTTCGTCGGTCACGTGGATCCCTTCAGCGGAAGTCGGACGTGCAGACGCCAGGCGCCGTGCTCGGCCCCCGCCAGCGAGGTGCCGCCGAGCAGCCGTACCCGGTCGGCGATGCCGCGCAGGCCGTGGCCGCCGCCGGGGCGGGGAGCGGGGCAGGGGCCGAGGGGGTTCTCGACGGTGATGTCGAGGTGGCCGTCGGCGGTGGCGATGTGGAGGGTGACCGGTTCGCCGGCGTGCTTGAGGGCGTTGCTCAGGCCTTCCTGGACGATCCGGTACGCCTCCCGGGAGACCAGCGGGGGCAGGGCGGTGCGGCCGGTGTCGACCGTGGCCGTCACCCGCTGCCCGGCTGCCCGGGTCCGGCGCAGCAGTCCGTCCAGGTCGGCCGCGAGGGTCGGGGCGGGGGCGGTGCCCGGTGTGTCGCCGTCCCGCAACACGCCCAGTACGGCGTCCAGTTCGCCGACCGTGCGCCGGGTGGTGTCCTCGATGGCGGCCAGTGCCTCGCGGACGAACTCCGGGTCGGTGTCGAGGACCCGGCGGGCGGCGCTCGCCTGCAGCGTGACGGCGCTCAGCGCGTGTCCTACGGAGTCGTGCAGCTCGCGGGCGAGCCGGTTGCGTACGGCGAGGTCGGCGGCGCGGGCCTCGGCCGCGGCGAGCCGGTCCGCGGGGCCGGGCCCGAGCAGGGCGGGCGCCCAGTGCGCGAGCAGGGCCCCGCAGGCGGCGGCGCAGGCCGCGAGGGCGACCAGCATGGCCAGGCCCGCGACCGGGGAGAGGGCCAACGCCCAGGTGTGGTCGAGGGCTTCGGGAAGTTCGAGGCCGCCGAAGGACGGCTGGACGAGCAGGGGCAGCAGGACCAGCGTCACCGCGAACGGCGGCAGGGCCAGCGACATCCCCGCGAGGATCCCGCCGAGCCCGAGATGCAGCGTGAACCAGGCGGCCGTACGCCCCCGTTCGGACCGCGTCCGGGCCGGGCCGTGCGCGAGGGCGTCCGCGTCGATGCCGCACAGGGCGCGGGCGGCGCCGGCCTCCAGCGGCCGGGTCAGCGGGAAGAGGGAGGTGACGGCGGCGAGCGGCAACCCGACCGCGAACGAGCCGAGTTGCAGGGGCAGGGACCCGAACACGTCGTTCACGCCGGTGAGCGGTCCGACGACCACCGAGCCGACCAGGACGTACGGCATGGCGAGCGCCCCGCCCAGGATCAGATGGATCCAGCGGCGCCGGGCCCGCCCGCCGAACAGGAGTCCCCACGCCCGGGTCACCGTGGGGTCCTGGCCGAACGGTCGGCGAAGTGGTGGGCGGCGACGGTCGCCACGAGCAGGCCGACGATCATCTGGACAGCGTAGGTGAGGCTCATCGCCGGTGTCGGGCGGTCGGCGAGGTCGTGGGAGGTCACCAGCGCGCTGAGCGCCATCCAGCCGCCCCAGCAGGCCACCGCCCCGGAGCCGACCCAGGTGAGGGCGAGCGGCACGGTGACCGGCAGCGGGCCGCCGCGGCGGAAGGCGAGCTGCCAGGCGCCGGTGACGGCGGCGACGAGGAAACCGACGTAGACGACCTCCATCAGCCGGCCGCCGCTCATGTTCCGCCCGCCCGTGAACCCACAGGCCCACAGCAGCCGGAGCGTGCCCGGGACCAGTGCGAGTACGGCCGCCGTCACGGCGGTCGTCCGCTGCGCGGCCACCGTGCCGTGCGCGGGCAGCTCCCCCACCCGCCCCCGCCACAGGTACCCCCACCGCTCGCGGGCGTACCCGACGAACAGCGCGCCCAGCGCGAGCCCCTGCAGGATGAAACCGCCGTACACGACCCCGAACACCCACCCGT
The DNA here is from genome assembly GCF_002242805.1 of Streptomyces diastatochromogenes. Classification (GTDB taxonomy): domain Bacteria; phylum Actinomycetota; class Actinomycetes; order Streptomycetales; family Streptomycetaceae; genus Streptomyces; species Streptomyces diastatochromogenes. Next base: position 97,862 of record NZ_MCGQ01000005.1, on the reverse strand, counting down.
CGAGGAACGGCCGGTCGTCGCCGCTGTCCGTACCCCCGTGCACGACCAGTTGCAGCGGAAACCCCACCATGATCGGCGCGAGCAGCCCCGTGGCGACCCACATCGGCACCGCGAGCACCCAGGCGGGCACCCGCCGCCCCCACGCCTGGGTCAGCAACAGCACCAGCACGACGACGGCGGCGTCCATGAGCACGGTGAGCCCGTTGGCCAGAACCATGGCCACCCGGTGCTCCAGCAACGGACTCCCGTCCGGGATACCGAGATGACTCCCAAAGATCCAGGCGAGTTTGAGGGACAGGTACGGCAGACAGGCCACGATGGCCACGAGCCGCAGTACAGGGTGTCGCCGCAGGTCGGTGACGGCGGCAGCGGTTGAGGAGGTCATGCCTCAACGCTCCCGCGTCGGCCCGCGCGTTCACCTCGTGCGCGAAGACGATCCTGCTCCGCCGGACGGGGGAGGCTCACTCCTCCAGCGTCAGGACCACCTCGTCGATCTCCGCACCGCGCGCGTTGGCGAACCCCCGCGCCCGCGCGCTCACCCGGAAGCCGCACTTCTCCAGCACCCGGAGCGATCCGGCGTTGTCGGCGGCGGCCCGGGCGTACAGCGGGCGTTCGGGCACCTCCGCGAGCAGGGCGCGCAGGGCCGCCGTCGCCACGCCCCGCCCCCAGTACGCCCGCTCGATCCAGTACGTCACCTCGCGCTCGCCGGGCTCCCCGTAGACCGCCGCGCTGCCCACCACGGCGCCGTCGGCCAGGACCGTGCGCAGCACGTCGGGGGAGGCCCGGATGCGCCTCCAATGGGCGTCGAAGGCAGCCCTGTCGGCAGGGTCCTTCGGACCGAACGCGGCCATCCGGAGGGCCGTGGGGTCGGTCATCTGCCGGAAGAAGACCGGCAGATCGCTGTCCTCGACGGCACGCAGGGCGATCTCCATGGGCCAGAGCCTAGGCGTCCGCCACGGGCCGAATCCAGGTACTTACAGCCGTCGCGTCGCCAGCGTCAGCCGGTCCCGCGCGTCGAACAGGGCGTCCTTGATCATCTGTTCGTGGGCGGGGGTCAGACGGGCCACCGGGACCGAGCAGCTGATGGCGTCGCGGGCGGGGGTGCGGTACGGGATCGCCACGCCGAAGCAGCGCAGGCCCAGCGTGTTCTCCTCGCGGTCCACGGCGAAGCCCTGCTCGCGGACCTGGTGGAGTTCCTCGATCAGCTTCTCGCGGTCGGTGATGGTGTGCTCGGTCAGGGCCGGGAGGGTCTCCGGGAGGAGCTTGCGGACCTGCTCGTCGGTATGGGTGGCGAGCAGCGCCTTGCCGAGGGACGTGGAGTGCGCGGGCAGCCGGCGGCCGACACGGGTGAAGGGGCGGAGGTAGTGCTGGGACTGGCGGGTGGCCAGGTAGACGACGTTCGTGCCGTCTAGGCGGGCCAGGTGGATCGTCTCCGTGGTGTCGTCCGACAGTCGGTCCAGCGTCGGGCGGGCCGCCGCCACCACCTCGTCGCCGTCGATGTACGACGTGCCGACCAGCAGCGCCCGCACCCCGATGCCGTACCGCGTCCCCGTCGCGTCCGTCTCCACCCAGCCCAGCTCCACGAGTGTGCGGAGCAGCATGTACAGGCTGGACTTGGGGTAGCCCACGGCCTCCTGGACGGCCGCGAGGGAGTGCATACCGGGCTTGCCGGCGAAGTACTCGAGCAATTCAACGGTCCGCACCGCGGACTTGACCTGCGCCCCGCCGCCTGTCTCGCCTGCCGACATATCGCCCCTGACCCCTTCGTTCGACGAGGACCTAGATATATAGTCTCCGAGCAGCAAGTTCAGCATCAGAGACAGTGTTCAGTATATCGAACGCGGCTGATGGTTGACCCAGGAATTGCGGCCTTACTTGGAGGGACCCGCGGTGGCAGCAGCACCAGTCTGGAGTGTCGACCCGCGCACCGGGAAGCAGCGTGAACAGGTTGCGGTGGAGGCCACAGCCCAGGAGGTGGACGCGGCCGTCAGGGCGGCACACGCCGTGCGCGGTGCCCTCGCCGACCGGACCGTCCGCTCCGCCTTCCTCCGCTCGGCCGCCGCGGGCCTGGACGCGGCCAAGGACGGCCTGATCGAGACCGCCGACGCCGAGACCGCCCTCGGCCCGGTCCGGCTGACCGGCGAACTCGCCCGTACGGCGTACCAGTTGCGGGCCTTCGCCGACATCGTCGACGAGGGCGCCTTCCTGGACGTCATCATCAACCACCCCGACGACACCGCCACCCCGCCCATCCCGGACCTGCGCCGCTACAAGGTCCCGCTGGGTGTCGTGGCCGTCTACTCCGCCTCCAACTTCCCCTTCGCCTTCTCCGTGGCGGGCGGTGACACCGCGAGCGCGCTGGCCGCGGGCTCCCCGGTGGTCGTCAAGGCCCACCCCGACCACCCGGCCCTGTCCGAGCTGGTCGCCAAGGTGCTGCGTCGGGCCGCCGCCGAGCACGGCATCCCCGAGGGTGTCGTCGGCCTCGTGCACGGCTTCGAGGCGGGCGTCGAGCTGATCAAGCACCCGCTGGTCGCCGCCGCCGGCTTCACCGGCTCCGTACGCGGTGGGCGCGCCCTCTTCGACGCGGCCGCCGCACGCCCGGTGCCGATCCCGTTCCACGGTGAGCTGGGCTCGCTGAACCCGGTCGTGGTGACCGAGGCGGCGGCGGCCGAGCGGGCCGAGGCCATCGGCTCCGGTCTCGCCGGATCCATGACGCTGGGCGTCGGCCAGTTCTGCGTCAAGCCGGGCCTGGTGCTGGTGCCGTCCGGCTCGGCGGGCGACGGCCTGGTCAAGGCGCTCACGGACGCCGTCAGCGACACCGACGCCGGTGTCCTCCTCGACCACCGCATGCGGGACAACTTCGTCGCGGGCGTCGCCGAGCGCGCGCAGCTGCCCGAGGTGGACTCGCCGGTCACGCCGGGTGCGGGCGGCGAGCACACGGTCAGCGCGGGCTTCCTCACGGTGCCGGCGAGCCGGCTGGCCGAGGAAGGGGCGTACGACCTGCTGCTGGAGGAGTGCTTCGGGCCGGTGACCGTGGTGGTCCGGTACGAGGACCAGGCTGAGGCGACGGCGGTGCTCTCGCGGCTGCCGGGCAACCTCACGGCGACCGTCCAGCTGTCCGCCGAGGAGGCCGCCGGCGAGGGCAGGGGCGCCGAGATCCTTGCCGAGCTGACCCCGCTGGCCGGCCGTGTGCTGGTGAACGGATGGCCGACGGGTGTGGCCGTGGCCGCGGCCCAGCACCACGGCGGTCCGTACCCGGCGACCACCTCCACGTCCACCTCCGTGGGCGGTACGGCCATCGAGCGGTGGCTGCGGCCCGTCACCTACCAGAACGCCCCGGAGGCCCTGCTGCCGCCGGAGCTTCGGGACGACAACCCCCTGGGCCTTCCCCGGCGGTTCAACGGGAGCCTCGAGCGCTGAACGCGTTCGCGGGACGCAAGACAGACAACCTGGGACACTCGCGCAATGGACGTAGAACTTCCCGAACTTCCCTTCCCCCTGCGCACCTACGGACCCGACGGCAACTGGTCCTATGAGGGGGGTGTGCTCACCGGGTGGGCCGGACCCCGGCAGGATCGGTTCGTCACGCCTACCGGAGAGGCTCTGGAGCCCGCCTCCGACGCGCCCCGGCTGCTCGGGGCGCCCGACGATGACTTCCAGCTGATAGCCCGGGTCACCGTCGGGTTCGGCGCGGCCTTCGACGCCGGAGTGCTCTACGTCCACGTCGGCGAACGCGCCTGGGCCAAGCTCTGTCTGGAGTACTCCCCGGACGTACCCACCGTCTGCACGGTGGTCACCCGGGGGCACTCCGACGACGCGAACTCCTTCGCCGTGGAGGGCAGTTCGGTGTGGCTGCGGGTCAGCCGCACCGGACGGGCCTTCGCCTTCCACGCCTCCCGGGACGGCGAGCGCTGGACCTTCGTCCGGCTCTTCACCCTCGGCGAGGAGAAGGAGACCGACGCGGCCCTGGTCGGCTTCATGACCCAGTCGCCGATGGGCGAGGGGTGCGTGGTGACCTACGACCACATCGAGTTCCGGCCCGCCTGGCCGGACGACCTGAGAGACGGCAGCTGAGCCGAGGGGCAGGGCGGGGTACGGAACCGGGGCCGGTGCTCGTACGTCCTCCGTGGCATGATCAGTGAACGCGTGAACGGTGCCCTGGTGCTCCGCACCGCCCTGCCCGCCGAAGCCGAGGTCATCGCCGATCTGCATGTCCGGGCGCGCTCGACCTACTACCCGGACGGGCTCCCGCCGGCCGACTTCGACTGGGTCGAGGCCTGGCGCGGTTCCATCGAGCGCCCCGAGGCACATGTGCTGTGCGCCGTGGAGCAGGGCCGGATCGTCGGCATCGCCTCCTTCCGTACCCCGGACGGCGCACCGGCGGAAACGGTCAAGCTGTTCCAGTTCCACGTCGACCCCGGCCACTGGCGCGCCGGCATCGGTGCGGCTCTGCACACGGCCTGTGTAGAGGAGTGGCAGGCCGACGGCAAGCGGACGGCCGTACTCGACGTCCATACGGACAACGCGCGAGCCCAGGCCTTCTACGCCCGCCAGGGCTGGATCCCCGACCCGGAGAACCCGCCGGCCGAGGACGACCACCACCTCTTCCTGCGCTTCTCCGTGCCCGGGAATGAACATCGCTGATTGAACGTTCACGTACTGGGCGGAGAGAGCCTCCGCGCCCGTACGACCTGGAGAGAGCCGAAGACATGCGCGTCGAGATCTGGAGCGACATCGCCTGCCCCTGGTGCTACGTGGGCAAGGCCCGCTTCGAGAAGGCGCTGGCTGCCTTCCCGCACCGCGACGACGTCGAGGTGGTGCACCGCTCCTTCGAGCTGGACCCGGGCCGCGCCAAGGGCGACGTCCAGCCGGTGATCACCATGCTCACCAAGAAGTACGGCATGAGCGAGGCGCAGGCCCAGGCCGGCGAGGAGAACCTGGGCGCCCAGGCCGCCGCCGAGGGCCTGGACTACCGCACCCGGGACCGCGACCACGGCAACACCTTCGACATGCACCGCCTGCTGCACTTCGCCAAGGAGCAGGGCAGGCAGGACGAGCTGATCCAGATCCTGTACCGGGCCAACTTCGCCGAGGAGCGGTCCGTCTTCACCGAGGGTGACGAACGCCTGGTGGAGCTGGCCGCCGAGGCCGGCCTGGACGCCGAGGCCGCCCGCACGGTGCTGGCCGACCCGGCCGCGTACGCCGACGAGGTCCGCGCCGACGAGCGCGAGGCCGCCCAGCTCGGCGCGAACGGTGTGCCCTTCTTCGTCCTGGACCGCACGTACGGCGTCTCCGGCGCCCAGCCCGCCGAGGTCTTCACCCAGGCGCTCACCCAGGCCTGGGGCGAGCGGTCCCCGCTGAAGCTGGTCGACCAGGGTGACGCCGAAGCGTGCGGGCCGGACGGGTGCGCGGTGCCGCAGCACTGAGAAACCGCAGGTCGGCGCGGACGTATAAGCGCTCCTAAGCGGATCCACGTAAAAATCCGCAATGGACTACGACTTCATCGGGCCGCAGAGTGGACCCATGGAGACCACGGAGACGTTCGAGAGCCTCGTCCGCGCCGAGTTCACCCCGAAGAGCACCTACCTCAACACCGCCAGCAACAGCCTGCTGCCCGCCCGCACCGTCGCCGCCCTGCACGAGGCGGCGCTGCTGCGGGCCGAGGGCCGGCCGCTGACCTCGCTGTACGAGGACGTGGAGGCCTGCCGTGCCGCCTACGCCCGGCTCGCCGGAGTCCCGGCCACCCGGGTCGCGGCGGGCGCCTCGGTCGCCGCGCACACCGGCGTGATCGCCGCCTCGCTGCCCGCCGGCGCCGAAGTCCTCACCGCCGAGGACGACTTCACCTCCGTGCTGAACCCCTTCCACGTCCGCGGCGACCTCAAGGTCCGCACGGTGCCGCTGGAGCGGATCGCCGAGTCCGTCCGTCCGGACACCGCGCTGGTCGCGGTCAGCGCCGTCCAGTCGGCCGACGGCCGCATCGCCGACCTGCCCGCCCTGCGGGAGGCCGCCCGCGCGCACGGGGCGCGCACCTACGTCGACTTCTCCCAGGCTGCAGGCTGGCTCCCGATGGACGCGGACGCCTACGACTTCACCGCCTCGGTCTCCTTCAAGTGGCTGCTCGGCCCGCACGGGGCCGCCTTCCTCGTGGTCCCCGAGGACTTCGGCGGACTGACCCCGGTGCTCTCGGGCTGGGTCGCGGGCGAGCAGCCGTGGGACAGCTGTTACGGCCCGGTCGCCGAACTCGCCCACTCGGCACGGCGGTTCGACCTCACGCACGCCCTGTTCACGTTCGCGGGCCTGCGCCGCTCGCTCGACCTGATCGAGGAACTCGGCCTGGCCGCCGTCCACGCCCACGACGTGGCCCTCGCCGACCGGTTCCGGGCCGGGCTCGCGACCCTCGGCCACGAGCCCGTGCCCGCACCCGGCTCGGCGATCGTCTCGGTCCCCGGGCTCGGCGGCCGCCAGCCCGGGCTGAGCCGCGCCGGCATCGAGGTCTCCGACCGCGCGGGCAACCTGCGCGCGGCCTTCCACCTGTTCAACACCACCGCCGACGTGGACCGTCTGCTGGACGCGCTGTCCGGCTGACACGACCGGACCGGGACCTCCCGTCCCACACGAGGAGGCCCCGGCCCGGTGTCTGGGGGAGGGTTACTTCACCGGGGTGAAGTCCCTCGCGCCGATGAACTCAGGCCGGCGTACCGGCGCCGCGAAGGGCTCGACCGCCGCGTTCTCCACGCTGTTGAACACGATGAAGACGTTGCTGCGCGGGAACGGCGTGATGTTGTCGCCGGACCCGTGCATGCAGTTGCAGTCGAACCAGGTCGCCGAACCGGCCCTGCCCGTGAACAGCCGGATGCCGTACTCGCCCGCCATCGCGGTCAGCGCCTCGTCCGAGGGCGTGCCCGCGTCCTGCATCTGCAGCGACTTCTTGTAGTTGTCCGCGGGCGTGGCCCCGGCGCAGCCCAGGAACGTCCGGTGCGAGCCCGGCATGATCATCAGGCCGCCGTTGGTGTCGTAGTTCTCGGTCAGCGCGATCGAGACGGACACCGTGCGCATGTGCGGCAGGCCGTCCTCGGCGTGCCAGGTCTCGAAGTCCGAGTGCCAGTAGAAGCCGCTCGCGCCGAAGCCCGGCTTGACGTTGATCCGGGACTGGTGGACGTAGACGTCCGAGCCCAGGATCTGCCGGGCCCGTCCGACGACCCGCTCGTCGCGCACCAGCCTCGCGAACACCTCACTGATCCGGTGCACCTCGAAGACGGAACGGATCTCCTTCGACTTCGGTTCGACGATCGACCGTTCGTCGGCGCGGATCCCCGGGTCGTCGACGAGCCGCTCCAGCTCCCGCCGGTAGACGGCGACCTCGTCGTCGGTGATCAGCTGGTCGATCGCGAGGAAGCCGTCGCGCTCGAACGCCTGGAGATCGGCGGTCGGGATCGGGCCGGGGGTGCCGGGGGAGCCCCAGACGACGGGGTCCTGGCGGGGGACGGACACCTCGGCGGCGCCGCGGCTGGGGTAGAGATCGGTGACGGTCACGGTTCTCACACCTCCTCGGGCTCGGTCAGCAGCGGGTAGACGCCGTTCTCGTCGTGGTCCTCCCGTCCGGTCACGGGCGGGTTGAACACGCAGATGCAGCGGAAGTCCTCCTTGACGCGCAGCGTGTGCCGCTCGTGCCCGTCGAGGAGGTACATGGTGCCGGGGGTGATCGTGTACGTCTTCCCGGCCTCGTGGTCGGTGAGTTCGGCCTCGCCCTCGACGCAGACGACGGCCTCGATGTGGTTGGCGTACCACATCGACGTCTCGGTCCCGGCGTACAGGACGGTCTCGTGCAGGGAGAAGCCGACCCGCTCCTTGGCGAGCACGATCCGCTTGCTCTCCCAGGTGCCGGACTTCGCCCTCACATGCCGGTCGGTGCCTTCGATGTCCTTGAACGATCGGACGATCACGGTGCGGTGCTTCCTCCTCGGTGGATGGTGCTAGGCGGTCTCGCGGACGGACCGGGCGAGGACGCTCAGGCCCTCGTCCAGCTCGTCGGGCGTGACGGTGAGCGCGGGCAGCAGCTTGACGACCTCGCCCTCCGGGCCGGACGTCTCGATGAGCAGCCCGAGCTCGAAGGCCCGCCGGGCGATCCGCTCGGCACGGCTCTTGTCGTGGAACTCCAGGCCCCACACCAGGCCGCGCCCGCGGTACTCCTTCACGTCGGCGAGGTTCTCCTCGGTGATCGAGATCAGCGCCTGCTCGATCTGCTCGCCGCGCGCGCGGGTCTGCTTCTCCATGGCGGAGCCGTCGCTCCAGTACGTCTCCAGGGCCGCGGTGGCGGTGACGAAGGCGGGGTTGTTGCCGCGGAACGTGCCGTTGTGCTCGCCCGGCTCCCAGACGTCGAGTTCGGGTTTGAACAGGCACAGCGACATCGGGAGGCCGTACCCGCTGATCGACTTGGAGACCGTGACGATGTCGGGGGTGATGCCCGCCTCCTCGAAGGAGAAGAAGGCACCCGTACGGCCGCAGCCCATCTGGATGTCGTCGACGATGAGCAGCATGTCCTGCCGCGCGCACAGCTCGGCGAGCGCCCGTAGCCACTCCGGGCGCGCCACGTTGATGCCGCCCTCGCCCTGCACGGTCTCCACGATCACGGCGGCGGGCTTGTTGAGGCCGGACCCCTGGTCCTCCAGGAGCCGCTCGAACCACAGGAAGTCCGGGACCGTGCCGTCGAAGTAGTTGTCGAACGGCATGGGCGTGCCGTGCACCAGCGGGATGCCGGCGCCGGCCCGCTTGAAGGCGTTGCCGGTGACGGCGAGGGAGCCCAGCGACATGCCGTGGAAGGCGTTGGTGAACGACACGATCGCCTCCCGCCCCTTCACCTTCCGGGCGAGCTTCAGCGCGGACTCCACGGCGTTGGTGCCGGTCGGGCCCGGGAACATGACCTTGTACGGCAGGTCGCGCGGGCGCAGCACCAGGTCCTGGAAGGTCTGCAGGAAGGCCCGCTTGGCGGTGGTCGACATGTCCAGGCCGTGGGTGACGCCGTCCCGGGACAGATAGTCGATCAACGCCCGTTTCAGGACCGGGTTGTTGTGCCCGTAGTTGAGTGAGCCGGCCCCGGCGAAGAAGTCGAGGTACGCGTGGCCGTCCTCGTCGTACATACGGCTGCCCTGCGCACGGTCGAACACGGTGGGCCAGCCGCGGCAGTAGCTGCGTACCTCGGACTCGAGTGTCTCGAAGACGCTGAGGTCGGGCTGGGTGATGGTCACGGTGAATCGCTCCTCAGTGCGCGTTGGTGGGGGTCAACGGGCCGATGCGGTACAGGACTTCGGGGTCGTGCGGACCGTCCGGGAACAGGTCGGCGGGGAACAGCACCTCGCGGGCGAGATCCGCGCCGTGGCGGGCGGCGAACGAGGTGAACAGCCGCTCGGAGGCGGTGTTCCCGGGGGTGATGGTGGTCTCGACGCGGGTGATGCCCCGCTCGGCGGTGAGCCGGGCGGTCAGCCCGTCCAGCAGGGCGGCGGCGATGCCGAGCCCCCGGTGGGCCGAGTCGACGGCGACCTGCCAGACGAGCAGGGTGCCCGGGCGGTCGGGCCGCACGTACCCGGTGACGAAACCGACGGGCTCACCGTCCGCGCCGCGCGCCACCGCGGAGGTGCCGGCGAAGTCCCGGCACCACAGCAGATAGCTGTACGAGGAGTTCAGGTCGAGGGTTTTCGAGTCCTTGGCGAGACGCCAGAGCGAGGCTCCGTCGGTCACCGCCGGTCGGTCGATGAGCAGGTCCGCTGGTCGGGCAGTCATGCGGCACGAATTTAGCGAGGTGAATTCAGAAATGCACGGGAGGGTCGACCGGGGTGAGAGCCAGGAACGGCGAAATGCCTGATTTGTCCCACATCAAACCATGACAAACCACCCCTATTGTGGGGTGTGTCACAGCCTGGAAATCACTACGAAACCTTGTTGTTTAGCCTCGCGAAAAGCGGGCAGAAGAATACGGGAAGCTGTGCTCGATTTGAATTCTGGAAATAGCGGCCAGAATTAATGGGGGTCGCGTGAATTTCGGGGGAAGGCGTTTACGCGGCAGGCTCGGCCCGCTCGGCCGCCCGCAGCGCGCCCGGCACATCCACGTCCAGCCCCCGCTCGGCCAGCGTCGCACCCAGCGCCGCGAGGCAGCTGCGCACCGCGCCCGGCGTCGCGTCGGGGCCGTAGTGGTTGACCCGGATCATCTCCTTGGCCAGGGCGCCGCCGCCCGCCGCCAGTGGGAGGGCGGGGTCGCTCTCCAGGGCCCGGGCCACCAGCTCGGCGGCGGTCACCCCCGACGGCACCCGGAGGGTCGTCGCCACCGGTGCCGCGTCCTTCGCCTCGTACACGTACGGCTCCAGGCCCCCGCCCAGGGCCACCGCGCCGGCGCGCACCGCCAGCGCCGCGCCCCGGTGCCGGGCCATCACCGTCTCCAGGCCCGTCGACTCGATCCGCTCCAGGCACGCCTCCAGGGCCAGCATCTCCAGCTGGGCGGGAGCGTGCAGCAGTGCCGTGCGGCCGCCGTCGATCCAGCGCTCCTTCCAGTCGAGGAGGGAGAGGTAGGAGCGGCGCGGCGCGTTCGGGTTGGCCGCCATCCGGGCCCACGCCCGCTCGCTCACCGAGATCGCCGACACACCCGCCGGGCCGCCCATCGCCTTCTGCGCGCCGATCACGCACAGGTCCACACCCCACGCGTCCGGCAGCACCGGCTCCGCCCCGACCGAGGCGACCGCGTCCAGATAGAACAGCGCGCCGTGCTTCCGCACCACCTCGCCGATCTCCGCGACCGGATTGGTGTTGCCGGTCGCCGCCTCCGCGTGGACGAGGGAGACGAAGTCGATCTCCGGACGGTCGGCGAAGGCCTCCCGGACCAGCTCGGCCGTCACCGCGGTGTGGAAGGGCACCGAGAGGTCGTACACCGTCGCGCCGGCGTCCCGCAGCCAATTGCCGAACGTCTGGCCGTACGGGCCCGTGATCACGTTCAGCGCCGTCGTACCGGGACCGGCGGTCGCGCGGATCGCCCCCTCCAGCGGCAGCAGCGCTTCGCCCTGGGTGATCACGACGTCCTGCCGGGTGTCCAGCAGCCGGGCCACCCGGTCCTCGATGGCGGCGAACCGCTCGGCGCTCAGCGGGGGCAGATCGAGGAAGGGGTGGGTCACGGCGCTGCTCTCTTCGGTCGGGGGCGTTCAGGAGTCGTTCGGGGGTCGTTCAGGGGGGTGACTCCATCGATCTTAAGTCGAAGGGTTCCCTGACCATCGGTTTGATTTGAGAGACTCAAACCTTTCCTTATAATCGGAACCCACAGTTCCCCCACAGGGAGATCCCCCATGAAAACGCTCCTCGGGCGCCGGACCCGCCTCCTGGCCGCCACCACCGCGACGGCCGGGCTCGTGCTCGTGGCCGGCTGCTCCTCCGGCAACTCGGGGGGCAAGACCACCGTCAAGGGGGTCCACCTCGTCAAGGCCGGTCAGCTGACCACCTGCACCCACCTGCCGTACCCGCCGTTCCAGTCGGAGATCAACGGCAAGGTGCAGGGCTTCGACGTCTCCCTCATCGACCTCGTCGCCAAGGACCTGGGCGTCAAGCAGCAGGTCCTCGACACGCCGTTCGAGAACTTCAAGACCGGCGCCTTCCTCAACTCCGGCCAGTGCGACCTGGCCGCGGCCGGCATGACCATCACCGCCGAGCGCAAGAAGAACGTCGACTTCTCCGACCCGTACTTCGAGGCCACCCAGGCCGTGCTGGTCGACAAGAAGGCCGGCGTCACCTCGCTCGCCGACGTCAAGGCCAAGGGCAAGAAGCTGGGTGCCCAGGCGCAGACCACCGGTGAGGACTACGCCAAGAGCAAGGGCTTCGACCCGGTCTCCTTCCACTCCTCCGACGCGGTCCTCAACGGCCTGCGCACCGGCCAGGTCCAAGCCGTCATCATCGACTACCCGGTCGTCCAGGGCTGGCTGAAGGACAAGGCCAACGCCGACGCCTTCAAGGTCGTCGACAACCTCAACACCGGTGAGCAGTACGGCTTCACGGTGAAGAAGGGCAACACCGCGCTGCTCGCCGCCATCAACAAGGCCCTCACGAACGCCAAGGCCGACGGGACCTACAAGAAGATCTACGAGCAGTGGATCGGCCCGTACAACGCCTCCGCCGCCTCGCCGTCCGCCTCCTGACCCCATGACCGAGACGGACACACAGATCCAGCCGAGGAAAACAGGCCTGACGCGCCGCCAGAAGCGCAGGCTGTCGCGCGGGGCGCAGTACGCCGTCTTCGTCGCCGCCGTGGCCGCCTTCGCGGCCTCGGCGGACTGGGGACGGCTGAAGAACCAGTTCGCGCAGGCCCACATCGCCGAGCAGATGTTCCCGGACGTCATCACGGTGGCGCTCAAGAACACCGTGCTGTACACCGTGTCCGGCTTCGTCGTGGGCCTCGCCCTCGGCATGCTCATCGCCCTGATGCGGCTGTCCTCCGTGGGGCCGTACCGCTGGGTCGCCGGCATCTACATCGAGATCTTCCGTGGCCTGCCCGCCCTGCTGATCTTCATCTTCGTCGGCGTCGGCGTGCCGCTGGCCTTCCCGGACATCCAGTACCCCGGCGGCACCTACGGCAAGGTCGCGGTCGCGCTCGGCCTGGTCTCCGCCGCCTACATGGCGGAGACCATCCGCGCGGGCATCCAGGCGGTGCCCAAGGGGCAGATGGAGGCGGCCCGTTCGCTGGGCTTCTCGCCCACCCGGGCCATGGTCTCCATCATCATCCCGCAGGCCTTCCGCATCATCCTGCCGCCGCTGACCAACGAGCTGGTCCTGCTGTTCAAGGACTCCTCGCTGGTGCTGTTCCTCGGCGTCACCCTGGAGGAGCGCGAGCTGTCCAAGTTCGGCAACGACCTGGCCAGTACGACCGCGAACTCCACGCCGATCCTGGTGGCCGGCCTGTGCTACCTGCTCATCACCGTTCCGCTCGGCTTCGTCGTCCGCCGCATGGAGTCCGATTCCAAGGAGGCGATCCGTTGAGCCGCCCGGAGATCCGCGTCCAGGACCTGCACAAGTCCTTCGGCGACAACCACGTCCTGCGCGGCATCGACCTGGAGATCGGTCAGGGCGAGGTCGTCTGCGTCATCGGCCCGTCCGGCTCCGGCAAGTCGACCCTGCTGCGCTGCGTCAACCTGCTGGAGGAGCCCACCAAGGGCCAGGTCTTCGTCGGCGGCACCGAGATCACCGACCCGGACGTCGACATCGACGCCGTGCGCCGCCGTATCGGCATGGTCTTCCAGCAGTTCAACCTCTTCCCGCACCTGAACGTGACCGAGAACCTCACGCTCCCGCAGCGACGGGTCCTCAGGCGGGACAAGGCCGAGGCAGCGAAGATCGCCGCCGAGAACCTCGCCCGGGTCGGCCTGTCCGAGAAGGCGGACGCCTACCCGTCCTCCCTCTCCGGCGGCCAGCAGCAGCGCGTGGCCATCGCCCGCGCGCTGGCGATGGGCCCCGAGGTGATGCTGTTCGACGAGCCGACCTCGGCGCTCGACCCGGAACTGGTCGGCGACGTCCTCGCCGTCATGCGCAGGCTCGCCACCGAGGGCATGACGATGATGGTCGTCACCCATGAGATGACCTTCGCCCGCGAGGTCGCCGACCGGGTCGTCTTCATGGACGGCGGTGTGATCGTCGAGGAGGGCAGCCCCGACCAGGTCATCGGCAGCCCCCGCCACGAGCGCACCCGCCACTTCCTCTCCCGCCTGCTCGACCCGGCGATGGCCGAGGTGGAGGAGGAGACCTCGGACCAGGTGGGGAAGAGCGAGTCCTAGCTCACTAACGGGACCGAGCCGTCGCTCATTAAGGTGCCGGGTATGAGCGATCACGCGGTGCTGCACGTGAAGGGCCGGGTCCTGGTCGGGCCCGAGGACGTCCGTGACGAGCTGTGGGTGGTCGGGGGCCGCATCTCCTTCGACCGTCCCGCCGGCGCCCAGGACATCCGGACCGTCGAGGGCTGGGCGCTGCCCGGCCTCGTCGACGCGCACTGCCACGTGGGCCTGGGGCCGCACGGCGCGGTCGACGACGCCGAGGCCGAGAAGCAGGCGCTGACCGACCGGGACGCGGGGACCCTGCTGATCCGCGACGCGGGCTCGCCCGCCGACACCCGCTGGGTCGACGACCGTGCGGACCTCCCGGAGATCGTCCGGGCCGGCCGGCACATCGCCCGCACCCGCCGCTACATGCGCGGCTACGCCCACGAGATCGAGCCGGACGACCTGGTCACGTACGTGGCCCGGGAGGCCCGGCGCGGCGACGGCTGGGTGAAGCTGGTCGGCGACTGGATCGACCGCGACCTCGGCGACCTGTCGGCGTGCTGGCCGCGCGAGGCGGTCGAGGCGGCCATCACGGAGGCCCACCGGCTGGGCGCCCGCGTCACCGCCCACTGCTTCTCGGAGGACTCCCTCCAGGACCTGGTCGAGGCCGGCATCGACTGCATCGAACACGCCACCGGCCTCACCGAGGACCTGATCCCCCTCTTCGCCGAGCGCGGGGTCGCGATCGTCCCCACCCTCGTCAACATCGCCACGTTCCCCCAGCTCGCCGACGGCGGCGAGTCCAGGTACCCGCGCTGGTCGGCGCACATGCGCCGGCTGCACGAGCGCCGCTACGACACGGTGCGCGGCGCCTACGACGCCGGGATCCCGGTGTACGTCGGCACGGACGCCGGGGGCCATCTCCCGCACGGCCTGGTCGCGGGTGAGGTGGCGGAGCTGGTCACCGCAGGCATCCCGCCGGTCGAGGCCCTGTCGGCGACGACCTGGGGAGCCCGGCGGTGGCTCGGCCGCCCCGGGCTGGACGAAGGGGCTCCGGCGGACCTGGTGGTGTACGAGGCCGACCCGCGCGCCGACGTACGCGTGCTGGCGGCACCGCGCCGGGTGGTGCTCAACGGGGTCGTGATCGACTAAGGGAACGCGTGTGCCCGGTGATTCGAAGGGGCGTGCGGGATATCCACGTTTGAGTGAAGTGACCCAGGATCGCTGACCGTTCACCCACAGTGCGTACAAGGTTGACGGGTCCCAAGCAAGTTCCGTCTGGGGGTCCCACCGCCTTGAACAGCAACAACTTCCGCATGCCCGCACGCCGTCTCGCCACGGTCGCGACGGTCACCGCCCTCGCCGCGGGTCCCGCGGTCCTGGGCGCGGGCGCCGCGCACGCGACCACGGACCACGGTCGCGCCTCCGCCGTCGTGCTCCGCACCGGGCTCGACGTGTCCCTGCTCAACAAGACCGTGAACGTCCCGCTCGCGGTCACCCTGAACGAGGTCCAGGCGCCCGAGAGCGCCGACAGGACCGCGCTGTCCGCCCGGCTCGACGGCGTGAACGGCGGCAGGCCGTTCACCGTCCTCGGCGCGGAGGTCGCATCGGCCAGGGCCACGGTGGACAAGAAGCTCGCCGAGGGCTCCGTCCGCCTCGCCCACGCCAAGCTGCACGTCCCGGGCCTGCCCCTGCTCTCCCTCGTGGAGGTCGGCACGGTCACCGCGAAGGCGACCTGCGAGGTCGGCAAGAGACCCGTCGCCTCCGCGAACGTCCTCGGTGCCGTCACGGTCCTCGGCAAGCGCGTCACGCTCACCGCGGGCGGCCCGACCGAGGTGAAGGTGCCCGGCGTCGGCGAGGTCCGCCTCGACCTCTCCCAGCACAGCACCACGACGCGCACGGCGGCCGCGACGGCCCTCGAACTCAAGGTCTCCGTCAACCCGCTGAAGCTCAACGTGGCCGAGGTCGAAGGAACGATCACCCTGGCCAAGGCCACCTGCGAGTCGCCGATGCACGCACCCACCGGACACCCGGTCCCGAGCCACGACCCGGCGTCCGAGGTCAAGGCCCAGGGCGGTCGCGCCGACCTGGCGGAGACGGGCGGCAGCTCGGCGACGCCGTACATCGCGGGCGGCGCGCTGGCGTTGGTGCTGCTGGGCGGGGGAGCGGTGACGGTGGCCCGACGCCGGAAGGGCTGACGCCACTCCTGGCGGGGTCAGCCCAGAGCTTGGTCCAGCCCCGCCAGGAATCCGTTCGCCGTGGCCCTGTCCCGTACGGCCATCCGTATCCAGTCGTCGTGCAGCCCGGGAAACGTGTCCCCACGCCGTACCGCGTAGCCCAGCTCACGCAGTCGCCGTCGTACCGCGGCGGCGCCCGGCATACGGACCAGCACGAACGGCCCTTCGGCGGGACCGGCCACCCGCACACCCCGGTCGGCGAACGCGGCCAGCCCCGCCACCAGGTGCGCCCGGTCCGCCGCGATCCGGTGGGCCGCGTGCGCCGCCTCCGCCAACGCCCTTGGTGCCACACACGCCTCGGCCGCGGCCAGGGCGGGTGTGGACACCGGCCACAGCGGTTGCGCCCGCTCCAGCGACGCGATGGTCTCCGGGTCGGCCAGCACATAGCCGATCCGCAGCCCGGCCAGCCCCCACGTTTTGGTGAGGCTGCGCAGCACGACCAGACCGGGCACATCGGTCCGCCCCGCGAGCGCCTCCCGCTCACCCGGCACCGCGTCCATGAACGCCTCGTCGACCACCAACGTCCGCCCCGGCCGGGCGAGTCCGGCGATCGTGGCGGCCGGGTGCAGGACCGACGTCGGATTGGTCGGGTTCCCGATCACCACCAGGTCGGCGTCCTCCGGGACGGCCGCCGGATCCAGCCGGAAGCCGTCCGTCTCCCGCAGCAGTACCCGGTCCACGGTGTGCCCCGCATCCCGCAGCGCCGCCTCCGGCTCCGTGAACTGCGGGTGCACGACGACCGGCCGGCGTACCTTCAGCGCCCGCGCCAGCAGCACGAACGCCTCCGCCGCCCCCGCCGTCAGCAGCACCCGCTCCACCGGCAGCCCGTGCCGCACCGCCACGGCCGCCCGCGCGGCCCGCCCGTCCGGATAGGCCGCGAGCGACGACAGGGACCGGGCGATCTCCTCCCGCAGCCACGCCGGGGGCGTGTCCGCACGCACGTTGACCGCGAGGTCGACCAGCGCGGCCCCGTCGTCACGGACTTCGGCGTCCCCGTGATGACGCAGATCGTGCCCGGTGTCGTCAGTGTGCATGGCTGTGCGAGTGCCCCCCGTGATGGTGGTGCCCGTGACCGTGGTGGTGGCCGTCGTCGTCCGGGTGGAAGTGCGGCTGCTGCGGCAGCCCCACCTTGTCCTCGAAGCCCGGCAGCGCGATCCGGTACACGCAGGAGTCGCAGTTCATCCGGAGGTCGCCCTTGACGGCCTCCTCGTACCGCTCCATGACCAGGTCCAGCAGCTCCGGCTCGGGCCCGATGACGTCCGCCGAGCGCACCTCGACCTCCGGGTGCGCGGCCGCCCAGCCCTCGGTCTGCTGCCGTACCCGGTCCGGCAGGATGCCGGTGAACAGGAAGTAGGGCAGGACGACGATCCGCCGCGCCCCCAGCCGCACGCAGCGGTCGAGACCGCTCGGCACGTCCGGCGCCGCCAGCGACACGAACGCCGTCTCCACACCGGCGTACCCGCGCCCCTCCCACAGCAGCCGGGCCGCCTTGTACACCTCGGCGTTGGCGTCCGGGTCCGTCGAACCCCGGCCCACCAGCAGCACGGTCACGTCGGCCCGGTCCTCGGGCGTGCGCACGGAGTCCCCGAGGGCCTCGTCCAACCGCCGCTCCAGGACCGACAGCAGCGAGGGGTGCGGGCCCAGCGGACGGCCGTAGGTGTACGAGATCCCCGGGTGCCGCTCCTTCTCACGGGTCAGCGCGGCCGGGATGTCACCCTTGGCGTGCCCGGCGGACACCAGCATCAGCGGTACGGCCGCGAACCGCCGTACGCCCCGCTCGACCAGCTCGGCGACGGCCTCGCCCAGCGGCGGCGGGGACAGCTCGATGAATCCGCCCGCGACGGGCAGTTCGGGGTGGCGGCGGCCCAGCTCCCGTACGAAGTCGCGGAACGCCTCGGCTCCGGCCTCGTCCCGGGTGCCGTGACCGGCGATGAGCAGGGCGGGCGGCGGGGTGGTCACGATGTCTCCTCGGAATGCGAAATCGGGTGGTACAGCAGGGCGTTGAGCGCGGCCGCGGCCACGGCCGACCCGCCCTTCTCGGACACGTTGCTCACGGCGGGCAGCCCGCTCGCCCGCAACGCCTCCTTGGACTCGGCCGCGCCGACGAAGCCGACGGGCAGGCCGATGACGAGCGCCGGGGAGGCGTCCAGGGTCAGCAGCTCCTCCAGGGCGGTCGGCGCACAGCCGATCACCCACAGGGCGCCGGGCCCGACCTCCTCGTACGCCAGCCGGATCGCGTGCGCCGAACGGGTCAGCCCCGGCCCGGCCTCGGCGTCCTTCAGCCGGCACACGGTCTCCCGCCGGGTGATGCCGGCCGCGACCATCTCCACGTCCACGACGACGGGCGCCCCGGCGTGCAGCGCGGCATGCGCCTTGACCAGGTCGCCCTCGTCCGTGACGAGGTCGGCCGCGTACTCCAGGTCGGCGGCGGAGTGGATGACCCGCTCCACCACCGCCCGGGTCAGCGGCGGGAAGTGCGAGGTGTCCAGGCGGGCGCGCAGCCGCCGGAAGGACTCCTGCTCGATCGGGTGGACCACACGGTTCACTTGGCGCCCTCCTGCCCCGCGGCGGAGCCGCTCTTCGATGCAGCCTGCCAGCGGTAGCCGCGCGGGGTCACCATGCGCCCGGCGATGTCCCGGGTGGCGGTGTTGCCCACGGTCACGACCGTCATCATGTCGACCGACGCCGGGTCGAGCGCGGCCAGCGTCGTCAGCCGGCTGGACTCGTCCGGCCGCGAGGCGTTGCGTACGACACCGACGGGCGTCGTCGGCTCCCTGTGCCCGGCGAGGATCGCCAGCGCCTTGGGCAGCTGCCAGTCGCGGCCCCGGGAGCGCGGGTTGTAGAAGGTGACCACGATGTCCGCCTCGGCCGCCGCCCGCACCCGCCGCTCGATGACCTCCCACGGCGTGTGCAGGTCGGACAGGCTGATCGACACATGGTCGTGGCCCAGCGGCGCACCGAGGATCGCCCCGGCGGCCAGCGCGGCCGTCACACCGGGCACGCCGACCACGTCGATGTCGTCGGACGCCTCGGCGAGCGCGGGGGAGGCCATGGCGTACACGCCCGCGTCCCCGCTGCCGATCAGCGCCACCGCCTGCCCCTTGCGGGCCTCGGCGACCGCCGTGCGGGCCCGCTCCTCCTCGGCGCCGAGCCCCGACTCCAGCACCCGGGTGCCGGGCCGCAGCAGGTCGCGGATCTGGTCGACGTACTGGTCGAGCCCCACCAGCACGGAGGCCCGCCGCAGCTCGGCGGCCGCGCGCGGGGTGAGCAGGTCCCGGGCGCCGGGGCCGAGCCCGACCACCGCGAGCCGTCCGCGCCCCGGACGCCGTACGACGGCACAGGTCGCCATGGCCGGCTGGCCGTCGGCGCGCTCGGACTTCCGCTTGGGGACGAGGAGTTCACCGCCGCGCACCAGCGCGGCCGCCTCGGCGACGGAGGGGGTGCCGACGGCCGAGAGCGGCGCGTCCGACGGGTTGGGCACCTCCACGGCCGCCAGCTCCTCGGCCGGGTACGTCACCAGCGGCACCCCGAGACGCTCGGCGGCCGCGACGATGCCGGGCTCCTCCGACTTGGCGTCCACGGTGGCGAGTTCGGCCAACGACTTCGGTGAGAGGCCCGCCTCCCGCAGCGCGTCCACGACCAGCCCGAGCACCTCCTCGACCGGCGCACCCTTGGAGGCGCCGACCCCGACCACCAGGGACGGCGGCCTGAGCAGCACCTCCCGTTCGCCCGGTGCGACGGCGCGATCCGTGAGCCGGACGGTGTACGACCCCTGCGGCGCGGTCGGCAGCGGAGGCAGCGGCCACGGCACCTCGGCCTCCAGGACGACGCCTTCGCCGTCCAACAGAGCCCGGGACACCGTGGCGACCGACCCCTCGAACGGGAACCCGAGGGTGTCGAGACCCGGCAGGCCCACGGCGTCCGTCGCAGTCGTCACGACCGGTTCGGCCCCCAGCAACGCGCCCACCTCACGGGCGAGTTCGTTGGCGCCGCCGCCGTGCCCGCCGACCAGCGACACCGCGAACCGGCCGCCCTCGTCCACGCACACCACGCCCGGGTCCGCCGCCTTGTCGCCGAGCAGCGGCGCGAGCAGTCGTACCGTCGCGCCCGTCGCCAGGAAGCACACCAGCTGCTCGCACTCGGCGAACGCGGCCCGGACGGCCTCCCCGACCAGGCCGTCGTACACCCGCGCACGGTCCGGCCAGGCCGCGGCCAGCCGGTCGCGCGCCGCCGCCCCCGCCGCGGTGGCGGAAATGAGGCCGATCACTGTGCAACTCCTTCACTAGACGCGGGGGTTCTGACGCCCCACAGCAGGAAAACGGGGTTGGTCGCCGCCAGCCGGGTCACGTCACCCGGCAGCGGCGCCAGCCGCGACGACTGCAACAGCACGCCGTCGCAGGTGAACCCGGCACTCGTCAGCGCCGCGCGCGCCGCCGGCACCCGGTCGAGGGCGGCCATGGCGACGACGACGGTCCGCCGTGCCCGCCGCGCGCACGCGCCGACGACGGCGGGCAGCTCCCGCCCCCCGCCGCCGATGAACACGGCGTCGGGATCGTCGAGTTCGCCGAGCACGTCCGGCGCCGAGCCGTGCACCACGCGCACGTCGACACCGTGTGCCCGCGCATTCGCGTGGATCCGCTCGACCCCGTCCGGGGCCTTCTCGACCGCGACGACGGCCGCGCCGAGCCGCGCGCACTCCACGGCCACCGAACCCGAACCCGCGCCGACGTCCCACACCAGGTCGCCCAGGCGCGGCCCGAGCCGGGCCAGCGCCAGCGCCCGCACCTCGAACTTGGTGATCATCGAGTCCCGGTGGGCGAACTCGCTCTCGTCCAGCGCCCACCGGTCCGGCTGCGCGGGCACCCCGGCCACCGTGCGCAGCCCGCCCAGCGCCCGGGTCTCGTCCAGGCACAGCACCACGCTCACCGCCCCACCCCAGTCCCGCGCCGCGGCCTCGGCGGGCGTCACCCGCTCCACGCGCTCGCGCTCCGGATCGCCGAGCGCGCTCGCCACCACGAGGACCCGGCGGTCACCCCCGAGCGCGGCACCCAGCTCAGCGGGCCCGGCGCCGGGTCCGGTGAGCACGGCCGCCTTCGGGTGCGCCCGGCACACGTTGACGGCAGTCCGCAGATCCCGCCCGTGCGCACTCACCACCACCGCGTCGTCCCACGGCAGCCCGACCCGCGCGAACGCGGTCGCCACCGACGACACCCCGGGCCGCACATCCAGCCGCCCGGCGCCGAACCGCTCGGCCAGCGCCCGCACGATCCCGAAGAACCCGGGATCCCCGGAGGCCAGCACGACCACCGGCAGCTCCTTGCCGACGTACTCCGCGACCGTCTCCAGGGCGGGCGCCAGCGGTCCGAGCACGATCCGCTCCGCACCCTCGGGCAGCCGTACGGCGTCCAGATGGCGCCGCCCGCCGACGACCAGAGCGGCCCCGGCGAGGACGTCAGCGGGCACCGGCGCGCCCGTCCCCGTACCCACGACCGTGATCAAGTGCTCGCCCCCCGCTCGCGCAGCGCCCGCCGCGCCTCCGGGTCGGCCTTGCGGAAGCCGTGGAAGTGACCCGGGTGGTACAGGTGCGAGCGGGTCCCGTGGGCGTCGAGCGCCGGGCCGACCAGGAAGAGCGTGTGCTTCCAGAGCTTGTGCTCCTTGACCGTCTCCTCCAGCGTGCCGATCGTGCACCGCACGACCAGCTCCTCCGGCCAGGTCGCCTGATAGGCGACGACCATGGGGGTGTCCGTCGGGTAGCCGCCCTCCAGCAGCTCCCGCACCAGCTGGCCGCTGCGCGCCGCCGACAGGAAGATCGCCATGGTGGTGCCGTGCCGGGCGAACTCGCGCACCTCCTCGCCGGGCGGCATCGGCGTCTTGCCGCCGCCCAGCCGGGTCAGCACCACGGACTGGGCGACCTCCGGGATGGTCAGCTCGCGCTGCGCGAGGGCGGCGACGGCGGAGAAGGACGAGACACCCGGCACGATCTCCGTCGCGATCCCGATCTCGGCACACCGGTCCAGCTGCTCCTGGGTACCGCCCCAGAGCGCCGGGTCTCCGGAGTGGATGCGGGCGACGTGCAGGCCTTCGGCCAGGGCCCGACGGTAGACGGCGACGACGTCCTCCAGGGACATGGTCGCCGAGTCGAGGATCTCCGCGTCCTCGCGCGCGTGCTCCAGGACCTCCGCCTGGACCAGGCTGGCCGCCCAGATCACCACGTCGGCCTCGGCAATCGCGCGCGCGGCGCGGAACGTCAGCAGGTCGGCGGCGCCGGGGCCGGCACCGACGAAGGTCACCTTGCCGGTGGGGGCATCGGCCATGGGGAGGGGTCCTCTCGTACGAAATGTCACGGTGTGTCGGGGTAGGAAAGTGGCCGGATGTGCGCGATGGGGGGTCCATCGGATACCAAGGGCCCATGGCGGTCTTTGTCGCGCTCGGCGCGTTCCTGATGACGCTGGCCGGCGGCTGGACGGCACAGCGCGTGACCGACCGTCGCCACCTGGTCCTGGGTCTGGCCGGCGGCCTGATGCTGGGCGTGGTCGGCCTGGACCTGCTGCCGGAGGCGCTGCACGCGGCCGACCGCGAGGTCTTCGGCGTACCCGCGGCCCTGCTGCTGTTCGTGGCCGGTTTCCTGCTGGCCCATCTGGTGGAACGTCTCCTGGCCGCCCGCCGGGCCGCTCACGGCGCCGGCGAGCACGACCACCGGGCGCCCGAGGTGGGCCTGACGGCGGCTGCCGCGATGGTCGGCCACAGCGCGATGGACGGGGTGGCGATCGGCGCGGCCTTCCAGGTGGGCGGCGGCATGGGCACGTCCGTCGCGCTCGCCGTGATCGCGCACGACTTCGCCGACGGCTTCAACACCTTCACCCTCACCAACCTGTACGGCAACGCGCGCCGCCGGGCGATAGGCATGCTCGTGGCCGACGCCTGCGCACCCCTGGTGGGCGCGCTGTCGACCGCGTTCTTCCACATCCCGGAACCGGTGCTCGGCGGCTATCTCGGCCTCTTCGGCGGCGTCCTGCTCTATCTCGCCGCCGCCGAGATCCTCCCGGAGGCCCACCACGAACACCCGGCCCGCTCCACCGTCCTGTGCACGGTGGCCGGCGCGGCCTTCATCTGGCTGGTGGTCGGCATCTCGGGCGGCTGACCGCCCCGCCGGCTGTCCCGCCAAGGGGGCGCGATCAGCGTGGACAGGTACGGCAGGCGCTCCCTGCCCAGCTCGGCGGTCGGCCGCACTGACTCCCCGGGTAGCCCGAGGGCCGGGCCCGACAGACTTCACAGCTTCCCGCCCCGTCCGCTGTCCCGTCGCGGGGGCGCGATCAGCGTCGAGAGATACGGCAGCGGCTCCCCGTCCAGCTCTGCGGCCGGTCGTACCGACTCCTCCGGCAGCCCGAGGGCCGAGCCCCACACCGCGTCCTCGATCCGCCCGGTCTCCCGCAGGGCCTCGGCGACCTCGGCGGCCTGCCGGCCGAACTTGTACGCCACCACGGTGCCCGGCCCGGCCAGCGCCTCCTTGAGCACCGCCGAGCCCGCCGTCACCGGCACCAGCGTCAGCGGCTCGGTGCCCTCGGTCAGGACGGCCCCGGACCTGGCCGCCAGATCCTGCATGGCGGTGATCCCGGGCACGGTCTCCACCACGACACCCGGCACCAGCTCCACGATCGTCTGCGCGAGATACGTGAACGTCGAGTACACGTTGGGATCGCCGATGGTGGCGAAGGCGACGGACGCATGCCGCTTCAGCAACTCGGTGACCCGCTCGCCCGCCGCGTCCCAGGCCGCCTCCCGGCGCGCCCGGTCGGTCCGCTCGTTCAGCGCGAACACCACCCGGAGGACCTTCTCCTCGGGCACGTAGTGCAGCACGGTCGCCTCGGCCCGCCCCCGCTCGCCGGTGTCCATCACGGGTACGACGACGACCTCGGCCGCGCGCAGTGCGTTGACCCCCTTGACGGTCACCAGTTCCGGGTCACCGGGACCGACCCCGACACCGACCAGCCTGCTGCTCATGACGTCCGGCACCTTTCCACGAACCGACGGGCCACACCGGGCTCGGCTGCCCAGTGCGTGTGCAGATAACTCGCGTGCACGCCCTGCTGTACGAAACCTTCGACCCGCCGGACGGGGGCGCGCATGCCCCAGGCGGGAGCGGCACCGGCGCCGGGCTCGACGACGGTGCGATGGAACTCGTGCCCCCGCATCCGCGTGCCGGCCGGCGCCAGCACACTGTCGCCGACGGCGACGGCGTCCCGGTAGCCGAGGGTGAGCCGTTCCGTCATCCGCGCGGTGGCGTCCAGGACCCCGCACATGGGCCGGCCGTCCAGCTCACGGCAGAGGTAGAGCAGCCCGGCACATTCGGCGGCGACGGGCGCGCCGCTCAGCGCCAGTTCGGCGATGGCCTTGCGGAGCGGTTCATTGGCGGACAGCTCACTGGCGTACACCTCGGGGAAACCGCCCCCGATGACCAGACCTGCTGTCCCTTCGGGCAGTTCCTCGTCCCGAAGCGGATCAAAGGTGACGACGTGGGCACCCGCGGCGGCAAGCAGTTCCGCATGCTCGGCATAGGAGAAGGTGAACGCCTCCCCACCGGCAACGGCAACCACGGGCCTCCGCTTCTCGGCCAACCGAGTCGGGTGGTCGTGGGTGGGCGACTCGGGGGTCCAGGGGGCGGAGCCCCCTGGTAGGTCCCCAGCAGCACGAGCAAGTGCCTCCAACGCCGCCAAGTCACAACCACGAGCCACCTGCGCTGCCATAGCCCCGACGGAGTCGACCGCGGCAGCGCCCCGCTCGGCAACCGGCACCAACCCCAGATGCCGCGACGGCGTATCCACCTGAGGAACCCGCCGCAACACACCGAGCACAGGCACCCCGGAGGCATCCAACGCCTCCCGCAAAAGAGCTTCGTGCCGATCGGACCCGACCTTGTTGAGGATCACGCCCCCGACCCGAACCTCCGGATCCCAGGAAGCGAACCCGTGCACCAGCGCCGCCACCGACCGCGACTGCGACGACGCGTCCACGACCAGCACCACCGGCGCCCGCAACAGCTTGGCGACATGGGCCGTGGACGCGAGTTCCCCCTCGCCCGCGGCCCCGTCGTACAGCCCCATCACACCCTCGACGACGGCGAGGTCACACCCCCGCGCCCCGTGCAGGAACAGCGGAGCGACCAGCTCCGGCCCGCACAGATACGCGTCCAGGTTCCGCCCCACCCGCCCGGTCGCGAGCGCGTGATACCCGGGGTCGATGTAGTCCGGCCCGACCTTGTGCGGAGACACGGCGAGCCCCCGCGCGGCGAACGCGGCCATCAGCCCCGTGGCGACGGTGGTCTTGCCGCTGCCGGACGACGGCGCGGCGATGACCAGCCGGGGAACGGAACTCACCACTCGATGCCCTTCTGGCCCTTCTGCCCCGCGTCCATGGGGTGCTTCACCTTGGACATGTCGGTCACGAGATCCGCGAAGTCGACGAGCTTCTCCGGCGCGTTACGTCCGGTGATCACCACATGCTGAGTCCCGGGCCGGTTGCGCAGCACATCGACGACCTCGTCCGTGTCCACCCACCCCCAGTGCATCGGGTAGGCGAACTCGTCCAGCACGTACAGCCGGTACGTCTCGGCGGCCAGGTCCCGCTTGACCTGCTCCCAGCCCTCCCGGGCCTTCTCCTCGTTGGTTGCGTTGTCACCCTGGATGTCCCGCTGGACCCAGGACCAGCCCTCACCCATCTTGTGCCAGTCGACGGTCCCGCCCTCGCCGGAGGCGCCGAGCACCCGCAGCGCGTTCTCCTCGCCGACCTTCCACTTCGCCGACTTGACGAACTGGAACACCCCGATCGGCCACCCCTGGTTCCAGGCGCGCAGCGCGAGCCCGAACGCGGCCGTCGACTTGCCCTTGCCGATCCCGGTGTGCACGACGACCAGCGGCCGGTTGCGCCGCTGCCGGGTCGTCAGCCCGTCGTCCGGAACCACACTCGGCTGTCCCTGCGGCATTACGCGGCCCTCCTCGAAGTTCCCTGCACGTCCCTGACCAGACCGGCGATCGAGTCGGCCCGCAGCTCGTCCAGCGTGACGGCCGTACCGCCCAGCTCACCCGCGAGCTGCCCGGCCAGCCCGAGCCGCACCGGCCCCGACTCGCAGTCCACGACCACCGAGGCGACGCCCTCGGCCGCGAACAGCCGGGCCGCCCGCCCCGCCAGCGCGACCGGCTCCGGGCCGCCGGTGGCCCGCCCGTCCGTCACCACCACGACCAGCGCCCGCCGCGCCGGATCCCGCAGCCGCTCCACCCGCAGCACCTCGTGCGCCTTGAGCAGCCCGGCCGCGAGCGGCGTACGACCGCCCGTCGGCAGCGACTCCAGGCGGGTCGCCGCGGCATCCACCGACGAGGTCGGCGGCAGCGCGACATCGGCCGCGGCGCCCCGGAAGGTCACCAGCCCCACCTTGTCCCGGCGCTGGTAGGCGTCCAGCAGCAGGGACAGCACGGCACCCTTCACCGCGCTCATGCGCTGCCGCGCCGCCATCGACCCGGACGCGTCGACCACGAACAGCACGAGGTTCCCCTCGCGTCCCTCCCGCGTCGCCTGCCGCAGATCGTCCCGGCGCAGCACCAGCCCAGGACCGGACCGCCCGCGCGCCCGCTGGTGCGGGGCCGCGGCCAGCACGGTCGCCGCCAGGTGCAGCTTGGTGAGCGCCCCGCGCGGCCGCCGGGCCCCGGTCGTCCGCCCGTGCTCGGTCCGCGCGCGCGAGCGCCGCCCGGCGGCACCCTCACCGAGGCCCGGCACGCTGAGCACCTTCGTACGGAACGGCTCCGCGGCCCGTACGGCCGACTGCTCCTGCCCGCCGGAGGCCTGCGGCTGCCCGCCCTCACCGGCCTCGGGCTGTGCGGCGCTGCCGCCGTCGCCCTGCGGACCGCTGTCGGGCGCCGGCTGTCCACCGCCGCCACCGGGCCCGTCGGGGTCGGGATCGTCGTCCCCGTCCTCCCGGTCCTCCCCGGAGTACTGCTCCAGCGTCTCGTCCAGCTTGTCCTCGTCCAGGCCCGGCGCGTCGAAGGGGTTCCTCCGCCGCCGGTGCGGCAGCGCGAGCAGCGCGGCCTGCCGCACGTCCTCGGCGAGCACGTCGGTCCGCCCGGCCCACGCGGCCAGCGCGGTCGCCGTCCGCGCCATCACGATGTCGGCGCGCATGCCGTCCACCTCGAAGGCCGCGCAGGTCGCCGCGATCTGCCTGAGCGCACCGTCGCCCAGCCGCACCTGCGGCAGCAACTCCCGTGCCGCGACGATCCGTTGCCGTACGGCAGCCTCCTCGCCGGCCCAGCGATCGGCGAAGCCCGCCGGGTCGTCGTCGTAGGCGAGCCGCCGCCGTACGACCTCCACCCGCTGGTCCGGCTCCCGCGAGGCCGCGACCTCCACGGTCAGCCCGAACCGGTCGAGCAGCTGCGGCCGCAGCTCGCCCTCCTCGGGGTTCATGGTGCCGACGAGCAGGAAGCGCGCCGCGTGCCGCACGGACACACCCTCGCGCTCCACGTACGAGGCACCCATGGCCGCCGCGTCCAGCAGCAGGTCGACCAGGTGGTCGTGGAGCAGGTTGACCTCGTCGACGTAGAGGATCCCGCGGTGCGCGTCGGCCAGCAGGCCCGGCTCGAACGCCTTCACGCCCTCGGCGAGCGCCCGCTCGATGTCCAGCGCGCCCACCAGCCGGTCCTCGGAGGCGCCGACGGGCAGCTCGACCATGCGGGCCGGCCGGGTCTCGAACGCCCCCGGCTCGTGCGGTCCGTCCGGGCAGGCGGGGTCGGGGGAGCCGGGGTCGCAGGAGAACCGGCACCCGGCCACCACGTCCAGCTCGGGCATCAGCGCCGAAAGGGCCCGCACGGCCGTCGACTTGGCGGTGCCCTTCTCGCCGCGCACCAGCACTCCGCCGACCGCCGGTGACACGGCGTTCAGCAGCAGCGCGAGCCGCAGGTCGTCCTGGCCGACGACGGCCGTAAAGGGGAAGGGGGTGGTCACTGGTCGCCCTCCAAGTCGCCTTCCAGCTCCAGGTAGGTGGCGCGCAGCCGCTCCAGCGTGTCCGCGTCCGGCTCGGCCCACAGCCCGCGGTCCGCCGCCTCGAGCAGCCGCTCGGTGATCCCGCGCAGCGCCCACGGGTTGGACTTCTTCATGAAGTCCCGGTTCTCCGGGTCGAAGACGTACTCCGCGCTGAGCTTCTCGTACATCCAGTCGTCGACCACGCCCGCTGTGGCGTCGTAGCCGAACAGGTAGTCCACGGTCGCCGCCATCTCGAAGGCGCCCTTGTAGCCGTGCCGGCGCATCGCCGCCATCCAGCGCGGGTTGACCACCCGGGCCCGGAAGACCCGGTGCGTCTCCTCGCCCAGCGTGCGCGTCTTCACCTGATCCGGTACGGCGCTGTCACCCACGTACGCCTCGGGGTTGGCGCCGGTCAGATGCCGGACCATCGCCACCATGCCACCGTGGTACTGGAAGTAGTCGTCCGCGTCGACCAGGTCGTGCTCACGGGTGTCGACGTTCTTCGCGGCGACCGCGATCCGCTTGAACGCCGTCTCCATGTCCCCGCGCGCCGCCCGCCCGTCGAGCCCGCGCCCGTACGCGTAGCCGCCCCACACCGCGTACACCTCGGCGAGGTCGGCGTCGGAGCGCCAGTTGCGGGCGTCGATCAGCGGCAGCAGACCGGCGCCGTACGCGCCCGGCTTCGAGCCGAAGATACGGGCCGTCGCACGCCGGCGGTCGCCGTGCTGCGCCGCGTCCTCGTCCACATGGGCCCGCACGTAATTGGACTCGGCCGGCTCGTCCAGCTCCGCCACCGCGCGCACCGCGTCGTCGATCAGCCCGACCACATGCGGGAACGCGTCCCGGAAGAAGCCGGAGATCCGGACCGTGACGTCGATACGCGGCCGGCCCAGCTCCGCCAGGGGAATCACCTCGAACCCCGTCACCCGCCGCGAGGCCTCGTCCCACACCGGGCGGCAGCCCAGCAGCGCCAGGATCTCGGCGATGTCGTCGCCCTGGGTGCGCATCGCCGACGTGCCCCACACCGTCAGCCCGACCGACTTCGGGTACTCCCCGGTGTCCTGCAGATACCGCTGCACCAGCGAGTCGGCGAGCGACTGGCCGACCTCCCAGCTGAGCCGGGAGGGAATGGCCTTGGGGTCGACGGAGTAGAAGTTGCGGCCGGTCGGCAGCACGTTGACCAGACCCCGGGTCGGCGAACCCGAGGGGCCCGCCGGGACGTAACCACCGTCCAGCGCCCGCAGAATGTGCCCGATCTCGTCGGTCGTACGGGCGAGCCGCGGTACGACCTCGGTGCAGGCGAACTCCAGCACGGCGACCGCGTCCGGGAGTTCGGTGCCCAGCACGTCACTCAGGAGGGCGCGTACGGCCGTACGGTCCCACGCCCGGGCCTCCATGCCCTCCGCCATCCGCCGGCACAGCTGCTCCAGCAGGTCGATCGCGTCGGCGGCGGTACGGGACGGCCCGTCGACCAGATCCGTCAGCTCGACCGGAACCTTCACCGGCGCACCCGGCTCGGCGAGCAACTCCTTCTCCACGAGCCCGAAGTGCTCGGCCAGCGAGGCCCGCAGCCCCGGCAGCGCGTTCGCCTGCCCGCCCCACACCTGCGAGGCGCGCAGCACGGCGAGGACCAGGTTCACCCGCGGCTCGGCGACCGGGCCGCCACCCAGGATGTGCAGCCCGTCCCGGATCTGCACGTCCTTGATCTCGCACAGATAGCCGTCGATGTGCATGACGAACGAGTCGAAGTCGTCGTCGTCCGGCTGCTCGTCCACATGCAGGTCGTGGTGGAGCTCGGCCGCCTTGACCAGCGTCCAGATCTGCGCCCGCACGGCCGGTGCCTTCGTCGGGTCCAGGTCGGAGACGAGCGCGTACTCGTCCAGCAGCTGCTCCAGCTTGGCCAGGTCGCCGTACGTGTCGGCCCGCGCCATCGGCGGCACCAGGTGGTCGACGACGGTGGCGTGCCCGCGCCGCTTGGCCTGCGTGCCCTCGCCGGGGTCGTTGACGATGAACGGGTAGATGAGCGGGAGGTCGCCGAGGACGGCGTCCGGCGCGCACCCCTTGCTCAGCCCGAGGCCCTTGCCCGGCAGCCACTCCATCGTGCCGTGCTTGCCCATGTGCACGATCGCGTCGACACCGAAACTGTTCTCCAGCCACCGGTACGCGGCCATGTAGTGGTGCGACGGCGGCATGTCGGGGTCGTGGTAGATCGCGATCGGGTTCTCGCCGAAGCCGCGCGGCGGCTGGATCATCACGACGACGTTCCCGAACTGCAGGGAGGCGAGCACGATCTCGTCGCCGTCCACGTACAGGCTGCCCGGCGGCTCGCCCCACGCCTCCAGCATGCCGTCCCGCAGCTCGGGGTCGAGCTGGTCGAACCAGGCCCGGTAGTCGGCGAGCGGCACCCGCGCGGGCGCGGCGGCCAGCTGATCCTCGGTGAGCCACTCGACATCGTGCCCGCCGGCCTCGATGAGCCGGTGGATCAACTCGTCCCCGTTGTCGGGGTATTCGGTGAGGGAGTACCCGGCATCCCGGAGCGCGTCCAGCACCCGCACCGCCGAAGCGGGCGTGTCAAGACCGACGGCGTTCCCGACCCGCGAGTGCTTGGTCGGGTAGGCGGTGAAGACCAGCGCGACCTTCTTGTCCGCGTTCGGCTTGTGCTTCAACCGCGCGTGCCGTACGGCGATTCCGGCGACGCGCGACGCACGCTCGGGGTCGGCGACGTACACCGGGACGTCGTCCGGTCCCTGCTCCTTGAAGGAGAACGGCACCGTGACGATCCGCCCGTCGAACTCCGGGATCGCGACCTGCATCGCCGCGTCCATGGGGGAGAGGGCGGCGTCCGACTCCTCCCAGGCGGCCCGCGAGGAGGTGAGGCAGAGGCCCTGCAGCACCGGGATGTTCAGGTCGGCGAGCGCCCCGATGTCCCAGGACTCCTCGTCGCCGCCCGCCGAGGCCTGCGAGGCATGCGTACCGCCCGCGGCAAGGACGGTGGCGACCAGGGCGTCGGCCTGCCCCAGCAGCTCGTACAGCCCGGCGTCCGCGCCGCGCAGCGAACCGCAGTACACGGGAAGCGCGTTGGCACCCCGCGCCTCGATCGCCTCGCACAGCGTGTCCACGAAGCCGGTGTTGCCGCTCAGCTCGTGCGCCCGGTAGAAGAGCACGCCCACGGTCGGCCGGCCGGCGCGGATCTCGTACGAGCCGTGCACGCCGTACTCGGGCATCTTCTGCGGCTCTTCGAAGCCCTCACCGGTCAGCAGCACGGTGTCGGACAGGAACCGGGCCAGCTCGGTCAGGTTCGCGGACCCGCCCTCGACCAGGTACTTCAGGGCCTCCGCCACCACACCCGCCGGTACGGACGACTCGGCCATCAGCTCGGCGTCCGGCACGGCCTCGCCGCCCAGCAGCACGGTCGGAATGCCGGACGCCCTCAGCGCGGCCAGCCCGTCCTCCCAGGCCCGCTTGCCACCGAGCAGGCGTACGACGGCGATGTCCGCGCCATCGAGCAGCGCGGGCAGCTCGCTCTCGACCTCCACGCGGGTCGGGTTGCCGATCCGGTAGGAGGCGCCGGAGGCCCGGGCCGCCAGCAGATCGGTGTCGGCGGTCGACAACAACAACACTGTGCTCATGCGGGCGCTCCCGGTGGAATGAAAGGCAGTCCTTGCGGCGCGCCCGACTCGATGAGCCGCCAGAGCGCGTCCGTGTCCGCGTGCTGTTCGATCAGGTCGCCGAGCCGGTCGAGCTGCTCCTCGCGCAGCGCGGCGAACGAGGTGTCGGGGGCCGGCACGAAGCGGCGCCCCGCGGCGGCCGCCACCTCGCGCAGGAAGGCCCGCCGGAAACCGTCCGACTCCAGGGAGCCGTGCCAGTGCGTGCCCCAGGTCTGGCCGACCCGGCAGCCGTCCAAGAAGGGCTCCCCGCCGGTGACTTCGGCGACCCCGTGGTGGATCTCGTACCCCTCGACCCGCTCGCCGAGGGCCTCCCCGACGGGCCGGGTGAGCGTCTTCTCGCGGGCGAACCGGACGCGTACGGGCAGGATCCCCAGCCCGTCCACCTGCCCCCGCCGGCTCTCGACCTCGTCCTCGATGTGCTCGCCGAGGATCTGGAAGCCACCGCAGATGCCGAGGACCGGCCGCTGCTCGGCGGCCCTGCGCCGCAGCGCGTCCGCGAGGCCGCGCTCCCGCAGCCACTCCAGGGCCCGGACCGTCCCCCGGGTCCCCGGGATCACCACGAGATCGGCGTCGGCCAGTTCCTCCGGCCGGTCCACGAACCGCACCACGACACCGGGTTCGGCGGCCAGCGCGTCCACGTCCGTGAAGTTGGACATCAGCGGGATGGCGCACACGGCGACCCGCAGCACGTCCTCGCCGACGGGCGGGGCGGTGTTCGACTCACGGACGGTCCCGCGCAGGGAGACCCGGAGCCCGTCCTCCTCGTCGATGCCGAGGCCGTGCCGGAAGGGGAGGACGCCGTACGTCTGTCGCCCTGTCAGCCCGTGCAGCATGTCGAGGCCGGGCTGCAGCAGGGAGACGTCCCCCCGGAACTTGTTGACGAGGAACCCTGCGACAAGTTCCTGGTCCTCCGGCGAGAGCAGCGCGACGGTCCCGAAGAACGACGCGAACACGCCCCCGCGGTCGATATCGCCCACCACCAGCACGGGGAGCCGCGCGTTGCGCGCGATCCCCATGTTCACGATGTCGGTCCGGCGCAGATTGATCTCGGCCGGACTGCCCGCCCCCTCACAGATCACCGCGTCATACGTGCCCCGCAACTCGGCGAGACAGTCGAGCACGGTCCCGAGCAGCTTCTGCTGCCGCCCTCCGTGGTACCCGCGCGCGCTCAGCTCACCGACCGGCTTCCCGAGCAGCACCACCTGGCTGCTCTGCTCACCACCGGGCTTGAGCAGCACGGGGTTCATCAGCGCGGTCGGCTCGACGCGACAGGCCTGGGCCTGCATCGCCTGAGCCCGCCCGATCTCGGCACCCTCCCGGGTCACGAACGAGTTGAGGGACATGTTCTGCGCCTTGAAGGGCGCGACCTTGACGCCCTGGCGCACCAGCCACCGGCAGATCCCGGCCGTCACGACGCTCTTGCCGGCGTCGGAGGTGGTGCCGGCGACGAGGAGACCACCGCTCACTTCGCACGTCCCTTCACGAGTCGGCGCGCGGCGACGGTGACGCCGAGCGCGAGCAGGCCGACCCGGCGGGAGAGCCGTACGGCCCGGTCGATGTCGGTGACCCGGACGGCCCGCCCGGTGTCCCCGCCCAGCACGGGCCGGTGTTCGACCCGCCCGCCGTACGCGAGCGTCCCGCCCAGCCGCACACCGAGGGCACCCGCGAACGAGGCCTCGACAGGCCCGGCGTTGGGGCTCGGGTGCTTGTCGGCGTCCGCCTTCCAGGCGCGCAGGGCTCCCCGCGGGTCGGGCCCGGCCGCGGCGGCGAGTACGGCGGTCAGCCGCGCCCCCGGCCACCCGGCGACGTCGTCCAGCCGGGCGGAGGCCCAGCCGTAGCGCCGGTAGCGGGCCGACTTGTGCCCCACCATCGCGTCCAGGGTGTTGACGGCCCGGAACCCGAGCAGCCCCGGCACCCCGCCCACGGCACCCCACACCAGGGCCCCCACGACAGCGTCGGAGGTGTTCTCGGCGACGGACTCCACGACGGCCCGCGCGATCCCGTCGGCATCCAGCGCCTGCGGATCCCGCCCGCACAGATGCGGCAGCCGCGCCCGGGCCGCCTCGACATCCCCGGCCTCCAGGGCGCGCCCGATGGTCCGCGCCTCCCGGGCAAGCGAAGTACCCCCCACGACAGCCCAGGTGGCGGCACCGGCCAACGCCACGGAAGCGACGGGAGAACGGCGCACGGCCCGCTCGGCCACGACCCCCAGCGCGACGGCACCTCCGGCGCACACGACGGTGTGCAGCGCCCCCCAGCCACGGTGGTCGCGCCACAACACCCGCTCCACGGCCGCGGCAGCCCGCCCGAACGCGGCGACCGGATGCCCACGGCGCGGATCGCCGAGGAGCAGGTCGCCGACGAGGCCGGCGGCGGCGCCGTACGCGTAGCAGCGATCGGCACCCATCGGCTCAGCCGGCCGTGGGGGCAGGCAGGGCCCGGTTACTGAACCTCAATCGGCAGCCGCGCATGGCGATATGTCCTCACTCAGGGTGTCCGCGCCCTGGTTCGACGAGACCGGCGGTGAGAGTTCCTGGCTCCCGGGGTTTTCTTCCCCGGTGACAGTGGCGGGACCGCGCCGGATTCGCACCGGCTTCCTCTCCTGCCGCCGTACATGGCCTGGGCAGTCCACCACGCGCCCGGAAGGGCCGTCAACTTGCCTTTGACCTGGGACGCCGGACTGTGCTGAGGCCCACATCGCCAGCACGGCGGGTGGTGAGGGGGGACCGGGTTGCGGTGAATTCCGCTCCGTCGGGCGGCATTCGGGAATCCCGCTTGTCCTCACGGACGGTGATCGCCTGCAATGGCGCGTACGTCTCATACGGGATGCAACGGGCGTGGGAGGGGACGCTGGGCACCGACGAGTCGGCGACGACCCCCTTTCCGAAGATTGTCGCCAGCAACGACGGCCACCACGTGGTGGTATGGGGCAACTGGTGGCAGCTGCGGACCGCGCCGAATCCCGGATATGGGGAACTCGTCGCCCCGCTGCATCTCTGGTCCCCCTGGAGGAGGTTGCGGGTGGGCGCGGGCACCGTCTCCGCGGAATCCCAGCTGGGCCGGGTCACCCTTTCCCTGGAGCCGCCGCGACACGGCCCCGGCTCACTCTGTGGAGTACGGGCGGACTACCCGGTCGCCGGGGGCGTCGGACATCTGCTCAGGTCCGACGAGCCGGTCCCGGCCGCGGCGGACACGCGTCCGCCCTGCCGAAACCACCCGTAGGCGGCCCCGACAGGGCGGACCAGGAACCGAAACCTCAGGGCTTGGCCACGATCAAGTAGATCCCGTAAGCCACCGCAGCCGCACAAGCCGCGAAGCACACGTACGCACCAGTCACCGCCAGCGCCGCGGACCCACCCTGCGCCGCGGCCTTCTCGCGGCGCGACAGGCCGTTGACGCCCAGGGTGAACAGGGCCACCAGGCCCACCGTGAACGCGAGGCTGACGCCGAAGACGGAGCCGAGGGCCGCCCAGTCGATCTTCATGGGGATGCTTCCTTCGGTACTGGGCGGTCAGACCGCGGCGGCCGGCGGAGCCGCCGGAGCCGGGTCGGTGGCGGTGGCGGCGGTCACGGCCGGAGCCGGGATCGTGGCCGACAGGTCCTCGGCGACGGTGCCCGCGGGCGGCGGGGTCACCGCGGCGATGGCGGTGGTCACCACGCCGGCCGGCTCCGCCGTGTCGGCGACCACGTTGGTGTGGTCGACGACCTCGCGACGGGAGATCTTCCAGATCGTGGCGCTGGCGCCGACCAGGAAGACGGCGACGACCGCGGTGCCCCAGTCACCCAGGTCCGTGACGGACTCGGCGCCCGCGCCGACCAGCGCGGCGGCCGGCAGGGTCAACGCCCAGGCGATGAACATGCGGGTCGCGGTGGACCAGCGGACCACACCGCCCTTGCGGCCGAGGCCCGCACCCATCACCGAGCCGGAGACGACGTGGGTGGTGGAGAGGGAGAAGCCGAGGTGCGAGGAGGCCAGGATGGCCGTGGCCGCGCTGGTCTGGGCGGCGAAGCCCTGTCGCGGCTCGAGGTCGGTCAGGCCCTTGCCCATGGTGCGGATGATGCGCCAGCCGCCGATGTAGGTGCCGAGCGCGATGGCCAGACCCGCGGAGAGGATGACCCAGGTGGGAGGGTTGGAGCCGGGGGCGATGGCGCCGCCCGCGACGAGGGCGAGGGTGATGATGCCCATCGTCTTCTGCGCGTCGTTGGTGCCGTGGGCGAGCGAGACCAGACCGGCGGAGGCGATCTGCCCGGCGCGGTAACCCTTGCGGGTGGCCTCGCCGTCGGCCTTGCCGCCGATGCCGTAGGAGAACCGGGTGGCGAGCATCGCCGCGAGGCCGGCCACGATCGGGGCGGCCACCGCCGGGAGCAGCACCTTGGTGACCAGCATGTCTCCGTGGACGGCGCCGAAGCCGGCGGAGGCGACGGTGGCGCCGACCAGACCGCCCATCAGGGCGTGGGAGGAGCTGGACGGCAGTCCGACGAGCCAGGTCAGCAGGTTCCAGAGGATCGCGCCGGTGAGGGCGGCGAAGATGACCTCGGGGCGGATGCCGTTCTCATCGACGAGACCCTTGGAGATCGTGTTGGCGACCTCCACGGAGAGGAAAGCGCCTACAAGGTTGAGGGCGGCGGACATGGCCACCGCGACCTTGGGCTTGAGCGCACCGGTCGAGATGGTCGTGGCCATCGCGTTGGCGGTGTCGTGGAAACCGTTCGTGAAATCAAACGCGAGTGCGGTTACCACCACAATCGCGAGGATCAGCGAGAAGCTTTCCATTTACCCAGGCAATCGTTCGAGGTCATTGGCTGTTGGACCGTAGGCAACCTGGGTGAACGGAAGGTGAACTGGGGCAGGCGTCAGGGTGTCATCAAGGGAAGGCTGGAACGCTGTTCGGATCCACACCCCAGGCGCCCCTTGGCTACCAGCCCCGCGCGAAGGCCCGCAGCCGGTTCGGCGGCCCGTTGAAGAGATTCTGGTCACCCGGCAGACCGCCCTGGGCGCCGAACTGCCAGAAGGTCCAGCGCGCCCAGCCGCCCGGCAGTGCACCCGGGTCCGAGGCGCCGTGCCGGGCGATCCACAGCGGGTGGTCCGCGGCGAAGGCGCGGCTGTCGCCGGTGCAGGCCTGCCACCAGTGGGCGGTGGTGTAGATGACCGGGCGCCGGCCGGTCTCCGACTCGACCTCGTCACTGAAGGACCGGATCCAGTCGACCATCCGCTTCCAGCCCAGCCCGTAGCACTTGTGCTCGTCGTCGTACGGGTTGTACTCGATGTCGAGCGCGGGCGGCAGCGTCCAGCCGTCCGCCCGCCAGTCCCCGCCGTGCTGCACGAAGTACGCGGCCTGCTCGGCGCCCGAGGACCTGTCCGGCCGTGCGAAGTGGTACGCGCCACGGATCAGGCCCGCCCGGCGGGCGCCGTCGTACTGCCGGTCGAAGTAGGGGTTGCGGTAGGTCGTGGACTCGGTCGCCTTGATGTAGGTGAACCGTGCGCCGTCCGACCGGGCGGCGGGGAAGTCGACGTGCTTCTGGTGGGACGACACGTCGTGGCCTCTGAGCGGGCCCACGGCGGACGCCGGTGACCCGGCGGCCGCGGCCTGGGTGCCCGTGAGGGCGAGCGCCGCGGTGGCGGCCGCGAGGACGCCCGCGCGGCGACGGGCGCGGGAAGCGAGGCGAGCACGAGGCATGTGTCCCCCTGGAGTGGCGGTGGAACGTCGTCCAGTGAGTAAGAACGATCATTGAATGCCTGATGATCACTTGAAGCATGATGATTTCGGGTGTTTCGGGGGCATCTTCACCCGTTCGGCCGTACGGGTTCCGGCCCGAAGCACGCCGACGCACCGCTCCGTGACGGGCCGGCTGGCAGGATCGCGGCATGGCTGAACAGCGGCGGAAAGCGGAAGAGGAAGCGGAAGCGGCGCGCGTGTGGGCGGCGCTGGTCGCCACGGCGCGCCGAACGGTAACCGACGGGCTGGTCGTCGGCACCTCGGGCAATGTCTCGGCACGGGTCGGGGACCTCGTGCTGGTCACCCCGTCGGGCGTGCCCTACGACCGGCTGGCCCCGGACGACATCACCGGCGTCGACCTCGACGGGCGGCAGGTGCTCGGCACGCTCGGGCCGACCAGCGAACTGCCCATGCACCTCGCCGTCTACCGCACCACCGACGCCCGCGCCGTCGTCCACACCCACGCCGTGCACGCCACGGCCGTCTCCACCCTCGTGACCGAACTGCCCCCGATCCACTACATGGCCGGCGCCCTCGGCGGCCGCGTCCGCGTCGCCGCCTACGCGACCTACGGCACCGACGAACTGGCCGCCCACATGCTCGACGCCCTCGCCGACCGCTCCGGCTGCCTCCTGCGGAACCACGGCACGATCACCTACGGCGCCACCCTCGACCAGGCCTACGACCGCACCGCCCAGCTGGAGTGGATGTGCCGCCTGTGGCTGACGGCGTCCTCGGTGCCGGGCCTGACGCCCTCCCTGTTGACGGAGGCGCAGCTGGAGGAGGCCGGCGCACGTCTGAAGGGCTACGGACAACGCGGCTGACCCCTGCTCCTCGGTCCCCCCTCCACTGGCCCTCGGCGCGGACCGCCACGACACTGGACCCGTGGGCACCGTCAGAGCGACCGCCGCCGCACTCACCGCGGTCCTGGCCGCCGGCGCGGCATCCGTGGCCGCCGGCCGTCTCGCCAGTGACGCCGCGCTGAAGGCACCCCCCGGCCGCCCGCTGCCCACCGAACCCCGGCTCACCGTGCACGGCACGGCCGCGGGCCGGATCACCCTCACCCGCGACCTGGCCTCACTGCGCCCCGGCACCTACGGTCTGGCCGGCGACGGCTCCCACGCGGTCGTCGGCCCCGTCCTGGCGACGGCCGGGCACACCCCGGACACCGTCGTCCGCCGCCTGGTGCGCGTCACGCACGGCACCCTCGCCCCGGGCGACTCTGTGTGGCTCACCCCGAACGTGCACGTCGGCAACCCGGACGCCGCCCTCGGCCTCGACCACGCCGACATCGACGTGCCCGGCGAACTCGGGTCCCTGCCCGCCTGGTTCGTGCCCGGCTACCGGGACACCTGGGTGATCGCCGTGCACGGCCTCGGCACCACCCGCGAGCACGCCCTGAACGTCATGGAGTTCCTGCACGGCCGCCGCCTGCCGGTCCTCGCGCTCGCCTACCGCGGCGACCTCGGCGCCCCGCGCCCGCCGGACGGCCTGAACCACCTCGGCGAGTCCGAGTGGCGCGATGTGGACGCCGCGATCCGCTACGCCGTCCGCTACGGCGCCCGCCGGGTCATCCTCCTCGGCTGGTCCACCGGCGCCACCATGGCTCTGCGCGCCGCCGAGCACTCCGTCGTGCGCGAGCGCATCGCCGGGCTGGTCCTCGACTCGCCCGTCCTCAGCTGGCAGGCCACCCTGCGCGCCCTCGCCCAGGCCCGCCACACCCCCGAACCCCTGCTGCCGCTCGCCGTGCGGGCCGCGCAGGGCCGGGCCGGTCTCGAAGCCGACCGGGCCGCGGAGAGCACCGACCCCGAGCTGCTCGACGTGCCCACCCTGATCATCCACGGCCCGGACGACACGGTCGCCCCGTGGGAGTACTCCCGGCGCCTGGCCGCACGCCGCCCCGACCGTGTCGCCCTGCACACCGTGCCGCAGGCTCCGCACGCGGCGATGTGGAACGCCGACCCGCCGGAGTACGAGGAACGCCTGCGCCGGTTCCTGACCCCGCTGATGTGAGGCCCGCCGATTCCTCCGGTACGAGTCGGAAGCCCCGGTTCCAGCCGTTCCGTTTAAGGCCGAACGACTGGCCTGATCACGTCTCCTCACCCGCCACCGGCCCCAGTGCGTTGGCCAGCCCCGTCGCCCCCCGTGACATTCCGTTTGGGTTTTCGGACCGTCAACCGGAAGACTGCACCCGTGACGTCCCGTATCCCGCGCGACTCCAGGCTTCGACTCGTCCGACCGCGACCCCTGGCCGCCGCCCCCAGAGCTGTGAACCAGCGGCGCCCACGCCGCCCCGCACCCCGGCCGCCGGAGGGCACCCCCGCCCCCGCTGAACTGGCCAGAATGGCGCGCACCGGACTGGCCGGCGCGGTCCGCGTCGCCCGCTGGGCCGACGCCGCCCTCGGACCCGGCCGCGACGGCGCCACCGCCGACGGCAAGGCCACCCTCTCCGAAGTGACTGCCGAACGCGCCGCCGACGACCTCGTCCTGAGCGTCGCTCAGATCCGCGCGGACTGGGACACCGCCCGCCTCTCAGGACTGGTCGAGGTGCACGGGGACAGCGCGCGCCCCGGCTGGCGTCTGCGCGCCTGGGACCGCGACGACAGCGCCGTGCTGCGCGGCTGGGTCGCCCTCTTCGACGCCTGGTCGCTCGCCAGTCCGGAACCCGCGGACCACGAGCCGGCCGCCGTCGCCGAGGTCGTCTCGGCCATGCCCCAGGTGCTCTCCTTCCTCCAGCTGTCCGCCGGTCCCGTCCCGGTCGAGCAGCTTCTCGACCTGCTTCAGCAGCGGGTCACCGAACTGCGCACCGAGCGCTGCGAGATCCCCTACGGGCCCGGCTCCGCGGAGCCCGCCGGCACCCCCGGCCCGGCGGAACCCGCACCGGTCGAGGACACCCCGCTCGCCCCCCTCCTCGACTGGGCCCTCCAGGCCCTCGCCTCCGTCGGCGCCCTGACCTACGGCGACGCCCAGGCCACGCTCACCCCGCTGGGCAGCTGGGCGGTCTGGGTCAAGCTGGAGCAGATCTGCGTGGCCGCGCAGAGCCCCGCCGGCAACATCGAGCAGGCCGCCGAGGCCATGCTCCGGGGCTGCGCCCAGCTCCGCCCCAACGCGGCCCGCGCCGAGTACCGCGCCTGGCTCGCCGCCCGCCCCGTCGGCAGCGCCGTCACCGAACTGCTCGGCGCCGCCCGGGGCGAGGACGCCCTGCTGCGCGGCCTCGCCTTCGAGGCGCTGCGTGTCGTCGGCGCCCCCGCCGAGCCCGACGTACGCGCCGTGCTGGACGACCCCGCCCTCAGGCCGTACGCCCTGCTGTGGCTCGCCGAGCACGACGGCATCGACCCGGAGGACGCCCACGAGGTCCTCACCCGTGAGGAGGCCACCTGGCTGTGGGTCGACACCGCCGCCGCCGTCGCCGACCACGGCGAGACGGAGATGCTGGTACGGCATCTGGAGGCCGCCCTGCAGCCCACCGTCCCCGCGCTGCTCGACGAGGTCCGCGCCGTCGGCCACCCGCGCACCGTGCAGGTCCTGGTCGCGCTCGCCGCCGCCCACCCCGACCCCGCCCTGGCCAAGGCCGTGCGCCGAGCCGCCTTCCAGGTGCACACCGGCGGATAGCCGAGCGGAGAGCGGGACCGGCTCGCTCAGCCGCCTATCTCTGGGGAGTACGTCCCGAAGCTCCAGATGTTGCCCTCGGCGTCCCGGGCCATGTAGTCCCGCGAGCCGTAGTCCTGGTCCGTCGGGGGCATCAGGATCTCCACGCCGTGCTCCACGGCCCGCTCGTGGTGGGCGTCGACATCGTCCACGACCACGTACACCCCCGCGGGCCCGGCGTCCTTCATCGCCGTGTCGAAGAGGCCGCCGCGGCCCTTGGAGCCGACCATCACCGCGCCGTTGCCCTGCACCAGCTCGGCGTGCATCACCGAGCCGTCCGCCGTCTCGTACACCGACAGCTCGGTGAAGCCGAAGGCCTCCGTGAGCTGCCTGATCGCCGCCTTCGCGTCCGCGTACAGCATCGTCGGAAAGATGCTCGGCCGTCCGCCTGTGCCTGCCATACCGATCACTCCTTCGTGCGTCGGTCGGGTCCTCGCATCGAGTCTTGCAGCCACCACTGACAACGCCTCAGTGGACGACGTGGGGCGTATCACAGCGGACGGTGTTCCCCTGCTCAACGCCCCTTCGGACAGTGGCCCGAACGTACAGACGTAGAAAAACCGCTTGCACGGCCCCGTTAGACTTGGCCCATGGCCATTCTCCTCGCGCATTAGACGGCGGGAACGTCCTCAGCCGCCCACCCGTCAATTCCTGTACGCCCTGGAGTCTGTCCGTGATCTCCGCCTCCGGTATCGAGCTGCGCGCCGGTGCGCGCATCCTCATCGAGAACGCCACCTTCCGTGTTGCCAAGGGCGACCGCATCGGCCTCGTCGGCCGCAACGGCGCAGGCAAGACCACGCTCACCAAGGTCCTCGCCGGCGAGGGCATCCCGGCCGCCGGCAACGTCGCCCGTTCCGGCGAGGTCGGCTACCTCCCGCAGGACCCCCGCACCGGCGACCTCGACGTCCTCGCCCGCGACCGTGTCCTGTCCGCCCGCGGCCTCGACGTGCTGATCCGCAAGATGCGCGAGAACGAGGAGCGCATCGCCAACGGCAAGGGCGGCACCCGCGAGAAGGCCCTCAAGCAGTACGAGCGCCAGGAGACCGAGTTCCTCACCAAGGGCGGGTACTCCGCCGAGGCCGAGGCCGCCACCATCGCCGCCGCGCTCAACCTGCCCGACCGCGTGCTCGGCCAGCCCCTGCACACGCTCTCCGGCGGTCAGCGCCGCCGTGTCGAGCTGGCCCGGATCCTCTTCTCCGACGCCGACACGCTGCTGCTCGACGAGCCCACCAACCACCTCGACGCCGACTCGATCATCTGGCTGCGCGACTACCTCAAGACCTACCGCGGCGGCTTCATCGTGATCTCCCACGACGTCGACCTGGTCGAGACGGTCGTCAACAAGGTCTTCTACCTGGACGCGAACCGTTCGACGATCGACGTCTACAACATGGGCTGGAAGCTCTACCAGCAGCAGCGCGAGGCCGACGAGAAGCGCCGCAGGCGCGAGCGGCAGAACGCCGAGAAGAAGGCCGCCGCGCTCAACGCCCAGGCCGACAAGATGCGCGCCAAGGCCACCAAGACGGTCGCCGCGCAGAACATGGCCCGCCGCGCCGAGAAGCTGCTCTCCGGCCTCGAAGACGTCCGGATGTCCGACAAGGTCGCCAAGCTCCGCTTCCCGGAGCCCGCGTCCTGCGGCAAGACCCCGCTGATGGCCGAGGGCCTGTCGAAGTCGTACGGCTCCCTGGAGATCTTCACCGACGTCGACCTGGCCATCGACAAGGGTTCCCGCGTCGTCATCCTCGGCCTCAACGGCGCCGGCAAGACCACCCTGCTGCGCCTGCTCGGCGGGGTGGAGCAGCCCGACACCGGCGAGGTCCGCCCCGGCCACGGACTCAAGCTCGGCTACTACGCCCAGGAGCACGAGACCCTGGACCCCGACCGCACGGTCCTGGAGAACATGCGCTCGGCCGCCCCCGACATGGACCTCGTGGAGGTCCGCAAGGTGCTGGGCTCGTTCCTGTTCTCCGGCGACGACGTCGACAAGCCCGCCGGCGTCCTCTCCGGCGGCGAGAAGACCCGTCTCGCCCTCGCCACCCTGGTCGTCTCCTCCGCGAACGTCCTGCTCCTGGACGAGCCGACCAACAACCTCGACCCCGCGAGCCGCGAGGAGATCCTCGGCGCCCTGCGCACCTACAAGGGCGCGGTCGTCCTCGTCACCCACGACGAGGGCGCCGTCGAGGCGCTCCAGCCGGAGCGGATCATCCTGCTGCCGGACGGCGTCGAGGACCTGTGGGGCTCCGACTACGCGGATCTCGTCGCCCTGGCTTGATCGAAAGACTGATCCACTGTGTATGGATCATTCGGCCGATCCGTGATCCATCATCTGTGTGAGATCTCCTCGTATCGAGGTGTGTCGTACATCGATTTCGCGGCCGATCCCTTGGCCACCAAGGGATCGGCCGCTTCGCGTCCCTGACCTGGTACTTCGCGAATCCACCCGTTCGGCCCCGTGGACGCTCCACCCTGGAATCGGAGATTCCGCATGTGGGGATGTGCTCCTGTCGTCACAACGATGTCTCACGGACCTTGCCGAATGGGTGGCCATCACGCCCTGGAGGGGTGATCATGAGGAGACCAGAGCGCACTTCCCATGAGGAGGCACGGGTGGCCGAGACTCTGAAGAAGGGCAGCCGGGTGACCGGCGCCGCG
Source organism: Streptomyces diastatochromogenes (assembly GCF_002242805.1). Taxonomy (GTDB): domain Bacteria; phylum Actinomycetota; class Actinomycetes; order Streptomycetales; family Streptomycetaceae; genus Streptomyces; species Streptomyces diastatochromogenes. The sequence goes on along the minus strand of NZ_MCGQ01000005.1, from coordinate 54,159 downwards.
CGCGACAAGCTCGCGGCAGACCTGAAGAAGAAGTACGACTCCGGTGCGAGCATCCGAGCGCTGGCCGAGGAGACCGGCCGCTCGTATGGCTTCGTACACCGGATGCTCAGTGAGTCGGGCGTCACGCTCCGTGGGCGTGGCGGAGCGACGCGGGGCAAGAAGGCCGCATCGTCCTGACTCCGGGCGGCCCATCGGCCTTCGATGGTGGCCACCCGGTCGGTTGAGTGATCGGCCGGGTGGTTACTGTGCAGTCACTTAGCATGCCGTACGGCAATGCGTGATGACCGCACTCATCGGAGGCGCCCCATGGCTTCGCCCGACCAGGACCTCGCTCCTGTACTCGACAAGGACGGCGTACGGCTCACCGTCGACGACACGCTCGCCACGGTGACGCTGAACAACCCGGCCAAGCGCAACGCGCAGAGCCCCGCCCTGTGGCGGGCGCTCACCGAGGCCGGTCGGCTGCTGCCGGGCTCCGTCCGCGTCGTCGTGCTGCGAGGCGAGGGCAAGTCCTTCTCCGCCGGGCTGGACCGACAGATGTTCACCCCGGAGGGGATCCCGGGCGAGCCGACCTTCACCGATATCGCGCGCCGTGACGACGCCGGGCTCGACGCGACCATCGCCGAGTTCCAGGAGGCGTTCACCTGGTGGCGGCGGAACGACATCGTGTCCATCGCCGCCGTCCAGGGGCATGCCATTGGTGCCGGGTTCCAGCTCGCGCTCGCGTGCGATCTGCGGGTCGTCGCGGACGACGTGCAGTTCGCCATGCGCGAGACCGCCCTCGGCATCGTTCCCGACCTGACCGGCACGCATCCGCTGGTCGGGCTGGTCGGGTACGCCCGCGCGCTCGAGATCTGCGTGACCGGGCGGTTCGTCGGGGCGGCGGAAGCGGTGCAGTCGGGGCTGGCCAACCTTGCGGTGCCCGTCGGTGAACTGGACGGTGCCGTCGGGGACTTGGCCGCGGCGATGGTGGCTGCGCCGCGGGACGCCGTGGTGGAGACCAAGGCGTTGCTGCGGGGTGCGGTGGATCGTACGTACGACGAGCAGCGTGCGGCTGAGCGGGCTGCGCAGGGTCGGCGGCTGCGGGACCTGGCCGGCGTCGGCGAATGAACCCTGCGCCGGGCGCAGCGGGGCAGCGGAGTCAGTCGACCGCTGTGACCAGGACCGCCACCGTCGGGTGGTCCTCCAGCGCGGTCCGTACCGCCGCGCGTACCTGCCTGGCCACGTCCACGGCCCGGTAGTCCCTCCCCACCGCCGCCTCCACCCGGACGTGACGGTGGGGCAGTGAGGTGTCGGTCGTGCGTTGCCCGATGTGCACCGCGCGGCCCAAGCCGCCCAGCGAGCCCGTCAGACGGGTCACGCCGGGGACGGAGAGCGCGGCTGTGGCCGCGAGGGACTCGTCGGGGTCGGTGGTCGCGCGGGCGGGCGGTGGCTGCGGTGCCCGTACCGCCGTGGGCTGGCCGTCCGCTGCCGCTGCCTCCAGCAGGTCCGTCACCCGGAGGTCGACCTCCGCCACCGTGAGGCCCAGGCGGTCCGTCGCGGCCGTCGCCAGGGTCAGCCGCAGGCGGGACGCCGTCGTCGGCAGGGGATCCGTGGCCATGGCCGCGAAGTCCGCCGTCACCCGGAGTGCGCCCGGGGGCAGAGCGCTCGGCGGAGGCGGTACGACGGGTTCGTGGACGTCCTCCGGATCGGCGAGCGTGATCCGCAGCGTGCCGAGGCGCACCTGCGGTACCTCGGTCGCTGCCGCGCGCGCCAGCACCGCAGCGGCCGCCCCCTCCGCGACCCACGCCCCGTCACGCGGGCCGCCGAGCGGCAGCAGCCTGCCCAGCCCCAGCTGATGCCTGACTGCCTGAGTCCATGGGTCCGCCGTCATTCCTCCAGCCTGCCGCATCCCTGGCGCACAACCGAGCATCCTTGCTTACGGTGGTCGCAGTACGACAACCGAAAGGGACGTCGACCGAAAGGGACGTACGGCGATGACCGAGATGACGACGACCCCAGAGGGTGACAACGAACCGCAGGTGTCGACCCGTAAGGCGACCAGACGCGGCGGCGGGGACCCGGCGACCCGGGGGCGCACCACCATCGCCGACGGCGTCGTGGAGAAGATCGCCGGACTGGCCGCCCGGGACGTGGTCGGCGTCCATGCCATGGGCAGCGGCCTGGCCCGCACCTTCGGAGCGGTGCGCGACCGGGTGCCGGGCGGCGCCAAGTCGGTGACCCGGGGCGTGAAAGCCGAGGTCGGCGAGGTGCAGACGGCGCTCGACCTGGAGATCGTCGTGGACTACGGCGTGTCCATCACCGAGGTCGCCCGCGCGGTGCGGGAGAACGTGATCGCCGGCGTGGAACGCATGACCGGACTCGAGGTCGTCGAGGTCAACATCGCGGTGAGCGACGTCAAGCTGCCCGAAGAAGAGGAAGAGGAGCCCGAGGCGCCCCGGATCCAGTGACGCGCCGGGCCCCCGCACACCTGACGAGCTGAGGAGTGCTGCATGAGCATGGCCGTGGTCGGCATGATCGCCGGAATGGCGCTGGGGTTCGCCGGGTACTTCGGCGGGTTCGGGGCCTTCCTGCTGGTGGCGGCGCTGGGCGCCGTCGGGTTCATCGCCGGCCGGTTCCTGGAGGGTGACCTGGAGCCCGGTGACTTCTTCCGCACCCGCGGCGACCGGCGCGACCGCGGCCGGTGACCGCCGTGAGCGCGGAGACCGGCGCGGCACGCGGGCCGCTGGACCTCGTGCCGCCCGGCGAGCGGGGCGCCACCCGGATCGCCGACCGGGTCGTCGCGAAGATCGCCGCCCAGGCCGCACGCGAGGCGCTCGCCCCGCTGCCCGCGGGCGCCGCGCCCCCGCACGCCACCGTCGTCGTACACCCCCACTCTCGGCTTCGCTCGAGCGGGGGGACCCCCATCGACACGGCCCGCGTCCGCGTCGTGCTCGAACTCGGCTACCCCTGCGACATCGGCGCCCGCTGCGCCGCCGTGCGTCGGCAAGTCGTGGAGCGGGTAGGCGCGTTGGTGAGCATGGAGGTGTCGGAGGTCGCCGTCCAGGTCGAGCGGCTGCACCGGACACCGGCACCCGGCGCACCCCACGGGAGGACGCCATGAGCGAGCCCCGGACACCCGAGAGCCCCACCCAGCGACTGCCCGTCCTCGACAAGACCTCCGAAGCCCCACCCGCCCTGCTCCCCGAAGGCAGCGGCCGCTTCTGGTCGGCGCGCCGCGTCCCGGCGGGCGTCGTCGCCCTGTGCCTGCTGGCCGGCGCGGCCCTCTTCCTGTACGACATCGCCGCCGTACGCGCCCACCGTCCGGTGATGCACTGGCGTCGCTCCCTCGCCCGACAGCTCGCCGAGCGGCCCCTGGACGACACCTGGGTGCTGGCCGGGGCGGGTGTCGCCGCCGCCCTCGGCCTGTGGCTGATCGTGCTCGCCGTCACGCCCGGCCTGCGGGACCTGCTGCCCATGCGGCGCCCGCACCCCGACGTCCGCGCCGGACTCCGGCGCGAGGCGGCCGCTCAGGTGCTGCGCGACCGGGCCATGGAGGTCTCGGGCGTGCGCGCGGTACGGGTGCGGATGCGGCGGAGGAGGGCCGACGTCCGCGCGGTCTCGCACTTCCGCGGCCTGGACGACGTACAGGCCGACCTGGACGCCGTGCTCACCGAGGCGGTCCGGGGACTCGGGCTGTCCCGGCCGCCCGCGCTGTCGGTGCACGTCCGACGCCCCGGACGGAAGGGGTGAGGCGGATGCGCAGGGGTACCGTCAACCGCGTCCTGCTCGGACTCGTGGGCCTGCTGCTGCTCGCCGTGGGCGGCGCGGTGCTGGCCGTGGGCCTGGGTGCACCGCCGCCGCGCTGGTGGTTGCACACCGGCCCGCACGACGTCCTGCTCAGCACCGCCGAGCGCACCCGCTGGCGGGACGCCGGCTGGTGGTGGCCGACGGTCATCGCCGCCCTGGCCCTTCTCGTGCTGCTCGCCCTGTGGTGGCTCACCGCGATCCTGCGCCGACGCCGCCTGACCGAGGTCCTGGTCGACACCGGCGACGGCGAGGGCGCCCTGCTGCGCGGCAAGGCCCTGGAGACCGCCCTGGCCGGGGACACGGCCCTCCAGCAGGGCGTCTCCCACACCGAGACCCTGCTGACGGGCCGCCGTACGACGCCTGCGGTGCGCGCGTGGCTGCGACTGGAGCCGGATGTGGATCCCGGGACAGCCTTGAGGGACTTCACCGACCAGTCTCTGACGCACGCACGAGAGTCGGCGGGCTTGGCGTCACTTCCGGCGGAGGTACGACTGGGAGCAGTCAAACACCGTGCGGAAAGGGTGACTTGACGCCGAAGGTCCGACCCCTCAGAACCCGTGCCGCGTCCCCCCGTCCACAGGCACCATGACCCCCGTCACATAGGACGCGGCCGGAGACAGCAAGAACGCCGCAACCCGCCCGAACTCATCAGGCGTCCCGTACCGGCGCATCGGAATCCGCGACTCATTGGCCGCCCGAGTAGCCTCGGGATCCGCGGACAACCCGTCCAGCTGCTTCATGCGATCCGTCGCGATGCGCCCCGGCAGCAGCCCCACGACCCGGATCCCGCGCGGCCCCAGCTCGTCGGCGATCGACTTGGCGAACCCCGCGAGCCCGGGCCGCAGCCCGTTGGAGATCGTCAGCGCCGGAATCGGTTCGTACACCGACCCGGACAGCACGAACCCGATGACCCCGCCCGGCTCCAGCCCGGCCGCCGCCGCGCGGGCCAGCCGGACCGCGCCGAGGAACACCGACTCGAACGCGTCCCGCCACTGCTCGTCCGTGTTGTCGGCGACGAACCCGGGCGGCGGCCCGCCGACGCTCACGAGGACACCGTGGAAGCCGCCGAAGTGCTCGCGGGCGGCCGCGATCAGCCGCTCGGGCGCCCCCGCGTCGGAGTTGTCGACGGCCACGCCGACCGCGTTCTCGCCCAGTTCGGCGGCCGCGTCGGCCACCCGCTTCTCGTCGCGGCCGGTGATGACCACCTTCGCCCCGTCGGCGATCAGCTCCCGCGCGGCGGCGTTGCCCAGCCCGCGCGTGGCGCCGGTGACGATGTACACCCGGTCCTTCAGTCCAAGATCCATGGCCCCTATCCTGCCCCCTTGTCCCCGAACAGCGTGAGCGCGGTGTTCACCAGGGCGATGTGACTGAACGCCTGCGGGAAGTTGCCGGCCTGGCAGCCGAGTCCCGGGTCGTACTCCTCGGACAGCAGCCCCACGTCGTTGGTGAGGCCCACCAGCTGCTCGAACAGCTCCCGGGCCTCGTCGGTGCGGCCGATCAGATGCAGGGCGTCCGCCAGCCAGAACGAGCAGGCGAGGAAGGCGCCCTCACCGCCGGGCATCCCGTCGACGCCGATGGCGTCGGTGTCGTAACGCCGTACGAAGCCGCCGCGGCCGAGGTCGTCGCGGATCGCCTCGACCGTGCCGATCACACGCGGGTCGTCGGGCGGCAGGAAGCCGACGCGGGGGATCAGCAGCGCCGCGGCGTCCAGCTCGCGCGAGCCGTAGTACTGGGTGAAGGTGTTGCGCCGGGCGTCGAAGCCCTGCTCGCACACCTCCCGGTGCACCTCGTCGCGCATCGCCCGCCAGCCCGCGAGGTCGCCCTTCAGTTCAGGGTTCTGCTCCAGCATCCGTACGGCACGGTCGGCGGCCACCCACACCATCACCTTCGAGTGCACGAACTGCCGTCGGCCGCCGCGCACCTCCCACAGGCCCTCGTCGGGCTGCCGCCACGCCGACTGCAGGAACGTCATCAGCGCGCACTGGATCGACCACATGTGCGGCTTGCTGGGCAGGCCCGCGCTGCGGGCCAGCGCCAGCGAGTCCATGACCTCGCCGTACACGTCCAGCTGGAGCTGGTCGACCGCGCCGTTGCCGACGCGTACGGGCGCGGAGTCGGCGAAGCCGGACAGCCAGGGCAGCTCGAACTCCGGCAGCCGTCGTTCGCCCGCCACGCCGTACATGATCTGCAGGTCGGCCGGGTCGCCCGCGACCGCGCGGACCAGCCAGTCGCGCCAGGCCTCGGCCTCCTTGTGGTAGCCCGCCGACAGCAGGGCGCCGAGGGTGAGGGTGGAGTCGCGCAGCCAGCAGAAGCGGTAGTCCCAGTTGCGCACCCCGCCCATCTCCTCGGGCAGCGAGGTGGTGGCCGCGGCGACGATCCCGCCCGTCGGGATGTAGGTGAGGGCCTTGAGCGTGATCAGGGACCGTACGACGGCGTCCCGGTACGGCCCCTCGTAGCGGCAGCGGGACGTCCAGCGCCGCCAGTCCCGGACGCTGGCGCTCAGTGCCTGACAGGGGTCGACGAGCGGGGGGCGCGGCTCGTGCGAGGGGTGCCAGGTGAGCACGAACGCGACCCGTTCGCCCGCGGCGAGGGTGAACTCCGCGTGGGTGCCGAAGTCCTCGCCCCAGATGTGCACATGGGGCTCGGTGCGCAGCCACACCGAGTCCGGTCCGGCGACGGCCACCCGATGGCCGTCGGAGCGGCGCATCCACGGGACGATGGACCCGTAGTCGAAGCGCAGGCGGAGCGTGCTGTGCACGGTGACGCGCCCGCTGACGCCCTCCACGATGCGTACGACGTCGGGGGCGCGGTCCCGCTGCGGCATCAGGTCGGTGACGCGCACCGTCCCCTCGGGGGTGTCCCACTCGGTGTCGAGGACGAGGGTGTCGGTCCGGTAGGCGCGGCGGGTGCAGGTGTCCGCGCCCTTCGGCGCGATCCGCCAGTGGCCGTTGTCCTCGTTGCCCAGGAGCCGGGCGAAACAGGCGGCGGAGTCGAAGCGCGGCAGGCACAGCCAGTCGATCGAGCCGTCCCTGCCGACCAGCGCCGCGGTCTGCTCGTCGCCGATGAGGGCGTAGTCCTCGATGCGCGCGTTCACGGGATGCGGGTTCCCGAAGGGCCTGGGGGCCAATCCGGCGGTGCGCCGGGGGAGTGACGGGTCCCCGGGGGCTCCTCGGTCCCCCCCCCGGGGCGCCGGGGATCACACGGTGGCGGGTTCCGTCGCCTCGGGCTGTTCCTCGGCCGCGGCCTCCTCGCGGTCGCGGATCTCGCGCCGGACCAGGAACCACCAGCCCACCGGGACACCCGCGGCGAACAGCCACCACTGGATCATGTACGCGTAGTTCAGCGGGGCGTCCTCGCTGCCCGGGTCGGAGATCTGCTCCGGGGAGCCGTCCTTGGGCTCGGGCGCCGTCTGCTCGACGTAGCCGCCGAGCACCTGCGCACCGAGCCGCCGCGCCTCCTCCGCGCTGTTGATCAGCATGATCTGCCGGTCCGGCAGGCCCTTGACGTTCTTGATACCGCTCGCCGCGGTGGTCTCGTCGGCCTTCAGCCGGCCGGTGATGGTGGTCCGGCCGGCGGGCGGGGCGGGGATCTCGGGGAAGGCGGTCTGTACGCCGTTCGCGGGGATCCAGCCCCGGTTGACCAGCAGCACCTTGCCGTCCGTCAGGACGAACGGGGTCAGGACGTGGAAGCCGACCTCGTCGTCGGAGTTGGTACGGCGCCGGACCACGACCTCCCGGGAGGGGTCGAAGGCGCCGGTCGCGGTGACCATGCGGTACTTCTGGGTGCGGGTCACGGTGTGCCCGGGGGAGGTGAGCCGCTCCACCGGGACCGGCTTGGCGTGCAGCGCCTGGGAGACCAGGTTGTTCCGGGCGGTGCGCTCCTCGTACCGGTGCTGCTGCCAGAAGCCGAGCCTGATCATCGTCGGGATCAGCGCGATCGAGACGAGGGTGAGGATCACCCACTGGGAGGTCAGCAGGAAGCGGTAGCGGCGCACCCCACGACGGTACAACTCGGTCGTGGGGTGCGATCGGGCGGGTGCCGGGTCACACGCGGTCGACGATCCCCTCCTTCCCCTCGGCGCGGGCGCAGTGGGCGCCGCAGAACCAGTTGCCGTCGGCCTCCACGCCCTGGCCGATGATCGAGACCTTGCAGTGCTCGCAGATCGGGGCCATGCGGTGGATCGCACAGGAGAAGCAGTCGAACACGTGCACAGCACCCTGTGCGTGGACCTCGAAGGTCATCCCGTAGTCATTGCCGCAAACTTCGCAATTCGCCATGCGCCACAGGGTGAGCCGTCGCCCTCGTCGCGGGGTGCCGGGCGGTGGGCGAGTCGCGGCGAATCACCCATCCGTACGGGTGCCGTGTCCGGTCACTGCGAGTCCTTTGTTCGCTCACTCGTCGGCGGGCTCGACATCCCTCAGCAGCTGCCCGAACGCGGCCTCGTCGACGACCGGCGTGCCGAACTGCCGCGCCTTGACCACCTTCGAGGTGCCCGAGTCGGGGTCGTTCGTGACCAGCAGACTGGTGAGCCGGGACAGGCTCGTCGCCACGTGCAGCCCGGCCTCGGTCGCCCGGTCCTCCAGCAGCTCCCGTTCGGTGGAGGTGTCCCCGGAGAACGCCACCCGCATGCCCTGTTTGAGATGTTTGCCGTCTTCGTAGCGGCCCGGGTTGGGGTAAGGACAGGCGGGCCGCTTCCGGGACGGGCGCCAACTGGACGGCCGGTAGTTGCCGTACCCCCCGCTCGCCTGCCGACCGATCCGGGGCGCGTCCGACCACTCCGTCAGCGGCCGGCACTCCAGCAGCGGCAGCCGTACATCGCCCGCCGCGGCCGCCCGCAGACTGGGTCGGAACGCCTCGGCGAGCACGCGCGCGTCGTCCAGCGCGTGGTGCGCCCGCTGCTGTACGACCCCGAAGTGCGCCGCCAGCGACTCCAGCTTGAAGTTGGGCAGCGGCAGCCCCAGCTCCTTGGACAGCGCGATGGTGCACAGCCGCTGCCGCACCGGCGCCTCGCGCTCCGCGCGCGCGTACTCGCGCGCGATCATCTGCCAGTCGAAGACCGCGTTGTGCGCGACCAGCACCCGGCCGTCGAGGCGGGCCGCGAACTCCTCGGCGACGTCCGCGAACAGTGGCGCCCCTTCGAGCACCTCGCTCGTCAGACCGTGTATCCACACAGGGCCCGGATCGCGCTCCGGGTTGACCAGCGTGTACCAGTGGTCCTCGACCTCGCCGCGCTCGTCCAGCCGGTAGACGGCGGCGGAGATGATCCGGTCGTCCCGGGCCAGGCCGGTGGTCTCCACGTCAACGACCGCGTATCCCTTCGGATACGCGGCCGGCCACTGGGTGGGGGAGGACACTGCGGTCGCACGGTCTTCGAGCATGGTCATTGAGGATACGGGCCACGACCGACAGCGCTGCCCCGCAGGGGCCGAACCCGGCCGCCACGCTCGCCCTCCCACTCGGCCGCCGCACGCACGTGCGTGCGGCGGCCGCAATGCGGCGGACCCGCGGGACAGTTTGAGCCGGGCGGCCGGCGGTCACGCAGTGCGGCGCGCCGTCGGCCGTTGCCCCGGTGTGGCGTGGGTGGCCGGGCGTCAGCGTGGCGCGGGCAGTCGGCCGTTGCCTCGGTTCGGCGCGCGGTCGGGCGTTGCCTCAGCGCTGCGTGGGCGGTCGGGCGTTGCCCCAGCGCTGAGCGTGCGGTCGGCCGTCATCCAGCGTTGCGTGGCCGAGTGACCGTCTCCCCAGCGCTGCGCGCGCGGTAGGCCGTTACCCCGGTGTGGCGTGGGTGGCCGGGCGTTGCCCCAGCGCTGCGCGCGCGGTAGGCCGTTACCTCGGTGTGGCGTGGGCGGTCGGCCGTCACCCCAGCGCTGCGCGCGCGGTAGGCCGTTACCCCGGTGCGGCGTGGGTAGCCGGCCGTCGCCCCAGTGCTGCGTGGCCGAGCGGCCGTCACCCCAGCACGGCGTGGGCGGCCGGCCGTCATCCCGGCGTGGCGCAGCCGAGCGGCCGTCACCCCAGCGCCGCCACCAGATCCCCGGCCGTCAGAGAAGGAAGCACGCCTGCGGAGCCGTCCCCGCGATCAGGAACAGCAGGGGGAGCCGGAGTCCGGCCGTCGGTCATTTTCCGTGCGGTGCGAGCAGCGCCCCCACCAACGCCCGTACGGCGGTGACGAACAGCCGCTCCGCGTCCACGGGGCGGGCCAGGGCGCGGGCCAGGGCGGGGTCGTCACCGGCGGCCTCGGCGCGCCACAGCTCCTCCTCACCGGGCCGCTGCACCGGGGCACGCTCGCGGTTGCGCTCGACCAGCACATGACCGACGACCTGGAACTGCACCGCCCGCACGAACTCGGCGGCCCGGGCGCCGCGCAGCCCCGCCGCGTGCGCCTCGCGCACCAGGGCCTGCTGGGCGGGCAGGAACATCCGCTCGGTCAGCCCGCGCTCGTGCACCAGGGCCACCAGGTGCGGATGGTCGCGCAACTGCCGGCGCAGGGCGCGCGCCACGGAGACGACCCGCTGTTCGGGCGTACGCCCTGCGGGACGGATCTCACCGAGACCGGCCACGGTCCGCTCCACCAGGGCGTCCAGCAGGGCCTCGCGGCCCCCGACGTGCCAGTAGATCGAGGTGACGGCGGTGCCCAGCTCGGCCGCGAGCTTGCGCATGGTCAGGGCGTCCGGGCCGTGTTGCCGCACCAGCTCCGCGGCCGCCTCCAGGACCTCCTCCCGGCTGAGCGCCCCTCTCGCCATGATCCTCCCAACTCCGGCCCGTGCACGTGTATTTACCCCGCGTCCGGTCTGCTGTAACTGTGTTACAGATGACGGCCCGTCAGAAGAAGGGCGGTACGGCGTATGGCACGCGTACGGTACGGAGCACGGACCGAGCGGGAGATCGCCGCCACGCGCACCGCGAGCGCGCGGCTCCCCGACATCTGGTCCACCGGTGTGGTGGCCGTCTGGGAGACCGACCCGGACGCGGTCGCGGCGGTCCTGCCACCACCCCTGAAACCCACGGGCAGCCCGCTCGTCCGGGTGAACATCAGCAAGGTCGACCTGCCCGGATACCCGCTCGGCGCGGGCTCCTTCGCGGTCGCCGCCGCGCACGGCGAGGTCGAGGGCTGGTACCCGCTGGTGATGCCGATGACCCACGAGCGCGCCCTCACCGGCGGCCGCGAGGTCTTCGGGGAGCCCAAGAAGCTCGGCGAGGTGACCGTCGGGCGCGAGGACCTCGCCGTCCGGGCCTCGCTGGCCCGGCACGGCATCGTCTTCGTCGAGGTGCGCGGCGCGGTGAGCGCCGAACTGCCCCTCCCGGAGCCCTCACGGAAGACCGACTTCTACTTCAAGTTCCTCCCCGCCGTGGACGGTTCGGGCTTCGACGCGGACCCCGTGCTGGTGCACTGCGTACGGCACGAGAAGGTCCGCCGGCTGGAGCGGATCACCGGGGACGTCGTGCTCCGCGAGTCCCCGTACGACCCCGTCGCCGACCTCCCGGTGCTGCGCCTGCGGGAGATCACCATCGGCGAGAAGACCAGTGACCAGAGCGGCCGGGTGGTGGAACGCGTCGACGCGCAGGCCCTGTTGCCGTACGTCCACCAGCGCTACGACGACCCGCTGCAGATCCATGACGGGCCGCCCGAGGGGAGTCGGTGATGGACCTGCGAGCGGGACAGGTCGCCGTCGTCACCGGAGCGGCGAGCGGGATCGGGCTGGCGATGGCGCGGCGGTTCGCGGCCGAGGGCCTGAAGGTCGTCCTCGCCGACGTCGAGGCGGCGGCGCTGGACAAGGCCGCCGCCGACCTGCGCGCGGGGGGTGCCGACGTGCACGCGCGCGTGGTCGACGTCGGCGTACGCGAACAGGTCCTGGAGCTGGCCGAGTCGGCGTACGAGGCCTACGGCGCCGTGCACGTCCTGTGCAACAACGCGGGGGTCGGCTCGGGCGCCGAGGGGCGCATGTGGGAACACGAGCCGAACGACTGGCAGTGGGCCTTCGCGGTCAATGTGTGGGGTGTCTTCCACGGTGTACAGGCTTTCCTGCCCAGGATGATCAAGTCGGGTCAACCCGGTCATGTGGTCAATACATCCTCCGGTGACGGCGGCATCGCACCCCTGCCGACGGCCTCCGTGTACGCCGTCACCAAGGCCGCCGTGGTCACGCTCACCGAGTCCCTGTACGCCCATCTGAAGGCGGAGCACGCGCGCGTGGGCGCCTCGGTGCTCTTCCCGGGGCCGCACATGCTGCGCACGGGACTGTGGGAGTCGCACCGCAACCGGCCCGAGCGATACGCCAAGCAGCGGCCGCGCAGGACGCCGTACCGCAGCCTCGACCAGTGGGAGGCCGCGATGCGCGCGGCGGGCAACGAGGTCGCCTTCACGCCCGTCGAGGAGGTCGCCGACCTCGTCGTGGCCGGCATCCGTGCCGACCGCTTCTGGCTGCTGCCGGAGAGCGAGCACAGCGACGCCCAGATCCGGGCGCGGGCGCACTCGATGCTGGAGCGCGCGAACCCGACGTACCTCGAAAGCTTCGTACTCGATTGACCGGGAGGCTGCTGTGACCAGCCAGGACCCGTATCTGATCATCTCCTCCGACTGCCACGCCGGGCTGCCCACCGAGCGGTACCGGCCCTACCTGGAGTCCCGTTTCCACCGGGACTTCGACGAGTTCCTCGCGGGCCGCGAGAGGCGCCGCGAGGAGATGACCCGGCTCGGCATCCGCAACGAGGCGTTCGCGACCAAGTGGTTCCAGGACAACGAGGAGGGCCTGCGCGGCGGCTGGGACACCGCGCAGCGCCTCAAGGAACTGGACGGCGACGGCGTGGCCGCGGAAGTCGTCTTCCCGGACGCCGACGCCGTGGACAGCCAGACCGCCGCGCCCTTCGGGGTGGGCCTCGGGCTGTCCGGCGACCACGACCCGGAGCTGGGCATGGCGGGCGCACGGGCGCACAACCGCTGGCTCGCGGAGTTCGTGTCCGAGAACCCCGAACGGCACTGTGGCGTGGCCCTGTTGCCGGTCACGGCCGACGCGCGGACGGTGGTCGCCGAGATCCGCCGGGCCAGGGAGTCCGGGCTCGGCGCGCTGATGATCCCCGCCCTGTGGGGCGACAAGGAGCCGTACCACGACCGCCGGTACGACCCCGTGTGGGCGGCGGCGGCCGAGTGCGGGATGCCGGTGCTGACGCACTCCGGATCGGCGCCGCGCCACGAGTACGGCGACCACCTGGGGATCTTCGTCAGCGAGGTGACCTGGTGGCCGGCCCGGCCGCTGTGGTTCCTGCTCTGGTCCGGTGTCTTCGAACGCCACCCCGGACTGCGGTTCGGGGTCGCGGAGTCGGGCTGCTGGTGGCTGCCGAACCTGCTGTGGTTCATGGACCGCCTCTACCTCGGCGCGCACGGCGGCAAGAAGCTCTCCCCGTTCGAGGAGCTGAAACGCCCCCCGCACGAGTACCTCGACCGCCAGCTCTTCGTCTGTGCGACGAACACCAAGCGCCGCGAACTCGCCCAGCGCTACGAGATCGGCGTCGACAACATCCTCTGGGGCAGCGACTTCCCGCATCCCGAGGGCACCTGGCCCGACACGCGCGCGTGGCTGCGACGCACCTTCCACGACATCCCGGTGAGCGAGACGCGCCGGATGCTGGGCCTGGCGGCGGCGGAGGTCTTCGGCTTCGACGTACGCCGCCTGACGCCCCTGGCCGAGCGCATCGGCCCCACCCCCGCCGACCTCGGCCAGCAGGCCGACCAGGCGGCCGTGGAGGCCTCCTGGGCGCGCTCGCGCGAGGTGGGCCGGCACTGGCTGACCGACCACGACTTCCCGACCCTGGGGGTGACGCAGTGAACGACCGGTACACGGTGATCTCCGCCGACTGCCACGCGGGAGCCGACCTGCTGGACTACAAGCCGTACCTGGACAAGCGCTACCACGACGACTTCGACGTCTGGGCGGCCACCTACGTCAACCCCTACGAGGACCTGCTCGCCGACTCGGCCGACCGGAACTGGAACTCCGAGCGGCGCCTCACGGAGCTGGAGGCGGACGGGATCGTCGCGGAGGTGATCTTCCCGAACACCATCCCGCCGTTCTTCCCGTCCGGCTCCCTGATGGCCCCGCCCCCGACCGCCGAGGACTTCGAGCGGCGCTGGGCCGGTCTGCGCGCCCACAACCGCTGGCTGGCGGACTTCTGCGCGGCCGCGCCGGGCCGCCGGGCCGGTGTCTTCCAGATCCTCCTGGCCGACGTCGAGGAGGCGGTCAAGGAGATCCGCTGGGCCGCCTCGGCAGGCCTCAAGGGCGGCCTGATGCTGCCCGGAACGCCGCCTGGCTCGGGTCTGCCCGAGCTGTACTCGCGCGCGTACGACCCGATCTGGGCCGTCTGCGCGGAACTCGGCGTCCCCGTCAACCACCACGCGGGCTCCGCCTCCCCGCCGCTCGGCGACGAACCGGCCGCCCGCGCGGTCTTCATGGTCGAGACGACCTGGTTCTCCCACCGCGCGCTCTGGCACCTGGTCTTCGGCGGCGCCTTCCGCCGCCACCCCGGGCTGAAACTGGTCCTGACCGAACAGGGCTCCGGCTGGATCCCGGGGGTCCTCGACATGCTGGACTACTACCACGGCCGCCTGGTCGCGGCCGCCTCGAAGGCCGACACCGCCGAGGCCAAGTTCGGCGCCGGTCTGGCCGAGTCCATGGGCGAGGCGCCGTCCCGGGTGTGGCGCGACCACTGCTTCGTCGGCGCCAGCTTCATGCGCCCGCACGAGGTCCCGCTCCGCGACCGCATCGGCGTCGACAAGATCATGTGGGGCAGCGACTACCCCCACGACGAGGGCACCTACCCGTACACCCGCGAGGGCCTGCGGTTCGCCTACGCGGGCGTCCCGCGCGCGGAGCTGGCAGCCATGCTCGGCGGCAACGCGGCCCGCGTCTACGGCTTCGACCTGGACCTCCTGGACCCGATCGCGGCGAAGGTGGGCCCGACGGTGGCCGAACTGGCGGAGCCACTGGAGGAGCCGCCGGCGGACGCGACGAGCCCGGTGTTCGCGCGGGGGGCGAGGGTGCGGGTCTGGTGAGGCGCGGGGGGCGTGCCTGGTGGCTCCGGGGCGGGCGTGGGTGTGTGTCCGGTGCCCCGAGGGCGAGCGTCGGTCCGTGTCCCCTGCCGCCCGGGGTGCGATCCTCCGTCATGTGACGGAACCGACCCACGACGAGCCCCACGGAGGCGCGCTCGGCTCCCGGCTGAACTGGCTGCGCGCGGCCGTGCTGGGCGCGAACGACGGCATCGTCTCCACCGCGGGACTCGTCGTGGGCGTGGCCGGCGCGACCCAGGACCGGGCCGCCCTGCTCACCGCCGGCCTGGCCGGGCTGCTCGCCGGATCGATGTCCATGGCGGCGGGGGAGTACGTCTCCGTCTCCACCCAGCGCGACTCCGAGATGGCCGCGCTGGCCGTGGAGAAACGCGAGCTGAAGGAGCAGCCCGAGGCCGAACTGGAGGAGCTGACCGAACTGCTCCGGCAGCGCGGCCTGTCCCGGGAGGTGGCCCGGGAGGCCGCCGAGCAGCTCACCGCGCGGGACGCGCTGAAAGCACACGCGCGCGTGGAGCTGGGCATCGACCCGGACGAGCTGACCAACCCCTGGCACGCGGCCTGGGCGAGCTTCCTGTCCTTCACGGTGGGCGCGCTGCTGCCGCTCCTGGCGATCGTCCTCCCGCCGGCCGACCGGCGGCTCCCGGTGACCGTGGTCTGCGTGCTGGCCGCGCTCGTCCTCACCGGCTGGAGCAGCGCCCGGCTGGGAGCGGCCGACCCGAGGCCCGCGGTGCTGCGGAACGTGGTGGGCGGGGCGCTCGCCATGGGGGTGACGTACGCGGCGGGGACGCTGCTGGGCGCGGCGGGGGTGTAGCGGACCGCACCCTGGCCGCGCGGCCGGCGACGGGGACGACGTACCGTGAAGTGCGCTCGACCACCCCCCGAGCGCATCGCACCACACCCCGCACGAGAAGGACCCTCGCCATGCGCGCCACCACCATCCACGCCCCGTACGACATGCGCGTGGAGAACGTCCCCGAACCCATGGTGCAGCTGCCCACCGACGCCGTCGTACGGGTGCTGCGCGCCTGCATCTGCGGCAGCGACCTGTGGGCCTACCGGGGCGAGGCGGCCCGGCAGCCGGGACAGCGCATCGGGCACGAGTTTCTCGGTGTCGTCGAGGAGACCGGCTCCGAGGTGGGCACGGTGAGGCGCGGGGACCTCGTGGTCGCCCCCTTCATGTGGTCCGACGGCGTCTGCGACTACTGCCGCGAGGGCCTGACGACGTCCTGCGAGCACGGCGGCTTCTGGGGCTCCGTCGGCTACGACGGCGGCCAGGGCGAGGCCGTGCGCGTGCCCTTCGCCGACGGCACCCTCGTCCAGCTGCCCAAGGAGGCGGCTTCCGACGACCACCTGCTGTCCGCCCTGCTGACCCTCTCCGACGTCCTCGGCACCGGCCACCACGCCGCCCTCGGCGCGGGCTCCCGCCCGGGCGCCACCGTCGCCGTGGTCGGCGACGGCGCGGTGGGCCTGTGCGCGGTGCTGGCCGCCAAGCGGCTGGGCGCCGAGCGGATCATCGCGCTCGGCCGCCATGAGGTCCGTACCGACATCGCGCGCCGCTTCGGCGCCACCGATGTGGTCGCCGAGCGCGGGGACGCGGCCGTCGAGGCCGTCCGCGAGCTGACCCGCGGCCAGGGCGCACACGCCGTCGTCGAGGCCGTCGGCACGGAACAGTCCATGCGTACGGCCGTCAACATCACCCGCGACGGCGGCGCGATCGGCTTCGTCGGCGTGCCGCACGGCAGCGGCACCGGTCTGGACCTCGGCGTCATGTTCGACCGGAACATCGCGCTGCGCGGCGGTGTCGCGCCGGTCCGCGCTTACATCCCCGACCTGCTGCCCGACGTCCTCGACGGCACGATCGACCCCTCGCCGGTCTTCGACATGACCGTCGGCATCGAGGGCGTGCCGGACGGTTACAAGGCGATGGACGAGCGCACCGCCCTCAAGGTGCTCGTCACCAACGGTTAGGCACCCGCTAGGACCAGCGGATCGGCCATGGCAGCGCCGTGAGCAGGCCCGAGACCGCGACCACCGCGCCCAGGGCGACCACCTCGGCCCGCGCGGGGGTGTACGCGGTCAGCGGGTCGGCCGCCCGGCGCAGCCGGATCCGCGCCCACAGGGCGAGCGCGGCGACGACGGCGACCAGGATCACCTTGGCCAGCAGGGTGCGTCCGTACGCCGTCGTCGTCAGCTGGTCCAGGACCGTGGCCGCCGGCATGCGCCGCAGCGCACTGCACACGCCCGTCGCGGTGAGGGCCGCGAGCAGAACGGCGGCCACGCGCGCGTAGATCCCCAGCAGCGCGGCCCCGGCCGCGTGGCCGTGCCACCGCCTGAGCGTCCGCAGCGCGTGCAGCAGGCCGCCCGCCCACAGCGCCGCGCAGGTCAGGTGCACCAGCGTCAGACCCGAGCCGACCAGCGGGCTGTGCTCGGTCGTGGGGTGCGCGCGCAGCGCCTCCGCGACGACCACCGCGGCCAGCGGCCACGCCTGGGCCGCCGGGCGGCGCGAGCGCGCGCACAGCGCCGCCAGCAGGAAGGCGTTGACCTCCAGCAACGCCAGCTTGCCGTCGCGGGAGTCGTACAGGCCGCCGACGTCGATCTGGCCGAGGCTGTGCGGGACCAGGTTGCCGGTGGAGACCACCGAGGCGAGGGCCAGCGCGGCCAGGAAGCCCGCGCCGGTCGCCGACGGGGCCCAGCTGCGCGGCCGTTCGGGCGGGGCATCGGGCAGGCGCCGGGCGAGCCGGCCCACGAGCAGCTCGCCCAGCGGGACGCACAGGGCGGCGAACAACACCCCCCGCAGCAGCGCGATGCCACCGACGCCGGGAGCGGCGGCCTCCCCGGTGCCGTGCAGCGCGGCCGACGGCCCCAACAGCGGGATCAAGGCGGCCAGGGCCACCAGGACCAGGACGGCGACGGACCGGCCGGTGCCGGACCGGCGCGCCGGTCCGTTCGCGTCGGCGGCGTCGGCACTCGGTCGTATCAAGGTCACCCCGTGATCTTCGCCAGCCGTCACAGAACCGGGCAAGTCCCGGAAAACAACTGGGGCTACGGCATTCCCCTCATACGTACGTTTCCGGCCGCCCGCCCGCTCACGCCCAGCGGGCCGGGTCCGAACCCCACGGCACCGGAGGCCGCGCCCAGTCGGCGGGGCCGCCCGCGAAGGACACCGGCGGCAGCGGGTGCCGCAGCCGGCCGAGCGGGCTGTCCGTCTCGGCCAGCCAGGCGTCCGGTCCCTCGTAGGCGGCGCCACCCGTGGCCGGGTCGGTCGGGATCTCGTCCGTCAGCCAGCGCGCGGTCCGGGCGAGCGCCAGCCGGACGAGCCGGCTGCCCGCGTCGTACGACTGCTCGGTCACCGCCCGCAGCACGGCCGCCGCCAGCAGATAGCCGGTGCCGTGGTCCAGGGCCTGCGCGGGCAGTGCGCCGGGCTGGTCCGCCGAGCCCTCGGTCACCGCGATGCCGGACGCGACCTGCACCAGGCTGTCGAAGCCGCGCCGCCCGCCCCAGGGCCCGTACGCGCCCCACGCCGACACCTGCGCGACGACCAGCCCCGGGCGCCGCCCGGCCAGCGCCTCGGGGGAGAGCCCGAACCGGTCCAGGGCGCCCGGCCGGTAGCCGGTGACGACGACGTCAGCGGAGGCCAGCAGCTCCTCGAAGGTGTCCCGGTCGGTGGTGAGGTCGAGGGTCGCCGACCGTTTCCCGAAGCCCGTGTCGGCGTGCTGGTCGGCGAGTTCGGGCAGCTGCGGGGCGTCCACGCGCAGTACGTCGGCGCCGAGCAGGGCCAGCGTCCGGGTGGCGACCGGCCCGGCCAGCACCCGGGTCAGGTCGAGGACGCGGAGCCCGGCCGCGGGCAGCAGGGGAGCGGCGGCCGGATCGAGCGGGGGGAGCACGCGCGCGTGCGCCGAGTCCAGCCGCTCCCGCTCGACCAGGGGCCGGGCGGTCACCTCGGCGGCCTGCTCGTGCGCCGCCCACTCCTTCGGGGTGCGCAGCGCCACGGCGAGACCGTCGGCGCGGTACACCGCCTCCTCCACCTCCAGGGCGGAGCGTTCGGCGAGCCGGCGGGCCACCTCGTCCGCCGAGGCGTCCGCCGGCAGGCCCAGCGCGCCGAGCAACCGGGCCCGGTGGTGCGGGTAGTTGGCGTGGGTGCGCACCCAGCCGTCGGCCGTCCGCCAGAACCGCGACAGCGGCGCGAAGGCGACCGGCGTCCGCCCGTCGACCTGCAGCAGCCGCTCACTGTGGAAGGCGGCGGCGACCGACCCGTCGTCCACCCCGACCGCCGGCACCTCGGCGAGCCCCGCCCGCCGCGCCCCCAGCTCGGCGGCGGCCAGCGCACACGCCCCCACACAGGCACGCGCCAACTCCCGTACGGGCAGCCTCGCTTCGAGCGCTCCCCGACGGATGATGCTCGACGCGCGCGATGCGAGAGCGGGATCGCCGCCCACTGCATGCCAGGCAGTATTGAAAGCAATCATTACTTCACTATGCATCATTGATTGAATCAATGATTGCCCGAGGGGATGCGGATGCGGGCAGGTCCTGCCGAAGAGGCTCCGGCAGGACCTGTCCGTCAGAACTAGGTGTGCTACTCGACCGCGCGCAGTGCGTTGACGACTCCGAAGCCGTAGAAGCCGTTGACGCGCTTGCCGCCGACGCAGGTCGCGTCCACGACGCCGTCGCCGTTCCCGTCGTACGGGTCGCTCGGGCAGCCCGGGTTGTCCGCCTGGGCCTTCAGAAGGGCCTGCAGCTGGGCCGGGGTGGCGTGCGGGTGGGCCGACTTCAGCAGCGCGGCCACGGCGGCCACGTGCGGGGACGCCATCGACGTGCCCTGGAGGAAGCCGTACTGGTTGTTCGGCAGCGTGGACAGGATGCGGCCGTTCTTCGACGGCGTGTCCGGGATCTGGTACTTGTCGCCGCCCGGCCCCGCCACGTCGACGACGCCCTGGCCGTAGCTGGAGTAGTACGACTTGGTGCCCTTGACGCCCACCGCGCTCACGGTGACCACACCGGGCAGCTGGGTCGGCACGTCGAAGCACTCGTGCGGGTCGATCGTCCGCGTCGTGGCCGTGGAGTCGTCGGGGCTGGAACTGTCCACGATCGCGTCCGCGTCGAGGTCGTGGTTGGAGTTGCCGGCCGAGGCCACATTGAGCGTGCCCTTGTGTTGTGCGTACAGCTGGGCCCTGTTGACCGCGTCAACGATGGCACGTTGATCGGGGTCGTCCATGCAGTTGTACAGCCACGGATCAACGTAGTAGCTGTTGTTGGTGATCTCGATGCCGTGGTCCGCGGCGAACACGAAGGCGCAGACCACGCTTTCGGGGTAGAACAGCGAGGTCGCGTCCGGCTGGGCCACGGTGATGCTCGCGACCTTCACCCCGGGCGCCACACCCGCCACGCCTATGCCGTTGCGGGCCGCGGCTATCTCGCCCGCCACATGCGTGCCGTGGTAGTGGTCAGCGTCCACCGGCCGCCAGGCGCCGTACGTCGTGTCCGCCTTGCCGCTCACACAGTTCGCCGACTGGGACGCGGAGAAGTTCGGGGCGATGTCCGGGTGGGTGTCGTCGACGCCGGTGTCAATCACGCCGACGGTCACGTTCCTGCTGCCCGGGTTGATCGTCGCGGCCTTGTCGGCACCGATCGCCCGCAGATCCCACTGGTCGGCCTCGAGAGGCTCCTGGCCGGCCGCCGCGCCGTCGGCGAGCTTCGCGGCCTCCGCCTTCGACAGGACCTGCACCGCGCCCTCGTCCGTCGTCCCCGCCGCGGTCAGCGGAGCGGTGCGCGTGGCGCCCGCCGACTGCACTCCCCGCACGGCACGCATCTGCGCGCCGAAGTCGGGGTTCGCGGAGTGGGCGACGATCACACCGATCCGGTCGTAACTCTCCACGATGGTGCCGCCGTTGCGGGTGATGGCCTGCTGCACCGACTCGATCGTGTGGCGGTCCGTGCGGGTGTTGACCACGTACGCGAGGCCGGGGCCGTCCGCCGCCCGCGCCGCCGTGGGAGCCGGGGCCGCCGCCGAGGCCGCCGTCGGCAGGAATCCGAGCGAGACGGTCAGCGACAGCACGACCGGCACGGCGAGCGCGAGCCGGCGTCTGGAGCGCAGATGAGCCATGGGATCTCCACATCATCCGGATACAAAACCGCCCGAGACACAGGTGGTGCTCGGGCAGGTACATGACGGGTGGTGCAGGGCGAAGCTATCTCCCGGGACTGATCTACGAAAGAGCCAGGCGGACTTGAACCGCTCCGCGCGTGGCGCCGTGACCGTGGACGGAGGGCCCAGCAGGATCGTGGCCCCGCCGGTATCACTCCAGGTTGTCTGTCGGTGACTCCCTGTAGTGTGATCCCCGTCCCTGTAAGGCCGGATAGCGCATGTCCGTGACGCGAGGAGACTCCGTGGCTACCGAGACACCGCCCCCTGCGAAACCCCAAGTCCACCTTCCCTCCACCGAGGAGTTCGCCGAGGTGCAGCAGAGCGCGGAGTTCGGTGAACTGCGCCGCTCCCACCGCTCCTTCGCCTTCCCCCTGACCATCGCCTTCATCACCTGGTACCTGCTGTACGTCCTGCTCTCCAACTACGCGGACGGCTTCATGGGCACCAAGGTGGCCGGCAACGTCAACGTGGCCCTGGTCCTGGGCCTCGCCCAGTTCCTCACCACGTTCCTCATCGCCTGGTGGTACGCGCGGCACGCCGCGGCCGAGCTCGACCCCAAGGCCGAGGCCATCAAGTCCCGGATGGAGGGCGGAGCATGAGCCCCGCACACACCCTGCTGGCCGCCGGCGAGGCGAGCGAGCACCGCACGCTGATCATCACCCTGTTCGCGGTGTTCGTCGCCGCGACCCTCGTCATCACCGTCTGGGCGGGCCGGCAGACCAAGGACGCCGCCGACTTCTACGCCGGCGGCCGCCAGTTCACCGGATTCCAGAACGGCCTCGCCGTCTCCGGCGACTACATGTCCGCCGCGTCCTTCCTCGGCATCGCCGGCGCCATCGCCCTCTTCGGCTACGACGGCTTCCTCTACTCCATCGGCTTCCTCGTCGCCTGGCTCGTCGCCCTGCTCCTGGTCGCCGAACCGCTGCGCAACTCCGGCCGCTACACGATGGGCGACGTGCTGGCCTACCGGATGCGCCAGCGGCCCGTCCGCACCGCCGCCGGCACCTCCACGATCGTCGTCTCGATCTTCTACCTGCTCGCCCAGATGGCCGGCGCGGGCGTCCTGGTCTCGCTGCTCCTGGGCATCACCAGCGACGGCGGCAAGATCGGCATCGTCGCCCTGGTCGGCGTCCTGATGATCGTGTACGTCACCATCGGCGGCATGAAGGGCACCACCTGGGTCCAGATGGTCAAGGCGGTGCTGCTCATCGCGGGCGCCCTGCTGCTGACCTTCCTGGTCCTGCTGAAGTTTCACTTCAACATCTCGGACCTGCTCGGCAAGGCCGCCGACAACAGCGCCAAGGGCTCCGCGTTCCTCGAACCCGGCCTGAAGTACGGCGCCACCGGCACCACCAAGCTGGACTTCATCTCGCTCGGCATCGCCCTGGTCCTCGGCACCGCGGGCCTGCCGCACATCCTGATCCGCTTCTACACGGTCCCGACGGCCAAGGCCGCCCGTAAGTCCGTGATCTGGGCGATCGGCCTGATCGGCGCCTTCTATCTGATGACCCTCGCCCTCGGCTTCGGCGCGGCCGCGCTGATCAAACCGGACGAGATCATCGCCTCCAACAAGGCCGGCAACACCGCGGCACCCCTGCTCGCCCTCCACCTCGGCGGAGTGGACTCCAACTGGGGTGCGATCCTGCTGGCCACCATCTCCGCGGTCGCCTTCGCCACGATCCTCGCGGTCGTCGCCGGCCTGACCCTGGCCTCGTCCTCCTCCTTCGCCCACGACATCTACGCCAACGTCATCAAGAAGGGGCAGGCCACCGAGAAGCAGGAGATCAACGCGGCCCGCTACGCGACCGTCGGCATCGGCGCCGTCTCGATCGTCCTGGGCGCCCTCTCCCGCGACCTGAACGTCGCCGGCCTGGTCGCCCTCGCCTTCGCGGTCGCCGCCTCCGCCAACCTGCCGACCATCCTCTACAGCCTGTTCTGGAAGCGGTTCACCACCTCGGGCGCCCTGTGGTCGATCTACGGCGGCCTGGTCACCGCGGTCGGTCTGGTGCTGTTCTCGCCGGTGGTGTCCGGCAAGCCGACGTCGATGTTCCCCGACGTGGACTTCCACTGGTTCCCGCTGGAGAACCCCGGCATCATCTCGATCCCCGTCGGCTTCCTGCTGGGGGCCCTGGGCACCCTGCTGTCGAAGGAGGTCCCGGACGCCGGCAAGTACGCGGAGCTGGAGGTGCGGTCCCTGACCGGGACCGGAGCGCACTGAGCATCGTACGGACGGCCGCGTCGTTCAGGACTGTACGGTCCTACGACGCGGCCGCGTCTCACCTCGTAAGATCGGGCCGCTGTCGATGTCGGTGGTCTCACGTAGGCTCACAGGTGACGGAAAATGATTGCGTCGGATCGAGGGAGGGGGCCCACGTGCTCATCGACACCTACGGCCGAGTGGCCACCGACCTGAGGGTCTCGCTCACAGACCGGTGCAATCTGCGCTGTACCTACTGCATGCCCGAGGAAGGCCTGCAGTGGCTCGCCAAGCCCGATCTGCTCACGGACGACGAGATCGTCCGCCTCATCGACATCGCGGTTCGCCTGCTCGGCATCGAGGAGGTCCGCTTCACCGGGGGCGAGCCCCTGCTCCGCCCCGGCCTGGTCGGCATCGTCGAGCGCGTGGCGGCCCTCGACCCCCGCCCCCAGATGTCCCTCACGACGAATGGCATCGGCCTGAGGCGCACCGCTTCAGCCCTGAAGGCCGTGGGCCTGGACCGGGTCAACGTCTCCCTGGACACCCTGCGCCCCGACGTCTTCAAGGCCCTCACCCGCCGCGACCGCCACAAGGACGTCATCGCGGGCCTCGAAGCCGCCCGCGAGGCGGGCCTCACCCCGGTCAAGGTGAACACGGTCCTGATGCCGGGCCTGAACGAGGACGAGGCCCCGGACCTGCTGGCCTGGGCGCTGGAGCACGAGTACGAGCTGCGTTTCATCGAGCAGATGCCGCTCGACGCCCAGCACGGCTGGAAGCGCGAGGGCATGGTCACCGCCGGGGACATCCTGGCGTCCCTGCGCACCCGCTTCGACCTCACCCCCGAGGGCGCGGACGAGCGCGGCTCGGCACCGGCGGAGCGCTGGCTGGTCAACGGCGGCCCACAGCGGGTCGGCGTGATCGCCTCGGTCACCCGCCCGTTCTGCGCGGCCTGCGACCGCACCCGCCTCACCGCCGACGGCCAGATACGCACCTGTCTGTTCGCCACCGAGGAGACCGACCTCCGCGCGGCCCTGCGCTCCGACGCCCCCGACGAGGAGATCGCCCGGATCTGGCGCCTGGCGATGTGGGGGAAGAAGGCGGGAGCGGGCCTGGACGACCCGTCGTTCGTGCAGCCGGACCGACCGATGTCGGCGATCGGCGGCTAGGACTCCTCGGACCCTTCCCAGTCCTCGAACCTCACCACGTCCTTCAGGAACCCCCGGATCCCGAGGAACTGCGAAAGATGCTCGCGGTGCTCCTCGCAGGCGAGCCATGTCTTGCGCCGCTCCGGCGTGTGGATCTTCGGGTTGTTCCACGCCAGCACCCAAACGGCATCGGCACGGCAGCCCTTGGCGGAGCAGATGGGGGTCTCGTCACTCACGGGTTCGTCACTGGTTCCGTCTCACAGAGCCCCCGCAAACAAGGCGACGCCGAGCAGCCACGGGGGGAGCTGCCCGGCGTCGGTCTGTCGCTCCGACGGGGGATGCGGAGCGCGTACGCAGTATGTCACGGGTCACCCGTCGCCCGGCACTGGAAGTGCACGATTGATCTGAGCTTTTCTTGAGCTTGACGTTGGAGCGCTGTCAGTTTCCGCCCGGCTTGTCCTCCGGAACGGCCTCCTCCTCCGCGCGCGGCGGCGTGATCATCGGCCGTGTCGGCGCGGCGATGAAGGTCGACGGAAGAGAGGGCGGCCGCTCCCGGCCGGCGTTCGCGATCACCACGGCGACATAGGGGAGGAGCGCACCGAACACCAGCGCCACGACGGCGACGTACCGTTCGACGTTCCACAGCGTGGCCGCGAGGATCACGGAGGCGGTGCGGATCGTCATCGAGATGACGTACCGCCGCTGCCGGCCCCGTACGTCCTCGGCCAGCCCGGTCCGGGCACCGGTGATCCGGAACACCTGGGCGCTGCCACCGTGCTGCTTGCGCATCACACTCCACCATCCGCCCGCATCGGACTCTCCCCGGCCCGCACCGTCGTCCACGCCCGGCGGGGAACCGGACCAGGACATCTCCACGTTACGCCGCGGTCGTACGGCCGACGAGACCGGGTCGTCTCCTGCCTGCGTGAACGTCCTGGGGCGTGCCGCCTACGGGGGTACCCGACATGCGCCGTACAGCGGACGGACCCAGACTGACCGTAATGCTCACGTCGAGCCGTACGAGGAGGCAGCCATGGGCTGGTTGTGGGCGATCATCGTGGGATTCGTGCT
This sequence comes from Streptomyces diastatochromogenes, assembly GCF_002242805.1. GTDB lineage: Bacteria > Actinomycetota > Actinomycetes > Streptomycetales > Streptomycetaceae > Streptomyces > Streptomyces diastatochromogenes. Next base: position 28,759 of record NZ_MCGQ01000005.1, on the reverse strand, counting down.
GGGCCTCATCGCGAAGGCGATCATCCCGGGCAAGCAGCACAGCCCCCTGTGGCTGACCACCATCTGCGGCATCCTGGGCGCCATCGCCGGCAACGCGATCGCCGCCGCGCTCGGCGTCGCGGAGACCCGCGGCATCGACTGGAGCCGGCACGCCTTCCAGCTCATCGCCGCGATCATCATCGTCTTCGCCGTGGACATGCTCTACATGGCGACGCTGGGCAAGAAGAAGCAGCAGGCCTGACGGCGGACACGGCGAAGGGCGGCCCCGCTTCGGGGGCCGCCCTTCGGTCTGTCCTAAGCGCCGGTGACCTCTACCGCGGCCAGGTTCTTCTTGCCCCGCCGCAGCACCAGCCACCGCCCGTGCAGCAGTTCCTCCTTGGACGGCACCGCGTCCTCGGCGGTGACCTTCGCGTTGTTCACGTAGGCCCCGCCCTCCTTCACGGTCCGCCGCGCGGCGGACTTGCTGGCCACCAGGCCGACCTCGGCGAACAGGTCGACCACCTGACCCAGCTCGGCGACCTGGATGTGCGGCACCTCGGACAGCGCCGCCGCCAGCGTCCGCTCGTCCAGCTCCGCCAGGTCGCCCTGGCCGAACAGGGCCTTGGACGCGGCGATCACGGCGGCCGTCTGGTCGGCGCCGTGCACCAGCGTCGTCAGCTCCTCGGCGAGCGCGCGCTGTGCGGCACGGGCTTGCGGTCGCTCCTGGGTCTGCTGCTCCAGCTCCTCCAGTTCCTCGCGGGACTTGAAGGACAGGATGCGCATGTACTTCGAGATGTCACGGTCGTCCACGTTCAGCCAGAACTGGTAGAACGCGTACGGCGTCGTCATCTCCGGGTCGAGCCAGACGGCGCCGCCCTCGGTCTTGCCGAACTTGGTGCCGTCCGCCTTGGTCATCAGCGGGGTGGCCAGGGCGTGCGCCTCGGCGGCCGGCTCCAGCCGGTGGATCAGGTCGAGACCGGCCGTGAGGTTGCCCCACTGGTCGCTGCCGCCCTGCTGGAGCGTGCAGCCGTACCGCCGGTACAGCTGCAGGAAGTCCATGCCCTGCAGCAGCTGGTAGCTGAACTCGGTGTAGCTGATGCCCTGGTCGGACTCCAGGCGGCGGGCCACGGAGTCCTTCGTCAGCATCTTGTTGACGCGGAAGTGCTTGCCGATGTCCCGCAGGAACTCGATCGCGGAGAGGTTCGCGGTCCAGTCGAGGTTGTTCACCATGACCGCCGCGTTCTCGCCCTCGAAGGACAGGAACGGCTCGATCTGGGCGCGCAGCCTGCCCACCCAGCCGGCCACCGTCTCCGGGTCGTTCAGCGTGCGCTCCGCGGTGGGGCGCGGGTCACCGATCAGGCCCGTCGCGCCGCCGACCAGCGCCAGCGGCCGGTGCCCGGCCTGCTGGAGCCGGCGCACGGTGAGCACCTGCACCAGATGCCCCACGTGCAGCGACGGCGCGGTCGGGTCGAAACCGCAATAGAACGTGACGGGACCGTCCGCGAGAGCCTTGCGCAAAGCGTCCTCGTCGGTGGACAGGGCGAACAGCCCACGCCACTTCAGCTCGTCGACGATGTCCGTCACGGTTCTCGTGTCTCCTCGGTGATCCGGTGGGCAGTCGGGTGACAGCCGACTACGAGGTTATACGCCCTGACTGACAGAGCTCATGTTGAAATCGGGGATCCGCAGCGCGGGCATCGCGGCCCGGGTGAAGTAGTCGCTCCACTCCCGCGGCAGCGTCTTCTCCGTGCGCCCCGCCTCCGCGGCCCGGCCGAGCAGGTCCACCGGCGACTCGTTGAACCGGAAGTTGTTCACCTGCCCGGTCACCTCGCCGTTCTCCACGAGGTAGACGCCGTCCCGGGTCAGGCCGGTGAGCAGCAGCGTCGCCGGGTCGACCTCGCGGATGTACCACAGGCAGGTCAGCAGCAGCCCGCGCTCGGTGTGCGCGACCATCTCCTCGAGGGAGCGGTCCTGCCCGCCGTCCAGGATCAGGTTCCCGATCGCCGGGGCGACCGGCAGCCCGGTCAGGCCCGCGCTGTGCCGGGTGGTGATCAGGTGCTTGAGCACGCCCTCGCCGATCCACTCGGTGGGATGCGCCGGCAGTCCGTTGTCGAACACGGACTGGTCGCCGCCCGAGGAGTGGGCGACCACGAAGGGCGAGCACTCCAGGCCCGGCTCGTTCGGGTCGCTGCGCAGGGTCAGCGGCAGCTCGCTCAGCTTTTCGTCGACGCGGGTGCCGCCGCCCGGCTTGGAGAACACCGTCCGGCCCTCGGCCGCGTCCCGGCCCGAGGCCGACCAGAGCTGGTAGATCAGCAGGTCCGCGACCGCGGTCGGCGGCAGCAGCGTCTCGTACCGGCCCGCGGGCAGCTCCACGCGCCGCTCGGCCCAGCCGAGACGTACCGCCAGTTCGGCGTCCAGGGCGCCCGGGTCGACGTCCTTGAAGTCCCGGGTGGAGCGGCCCGCCCACGCCGAGCGGGCGCGGTCCGGGGACTTGGCGTTCAGCTCCAGCGTGCCGGTCGGCTGGTCGTGCCTGAGGCGCAGCCCCGTGGACGTGCCCATGTACGTGGACACCATCTCGTGGTTGGCGAAGCCGTACAGCTCGCGGCCGCCGGTACGCGCGCGTGCGAAGGCCTCGCCGAGCGCGGGGGCGAAGTCCGCGAAGACGGCCGAGGAGGTCTCGGCGGGCGCGTCCGTGAAGTCCGGGGACTGCGGGACACCGGTGACCAGCGGCTGGGCGTCCTCGGCCGGCCCGGCCCCCCGCGCGGCCGCCTCGGCGGCCCGCACCAGCGGTTCCAGCTCATCGGCGGTCACCGCGGACCGCGAGACGACACCGGAGGCGGTGCCCTCCTTGCCGTCCACGGTCGCGATCACCGTGAGGGTACGACCGCGGGTCACCCCGTTGGTGGTGAGCGCGTTGCCGGCCCAGCGCAGGTTGGCGGTCGACTCCTCGTCGGCGATGACGACGCAGCCGTCGGCCCGGGACAGCGCGAGGGCCTGCTCGACGACCTCGTGCGGCTTGGTGGTACGGGCGCTCATCGACCGGCCTCCTGCGTGGTGTTCAGAATGTTGACGCCCTTGAAGAGGGCGGAGGGGCACCCGTGGGACACGGCTGCGACCTGGCCCGGCTGGGCCTTGCCGCAGTTGAAGGCGCCGCCCAGGACGTAGGTCTGCGGGCCGCCCACGGCCGCCATCGACCCCCAGAAGTCGGTGGTCGTGGCCTGGTAGGCGACGTCCTTCAGCTGCCCGGTGATCCGCCCGTTCTCGATCTTGAAGAAGCGCTGCCCGGTGAACTGGAAGTTGTACCGCTGCATGTCGATCGACCAGGACCGGTCGCCGACGACGTAGATGCCCCGGTCGACGCCCCCGATCAGGTCCTCGGTGGACAGCCCGGCGGGATCCGGCTGCAGGGACACGTTGGCCATGCGCTGCACCGGCACGTGCCCGGGGGAGTCGGCGAACGCGCACCCGTTGGACCGGTCGAACCCGGTCAGCCTCGCGATCCTGCGGTCCAGCTGGTAGCCGACGAGCGTGCCGTCCTTCACCAGGTCCCAGGACTGCGCCTCGACGCCCTCGTCGTCGTAGCCGACGGTCGCGAGGCCGTGCTCGGCGGTGCGGTCACCGGTGACGTTCATCAGCTCGGAGCCGTACCTCAGCTTGCCGAGCTGGTCGAAGGTGGCGAAGGAGGTGCCGGCGTAGGCGGCCTCGTAGCCGAGCGCGCGGTCCAGCTCGGTGGCGTGTCCGATGGACTCGTGGATGGTCAGCCACAGGTTGGACGGGTCGACCACCAGGTCGTACAGGCCCGCCTCCACGCTCGGCGCCCGCATCTTCTCGGCCAGCAGCTCGGGGATCTGCTCCAGTTCGGTGTCCCAGTCCCAGCCGGTCCCGGTCAGGTACTCCCAGCCACGCCCGACGGGCGGCGCGAGGGTGCGCATCGAGTCGAACTCACCGCTCGACTCGTCGACCGACACGGCCGTCAGCTGCGGATGCAGCCGGACCCGCTGCTGGGTGGTCACGGTGCCCGCGGTGTCGGCGTAGAACTTGTTCTCGTGCACGGTGAGCAGCGAGGCGTCCACGTGGTTCACGCCGCTCGCGGCCAGCAGCCGGTTGCTCCACTCCGCGAGCAGCGCGGCCTTCTCCTCGTCGGGCACCGAGAACGGGTCGATCTCGTACGACGACACCCACGTCCGCTCGGCGTGCACCGGCTCGCCGGCCAGCTCCACCCGCTCGTCCGACCCGGCGGCCTTGATCACCTGCGCCGAGAGCTTCGCCATCGCCACCGCCTGCGAGGCGACCTTGGCGGCCGCGTCCAGGGTCAGGTCCACCCCGGACGCGAAGCCCCACGTACCGCCGTGCACGACCCGGACCGCGTACCCGAGGTCGGTGGTGTCCGACGTTCCCGCGGGCTTGGCGTCCCTGAGCCGCCAGGAGGCGCTGCGCACCCGCTCGAACCGGAAGTCCGCATGCTCGGCCCCCAGCGCACGCGCGCGTGCGAGCGCGGCGTCGGCCAGAGCCCTTAGCGGAAGCGCCGTGAAGGCTTCGTCGATGGAATGAGGCACGGAGGTCTCCCTGCTGTCGTGGCCTGTCGGTTCCGATCATGTCGTGGGAGTGGCCCGGCGGACCACATGTTTCGGTCCGATACCGGTCCATTCTGTAGGGACCCCACAGCGTCGCACTCGCGCCACTGTCGGTGCCCGCTTGCCCGCGGAAGCGGCGCTACCGATAGGTTTTCGATGAAGCCGCCTGCCATCCAGCTGTTCGGGCGGGCTGCCCGACCGCATCAGACCGCTAACGAAAGGGTGATCCGTTGAGCCGCTCGGTTCTCGTCACCGGAGGCAACCGGGGCATCGGCCTCGCCATCGCCCGCGCTTTCGCCGACGCCGGCGACAAGGTCGCGATCACGTACCGCTCGGGTGAGCCGCCGGCCGGCTTCCTCGCCGTCAAGTGCGACATCACCGACGCCGAGCAGGTGGAGCAGGCCTACAAGGAGATCGAGGACCAGCACGGTCCGGTCGAGGTCCTCGTCGCCAACGCCGGTGTCACCAAGGACCAGCTCCTGATGCGCATGTCCGAGGAGGACTTCACCTCGGTCATCGACACCAACCTCACGGGCACCTTCCGCGTGGTCAAGCGTGCCAACCGCGGCATGCTGCGGGCCAAGAAGGGCCGCGTCGTCCTGATCTCCTCCGTGGTCGGCCTGCTCGGTCAGGCGGGGCAGGCGAACTACGCCGCCTCCAAGGCCGCCATGGTCGGCTTCGCGCGTTCCCTCGCCCGTGAGCTGGGGTCGCGCAACATCACCTTCAACGTCGTCGCGCCCGGCTTCGTCGACACCGACATGACCAAGGCGCTCACCGAGCAGCAGCGCGAGAGCATCGTGTCGCAGGTGCCGCTCGGCCGTTACGCGCAGCCGGAGGAGATCGCCGCGACGGTGCGGTTCCTCGCCTCGGACGACGCCTCGTACATCACTGGAGCCGTCATCCCCGTTGACGGCGGACTGGGAATGGGTCACTGATCACCATGAGCGGAATCCTCGAGGGCAAGCGCATCCTGATCACGGGTGTGCTGATGGAGTCGTCCATCGCCTTCCACGTCGCCAAGCTCGCCCAGGAGCAGGGCGCCGAGATCATCCTGACCGCCTTCCCGCGGCCCACGCTGACCGAGCGCATCGCCAAGAAGCTGCCGAAGCCGACCAAGGTCATCGAGCTGGACGTCACCAACGACGAGCACCTCGCCCGCCTGGCCGACGTGGTCGGCGAGGAGCTGGGCGGCCTCGACGGCATCGTCCACTCCATCGGCTTCGCCCCGCAGGACGCGCTCGGCGGCAACTTCCTCAACACGCCGTTCGAGTCGGTCGCCACCGCCATGCACGTCTCGGCGTTCTCCCTGAAGTCGCTGACCATGGCCTGCCTGCCGCTGATGCAGAACGGCGGCTCGGTCGTCGGCCTCACCTTCGACGCGTCCTTCGCCTGGCCGCAGTACGACTGGATGGGCCCGGCCAAGGCCGCCCTGGAGGCCACCAGCCGCTACATCGCCCGCGACCTGGGCAAGCAGAACATCCGCTGCAACCTCATCTCCGCCGGCCCGCTCGGCTCGATGGCCGCCAAGTCCATCCCGGGCTTCAGCGATCTGGCCTCCGTGTGGGACACCCGCTCCCCGCTGGAGTGGGACCTCAAGGACCCGGAGCCGGCCGGCAAGGGTGTCGTCGCGCTGCTGAGCGACTGGTTCCCGAAGACCACCGGCGAGATCATCCACGTGGACGGCGGTCTGCACGCCATCGGCGCGTGACCCTCGCCTGACGTCGACGCCCCGTTCCCCGTTCCCCGCGGTCCGCGGGGAACGGGGCGTCACTCGTTCGGCCTACCCGGCCGGGCGCGACCGGGGGCAACGGCGCACTCTGGATCACGGGTTCACCCCGCGCATCCCTCCGCAGCCCGGCCGAGGAGGTCCCCTTGTGCGCCTGTCCCGCAGCCTGGCCCCGGTGACCGTGGCCGTAGCCCTCGTGCTCTCCCTGCCGTACGACGCGCTGTCCCATGCGCGCGTGGGCCACGGCAAGCCCGCGCCGGACCTGTTCGGCGCCGAGTGCCGTACGACCGTCACCGGCTCCCACGTGGTGGCGTACTGCCACAACCCCTACGTCGACACCGACCGGGTACGGCTGCACATCGAATGCGCCCGCTGGTGGGACATCGACACCGACAGCGCCCCGGTGGACACCGCGCCCGCCATGACCGTACGGCTGACCGGCCGGTGCTGGAAGGAAGTCCGCTCGGTGTGGATCAGCCACCAGAAGGCGCGCTGAACCTGCCCGGACGGCACAGGAACGGATAGCTCGCGGCCTCCGTGGCGGCGGCCTCCGCGTCCCCCGCGCGGATCGCGTCCACCAGCCGGGTGTGATCCATGTACGTCTCGGGCGTCAGCTCGGCGCCGACGTCCGCGCGCAGCCAGTCCCGCAGCACCTCTCCCAGGTCGGCGTACATGGCCGTCATGACGTCGTTGTGGGAGGCGGCCACCACGGCCAGGTGGAAGGTGGCGTCCGCGGTCACGAACGCCTCGGCCTCGCCGGTCTCCCAGGCCTCCTCGCGCCGCGTCAGCAGCCCGTCCAGCTGTTTGAGGTCCTTCTCGGTGCGCCGCTCGGCGGCCAGCTTGGCCGCCGCCGACTCCAGCGTGGAGCGCAGCTCGGCGATGTGCCGGGGGTCGGCGTCCGCGAACCGGCGGTGCATCACGCCGGCCAGCTCGCTCGTCGCCGCGACGTACGTGCCCGAGCCCTGGCGGATGTCCAGCAGACCGTTGTGCGCCAGCGCGCGGACCGCCTCGCGGACGGTGTTGCGGGCGACCCCGAGCTGCTCGACCAGCTCCGGCTCGGTCGGGATGCGGGAGCCGACCGGCCACTCGCCGGAGGCGATCTGATTGCGCAGCTCGGCGATGACCTGCTCGGACAGCGCCGAACGGCGCGGGTGGCTCAGGGGCATGGCCCACCTTCGCACGCGAGGCCGGGGCGGATACGTCCCGGGGATGGACAACCAATCATCCCATGATTCTATGATGGGTGACATGGCTAGTGAGGAAACCCGGACCACGGAAACCCGTACGGAGCAGTCGAACACCGAACGCGCTACGAGCACTGCGGCGAACGCGCGGGAAACGGCCCCCACGCGCGCGTGGGCGACACGGCTGGTCGTCGTCGGCATCGTGCTGTCCGCGCTGAACCTCCGGCCGGCCATCACGAGCCTCGGCGCGCTCCTGGAGGAGGTCCGCGACGGCCTCGGCATGAGCGGCAGCGTGGCCGGGCTGCTCACCTCCGTTCCTCCGCTCTGCTTCGCCGTCTTCGGCGTCACCGCACCCCGGCTGGCCCGCCGCTTCGGAGCGTCCGCGGTGGTGTGCGCGGGCATGGCCGCCATCACCGCGGGCCTGCTGATACGGCCCTACGCCGGCGGCACGGCCGGCTTCCTGGCCGCCAGCGCGCTCACCCTCATGGGCATCGCCGTCAGCAACGTGCTGATGCCGGTCATCGTCAAGCGCTGGTTCCCCGACCGCGTCGGCTCCATGACCGGCCTGTACTCCATGGCCCTCGCCCTCGGCACCTCCCTCGCCGCCGCGGTCACCGTGCCCATGACCGCCGCCCTGGGCGGCAGGTGGCAGTCCGGACTCGCCGTGTGGGCGGTGCTCGCCGCCGCCGCCGTACTGCCCTGGCTGCCGCTGGTACGGGAGCGGGGCGCCGCCGCCCGGGTGCCGATGGCCGCGGCGGGGGAGCAGCCGCGGAAGGCCCCGCTGCGCATCACCCGCAGCCGTACCGCCTGGGCGCTCGCCGTCTTCTTCGGACTCCAGGCCACCGCCGCGTACATCACGATGGGCTGGATGGCCCAGATCTTCCGCGACTCCGGTGTTCCCGCGGGCACGGCGGGCCTGCTCCTCGCCGTCACCATGGTGATGGGCGTGCCGCTGGCCTTCGTCATCCCGCGGGTCGCCACCCGGCTGCCCCACCAGGGGCCGATCGTGCTCGTCCTGGGTGTGTGCGGACTCGCCGGATACGCCGGCCTGTACTTCGCGCCGGCCGGCGGCGCCTGGGCCTGGGCGGTGCTGCTCGGCGTCTCCAACTGCGCCTTCCCGCTGGCGTTGACCATGGTCGGCATGCGGGCCAGGACCGGCCCGGGCGTGGCCCAGCTGTCCGCGTTCGCCCAGAGCACCGGCTATCTGATCTCCATCCCCGGCCCGCTGCTGGTCGGTGTGCTCTACCAGCAGAGCGGCGGCTGGGGGCTGCCGATCGCCCTCATGGCGGGCCTGATGCTCCCCCAGATGGCGGTGGGCTTCCTGGCGGGCCGCGACCGCATCGTGGAGGACGAGGCGACGGCGCGCTGACGACTCCGGCGCAGGGCCGACGACCCCGGCGCCAGGGGCGCGCGCGGCGGGTGCGAGACTGGCGGCATGCCAGTGCTCGACCCGAACCCCCAGAACGGCCAGAAGAAGATGCTGGTCGTCTTCGGCTCGTTCTTCGCCATCTTCGTGATCATCGCCATCATCGCGACGATCGCCTCGCCCTGATCCGGCCACCCGGCCCGACCCGCGACACGCCCTGATGGTGGGGCTGGCCCCCCATCCCCTAGGGGGTCAGGGTCAGGGTCAAGTGGGTGGATCTCCGGATGGGTTGAGGGCCCCGGATTCCGTAGCTTCGAGAGGTGACCGCAGCAGGCGGCCAGGACCACTCGAGGACCCACGGAGGCGACCATGCCGGCCCGCACGCACACCCGGCCCCACCCGGCGACCACGGGCGGCGTCGACATCCGGCTGCCCTGGTGGGCGCTCGCCCTGCCCGCGCTCGCCTTCATCGCGCTGCTCGCGCTGATACTGAACCCGTCGGACGCCCACGCGGCGAGCGGCGACCCGGCGATCACGCAGCTCTTCGAGCGCGTGCAGCAGCTTCTCGCGCGCTGAGCAGGGCCCCCGCACGCGGTGAATCCGCATGTCAACTCCCTGCGCCGCATGGCCTGTTTCATGCGAAGCTGGGTCCCATGAGCGTCGCAGAACCCCGCAGGATCGCCCTCTTCCGGCATGCGAAAGCCGACTGGCCCCAGGTGTCCGACCATGACCGCCCGCTCGCTGAGCGGGGCCGCAAGGACGCCGCAGTCGCCGGGCGCAGGCTGGCCGACACCGGCATCACCTTCGACCTGGCCCTGTGCTCCACCGCGGTCCGGACCCGCGAGACCTGGAAGCTCGCCGTCCACGAGCTCGCGCACCGGCCGAAAACCACCTATGAGGAGCGGGTCTACGAGGCCTCGCCCGGCGAGCTGATCGCCGTGCTCAACGAGATCCCGGACGACGTGCAGAACGTGATCCTGATCGGCCACAACCCGGGCGTGCACGGCCTGGCCGACATCCTCGCGGGCGAGTCCGAGGGCGACGCCCGCGAGCGGATGAACCGCCGAGGCTTCCCCGCCGCGGGCTTCGCACTGCTGTCCTACGACGGCGCCTGGAAGAGCCTGGAGCCGGCCGTGGCCACACTGACGGACTACTGGGCACCCGCCGAGTGACGACACCCATGGCAGGAGGGCCCGGCACCACAGCGGTGCCGGGCCCTCCTCAGCTCCGGTGCACGCCCCGTCCGGGGCGGCTCAGCCCTCGTCGTGGGTGTCAGCCGCCTCGACCTCTTCGCGGGTGACGCCCAGCAGATACAGGACGGTGTCCAGGAAGGGGAAGTTCACCGCCGTGTGCGCGGCCTCGCGGACCACCGGCTTGGCGTTGAAGGCGACACCGAGACCGGCCGCGTTCAGCATGTCCAGGTCGTTGGCGCCGTCACCGATCGCCACCGTCTGCGACAGCGGCACCCCGGCCTCCGCGGCGAACCGGCGCAGCAGCCGCGCCTTGCCCGCGCGGTCCACGATCTCGCCGGTGACCCGCCCGGTCAGCTTCCCGTCGACGATCTCCAGCGTGTTGGCCTGCGCGAAGTCCAGCCCCAGCCGCTCCTTCAGATCGTCCGTGACCTGGGTGAACCCACCGGAGACCACACCGACTTGGTAGCCGAGGCGCTTCAGGGTGCGGATGAGCGTGCGCGCGCCCGGCGTCAGCCGTACCTCGTTGCGCACCTTCTCCACCACCGAGGCGTCCAGCCCCTTCAGCAGGGCGACGCGCGCGTGCAGCGACTGCTCGAAGTCCAGCTCCCCGCGCATCGCCGCGGCCGTCACCTCGGCGACCTGGTCCTCGCAGCCGGCGTGCGCGGCGAACAGCTCGATGACCTCGTCCTGGATGAGGGTGGAGTCCACGTCCATGACCACCAGCCGCTGGGCACGCCGGTGCAGGCCCGCCGAGACGACGGCGATGTCGACACCCAGTGCCGCCGCGTCGGAGGCCAGGGCCGTGCGCAGCGGCTCGGTCTCCACACCGGAGACGGCGAACTCCACCGCGGTCACCGGGTACTTGGCGAGGCGGAAGATACGGTCGATGTTGCCGCCGGCCTTGGCGATCCGGGCGGCGATGGCGGCCGTCGACTCGGCGGTGAGGGGGTGACCGAGGACGGTCACCAGGGAGCGCCCGAGACCACGGGGACGGTTGTCGCCGTGCCCCGAGATGATCTCCGCCTGCATCTTCATCGACTCGGCCCAGCTGTGCACGGTGGCCCTCAGGTCGCCCTCCAGGCTCGCCGGCGGCTGGGTGACCAGCACGCACAGCACCAGGCGGCCCCGGGTGACGACCTGCTCGATGTCGACCACGTCGACGAGGTAGGCGGCGAGGGTGTCGAAGAGGCCGGCCGTGATGCCCGGCCTGTCCTTGCCGAAGATCTTGACGAGGAGAGTGGGGACCTCGGAGGTCTGCGAAGCGCTCATGGTGTCACCACCGTATCCGGCACCCAGTGCCTTCCGCCCGTGAGGTCCGCCTGACGGACACGGAACAATGGGTGTCGGGCCAATGTAGAGGATCTTGCCTCACGACGACGACCCGGCCCCGGCCCGATCCCGCCGGTACGGTCCGGTTCCTGCCGGTACGGTCCGATCCCACCGGTACGGCTCCGCGTCTACCCCGACTGTGCCACGCGGGCCACTGCCACGCTCACCTCCTGGGTCTGCGGGGCGGAGCCGGTGGTGGTGGCGGAGGCGGCGGTGGCCCCTCGTCCGGTGCGTCCGGTGCGCGATCACGCGGGCGTGCTCCAGGACGGTTCCGGGGTGCGGGGGGAGGCGGGCCGAAGGGCCGGGCCACGGTCGGGGCGCCGTACACGTCGTCCCCGGTCGAGGACGGCCGCACGTCCTCCGGCTGCGCCCGCAACTGCTCCGGCACCTGGAGGTAGGGGTTCGTGCCCGGGTTCGGCGGCCGGTACGGCCTGCTCGGCGCGTACGGTCCGGCCCCGTCGCCGGACCCGGATCGCCCGGAGCCCACGCTGCCGTACCCGTGGTCCACGCCCCTGCCACGGCTGTCCCCGACGACCGCGCCGCCCCGCCCCGGCCCCACCACCCGAGCCCCAGCCGCCCCCGCCACCCACGCGAGCCCGGCCCCCGCCGCCCCGGCACCCGCACCCCACAGGGCGCCCAGGAGCAGCGCCATGCCCAGGTGGCCGTGCAGCTCGATGCCCGCGCCGAAGGCGTCGAAGCCCAGTACGGACAGCGAGGCGTCCACCGAGACGTCCGCCAACCAGGCGAGGAAGGGCAGGGCGAGCGCGGTCGCGACCCCGAGGCGCAGGGCGCAGCGACCGGCGAACCCCGCCGCACCACCCGCGCCGGGCAGCGGTGTCCGTACCGCCGTCAGCACCCCGGCCAGCAGCATCATCAGCGCCGCCGCCACCGCGAGCAGCCACACCCGCCCGTCCAGCTCGGCCAGCCGGCCCACCGTGACGGGCTGGTCGGAGTGCGCGCTCAGCAGCTGGTCGAGAGGGTGGGGCAGCACGGTGCCCAGGGCGCCGGTGGCCTTGCCGTCCCAGGGGACGAACAGGCCGATCGGGATACCGAGCCACACCCCGTTCGGGGCGCCCAGCAGGGCCGCGCCCGCGATCCGGCGCGGGTGGTCGTCGCCGATCGCCGCGTACGCCGCCGCCGCGAGCCCGGCGGCCACGGCCACCAGCAGCACGGTGACGAGCGCCGAGACCGCCGGCCGCACCACCCGGTGCACGGCGTCCCAGCCGGGCGGCAGGGGAGTGCGCCGGGAGGCGAACAGGGCGATCAGCAGGATTCCGGCGGACCAGCACAGGCCACCGAGCAGGGTGGGCGCGGTGTCCACGGTGAAACCGACCGCGGCCTTCGCGTGGATCAGATCGCCGATCCGGTCCGGCAGCAGCCCGCCGACGTCCCCCAGACCGGGGATGTTCAGACCGCCCCCCTTGCCGCCCCCGCCGGGCAGCTTGTCCAGACCCAGCGAGCCGCCGTCGATCGTGATGACGTCGTGCCCGGCCCACGCCAGCCCGCCCAGCGTCGCCACGAAGAGGACGACCACCGCGCCCGCGCGCGCCAGGAGTTCGGACGGGGCGATCACAACTCCGGCCGTGCGCAGGGACCGTAGGAAGAACCACGACAGCAGCAGGGCGCCGACCAGGCTCACCCCCAGTGGCGTGATCTCGACGGCCGTGTGGGCCTCGGCGCCCTTCAGCCCGAAAGCGGACACATCGCCCGACGGCGAGACCGAACCACCCGCCCCGAGCGCCACAACAGCCGCCGTCATCGGGCCCAGTGAGCCCGCCGCGTCCGCCTGCAGCAGATGCAGACCGAGCGCGGCCGTGCCCGCCATCCCTATCAACGCCCAGCTGACGGCGGCGATCGCGGACAGCAGGATGTCCGTCCACGGCAGCGAGGTGCCGTGCCGTGCGGTCTCGACGCCCTTGGCAGCGCTCATGGCAGACCCCCCGATCCGCGGCGCGGCACCACAGCCGCGCTTGTCCCCCTCGCGGGGGATTACCACTCTCCGGCCCGGTTTCAACCCCGTCAACGGGGCGAGTTGAAGCGCGTACGGGCGCCCTTCACAAGGCCCGACTTTCGGTCATGGGGCCCCGCCTGAAATAGTTCCCGACGATGTTCGACATCCCTAGACTCCCTGTGATGGGGGTAACTCGGGGGACTACTCAGTGGGGCATGGAGTGCCGGAACTCGTACTGGAAACAAACGGAAGGACCTGGACGCTCGACCCGTCCAGGCCCTATACCCTCGGACGCGATCCGCAGGGTGACATCGTCTTCGACGACGCCAGGGTCTCCTGGCGCCACGCCACGGTCAGCTTCAACGGCCGCAGTTGGGTCATCGAGGACCACGGCAGCACCAACGGCACCTTCGTGCAGGGCCAGCGGATCGGCCAGACGGAGATCGGCCCCGGCTCGGCGGTGCACCTCGGCAACGCGACCGACGGACCGCGCCTGAACCTCTCCGGTGCCGCCGCCACCGCTCAGCCTCAGCAGCAGGCCGCGCCGTACGCCGCCCAGGGTGCGGGGGCCGGCTGGGCGCAGCAGGCTCCGCAGCAGCAGGCCCCGCAGGCCGGTTGGCAGCAGCCGCAGCAGGCCGCGCCGATTCCGCAGCAGCAGGGCGCTCCGGCCGAGCAGTACGCGCAGAAGGTGCCCGGTGGCGGCGCGGGGGCGCCGCCGGTCTACGGCGACCGCAGCCCCACGACGTTCCACCAGTTCGCCATCGGCAACGTGATGCGCATCGGCCGTGCCCTGGAGAACGAGCTGGTCGTCTCCGACCTGCAGGTCTCCCGGCACCACGCCGAGTTCCACTCGGTGCCCGGCGGCCGCTTCGAGATCCGCGACCTGGGCTCGCACAACGGCACCTACGTCAACGGCCAGCCGATCCCCAAGGGCGGCTCGATACAGCTCGGCCCGAACGACATCGTCGGCGTCGGCCACTCCACCTTCCGCATCGTCGGCGACCGCCTCGAGGAGTTCGTCGACACCGGTGAGGTCTCCTTCTCCGCGCGCCACCTGACCGTCACGGTCGACGGCGGCAAGCAGATCCTGAAGGACGTCTCCTTCGGCGTCCCGGAGAAGTCGCTGATCGCGGTCATCGGCCCGTCCGGTTCCGGCAAGTCGACCCTGCTCAAGGCGCTCACCGGCTACCGGCCCGCCAACCAGGGCGAGGTGTTGTACGACAACCGCAACCTCTACAAGCAGTTTGCCGAGCTGCGCCAGCGCATCGGTCTGGTCCCGCAGGACGACATCCTGCACAAGGAGCTGACCGTCAAGAAGGCCCTCAAGTACGCGGCCAAGCTGCGCTTCCCCGCCGACACCACGGCCGCCGAGCGCGACGCCCGCATCGACGAGGTGCTGCGCGAGCTGAAGCTCGACATCCACAAGGACAAGAAGGTCACCTCTCTCTCCGGTGGCCAGCGCAAGCGTGTCTCGGTGGCCCTCGAACTGCTCACCAAGCCGTCGCTGATCTTCCTGGACGAGCCGACCTCGGGCCTCGACCCGGGTATGGACCGTGACGTCATGCAGCTGCTGCGGGGCCTGGCCGACGACGGCCGCACGGTCCTCGTGGTCACCCACTCCGTGGCCGAGCTGGCGATCTGCGACAAGCTCCTGGTGATGGCGCCCGGCGGTTCGGTTGCCTACTTCGGCCCGCCGGAGGAGGCGCTGAACTTCTTCGGCTACGACACCTGGGCCGACGTCTTCTCCGCCTTCGAGAACTACCGCGACTACGACTGGGCGGGCCGCTGGAAGGGCTCGCAGCACTACCAGATGTACGCCGCGGACATCGACGCGGTCGCCCCGCAATCCGTACACATGCCTCCGCCACAGGCGATGAAGCCGCCCAAGCCGCAGGGCTGGGGCTCGCAGCTGATGACCCTGATCCGGCGGTACGTGGCGGTCATCGCCTCCGACAAGGGATTCCTGGCGCTGACGGTGATCCTGCCGGCGGTGCTCGGCGCGGTCAGCCTGCTGATCGACCACAACCGGGGCCTGCTGGTCAACGAGGCGGTCAACCCGCGCACCGGCGCGCACGTCCCGAACGGCACGGCCACCACGGTGCTGCTGATCCTCGCGGTCGGCGCGTGCTTCGCCGGTGCGGCGAACTCCGTGCGTGAGCTGATCAAGGAACGGGTCATCTACGAGCGGGAGCGCGCGACCGGCCTGTCCCGGTCGGCCTACCTGATGTCGAAGGTGGTCGTGCTCGGCGCCGTCACCGTGCTCCAGGGCCTGATGGTCGGCGTGATCGGCTTCTCCAGCCGCGAGATCCCCGACCAGGGGCTCGTCCTCGGCAGCTCGACGCTGTTCGAGCTGTGCCTGCCGATCATGGCGCTCGGCTTCAGCTCGATGATGTTCGGCCTGGTGATCTCCTCGCTGGTGAAGACCGCCGAGAAGACCATGCCGCTGCTGGTGATGTTCGCGATCATCCAGGTCGTCTTCACCGGCTGCCTCTTCACCCTGCACGGCACCCTCGGCGTCAACGAGTTCTCGTACCTGATGCCGTCGCGCTGGGCGGTGGCCGCCGCGGGCGCCACGCTGGACTTCAACAACATCGCGCCGAACACCGACGACCCGAGCAGCACGGACCCGCTGTGGAACCACGAGGCCTCGGCCTGGGGCCTGGACATGTTCGCGCTGATCGTCCTCGGAGTGGTCTGCGGCTTCTTCGTCGCCCGCTTCCTGCGCCGGCACGAGCCGGAGGTCATGCGGAAGTAACCGCGGCCGTACGACGCGAAGGGCGGCACCCCCTGGAGGGGTGCCGCCCTTCGGCGTCGCGTCGTCAGAGGCCCGCGCCGGCCTCAGTACGCGCTGTTGACGTTGTCGATCGAGCCGTACTTGTCGGCCGCGTAGTTGGCGGCGGCGGTGATGTTGGCGACCGGGTCGTAGATGTTCCACGAGGTGCCGGTGACGTGGTACGCGTTGAAGGTCGGCGGGATGACCTGCAGCAGGCCCTTCGACGGGATGCCGTTGATGGCGTTGATGTCCCAGTTGTTGATGGCCATGGGGTTGCCGGAGGACTCCCGCATGATGTTCTTGTGCAGGCCGTTGTAGCTGCCCGGGATGCCCTTGGACTTCATGATGTCCAGGGCCTGGCGGATCCAGCCGTCGAGGTTGTTCGTGTAGGTCTTCGCGGCGACCAGCTGCATCTGGGGGCGCTGCGCGGAACGGCTCGCGGCCTCCTTGGCGGCGCGCTCCTGGGCGGCCTTCTTGGCAGCGGCCTCGGCGGCGGCCTTCTGCTTCGCCGCGGCCTCGGCCTGCTGCTTGGCGGCGGCGTCGACCGCGGCCTTCTGCTTGGCGGCGAAGGTGTCGAGCTTGACCGACTCGGCGGCGAGCTGGCCGGTGAGCGTGCCCTTGACGTCCTTGGCCGGCTGGGCGGCGACCTGCGCGGCCACGGCCGGGGCACCCGTGGTGATGGACTCGGCGCTGCTGGGGACGGCCGAGAAGGCGAGGGCGGCAGCGCCGAGCACGCCGACACCGGCGATCGCGACCTTGTGCTGCCGGGTCAGCGCACGACTATGACCACGAGTGAGGATGTTCTTGGGCATGGCTGATGGACCTCTTCGAATAGCGCGGAGGTCGCTCTGCGTCCGCCGGAGGAATCAGCTCCTCCTGCACGAACGCCGCGGGGGGAACCCCGCAGCGCTGAGCGACGAGAGCAATTCTTAGCGGCCGCAAAATCCTGTGGCAAAGGTGTGACGTACGATCCCCGATAGTGGACCGGGCAAGGGCAAAACGGGACAGACTGGAACGTCTGCCCCGTTCGTGCCGGGAGGCAATATCTCCTATGTCCGTTCGTACGTGATGTGGGCCCTATGTGCGGGCTCACATCGGCGGCGTGGAATTCTCACCAGGAGTTGCCGTCGCAACGCTCTGAGTGAGGCGCCTCCTCCGGGAGGATGAGGTGGACGTCCCCGAACTCGTGCCACAGATAGAGCCCGCGCAGCGCCTCCTCGTACGCGCGGTCGACCGCGGCCCGCCCCGCGACCGCCTCCAGCATCAGCAGATGCGAGGCCTCCGGCTCGTGCAGCCCGGTCAGCAGCCCGTCGACCGCGCGCACCCCGCGCTCGGGTGTGACCACCAGGTCGGTCCACCCCTCGGCCGCCCGCACCACCCCGTCCGGCCCGGTAGCCGACTCCACGGCCCGCACGGCCGTCGTCCCCACGGCGATGACCCGCCCGTCACCCGCCTTCACGGCGTTGATCAGCCGCGCCGACGCCACCGGCACCGCGAACCGCTCCGGATACGGCGGCTCGTGCGCCTCCGCCGACGCCACCCCCGTGTGCAGAGTGATCGGCGCGAACTGCACCCCACGGCTCACCAGCTCCGCCACCAGCCGCGCGGTGAAGGGCCGCGCCGCACTCGGCATCTCCGCGCTGCCCGCCCCGTCCGGCGACGGCAGCGCGAACACCGTCTGATAGACGGACAGCGGCTGGTCCCGCTCCGTGTAGGAGTAGCGGATGGGCCGCCCGTGCTCCCCCAGCACCCGAAGGACCTCCGCCCCGGACACCCGCGCCCACCACAGCCGCTCACCACGCCCGCTCAGCGGCTCCTCCAGGACCAGCCGAGCCCCGCCGGGCAGCCCCACCTCTGTCCCCGCAGGCGTGCCTGCACGCGCGCGTGTAGTACCCCTCCCGTCCGGTTCCCGCAGCTCGACCGCCCACCGCCCGTCGTCCCCGCGCGTCGAGAAGTGCACCACCACGCGCGCGTGCCCGATCCGCCCGTCCACCGCGGCCGCCAGCGTGGGCGAGGTGTTCACCACCAGCAGGTCCCCCGCCCGCAGCAGCCGCGGCAGCTCGGCGAACACGTGGTGCGTCACCTCGGTGCCGCGCGACACCAGCAGCCGTACGTCGTCCCGGTCGAGACCGGGACCCCGCTGCTCGGCCGGCACGCGCGCGGACAGCCCCTCCGGAACCCGCACCCTGACGCTCACAGCGCCTCCCGCAGCGCGGCCGCGGTGTACCGGCTGCTCGCCGGGCGCCTGTCCAGCAGCCGCAGGAAGGCAGGAGCGATCTCCTCGGGCGTCGGCGTGCCCGACAGGTCCTCGTCGGGCTCGGCGGCGGCCAGCATGTCCGTCCGCATGCCGCCCGGATCGACCCACCAGACCCGCAGCCCCGGTTCCTCCACCGCGAGCACGGCGGACAACTGGTCCACAGCCGCCTTCGTCGCCCCGTACGCGCCCCAGGTCCGGTAGGCCTCCACCGCCGCGTCGGAACTCACGTTGATCACCGCTCCCGCAGGGCCCTCGCGCAGCAGCGGCAGCGCCTCCTGGAGCAGCGCCAGCGGAGCCACCACATTGGTCTCCAGCGCTGCCCGGAAGCCGTCCAGCGGTTGGCTGCCCAGCGGGACCAGGGGCTCGGCGCCCAGGATCCCCGCGTTGTTCACCACCAGGTCGACACCGCCCAGCTTCCGCGCGGCGGCCACCAGCTCGGCCCGGTGCCCGGCGTCCGTGACGTCCCCGGGCAGCGCCTCCACCCGCGTACCGTGCCCGGCGAGAGCCTGCGCGGCCTCCTCCAGGGGGCCCGCGCCACGGGCGTCGAGCACCAGGTCCCAGCCCCGCGCGGCCAGCGCCTCGGCGAGCGCCCGCCCCAGCCCCTTGGAGGCCCCCGTGATGATCGCTACCGGCATGACAACCGTCCCCTCGTCGCTTGCCGCCCCGTCGGAGCGGTGACCACAACCTAGGAACGGCACCCCCCGCGGCGCCTCGGACGCGGGCCGCAATACGGCGGGGTCCTTCGACGTACGCCGCACGTCCCGGGGCCGGAGACCTACCTCGACGGCCCTAGGTCCAGCGGACCGGACCCGGCGGTCACAGGTCCGATCCGCACTGTCACACCCCGCCGGTACCGTGAGGACATGAGTCAAGGCCCCCGGTCCGGCCTCGCGGCGGTCAGCTCCGCGCTGCTGGCCATGAGCAGGCATCTCGAGGTGCGCGACGTCCTCAAGACGATCGTCGCCTCCGCCCGCGAGCTGCTCGACGCGCAGTACGCCGCCCTCGGCGTCCCCGACGACCACGGCGGCTTCGCCCAGTTCGTCGTCGACGGCGTCAGCGACGCCCAGTGGAAGGCCATCGGCCCGCTGCCCCGCCAGCACGGCATCCTCGCCGCGATGCTGCGGGAGGCCCGGCCCGAGCGCCTCGCCGACGTGCGCAAGGACCCGCGCTTCGAGGGCTGGCCGTCCGCCCACCCCGACATGTCCGACTTCCTGGGCCTGCCGATCCGCGACGGCGACGAGGTCATCGGCGCCCTGTTCCTGGCCAACAAGAACTGTCCCAAACCCGAAGGCAGCTGCGGCTTCACCGAGGAGGACGAGGAACTGCTCTCGATCCTCGCCCAGCACGCCGCCATCGCTCTCACCAACGCCCGCCTCTACGAGCGCAGCCGCGAGCTGACCATCGCCGAGGAGCGCTCCCGCCTCGCCCACGAACTGCACGACGCGGTCAGCCAGAAGCTCTTCTCCCTGCGCCTGACCGCCCAGGCCGCGGCCGCGCTGATCGACCGCGACCCCGCCCGCGCCAAGGGCGAGCTGCACCAGGTCGCCGCGCTCGCCGCCGAGGCGGCCGACGAACTGCGCGCCGCCGTGGTGGAGTTGCGCCCCGCCGCCCTGGACGAGGACGGCCTGATCGCCCCCCTGCGCACCCAGATACAGGTCCTCGACCGCGCCCACACCGCGCGCGTCACCTTCGCCAGCAACGGCTTCCGCGCCCTGCCCGCCGCCCAGGAGGAGGCCCTGCTCAGGGTCGCCCAGGAGGCCCTGCACAACGCCCTGCGCCACTCCGGCGCCGAGCACGTCGACGTGACCGTGGACCGGCGCGGCAGCGGAGCCGTCCTGCGCGTCAGCGACGACGGCAGCGGCTTCGACCCGCAGTCGGTCCGCCGCGCCGGACGCCACCTGGGCCTGGTCTCGATACGGGACCGGGCGAGCGGTGTCGGCGGCACGCTGGCCGTGGAATCGGCGCCCGGCAAGGGCACCACGATCGAGATGGAGGTCCCCGGTGGCTGACGCAATCAAGGTGCTGCTCGTCGACGACCACCAGGTCGTCCGCCGGGGCCTGCGCACCTTCCTGGAGGTGCAGGACGACATCGAGGTCGTCGGGGAGGCCGCCGATGGTGCCGAGGGGGTCGCCCGTGCCGAGGAGCTGCGGCCCGACGTCGTCCTCATGGACGTCAAGATGCCGGGTATGGACGGCATCGACGCCCTGCGCAGGCTCCGTGAACTGGACAACCCCGCGCGCGTGCTGATCGTCACCAGCTTCACCGAGCAGCGCACGGTCGTCCCGGCCCTGCGCGCGGGCGCCGCCGGGTACGTCTACAAGGACGTGGACCCCGACGCGCTGGCCGGCGCCATCCGCTCGGTGCACGCCGGGCACATCCTGCTCCAGCCCGAGGTGGCCGGCGCCCTGCTCTCCCAGGAGGAAGCCAACTCGGGTCAGGGAAGAGGGGGTTCGCTCACCGAACGGGAGCGCGAGGTGCTCGGCCTGATCGCCGACGGCCGCTCCAACCGGGAGATCGCCCGTGCCCTCGTGCTGTCCGAGAAGACCGTCAAGACGCACGTCTCCAACATCCTCATGAAACTGGACCTCGCCGACCGCACCCAGGCCGCCCTGTGGGCCGTACGCCATGGCGTGACCGGCTGAAACGCCCTCCCCAACACCTCACGGACGGCAACTCGGAAGGTTCCGTTCCGGACTGAGATTCATACCGTCGTGGGAATGTCACCCGGATGGCGCATCCTCCGGCGATCTCCGCCGTTCTCCAGTGCGTGCTGCGGTCAACCGCCGCGGCGAACGCCAAGGAGGGCTTAGACAGTGAAGAACCTGAAGAAGGCAGCGGCCGTGACGATGGTGGCCGGTGGCCTGCTGGCCGCCGGTGCGGGGATGGCCTCCGCCACGGACGGCGCCTGGGCCGGCGGCGCGGCCCACGGCTCTCCGGGTGTCGGCTCGGGCAACGTAGTCCAGGCCCCGGTGCACGTCCCGGTCAACGTGTCCGGCAATAGCGTGAACGTCATCGGCGTGCTGAACCCGGCCTTCGGCAACCTCGGCCTGAACGGCTGAGCCAGGGCCGACCACGATCTCAGGCCTCCCGGGCCCACCGGGAGGCCTGTCAGGTTGTCATCCGAGTGGCCTGAACGGGGGCTCGACGAGCGGCTCCCGCACCCCGGCGAAGACTCCGGCGTTGATCAGCGCACGACCCACGGCCGGGTCGGACACGCACACGCAGGAGGAACCCGTCCCATGAACATCGCCAAGAAGGCCGCCCTCGCCGTCACCGTCGCCGGTATCGCCGCAGGCGCCTCCGCCGGAGCCGCCGTCGCCGACACGAGCGCGAACGGCGCGGCCGCGAAGAACCCGGGCGTCGGCTCGGGCAACGTCGTCCAGGTCCCGGTCCACGTCCCGGTCAACGCCACCGGCCTGAGCGTCAACGTGATCGGCTTGCTGAACCCGGCCTTCGGCAACGCGTCGGTCAACGACTGAGGCGCCAGGCGGCCGAGAGGGCTCCTCGGGCGACCGACTCGGGGAGCCCCTGCCGACTCAGCGAACCCCCCGCTCCCGCTCCTCCACGATGGAGTTGTACGCCGCCACCTGCGCCCGCCGGGCCGTCCGCTCGACCGGCCGCAGCGCCGCGGACCGCGCCCCCATCTCGGCGGAGCTGACCGCACCCCCGTGCCCGTTGTCGTAGGCCAGGGACACCAGCAGCCCCACCCGCTGTGCCAGCTCCAACACCCGCACCGCACGCGGCGGATACCCCGGCGCCAGCACCTCCCGCCCCCGCTCGGCCCGTGCCCGGTACGCGTCGATCGCCGCCTCGGCCACCGGACCCGACCCGGCGACATCCAGCTTCGACAGCACCTCGGTCGCGTCCCGCAGGGCCTCCGCCAGCTCCCGCTCCGCCTCGCCCAGCGACGGCACATCGGCGGGCGGCGCCTCCCGCACCGGCAGCACATGCCAAACCACCTCGACATGCACATCACCCTCGGGCCCGGCCGCGTACACCTCCGGAACCAGCCCGAACGCGGCACCGAAGCAGACCACCGCCTCCTCGGCCTCCAGCGCCCGCGCATTGAACTCAGGCGGCCCGCTCAGCCCCAGCGGATGACCGGGCGCGGGCAGCGCGAGTCTCAGGCCGGTCACCCCCAGTGCCCGCAGCCGCCCGAGCGCGAGCGTGAGCCCGACCGGCGCGGACTCACCCGGCAGCCCCTCCACCCGGTGCACCGCGTCCTCGCCCACGATGGCGAGTACGGCGTCATCCGGAGAGACAAGTCCGGCCAAAAGGGCATTTCCCCAAGCGGCAAGGCGTCCTGAACGCGGTTCCGAGAGCATGCCCCCACCCTAAGGACCGGACCGATGGAATGGAGCGGCGCACTCGTGGCGTAGATTTCATGAGGGGCTGCGCCCACCGGCGCGGCGGACCGAGCCCACAGGCGTACGCGACAGCCGAGACCGGCACACTGCAAGGGGAGACAACGCGCTCATGAGCGATGTTCTGGAGCTTCAGGACGTATCCGTGGTCCGCGAGGGCCGGGCTCTGGTGGACCAGGTCTCCTGGTCGGTCAAGGAGGGCGAGCGCTGGGTCATCCTCGGCCCCAACGGCGCCGGCAAGACCACCCTCCTGAACGTCGCCTCGAGCTACCTCTTCCCCAGCAAGGGCACCGCCACCATCCTCGGCGACACCCTCGGCAAGGTCGACGTCTTCGACCTGCGCCCGCGCATCGGCGTGGCCGGCATCGCCATGGCCGACAAGCTCCCCAAGCGCCAGACCGTCCTCGAGACTGTGCTGACGGCCGCGTACGGCATGACGGCCCACTGGCAGGAGGAGTACGACGAGGTCGACGAGCAGCGCGCCCGCGCCTTCCTCGACCGCCTCGGCATGAGCGACTACGTCGAGCGCCGCTTCGGCACCCTCTCCGAGGGCGAGCGCAAGCGCACCCTGATCGCCCGCGCCCTGATGACCGACCCCGAGCTGCTCCTGCTCGACGAGCCCGCCGCCGGCCTCGACCTCGGCGGCCGCGAGGACCTGGTCCGCCGCCTCGGCCGGCTCGCCCGCGACCCCATCGCCCCCTCCATGATCATGGTCACCCACCATGTCGAGGAGATCGCCCCCGGCTTCACCCACGTCCTCATGATCCGCCAGGGCAAGGTCCTCGCCGCAGGCCCGATCGAACTGGAACTCTCCTCCCGCAACCTCTCTCTCTGCTTCGGCCTGCCGCTCGTCGTCGAGCAGGTCGGCGACCGCTGGACCGCCCAGGGCCTGCCCCTGTCCTGACGCCGCGCCACTCCCCGTTCGCGCCCTGTCCGCCGCCCGACCGCGGTCCTACCATGACCCTGTGAACGACATCTCCGCATGGGTGTGGTGGCTCGTCGGCGCGGCGGCGCTCGGAATCCCGCTCGTGGTCACCGCGATGCCGGAGTTCGGCATGCTCGCGGTGGGAGCCGTCGCCGCCGCGGTCGTCGCCGGACTGGGCTTCGACGCCGTGATCCAGGTACTCGCCTTCGTCGTCGTCTCGGTCGCCCTCATCGCCGTCGTCCGTCCCATCGCGACCCGGCACGGCAGACAACGGCCCCAACTCGCCACCGGTGTCGACGCCTTGAAGGGCAAGCAGGCAGTCGTCCTGGAACGCGTCGACGGCTCCGGCGGCCGGATCAAGCTCGCCGGAGAGATCTGGTCGGCCCGCGCCCTCGACACCGGCCGCGCCTACGAAGTGGGCCAGGAGGTGGATGTCGTGGACATCGAAGGGGCCACCGCGATCGTCATCTGAGCCATCCGGCCCACGAGTTGGGCGACGGTCTGTCAGACTCGACCAGCAAGATCTTCAACAACCATAAGATCTGCCGAGGTGCCGAGGTGCCGGGGCGGAGAGGGGTGCGGGGAACACGATGGAACCGGTCATCATCGTCCTGATCATTCTGGTGGTGTTGGTCTTCATCGCCCTGATCAAGACCATCCAGGTCATCCCACAGGCCAGCGCCGCCATCGTGGAGCGCTTCGGCCGCTACACGCGGACACTCAACGCGGGCCTCAACATCGTGGTCCCGTTCATCGACACCATCCGCAACCGCATCGACCTGCGCGAACAGGTCGTACCGTTCCCGCCCCAGCCGGTGATCACCCAGGACAACCTGGTCGTGAACATCGACACGGTCATCTACTACCAGGTGACGGACGCCCGGGCGGCCACCTACGAGGTCGCCAGCTACATCCAGGCCATCGAGCAGCTGACCGTCACCACGCTCCGCAACATCATCGGCGGCATGGACCTCGAACGCACCCTGACCTCCCGCGAGGAGATCAACGCGGCCCTGCGCGGCGTCCTCGACGAAGCCACCGGCAAGTGGGGCATCCGCGTCAACCGCGTCGAGCTGAAGGCCATCGAGCCGCCCACCTCCATCCAGGACTCGATGGAGAAGCAGATGCGCGCCGACCGTGACAAGCGCGCGGCGATCCTCACCGCGGAAGGTACGCGGCAGGCGGCCATCCTCACCGCCGAGGGTGAGAAGCAGTCCCAGATCCTGCGTGCCGAAGGTGAGGCCAAGGCCGCCGCCCTGCGCGCCGAGGGCGAGGCCCAGGCCGTCCGTACGGTCTTCGAGGCGATCCACGCCGGCGACCCGGACCAGAAGCTCCTGAGCTACCAGTACCTCCAGATGCTCCCGAAGATCGCCGAAGGCGACGCCAACAAGCTCTGGATCGTCCCCAGCGAGATCGGCGACGCCCTCAAGGGCCTCTCCGGAGCGATGGGCAACTTCGGCTCGCTGGGCGGCGGTCAGGGCGGCGGCAACTCCGTCCCGCCCCAGAACAACGGCAGCGAACGCCGGGAGAAGCCGTCCATCGACTGACCTCCGTAGGTGAAGTGGGGGCCCGNNCGGGCCCCCACTTCACCTACCGGCTACGCCGCGGGCTGCGCCAGCCACTCCGGCAACGCGTCGAGGTCGTCCCGCCCCAGCGCCAGCAGCATCGCGTCCGCCGGTGTCGGCTCGAACGGCTGCCGCAACAGCGCCATCCCCGCCTCCTCCGGAGTCCGGTTCGCCTTGTGGTGATTGTCCTCCGCACACGCGGCGACCGTATTCAGCCACGTGTCCTGCCCACCCTGCGACCGCGGCAGCACATGGTCCACGGTCGTCGCCCTGCGCCCGCAGTACGCGCACCGGTGCCGGTCCCGGACCAGCACCCCCCGCCGCGACCAGGGCGCTTGTCTTCGGAACGGCACCCGTACGTACCTGCACAGCCTGATCACCCGGGGCGCGGGTATGTCCACATCGGCACCGCGCATGCGCAGTTCGGGATGGGACTGCTCGACGACGGCCTTGTCCTGCAGCACAAGGACGACCGCTCGGTTCAGAGTCACCGTCGACAGCGGCTCGAAGCTCGCGTTCAGGACCAACGTGTCACGCATCCAGCCCACCTCCCGTGCGCACCTGCCCGCCTCCCCGGCGGGCTTGGATCAACTCTGGACGGGCGCGCCGAGATGGACAACGCAATAAAAAATGCCCGCCTCCGATCACTTCCAAGACCGGAGGCGGGCAAACGTTCTATGAACGCTTGGCTGAATCAATGCGGTGCGCCGCCTGCAGCGGGGTTCTCGTACTCACCGATGAGCTGGGCACGCGCGAGCGCGTGGAACCGCAGATTGAAGCCGACGACGGCAGGAGAGACGTCCGCGTTCGGGCCGAGCTTCTCCTGGTCCACCGCGTACACCGTGAAGACGTACCGGTGCGGGCCGTCCCCGGGCGGCGGAGCGGCACCGCCGAAGTCCTTCGACCCGTAGTCGTTGCGCACGTGCACCGCACCCTCGGGCAGGCCCTCGAACTTGCCGCTGCCCGCACCCGCCGGCAGCTCCGTGACGGAGGCGGGGATGTCGAACAGGACCCAGTGCCAGAACCCGCTGCCGGTCGGCGCGTCGGGGTCGTAGCAGGACACGGCGAAGCTCTTGGTCTCCGCCGGGAAGCCCTCCCACCGCAGCTGCGGAGAGACGTTCCCCTCGGCGTAGACCTGGGCGCTGCCCAGCGTCGCGCCCTCCTCGATGTCCTCACTCGTCACCGTGAACGACGGCACGGGCGGATGGAAGTCGTGGGGGAGCGGCCGCCGCTTGAGCTCGGTCACCTCGGTACCTCCTGATCGTTCTCGTTCAGTAGGTCAGAGCCTAGAACCAGTTGCGCTTGCTGCCGACCTCGGACAGCCACTGGTTGAGGTAAGCCGCCCAGTCGGTCCCGTGGAAGTCGTTCAGACCCACCTGGAAGGAGCGGAAGGTGTCGGAGCCCTCGCTGAACAGACCCGGCTTCTTGTCCATCTCCAGGATGACGTCCATGGCGTGCTCGTCGGCCACGAAGCTCAGCTCGACCTGGTTCAGGCCCCGGTACTGCGACGGCGGGTAGAACTCGATCTCCTGGTAGAACGGCAGCCGCTGCCGCGTACCCCGGATGTGGCCGCGCTCCATGTCCGCGTTCTTGAAGCGGAAGCCCAGCTGGATGAAGGCGTCCAGGATCGCCTTCTGCGCCGGCAGCGGGTGCACGTTGATCGGGTCCAGGTCGGAGGAGTCCACGGCACGGGCGATCGCCAGCTCGGTGGTCACCCCGATGTGCATCCCGCGCAGCGACTGCCCGTCGATCATCGTGACCGGCGTCTCCCAGGGGATCTCGAGACCGAACGGCACCGCGTGCACGGCCCCCGCCTGCAGCTCGAAGGCACCACCGAGCCGCACCTTGGTGAACTCGATGTCCTGCTTGTACTCCTGGTCGCCGCTCTCGACCTCGACGCGCGCCTGCAGGCCGACGGACAGACCCTCGATGTCCTGGTTCACGGACCCGCCCTGGATCCGCACCTCGCCCTGGACCACGCCTCCCGGTACGGCATTGACCTCGGTCAGCACCGTCTCGACCGAGGCGCCGCCGGCCCCGAGGCTCGCGAGCAGCTTCTTGAACGCCATGACTCTCCCTTTACGAATGGACCCTCGACCCGTACAAACGCGATCCGGTCACGACCGGTTCCGAAGCCACACCCTGGCAAGGGGAGCGATCCTTGACCACCCCTTGGCCCGGAACCCTCTGGACTACGCTCGGACGGCATGATCGCGCCCCCGGACCGTACGCCACTGCCCCGAGAGTTCTTCGACCGCCCCGTCCTGGATATCGCCCCCGACCTCCTCGGCCGCATTCTGGTCCGTACGACCCCCGACGGCCCGATCGCCGTGCGCCTCACGGAGGTGGAGGCGTACGACGGCCCGAACGACCCCGGCTCACACGCCTACCGTGGCCGCACCGCCCGCAATGAAGTGATGTTCGGTCCGCCCGGACATGTGTACGTCTACTTCACCTACGGCATGTGGCACTGCATGAACCTGGTCTGCGGACCCGAGGACACGGCGAGCGCCGTCCTGCTCCGGGCCGGTGAGGTCATCGAGGGCACCGAGCTGGCTCGCAAACGTCGACTTTCGGCCCGAAATGACAAGGAACTGGCCAAGGGTCCGGCTCGCTTGGCCACAGCCCTGGAGGTCGACCGCGCCTTGGACGGCACGGACGCGTGCGCATCCGGTGAGACACCGCTGAGGATGCTGACCGGCACTCCTGTGGCCCCTGACCAGGTGCGCAGCGGTCCGCGCACCGGAGTCGCCGGCGAAGGCGGCAACGGCGACGTCCATCCCTGGCGGTTCTGGGTGGCCAACGACCCGACGGTGAGCCCCTATCGGGCCCATGCGCCAAGGCGTCGCTCAAGTTGACGCGCCCTTGCGAGGTGCGTAATGTAGCCCGAGCCGCTGAACCGGGTACGGCAATCGCCTGCAGCCGGAGCGGCCAACCCACTACCTAGTTACAACCCCTCGACGGGGTCGATTCTGGCGCGCCCGCGTGCCCGAATTCGAACCCGAGAGACTCGATTATGAGTTGCCGAGGGAATCGGCTAGCGTAGTGAATGTCGAAAGGCCGACGGGCGAAAGCCCAAAAGGCCCGAGACAATCCCGCCGACCGGGAATCGGACGCCGAAAGGATCTGATAGAGTCGGAACCGCCGGAAAGGGAAACGCGAGAGCGGAAACCTGGAAAGCACCGAGGAAATCGGATCGAGAAAAGATCTGATAGAGTCGGAAACGCAAGACCGAAGGGAAGCGCCCGGAGGAAAGCCCGAGAGGGTGAGTACAAAGGAAGCGACCGTTCCTTGAGAACTCAACAGCGTGCCAAAAATCAACGCCAGATATGTTGATACCCCGTCTCCGGCCATCACGGCTGGGACGAGGTTCCTTTGAAAAAACACAGCGAGGACGCTGTGTCCGAGAGGATCATTCCTCCTCTTGGACCGCTCTCGTGATGTGTGCACCGGATTACCGGTAAACATTCACGGAGAGTTTGATCCTGGCTCAGGACGAACGCTGGCGGCGTGCTTAACACATGCAAGTCGAACGATGAAGCCCTTCGGGGTGGATTAGTGGCGAACGGGTG
>NZ_MCGQ01000004.1 GCF_002242805.1 Streptomyces diastatochromogenes | reverse complement strand
CCACGCCGACGTAGAGGAGGGGGAGTAGCGTGCCGGGCGTCGGGTGGAAGGCGCCTTGGGTGGCGAGGCTTGCCGCCTGTACGGGCAGCAGGAGGACCGTGCCGACGAGGAATGTGGTGAACAGGAAGGCGGTGCCGTCCAGTTCGGCGGGGCGGCGGCGGAGCAGCGCGCTGTAGGCGGCGAAGCAGCAGGACGCGGCGATCATCCACAGGTCACCGGCGCCGAAGCTCGCCCCGCCGCCCATGAGCAGCAGCACGCCCGCGCAGGCCGTCAGCAGTCCGAGGGTCCGCCGCGCTCCGAGCCGTACGCCGCCCAGCCGCTCGAACACCGCCATCAGGACCGGCGAGGCGGCCATGATCATGCCCATGGTGGGGGCCGGGGTGGTCAGGCCCGCCTGGTTGACGAGGGTGTTGTAGACGGCGACGCCGAGGAGGGAGGCGAGGAGGACGTAGCGGGCGTGGCGTCGGATCAGGGCCCGTTGCCGCCAGGCCCGGCGGGCTCCGAAGGGAGCCACGGCCACCAGCGCGATCACCCAGCGCCAGAAGGCGTGCTGGATCGGCGGGACGCTGTCGTGCAGCGCGCGGGAGGTGACGAAGCTGCCGGACCAGACGACGGTGGCGAGGGCGGCCAGGGCCAGGCCGAGCAATGGGGCGGCTGTCTTGCGGGGACGGGTGGTGGAGGCAGGGGAGGCGGTGGTCCGGTGCAAGACGGCTGCCACTGGGGTCCTTTCGCTGTGGGGTGGGTGGATGTGCACCTACCGTCGCAGCGCCGGAACCGTCAGGTCCATCGAATCTTTTCGAGCAGTCTTTTCAGCAGAGCTGAATGATCGGCGGCGACCCGCTCCCAGCTGCCCGGCCACCGTCGCCCCGAACGCCAGCGCCATGCCCGCCACCTGCAGCGGCGTGAGCGCCTGTCCGAGGGCCGCCCAGCCGACCACGGCGGCGGTCAGCGGGGAGAGCGGGCCGAGGAAACCGACCTGGGTGGCGCTGAGCCGGCCGATGCCGCGGAACCAGAGCCAGTAGGCGAGCGCGGTGTTCGCCAGCGCCAGGTAGAGGTAGCCGCCGGCGGCACGGCCGTCGAGCGCGGGCGGGGCACCCTCGGCCAGGAAGGCGACCGGCGCGATGAGCAGGCCGCCCGCGGTGAGCTGCCAGCCGGTGAGCGCCAGCGGGCCGACGCCGTCCGGGCGGCCCCACCGCTTGGTCAGCACCGTCCCGGCGGCCATCGAGGCGGTGGAGGCGACGGCCGCGAGCACCCCGACCACGTCCAGGGCACCGGCCCCCTTGAGGACGACGAGACTCACACCGAACGCGGCGACGACCCCGGCGACCAGCGTGCGCCCGGCCGGCCGCTGCCCGAGGAGCAGCGCCGAGAGGCCCACGACGAACAGCGGCCCGACCGATCCGACGACGGCGGCCATCCCGCCGGGCAGCCGGTACGCCGACACGAACAGCAGCGGGAAGAAGGCGCCGATGTTCAGCGCGCCCAGCACGAACGCCTTCGCCCACCAGGCGCCGCGCGGCAGCGCCCGGGTCAGGGCCAGCAGGACGAGCCCGGCGGGCAGGGCCCTCATCAGGGCGGTGAACAGGGGGCGGTCGGCCGGGAGGAACTCGGTGGTGACGGCGTAGGTGGTGCCCCAGGAGACGGGGGCGAGGGCGGTGAGCAGGACGGTCATGGGGCGTTTCATCGCAGGTCCCTTCGGATTCCGAAGATGTGGGGTCATGCCGTGACAGGAGCGGGGGTGGCGGCGCCACCGTGGGTCACGGTCACCGGCTGGGGTCGTACCGCCTCCGCCGGCAGCCGGCGCTCGACCCGGATCAGCAGGGCGGCGGCGACCGCCGAGGTGAGGACGAGGACGGCCCACGGCGCCCGGCCGTCCAGCGTGAGCAGGGCCGTGAACAGGGACGGCGCCACCGCCTTCGCCAGCGACCAGGACATCTGGTAGGCCGCCATGTACCGGCCGCGCACCGCCTCGGGCGCCGCCGAGACGGCGAGGACCTCGGCGGCGGGGCTGTGGATCAGCTCGCCGATCGTGTAGACGACGACCACGGCGACCAGAGCGACGCCCAGGACCGCGCCCGAGCCGGGCCGCAGGGTGCCGAGCACGATCTGCGCGGCGAAGGCGGTCGCGAACAGGGCCCCGCCCAGCGCCGCCGCCCGGGTGCGCCGGGCGCCGGCCCGCCGGACCCGCGAGCCGACGAAGACACCGGCCACCGCGCACAGCACCGTGTTGATGGTGAACGCGGCACCCGTGAACACGGCGGGCCCGTGCAGCCACTCCACGACGAACAGCGGGAAGAGGATCGAGAGGGCCGAATAGCTCAGCGCGTTCAGGAAGTTGGCGCCGGTGACGACCAGGAAGGGCCGGTCGGCGAGGACGAGCCGGTAACCGGCGCCCGCCCGCCGCGGGGCCGGGGCTCCGCCGGCCGCGCGCACCGGCTTCAGCGGGCGCAGCAGCAGCGCCGCCAGCGCGAAGGAGAGGGCGTTGCCCCAGGCCGCGTACGTGTACCCGGTGCTGCCCGCGAAGGCGATGACCAGCGTGGCCAGCAGCGAGCCCGCGCCGTTGCCGGCGTTCTGCAGCGCGCGCGTCGACGCCTGCAGCCGGTCCCGGCCGGCCCCGCGCGCCACCTCACCGATCAGGGACTGCTGTGCGGCGGGAAAGGCGCGGTCGGCGGCCGCGGTGACCAGGGCCACGGCCGCGAAGGCGGCGAGGGAGTGGGCGAGGGGGTAGAGGGCGAAGCCGGCGACCCGGACGCCGTAGAGCAGGTACTGCACACGCTTGGCGCCGTACCGGTCCACGGCCGCTCCGGCGAGCGGGAGGGCGCCGATGCCCACGAGACCGGTGGCCGTGAGCACGGCGCCCACGACCGTGAAGGACAGCCCGGTGATGTAGTGGAAGAACACCAGCGTGAACGGGATGTACATGCCGGTGCCGACGCCGTTGACCGCGGCGGCGACGGGCAGGGCCCACTCCCCCGGGACGCGCTCGCTCTCCCCGCTCTTCCTCTTCATCGTGCCTCCCCCTTCGGAATGACTTAATGGGAAGTAGCTTAGCCCTAAGCTACTTTTCGTCAAGCTACTTTCTTGCGGGCGACCGAACGAAGCCGGATACTCACCCCATGAACCCGAGCCAGCCCCCCAGGGATCCCGTCGACGCGATCATCGACCAGTGGGCGGCGGTGCGGCCCGACCTGGACACGAAGGCGATGGAGGTCTTCGGGCGGATCTACCGCCTCTCCCGCGCCATGGGCGACCGCATGGAGAAGGCCTACGCCCCCTACGGCATCTCACGCGGCGAGTTCGACGTCCTCGCGACCCTGCGCCGCTCCGGCGAGCCGTACACCCTCTCCCCGCGCCAGCTCTCGGCGACGCTGATGCTCACCACCGGCGGCATGACCGGCCGCCTCGACAAACTGGAACGGGCCGGCCTGCTGCGCCGCTCCCCCGACCCCCACGACCGCCGCGGCCTCCAGGTCACGCTGACCGAGAAGGGGCTGGACGTCATCGACCGGGCGGTCGGCGCGGGCCTCGACGTCCAGACGGCGGCCCTGACCTCCCTCGAAACGGAACAGGCCGACCAACTGGCCGGCCTGCTACGGGAGTTGCTTGCGGGGACTCAGGGGACGGAGCACTAGGCGGCTACGAAAGCCCCATGGCCGCCGACGTTTTCGTTCACGGCCGCCTCGATCCGAACCACGTCCGTGGAGTCCGCCGCCCAGGCCACGTATCCGTCGGGGCGCACCAGCACCGTCGTACGACGGTCGCTCGCCCACCGCACCACGGCGAGCCGCTCCTCGCGGCCGCCCTCGTACGGCTCCGGGGTGATCAGGACGAACCGGCCGCCGCGCAGGGCCTCGTAGAGGCGGCCGCCGTCGGCCAGGGCGACGTCCGGGACGCGGGTTCCGGTGAGGCGGTGGGCGCCGCGGGGCGCGGGGTAGCGGTAACCGATGCCGGTGATCTGACCGGCGGCCTTGCGGCGGGCCGGGCCCACGGCGTCGAGGAACGTGGTGAGTGCGGCGCGGGCCGCCAGCGTCCAGGGGCGCTTGGCCATGGCGAGGCGGACGATGCCGCCGCTGCTGCGCAGCACCGCCCTGCCGACCGGGTGGCGCTCGGCCTGGTAGCTGTCGAGCAGCTCCGGGGCCGCGTGACCGGTGACGACGGCGGCGAGCTTCCAGCTCAGGTTGGCCGCGTCCTGCAGCCCGGTGTTCATGCCCTGGCCGCCGGCCGGGGTGTGCACGTGGGCGGCGTCCCCGGCGAGGAAGATCCGGCCGACCCGGTAGGCGGGCGCCTGGCGCTCGTCACTGTGGAAGCGGGACATCCAGCGGGCGTCGTGCATCCCGAAGTCCCGGCCGAGCGCGAGGCGGGTGATCTCCTTGACCTCGGCCAGGTCCAGCGGCTCCCGGTCGGGGACGTTGCGGCCGCGGTGCCAGCCGATCACCCGGTAGTAGCCGTCGCCGAACGGCGCGAGGAAGGCGAAGGCGTCGCCGACGGCGTTGACGGTGAGCAGGGTCGGGGGCTTCTCCGCGAGCCGCACGTCGGCGAGGACGACGGAGCGGATCACCGACCTGCCGGGGAAAGG
Source organism: Streptomyces diastatochromogenes (assembly GCF_002242805.1). Lineage (GTDB taxonomy): Bacteria > Actinomycetota > Actinomycetes > Streptomycetales > Streptomycetaceae > Streptomyces > Streptomyces diastatochromogenes. The sequence goes on along the minus strand of NZ_MCGQ01000004.1, from coordinate 155,866 downwards.
CAGGCCGATCTCGTCCCGCACGGCGCTGCGCATGCCGTCGGCGCCGACGACGTACGCGGCCCGCAGGCTCTCCGTCCGGCCCCCGGGTCCGCGGGCCTCCACCGTCACGCCGTCCGCGTCCTGGGCGAGGCCGGTCAGCTCGGTCTCGTACCGGAAGTCGACGCCCGCCTCGACCGCGCGCCGCTCCAGCACCTTCTCCACCTCGTACTGCGGGAGGACGAGGAGGTGGTTGAAGCGGGAGGGGAGGGCGCCGAGGTCGATGGTGAGGCGGCCGAAGAGGCGGAGCCGGTCCAGGGGTTGACCGACGGCCTCCAGGTCGTCGGCGAGGCCCCGGGCGTCGAGCTGTTCGAGCGTGCGGGCGTGCAGGACGAAGGCCCGGGAGAGGTTGCTGATCTTGTGCGGGCGCTTTTCGAGGACGGTGACCGGGACGCCGGCGGTGGCGAGGTCGCCGGCGAGGAGGAGGCCGGTGGGGCCGGAGCCGACGACGAGGACGCGAGGGGTGGTACCGGGACCGGTGGTGTCAGTGGTGCTGGTGGTTCCAGTGGTGCCGTTCATCGGAGGCCTCCTGGGGTGCCAACGGCCGTTTGCCAACATGTGTTGACCAACGCTTGTTGGCAAACGTAGGACGGCCCGCGAGTAATGTCAACGCTTGTTGGCCTACGCATGTTGGCCTACGCTTGTTGGCATGACCGGCAGCCCCAGCACCAGCACAGATTCCGGTACCGGCAAGGCGACCCGCCGATCCGACGCCACCCGTACCGCGATCCTCGCCGCCGCCCGCGAGCGCTTCGCGGCTGACGGCTACGAGCGTGCCACCATCCGCGCCATCGCCAAGGACGCGCACATCGACCCGTCGATGGTGATGCGGTACTTCGGCAGCAAAGAGGGCCTGTTCGCAGCGGCCGTCGCGCTCGACCTGCGGCTGCCGGACCTGACGCGGGTGCCCAGGGACGAGGTCGGCCTGACGCTGGTGACCCACTTCCTCGGCCTGTGGGAGGAGAACGAGGAACTCACCGCCGTACTGCGGGTGGGCGCCACCAACCAGGCCGGGGCCGAGCGCATGCAGGGCATCTTCCGGGACCAACTACTGCCGGTGGCCCGGCAGGTGTGCCCCGATCCGGAACAGGTGCCTGCTCGGGCCGCGCTCTGCGCCGCGCAGCTGCTCGGGCTCGCGCTCACCCGTTATGTGCTGCGGCTGCCGCCGGCGGTGGCCCTGCACCGCGATGAACTCGTGGCGTGGTTGGGGCCGACCGTGCAGCGGTACCTGACCGCGCCGAGCCCCTGAGACCCGCCCGGAAAACACCGAGGGCGCCGACCCCACCGCACACATGCGGCAGATCGGCGCCCTGGGCAGAGATCAGATGGGCGCTCAGGCCTTCGCCTTGGCCTTCGCCGTGCCGGGCTTGACCACGCGGATCTTGGACTTGTCCAGGACCATCACCAGCCCGGTGATGATCGCGAACAGCGCCAGCGGAAGCAGCACGTACAGGCCCAGCGTCGCGCCGACGCTCAGGCCCGTGCCGGGGTCGTCACCGTCGTCGCGGGTCAGCGCGAGCGCGGGGGACGACATGAGCAGCATCATCAGCGTCGTACCGGCAGCCAGGGCGCCGGCGCGCAGGGCGTTCTTCTTGTCCACGTTCTCAAGTTAGCGAACGCCCAGGAAGGCCGCGCGCCCGGGGTGCCCTATGCGGACCCGCCCTGCCGGAGAGCCGTCAGCAGCGCCCTGAGCCGAGGTGACGCCGTCAGTTCCTCCAGGGGCACCGGCCTGCCGTCCGCGTCGGCGATCGGCAGGCGCCAGTTCGGGTACTGGTCCCAGGTACCCGGCAGGTTCTGCGGGCGGCGGTCGCCGACGCCGTCCGGGAGCCAGACGCCGATCAGGCGGGCCGGGGTGCGCAGCAGGAAGCGGTACACGCCCTGGATCTCCGCCTCCTCGTCGGATCCCGGGGGCCCGGCGGCCGGGCTGTCGAGCAGGCCCAGGCTGCCCAGCAGGGCGAGCCACTCCGCGGTGTCCGCGGTCGCCTCCGCGCGCTCCTCGGTGACCGGGCGGGTCAGCAGGCCCAGGCGGTCGCGCAGGTCGACGTGGTCGCCGGTGAGCCGGGCGGCGGTGGGCGGCAGGTCGTGGGTGGTGGCGGTGGCCAGGCAGTCGGCGCGCCAGCGCTCCGGCGGCAGCGGGTGGCCGTCGCCCTCCCAGTCCCGCTCGAACCACAGCACGGAGGTGCCGAGCACCCCGCGCCGCTGCAGCGTCTCGCGCACCCCCGGCTCCACGGTGCCCAGGTCCTCGCCGATCACCACCGATCCGGCGCGGGAGGCCTCCAGGAGGAGCAGGGCGAGCATGGCGTCGGCGTCGTAGCGGACGTAGGTGCCCTCGGTGGGCGGGCTGCCGACGGGCACCCACCACAGCCGGAACAGGCCCATCACGTGGTCGATGCGCAGGGCGCCGGCGTAGCGGAAGAGGGCGCGCAGGAGGTGGCGGTAGGGGGCGTGGCCGGAGGCGGCGAGGCGGTCGGGGCGCCAGGGGGGCAGCCCCCAGTCCTGGCCGCGGGCGTTGAAGGCGTCGGGCGGGGCGCCGACCGACATGCCGGCGGCGAAGTGGTCCTGCTGGGCCCAGGCGTCCGCGCCCCCGGGGTGCACGCCGACGGCGAGGTCGTGGACGATCCCGACGGGCATGCCGGCCTCCCGGGCGGCGCGCTGGGCGGCGCGGAGCCCGCTGTCGGTGAGCCAGGCGAGCCGGGCGTGGAAGTCGACCCGGCCGGCCAGCTCGGCGCGGGCCCGGGCGGTCTCGGCGGAGCGCGGGTCGCGCAGCCCCTCGGGCCAGCCGTGCCAGTCGGGGCCGTGGGTCTCGGCGAGGGCGCACCAGGTGGCGTGGTCCTCCAGCGCCTGCCCCTCCTCGGCGCGGAAGGCGTCGTACGCGGCCTGCCGTCCGGGTCCGAGCGGGACCCGGACGACCAGCTCCAGGGCCTGCCGCTTCAGCTCCCACACCGCGTCCCGGTCGATGAGGGCGCCCTTGTCCAGGACGTCGGCGCGCAGCCGCTCGGCGCGCTCCAGCAGGGCGCGGACACGGCCCTGGTCCTCGACGTACGCGAACTCGGGGATCTCCTCGATCCGCAGGTGGACGGGGTCGGGGTAGCGGCGCGAGGACGGCCGGTACGGGGACGGGTCGGTCGGGGTCCCGGGTACGGCCGCGTGCAGCGGGTTGACCTGTACGAACCCGGCTCCGGCGGTACGCGCGGCCCAGCCGGCCAGCTCGGCGAGATCACCGAGGTCGCCCATGCCCCAGGAGCGCCGGGAGAGCAGCGAGTACAGCTGGACGAGCAGGCCGTGGGAGCGGGTGGCGGGGGCGGGCAGCCGGTCGGGGGCGACGATGAGGTGGGTGTGCCCGGTGCGTCCGTCGGGTGCGGTGGCGCTCACCCGGTGCACACCGGCGGGCAGCCCCTCGGTCCCGTCCCGCTCCTCCCCCTGCTCGGTCTCGACGCGCAGGCGGGTGCCGGGCGGCAGCGCGGCGAAGGCGGGCGGCGGCCCCTCGGTGCCGGCCCACTGGACCACCGTCGTCGGCAGCAGCCGGGCGCGCAGCTCGCGCTCCCGTGCGGCGAGCGCGGTGCGGACGGCGTCCGGGGTGCTCGCGTCGACGCCGAGGGCGGCCAGGGCGGCGACCACGGCGGAGACGGAGACCGCGACCGTACGGTCCGGGGCGGGGCTGTAGGAGGTGGCGACCCCGTGCAGCCCGGCGAGCCGGGCCAGCTGCTCGTCCTCGAGCGCCGCGGCCATCTACAGCCCCGCGCCGAAGGAGGCCGGGACGGGGTCGGACTCGCTGGTCAGCGGGGCGGCGTCGGCGAGCGGCGGCTCGCTGGTCAGGGGCTCGGCGTCGGGCAGCGGCGGCTCGCTGGTCAGCGGCGCCTCGGCGCTCGCGCTCTCCGCGCTGAAGACACCGGCGGGCGCCTCGTGGGTCTCGGCGGACTGCTCCGCCACGGGTTTCCACTGGGCCGGAATCGAGGGATGCGCGGGTGCGGCCACGGGGGCCTCCTTGCCTCTGAGTCTGTTAGGCGGGTTGCCCAGATTGTCCGGGTCTTTTCGCCGGGCCGGATGCCGCGGCTTGCGAGGGTCAAAGGCAGGCCTACCCCGAGACCGCGATGGCACTCTCCAGGGCGGTGGAGCACGGATGTGCGCGCCTCGTGATCCGTGGGCCCCCGGCCGGTCGATAGACGGGGTGTGAGACTGTTCCGCCCCATGGGGGGCCAGCGGGAGAAGGACGGCGCGGGGGACGCGGCTCTGCTGCGGGCCGTCGCGGCGGGGGATCCGGCGGCGATGGCCGACCTGTACGACCGGCACGCGGGATGGCTGCACGCCCGGCTGACGCGGCGCTGCGCCGATCCGGAGGTCGTACGGGAAGTACTGCAGGACACCTTCGTCACGGTGTGGCGGTCGGCGGCCGGGCATCGCGGGGAGGAGGCCGGCGGCTGGCTGTGGACGATCGCGGCGCGGCGGCTGGTCGACGCGCGTCGGGCACAGGAGCGGGCCGCGCGGGTGGCGGGGCCGCCGCTGGAACCCGAGCCCCACGGGGGGTACGAGCCCGCCGCCTCCGCCGAGGACAGGGTGCTGGCCGGGCTGGAGTACGGCGATGTCGGCGCCGCCCTCGACCGGATCTCCCCCGAGCTGCGCGAGGTGCTGCGCGCGACCGTCGTCGACGGGTTGAGCACCCGTGAGGCGGCCCGGCTGCTCGGCATACCCGAGGGCACGGTCAAGTCCCGCGCCCGGCGCGCCCGCGCCGAACTACGCACGGCCCTGGGCCACTTGAACCCGTCCCCGCTGGGAGGCATGGCATGAGCAACGGCAATGCGCGCACCTGGCACGCCTCCGACGGTCTCATCGCCCGCTACGCCGACGGCTCCCTTCCGGAGCCGGACGCGTGGTCCCTGGAGAAGCACCTGGAGGGCTGCGCCGGATGCGCGGCGCGGGTGTCGCGGGCGGTGCACGGTACGGCGGCGGGGGCGGTGCTGGCCCAGGTGCGGGAGTCGGTGCTGGCGGCGGCGCCGCCGGTACTGAAGCAGGTCGCCCCGGAGGCACCTCCGGCCCCGGCACCACCCCGGCTCGCCCGGCTCCTGTGGGCCGTCGGGCCCGCCGTGCGCGGGGCCTGGCTGCCCGCGGTGCTGCTGGTCGCCGTGGGGGCGATGGCCCTGGGGTACGGGGGCGGGTTCCCCGACGCGCGGGCGCTGCTGCTGGCGATCGCCCCCGTCGTGCCCGTGGCCGGGGTCGCCCTGTCCTACGGGCCGCACGCCGACCCGCTGTACGAGGTCGTCGCGGCCACCCCGGCCGGCGGGCTGCGGCTGGCGCTGACCCGGACGGCCGCCGTCCTCGGGGTGAGCCTGCCGCTGCTGACCGTCGCCGGCCTGCTGCTGCCCGCCTCCGGCGCTCCGGCGGCCGCGGCCTGGCTGCTGCCGGGGCTGGCGCTGACGCTGGGCTCGCTGGCCCTGGCCTCCTTCGTCGGCTGCCGCACGGCGTCCGGCGTCACGGCCGGGGGCTGGCTGTGCGCCGTCCTCGCACCGGTGTCCGCGGCGCCGGCCGACGGAGCCGGCGCACGGCTGGCCGAGCAGCTCTCCCGTTGCCTCGACGGCACCGGGACGCAGGGCGCGTGGGCCGCGGCGGCCGCCCTGAGCGCCGCACTGCTGGTCGCCCGCCGCCCGGCCTACGACCGCCTGATCCGCAGCTGACGACGAGGGGCGCCGTAGGACCCTCTCCGGTCCTCGACCGCCCCGCCCGGCGCCTGCTTCCTCTTGCTTCATGGGCCGCACCGGCTTTCGCGACCACCGGGCGGCCCGCCCACGGCGGCCTCGCCGCCCCCGAACCATTCGAACGGCAGCCGCGCGACCGCCCCGCGGTCCGTCCCGGCCCCATCCCTGGAGACATCGTGAGTTCCATACGCGTGACCGGCCTACGGGTCCGGCACCGCAAGACCCTTGCGCTCGACTCGGTCGACCTGGCCCTCGGCACCGGCGTGCACGGGCTGCTCGGGCCGAACGGGGCCGGCAAGACCTCTCTGATTCGGGTGCTGGCCACGGTGGCGCAGCCGTCCGGCGGAAGGGTGGAGATCGTCGGGCAGGACAGTACCGACCAGCGCGGGCGGGCCGAGATCCGGCGCCGGCTCGGCTACCTTCCCCAGGAGTTCGGCTACTACCCCGGCTTCACGGTGCGGGAGTTCGTGGCGTACGTGGCCTGGCTGAAGGAGCTGCCCGGCGCCCGGGTCCCGGCCGCCGTGGAGCGGGCCGTGGCCCGGGTCGGGCTCGCCGACCGCATCGACGCGAAGATCAAGACGCTGTCCGGGGGCATGGTCCGCCGCGTCGGCATCGCCCAGGCCATCGTCAACGACCCGAGCGTGCTGCTGCTGGACGAGCCGACCGCGGGGCTCGACCCCGAGCAGCGCGTGGAGTTCCGCGAGCTGCTGAGGGAGCTGGGGGCGTCGGCCACCGTGGTGGTCTCCACCCACCTGGTGGAGGACGTGGCCGCCGCCTGCACGGAGGTCACCCTCCTGGACCGGGGCCGGATCGCCTACCGGGGCACCCCCGAGGCGCTCACCGCGCTCGGCGCGGCCTCGCACGGCCCGGGCGACCACCCGATCGAGCGCGGGTACACCGCCGCGCTGCGGGCCCACCGCGCGCCCCGGGGCACGGAGGCGGCGCGATGACCCTCGTGACGGAACCGACGGCGGCCGTCCGGACCCGGCACCCGCTGCGCGCCGAGTCGGTCCGCGGCTTCGCTCCCTTCGCCGGGGCGGGGATCCTGCTGACGCTCGGCGCGATGCTGGCCGGGTCCTCGGCCCGCTGGCAGGGCGGCTGGGCGGAGACCGCGGCCGAACTGCACACGGCGGTGCTGATCACCGCCCCGTTCGCCGCCGCCGCGGGCTGCTGGCAGGGCGGCCGGGAGCGGCGGCGGCACACCGAGGAACTGTGGGGGACGGTCGTACGCACACCGCTCGCGCGGTTCCTGGCGTCCGCCCTGCCGGTCGTCGCCTGGGTGGTGGCCGGCTACCTGGTCGCAGCGGCTTTCGCGATGCTCGCCACCTGGCCCTTCGCCCGGGGCGACCGGCCGCACCTGGCCCTGCTGCCGGGGGACGCGGTGGCCGTGGCCGCCGCCGCACTGCTGGGGCATGTGGTGGGTCGCGTCGTCCCCACCCGGCTGGCGGCGCCGCTGCTGGCGATGGCCGGGTACGTGGGGCTCGGTATGGCGTCGACCGCCCGGTCGGGCTCCGGCATCCACCTCAATCCCGCGTTTCCCGTCCCGTCCGCCTCGCTGCCGGTGTGGTGGCAGCCGGTGGCGATGGCGCTGTGGACGGGCGGGCTGGCGGTCGCGGCCACACTGGCGTATGCCGCCCGACGCCGGGTGAAGGCCCTGGTGCCCCTGGCCGTCGCCGTGACCGCGGGGGCACTGCTCGCCCACACCGGGAACGGCCTGTGGCACCGGGACCCGCTCGTCCACCGTCAGGTCTGCGACACCTCCACCACCCCGGCCGTCTGTGTCAACGCCCGGTACGCGGGCATGCTCCCGCAGGTCAGGGAGGCTCTGTCGGGGGTCACCGGCAAGCTGAAGGGCGTACGGAACCTGCCGGTGCGGTGGGCGGACCGGGGCGGCGCCCCCCGTGCCCACGAGGCCGAGCTGCCGACCCTGGCGCCGTTCGGCTGGTCGGTGGTACGGGGCCGGCTGACCAGCCCGACGGAGTTCGCGTGGCAGGCCGTGGCGTCGCTGCAGAACCGCGACTGCCCCTTCGAGAAGCAGGAAGACCCCCGTGTGCAGCGGGCGGACGACGTCGTGGCGGCCTACCTGGCGCCGAGCCCCCAGCAGAAGTACTTCGACGACCTGGACGCCCAGGGAGACGCGTCCCACCGCGCGGAGCTGCGCGAGCGCCGCGCCGCCAAGGCCCGTTTCGCGGCGATGACCGGGGACGAGCGCCGCGCGTGGCTGTCCGCGTACTTCGCCGCCCGGGGCGACTGCGACCCGAAGGGGGTGCCGTCCCTGTGACCGGACTCCTTCTGTACGCGCGCTCCCGCGCGCTGCCGGCCGCCCTGGCCGCCCTCGCCGGCACCGCCGCCTTCGCGCTCTGGGCCGCCGGCCGCCTGGACACCTATGTGGACCCCGACCGCCGGGTGCCCATCGTCGCCTTGGCCCCCCTGCTGGCCGCCGCCGTGATCGGCACGACCCTGTACACGGCGTCGGACGAACTCGACCGGACCGCCGTACGCCCCTGGTGGCCGCGCCGGCTGCTGCAGCTGGCGGCGCTGACCGCGCTGGCGGCGGCGCTGCTGCCGCTCGCGGTGCTCGGGCATCCGGAGGTCTTCGGGCCCGCGACGGTGATCCGCAACGTACTCGGGTGTACGGGGCTCACGGCGGCGGCAGCCGTACTGCTCGGCGCACGGCTGAGCTGGCTGCCCGTCTTCGGGTACGTCACCGCCGTGTATCTGGGCTCCTCGGGGGCGCGCGGGCGCGCGGCGACGGTGTGGGCGTGGCCGATGCAGCCGGGTGCGCAACCGGGCGCCTGGGCAGCTGCGCTGGTGGCGTTCTCCGTGGGCGCCGCCCTGTACGCCGTACGCGGGGCGCGCGTGGAAGGACCCCGCGGCTGAACGGAGCCGCTCGGCCACGGGGTACACAAAGGCCCGGATCGTCAGGCGGAGATGCCGTCGATCCGGGCCATGGCGTCGTCCGCGCCGAACGGCTGCAAGTAGGGCAGCCAGCGCGGGTCCCTATGGCCGGTCCCGATGATGCGCCAGGCCAGACCGGAAGGCGGGGCCGGTTTGTGGCGCAGCCGCCAGCCGATCTCGACGAGGTGTTTGTCGGCCTTCACGTGGTTGCAGCGGCGGCAGGAGGCCACCACGTTGTCCCAGACGTGCTTGCCCCCGCGGCTGCGCGGGATGACGTGGTCGACGCTGGTTGCGACGCCACCGCAGTACATGCACCGGCCCCCGTCGCGGGCGAACAGCGCCCTGCGGGTAAGAGGAACGGGCCCCCGATAGGGAACCCGGACGAATCGCTTGAGCCGGACCACGCTGGGTGCGGGGACTGTGACGGTTGCGCTGTGCATATAGGCGCCGGATTCCTCGAGGGAGACCGCCTTGTTCTCCAGGACGAGGACGAGAGCGCGACGAAGCGGTACGACGCCGAGTGGCTCGTACGACGCGTTGAGGACCAGGACATGCGGCACGGGGGCCTCCTTGGGCGTCGGCGGCGCGTGGCTCGCGCCGGGACGATCTGCAGTCAGTCTCCCCTCTTGCCTGGTGGAAGCGCCACCATGTCCCGGTAACGGGCTGGGAGTGTTTTCGACCACACCTGATTCATCCCCAGGATCATGGCCTGTTCAAGCCCGGGTGAGACCGGTCTCTCCTGAGCCTCTCCACCGCGGAACGGCATGGCACACACACAATGCCCCGTTAGTGTGGTGGTCCTGTCCGTCCGGTGACCTTTTCGTGACCTTGACCGCCCCACCGGAGCGGACCGGCCAGCACCATGGAGGTACCCGCCGTGTCCTTGCCCGTCGTCCTACAGGCCGCCGGTGCGACGCCGTCCCCGTCTCCGTCGGGGTCCACGGCCCCGGCCGTGCCGACGCTCCAGGACGCCCAGGAGAGCGCGACGAACGCGGCGAGCTGGGTGGAGCAGAACTGGTCGACCTGGCTCGCGATGGGCCTGCAGATCCTGCTGATCCTGGTCGTGGCGTTCGTGCTCAGAGCGGCGGTGCGGCGGGCGATCACCAAGCTGATAGACCGGATGAACCGGACCGTGGAGTCGGTGGACGGCACCGCGCTGGGCGGGCTGCTGGTCAACGCCGAGCGGCGCCGGCAGCGCTCGCAGGCGATCGGCTCGGTGCTGCGCTCGGTGGCGAGCTTCCTGATCCTCGGCACGGCCGCGCTGATGGTGCTGTCCACCTTCAAGATCAACCTGGCCCCGCTGCTGGCCTCGGCCGGTGTGGCCGGTGTGGCGATCGGTTTCGGTGCCCGGAACCTGGTCACGGACTTCCTCTCCGGCGTGTTCATGATCCTGGAGGACCAGTACGGCGTCGGTGACGTGGTCGACGCGGGCGTGGCCTCCGGCGAGGTGATCGAGGTCGGGCTGCGGGTGACCAAGCTGCGCGGTGACAACGGCGAGATCTGGTACGTCCGCAACGGCGAGGTCAAGCGGATCGGCAACCTCTCCCAGGGCTGGGCGACCGCCGGGGTCGACGTGACCGTACGGGCGAGCGAGGACCTGGACCGGGTGAAGGCCACGCTGGACGAGGTCGCCGAGCAGATGACCAAGGAAGAGCCCTGGAACGAGCTGCTGTGGGGGCCGATCGAGGTGCTCGGCCTGGACAGCGTGCTGATCGACTCCATGGTGGTCCGGGTCTCGGCCAAGACCATGCCGGGCAAGGCGGTGGCCGTGGAACGCGAGCTGCGCTGGCGCATCAAGCGGGCGTTCGACGCGGCCAGCATCCGCATCGTGGGCGGGGCGACGGCCACGGAGGACACCGAGGACACCCCCGACCCGACGGCCTCGGTGGCGGCACCCTCGGTCTACTCGAACACCGCGTCCCCGCAGTCGGAGGCGGCGACGCCGATCACTCCGCAGCAGCGGTCGGCGCCGAAGTAGTTCCGCAGGCCAGGCGGTAGCCCTCGCGGACCCAGGCGTCCTTGCCGGGGTGCCTTCCGCATCGCAGGAGCGCACTGCCGTCGCCGTCCCAGGTGGTCACGCTGCCGTACAGGTCGGTGTCCCGGCCGGCACAGGTGACGGTGAAGCTCGCCTGCACGACGTGGACCCCGTCGGCCTCGACGAAGCGGCCCGGGACTCCGCGGAGGTCCACCGTGACCAGGTCCTGCTTCCGGTTCACGGTCGTCCGGCCGGGCTTGCCCAGCATGGCCACGTCCACGCTGAGGCGGTCGGCGAGCGAGGCCAGCACACGCCGGTCCGAGACGCTCGGCGCGCTGGTCTCCACGCTCGCCGTCACCGTGCGCACGTGGACGGCCGGGAACGCGAAGTGCGCGTACTTCCCGGCCCTGACGTCGCTCTTGCCGACCGTCACCACCGGGGAGACCTCGGTGAGCCGCCATTCCGCCGCGGTCGTACGCCAGTGGATGGCACCGGAGCGGCAGGAGGGCACGGACGCGGAGGGCGTCGCACGGGCGACCGGCTTCTCCTGCGCCGAACACGCCACCGCGCCCAGCAGCAGCACCGCCGCCGCGATGTGACGCTTTTTCATTCCGCCCCCACCATCCTCGCCATCTGGCACAGCGCCACGAACGCACTCGCCCTGCGCACCCCCTGCATGCTCGTCAGCCCCTCCCCCGCCCGGATCCACACCCGGGCCTCGCCCGAGGGTTCGAACGTCACCGAACCGGCGACGGACTGCCGGCCACGGAACGGACGCCAGCGGAACTCCAGTCGCTCCTCCCCGCCCATCACGGCGAACGCCCGCTCGGACGTGTCCAGCAGGGTCCTCAGCCGCGCCGGCGGCCCGGCGGGGAAAGTGCGTTCCTGTGTCTCCGCGAGGGCCGCCACGGTGACCGGGATCCCGGTGCCCCGGGCACGTCGTATCAGGGCCCCGTGCACATAGAGGGCGCCGAGGAGAGCCAGCACCGCCCACACGAGCGGCACGGGGAGGAGATCGCCGAGCGTCGGCCAGGCGAAGCCGTCGTCGGAGGCCTCGACCAGGGCCATGATCACCATCAACGGCAGAAAGCTCGCGAACGTGCTCAGCCAGAGCCTCAGCACCAGTCTTCCATCGGGCACGAATCGTGAATCTAAGCCCTCTGACCAGCGAAAACCAGATCCGTGACGGACTCGTGACGCACCCGGGGATTCAGATCGTCTTCACAGGAACCCCGCGTTCCCTCCGCATACGGTGATCCTTTAGGGTCACCTCCACAAGGGCCCTTGCTCTGGAGCGCGACGCCGCCCGGGGGCCCCCTCCGAATGTGGGGAAACATGAGAAAGCTCGCCATAGGCACGGCCCTGTCCGGTGCCCTGGCACTCGCCGGCCTCGCCGCACCCGCGGCCTCCGCGGCCGGCACGCCCGACCTGACCTTCGCCGGCGTGACCGTGAACAACGGCAAGCCGGTCGTCGTCGGCATCAGCAAGGCCGTGACCGTGCCGGTGTCCTACACCCTGACCCGCCCCAAGGACCTGGTCATCGACCAGAAGAAGACGTTCCAGGCGGTGATCCTCTACCGCGGCACCCTGCGGACCATGCCCAACGAGCTGGACCCGGAGGCGGCGCCGAGCTGCACGCCCACCGCCACGACGGACACCACGGTCACCGAGAGCTGCACCGAGACGATCACCGTGGACCCGGGGGACTCCCTGTTCGAGGCCGCGGACGCCACCACCTGGAAGGCCGCGGGCCTGTACGCCCACGCCGACGGCACCGTCTCGGACGACTACCTGCACAACGAGACCGACGTGACCATCTGGGGCAACCTCGCCTCGGCGAACGTGCAGCGCGCCGCCAAGGTGACCGTGAACGCCTCCCCGGAGCCCGCGGCCAAGGGCAAGACGCTGACCGTCAAGGGCAAGCTGACCCGGGCGAACTGGGAAAGCCTGAAGTACACGGGCTACCAGGGCCGGACGGTCCTGCTCCAGTTCAAGGCGGACGGCGGTTCGTACAAGAACGTCAAGGCGATCACCTCCGGCACCGGGGGCGCCCTGTCCACCACGGTGACGGCGACCAAGAGCGGCACCTACCGCTTCGTCTTCACGGGTACGGCCACCACCGCGGCCAAGACCTCCGCCGGTGACCACGTGACGGTCAGGTAGTCCGGCACCCCGCTTGACGCAGGCCTGTGAAGCAGGCCCGCACCCCCTTACGGCACGCCCCCGAGGTAACGACTCTGTTGCCTCGGGGGCGTTGTCTATTGACGCCCTCTTCGTCCTGGGCTTACGTTCCTCCCACCCGAATAGGAAAGTTTCCTAACAGTGATCTTCCGGCGCCCCGGTGATCAAGACTGGACGTCATGACCAGGTCACTGGGAAGCTGGGCAGTTGGAAAGGCAGGTGTCGACCCCCATGGCAGGAACCGCCGGTACGCCGGGCACCCCGCGCGTCCTGCGCGCCATGAACGACCGCGCCGCCCTGGATCTCCTGCTGGAGCACGGGCCGCTGTCCCGCACCCGGATCGGCAAGCTCACCGGCCTGTCCAAGCCGACCGCCTCCCAGCTGCTGGCCCGTCTGGAAGCGGCCGGTCTGGTCCGGGTCACCGGCACCAGCGAGGGCCGGCCGGGCCCCAACGCCCAGCTTTACGCGGTCAACCCCACGGCCGCGTACGCCGCCGGGCTCGACGTCACTCCGCACCGCATCCGCGCCGCCGTCGCCGACATCACCGGCCGCACGGTCGGCGAGTACGAACTGCCCACCCCCGGCCGCCGCCCCGCCCACCCGGTCGTCCAGCAGGTCACCGACGCCCTCGACGGCGCCGTCAAGGCCGCCGGGCTGGCCCGGGACCACGTCCACCGGCTGGTCATCGGCACCCCCGGCGCCTTCGACCCGGGCACCGGCCGGCTGCGCTACGCCTCCCACCTGCCCGGCTGGCACTCCCCCACGCTGCTCGACGAACTCGCGGCGGCGCTCCCGATGCCGGTCGAGTACGAGAACGACGTCAACCTCGTCGCCATCGCCGAACAGCGGCTCGGCGCGGCCCAGGGGCACGCGGACTTCGTGCTGCTGTGGAACGAGGAGGGCATGGGCGCCGCCCTGGTCCTCGGCGGCCGGCTGCACCGCGGCTGGACCGGCGGCGCCGGCGAGGTCGGCTTCCTGCCCGTGCCAGGCACCCCCCTGGTGCGCCAGGTGACCAAGGCCAACAGCGGTGGCTACCAGGAGCTGGCCGGCTCCCAGGCCGTACCGAAGCTGGCCCGCGAACTCGGCATCGAGGACGTGCCGTCGGGGCCGCACACCGAGGCCGCCGCGGAACTCCTGGCACGCGCCGCCGACCATGCGAGCGGCCCCCACCGGGAGCTGCTCGCCACCTACGCGACCCGGCTGGCCACCGGTCTCGCCTCGCTCGTCTCCGTCCTCGACCCCGAACTCGTCGTCCTCAGCGGCTCCGCCCTGACGGCCGGCGGCGAGGTGCTGCGCGCCCTCGTCCAGGCCGAGCTGGAGGAGCTGGCGGCGGCCCGCCCCCGGCTCGTCGTCGGCGACGTACGTGAACACCCCGTGCTGCGCGGCGCGTTGGAGTCCGCGCTAGCGACCACCCGCGACGAGGTCTTCGACACCTCGCACTGAGCCCGCCCCCCTCCGCAGTCCCCCTCTCCTCACCCACCCCTGCCCCGGGAGACCTCGCCATGCCCGAAGTCATGCCCTCAGCCATACCCTCCATTGCCCGAAAAGCGGCTTTCGCGGTAACCGCCTCCCTCGCCCTGCTCGCCACCGCCTGTACGGGCCAGTCCAACTCCGGCGCCACCGACGACGCCTCCAAGGACACGACGATCAACTTCTGGCACGCGTGGAGCGCGCCGAACGAGGTGAAGGCGGTCAAGGACCTGGTCGCCGGCTTCGAGAAGGCGCACCCCAACATCCACGTGAACATCGTCGGCAACATGACCGACGACAAGATCAACCAGGCGCTGCGCTCCGGCGGCGACCAGGCACCGGACGTGATCTCCTCCTTCACCACCAACAACGTGGGCAAGTTCTGCTCCTCGGGCGCGCTGGTGGACCTCAACCCCTTCTTCAAGAAGTCGGGCATCGACCCGGAGACGACCTTCCCGAAGCCGATGAACGAGTACACCCAGTTCGACGGCAACCGCTGCGCGGTGCCGCTGCTGGGCGACGCGTACGGCCTCTACTACAACAAGACGGCGTTCGAGAAGGCGGGCATCACGGCCCCGCCGAAGACGTGGTCCGAATTCGAGGCCGACGCCAAGAAGCTGACGATCCCGCAGGGCGACAGCTACAAGCAGCTGGGCTTCATGCCGGACTACCACGGCTGGGAGTCCACGACCGAGCACTACTTCGGGCAGTTCTCGCCGACGTACTTCGACAAGGCCGGCAAGTCCAACGTGGCCAAGGACCCGGCGTTCGAGAAGGGCTTCACCCTCCAGAAGCGGCTGGTCGACGAACTCGGCGGATTCCAGAAGCTGGAGAAGTTCCGGGCCACGCTGGGTGACGAGTGGGGCGCCAGGCACCCCTTCCACACCGGTCAGGTCGCCATGCAGCTGGACGGCGAGTGGCGGCTCGGGATGGCGCTCGACACCAAGCCGAAGTTCGACATCGGGGTGGCCCCCCTGCCCGTCCCGGACGACCAGGCCGACCAGTACGGCAAGGGCTACATCACCGGCACCATCGCCGGCATCGCGGCCACCAGCCACCAGCAGAACGCGGCCTGGGAACTGGTGAAGTACATGACCACGAACACGGACGCGGTGGTCGGCTTCGCCAACGGCATCCACAACGT
This sequence comes from Streptomyces diastatochromogenes, assembly GCF_002242805.1. Lineage (GTDB taxonomy): Bacteria > Actinomycetota > Actinomycetes > Streptomycetales > Streptomycetaceae > Streptomyces > Streptomyces diastatochromogenes. The sequence continues at coordinate 140,472 of NZ_MCGQ01000004.1, read as the reverse complement.
GCCCTCCACGCTCGCCGCGCTGAAGTCCCCGAAGCTGAAGTACGACCCCCGGTTCAAGACCTTCCTGGACATCGCCGCGAACCCGGACTCCACCACCACTCCCGCCTCGATCAACGGCGGCGTGTACCTGGTGACGATCCAGCAGTTCGGCTACGACTACGAGAGCGGCAAGGTCACCGATCTGAAGGCCGGCCTGAAGAAGACGGCCGCCCAGATCGACACCGACATCGCGCAGGCGAAGTAGCCATGAGCACCATCACCCTGGCGTCGAAGCAGCGGAGACAAGCACTGCGCACGGCCGCCTTCATGTCGCCCTGGCTGATCGGCTTCGCGGTCTTCTTCGCGTACCCGCTGATCTCGACGGTCTACTTCTCGTTCATGCACTACGACGGCTTCAGGCCGCCGACGTGGAGCGGCGGGAAGAACTGGACGTACGTCTTCGAGCACTACCCGCTCTTCTGGCCGGCCCTGCGCAACACGCTGTGGCTGGTCGTCGTGGTGGTGACCCTCCGGGTCCTCTTCGGGCTCGGCGTCGGCCTGCTCATCACCAAGATCAAGACGGGGACGGGTGTCTTCCGCACCCTGTTCTATCTGCCGTACCTGGCCCCGCCGGTCGCCGCGACCATGGCCTTCGCCTTCCTGCTCAACCCCGGTACGGGTCCGGTCAACTCGCTCCTGGAGAAGACCGGCATCCCGGCGCCGGGCTGGTTCAACGACCCCACCTGGTCCAAGCCGGCCCTGACCCTGCTCTTCCTGTGGGGCGTCGGCGACCTGATGGTCATCTTCATGGCCGCGCTGCTCGACGTGCCGGCGGAGCAGTACGAGGCGGCCGAGCTGGACGGCGCGTCCGCGTGGCAGCGGTTCCGGTACGTCACGCTGCCGAACATCTCCCCGATCGTGATGTTCGCCGTGGTCACCGGCGTGATCCAGACCATGCAGTGCTACACCCAGCCCCTGATCGCGGGGAAGGTCGCCTCGGGCGTGATCCAGGGCGCGGGCACCCAGTTCGAGCCCGGCTACCCGGACAAGTCCACGCTCACCCTCCCCCAGCTCGTCTACAACCTCGGTTTCCAGCGCTTCGACTACGGCTCCGCGTGTGTCGTCGCCCTGGTCCTCTTCGTCCTGTCGATGGCGTTCACCGCACTGCTGATGCGGCGCCGGGGCGGTCTCATCCAGGCAGGTGACTGACCATGACCCAAGTACTGGACCGGCCGGTGAAGCCGGCGCCGCAGGTGTCCGGGGCGGAGCGCACCGCCCGCCGCCGGGCCCTGCTGGAGTGGATCGCGATCCACTCCCTCGGCGTCGCCGCCGCGCTGTTCTTCACGCTCCCCTTCGTGTTCGTGTTCCTGACCTCGCTGATGAGCGACACCCAGGCGCTCAGCCGGGACCTGATCCCGCACACCTGGGAGTGGGGCAACTACCGGAAGGTCTTCGACACGCCCGGCTTCCTCACCTGGTGGAAGAACACCCTGATCTACGCCGGCCTCGGCACCGTGCTGACCGTGGTGTCCTCCGTCCCGGTGGCGTACGCGCTCGCGAAGTTCCGCTTCCGGGGCCGCAATCTGTCCCTCATGCTGGTGATCTCGATGATGATGCTGCCCCCGCAGGTGATCATCATCCCGATGTACCTGTTCTGGGCGAAGCAGCTGGACCTGTCGGGCACGCTGTGGCCGCTGGTCATCCCACTGGCGTTCGGGGACGCGTTCTCCATCTTCCTGCTGCGCCAGTTCCTGATGACGATCCCGAACGAGTACGTCGACGCGGCGAAGGTGGACGGCTGCGGCGACCTGCGCACCCTGCTGCGGGTGGTCCTGCCGATGGCGAAGCCGGGCATCGCCGCCGTCGCCCTCTTCCAGTTCTTCAACGCCTGGAACGACTACTTCGGCCCCCAGATCTACGCCTCGGAGAACCCCGGCGCCTGGACCCTCTCCTACGGCCTGGAGTCCTTCAAGGGCGCCCACCACACCGACTGGAACCTCACCATGGCCGCGACCGTGCTGGTCATGGCCCCCGTGATCCTCGTGTTCTTCTTCGCCCAGAAGGCGTTCGTGGAAGGCGTCACGCTCACCGGAGTGAAGGGTTAACCACTACATGAAACTCACCGTGGTCGGCGGAGGCTCGACCTACACCCCCGAACTCATCGACGGCTTCGCGCGCCTCAGGGACACCCTGCCCATCGAGGAACTGGTGCTCGTGGACCCGGCCGCCGAACGCCTGGAGCTGGTGGGCGGCCTGGCCCGCCGGATCTTCGCCAGGCAGGCGCACCCCGGCCGGATCGTCACCACGTCCGACCTGGACGCGGGAGTAGACGGCGCCGACGCCGTCCTGCTCCAGCTGCGCGTCGGCGGCCAGGCGGCCCGCGAGCAGGACGAGACCTGGCCGCTGGAGTGCGGCTGCATCGGGCAGGAGACGACCGGGGCGGGCGGCCTCGCCAAGGCGCTGCGGACGGTCCCGGTCGTCCTCGACATCGCCGAACGGGTCCGCCGTACGAACCCGCGCGCGTGGATCATCGACTTCACCAACCCGGTCGGCATCGTCACCCGCGCCCTGCTCCAGGCGGGCCACCGTGCGGTGGGCCTGTGCAACGTGGCGATCGGTCTCCAGCGCACGTTCGCGACGCTGCTGGGCACCGACCCGAAGGACGTCCACCTGGACCACGTGGGCCTGAACCACCTCACCTGGGAGACGGGGGTGCGCCTCGGCGGCCCCGAGGGCGCCAACGTCCTGCCCAAGCTCCTGGCCGAACACGGCGACACCCTCGCCGACCACCTGCGCCTGCCCCGCCCCCTCCTGGACCGCCTGGGCGTCGTCCCCTCGTACTACCTGCGCTACTACTACGCCCACGACGAGGTCGTACGAGAACTGCGCACCAAGCCCTCCCGGGCGGCCGAAGTGGCCGCGATGGAACGCGAGTTGCTGGCGATGTACGGCGACCCGTCCCTGGACGAGAAGCCGGCGCTGCTGGCCAAGCGGGGCGGCGCCTTCTACTCGGAGGCGGCGGTGGACCTGGCGGCGGCCCTGCTGGGCGGCACGGGCAGCCCGTACCAGGTGGTGAACACGCTCAACAAGGGCACGCTGCCCTTCCTGCCGGACGACGCGGTGATCGAGGTCCAGGCGGCGGTCGGCCCGACCGGCCCCACCCCCCTCCCCGTCCCGGACCTGGACCCGCTGTACGCGGGCCTGGTGGCGAACGTGACGACCTACGAGGACCTGGCCCTGGAGGCGGCGCTGCGCGGCGGCCGGGACCGCGTCTTCCGGGCGCTGCTGGCCCACCCCCTGATCGGCCAGTACGAGTACGCCGACACCCTCACCGACCGACTGATCGCGCACAACCGGGAGCACCTGGCGTGGGCCTGACCGCACCTGAATCCGGGAGTGTTCTCGCCATCGACGCGGGCAACAGCAAGACCGACGTGGCCGTGGTGACCGGCGAGGGGGAGGTCCTGGCCACGGCCCGCGGCGGCGGCTTCCGCCCGCCGGCGGTGGGCGTGGAGGCGGCGATGGACGCCCTGGCCGACCCGGTCGGGCGGGCCCTGTCGGACGCGGGCCTGTCCGCCGCCTCGCACGTCTCCGCCTGCCTGGCCAACGCCGATCTGCCGGTCGAGGAGGAGCAGTTGGCCGACGCGCTGCACACACGCGCGTGGGGCGCGTCGGTGGAGGTCCGCAACGACACCTTCGCGATCCTGCGGGCGGGCGTGGCCGAGCCTCGGGGCGTGGCCGTGGTCTGCGGCGCGGGCATCAACTGCGTCGGCATGCGCCCCGACGGCCGCACCGCCCGCTTCCCGGCGATCGGCCGCATCTCCGGCGACTGGGGCGGCGGTTGGGGCCTGGCCGAGGAGGCCCTCTGGTACGCGGCCCGCGCGGAGGACGGCCGCGGCGAGCCGACGGAGCTGGTCCGCACGCTCCCGGCCCACTTCGGCCTCCCCTCCATGTACGCGCTGATCGAGGCCCTGCACCTGGAGCACGTCGAACACGGCCGCCGGCACGAACTGACCCCGGTCCTCTTCGAGACGGCCGTACAGGGCGACCCGGTCGCCCGCTCGATCGTGCACCGCCTCGCGGAGGAGGTCGCGACGATGGCCACGGTCGCCCTGACCCGTCTCGACCTCCTCACCGAGGAGACCCCGGTCCTCCTGGGCGGCAGCGTCCTGACCGCCGGCCACGCCCAACTCGACGACACCCTCCGCGACCTGCTGTCCTCCCGGGCCCCCAAGGCCGACATCCGGGTGGTGACGGCCAGCCCGGTCCTGGGCGCGGTGTTGCTGGGCCTGGACCGACTGGGGGCGCGGGCGGAGGCGCGGGAGCGGGCCCGGGCCTACTGGGAGATGAAGGGGGACTGAGCGCCGGGTGCGCGTTCTGCCTGCTCGGCGACGGCGGACCCGACGGCCTTTTCGAGGAGCGTGAACGACTTGGGCGCACCGCCCGGCTGCGGCTTGCCCGCCTTGTGGCCGACGGCCTGGTAGCCGGCGTTCAGGTAGTAGGTGTTCAGGCGCTCGTTGCCGGCCAGGCAGTCCAGGCGCGCCAACGCCCGCCCCGCCGCGGCCACACGACGCTCCGCGGCCTGCAGAAGCAGTCGCCCCGTCCCGGGCGGGGCACTGCCGCGGTCCACCATCAGCCGGTGGACGTAACCGGCCACCGGCGGCTGCGGCCCCCAGGCGTCCTCGTCCTCCCACCACAGCTCCCAGGCCCCGGCCAGGCGGCCGTCGGCCTCGGCGAGCCAGACCTCGCCACTGGCCAGGATCCGGCGGAAGTGGCTCTCGTCCAGCTCGCCGGGCCGCCACTGGCCGGTGATGCCCTGGGTGAGCATCCAGCGCGCGGCATCGTCACGCAGGCGAACGACACGGGCGAGGTCGGCGTCTTCGGCGCGGCGGAAGCGTATGTCGGTCACGCCGCGATCCTCGCACGGGCATCAACTGCCCCGGATCGCGAGCGCGTCTACTCGTCCTCGCCGTCACCGCCGTCGCCGCCGTCACCGCCGTCCACATAGAGGCAGAAGGGATGCCCGGCCGGGTCGAGCAGAACCCTGACGTTGTCCTGGGGCTGGTGGTCGGCCTCGCGGGCGCCGAGGTGCAGGGCGTGTGCCACCGCGGCTCGCAGGTCCGTCACCTCGAAGTCGAGGTGCATGGTGATGCGTTGCGCGCCCTCGCGGGCGGGCCAGACCGGGGGGACGTAGTCGTCCGCGCGCTGGAAGGCGAGGTAGGCCACGCCCTCCGGTGGGGTGAGGGCCGCTTCGTCGGCGTCCTCCTTGGCGATCTCCCAGCCGAGGAGTTCCGAGTAGAAGCGGGCGAGCGCGTGCGGGTCGGGGGCTTCGAGGACCACGCCCCACCAGTCGTGGCGTGCCATGCGGGGAGTGCCGGGGTCGTGCCGGGGTCGTCCGTGCATGTCGGCGAAGGGTACAAGGGAACCGATCCGACGCACCCGGCGTGTTCATCGGCAGGGGGTGGTGCGGAAGGCTCCCCGCGCCGTCATTCCGCAGGTTGCGCTGCGATCCGATCAAGATCGAGTGAAGGCTGGTGCGGATGTCAGTCCGGGCGGTGATACTTGGCGGCGAACGGATGACCATGGGGGAGGTCAAGTGACACACCCGCCGAAGAGCAGCGCGGCGCCACCACAGGTGGGCTCCGCCCTGCCCACCGTCCCCCCTCAGCCCGGCTCACCCGCACGACCGGGCCCGCCTCCGGCCCCCCGCCGTACCGCCTTCGCCGAGGGTGTCGAGCGGGTGCGGGCCGCCGCGACCACCGAGCCGGGGCGGCTGCGGATCATCGGCGCCGTCCTCGCGCTGCTCGTCGTCGCGTTCGGCGCGGTCACCGCCTGGCAGACCTCCGAGCGCGCGGCCGCCGCCGACGACGTGCTGCACCGCAGCCAGCCGCTCAGTGCCGGCGCGGCCGGCATCTACCGCTCGCTGGCCGACGCCAACACGGCCGCCTCCAGCGGGTTCCTGGCCGGCGGGCAGGAGACCGCGGACTCACGCGACCGGTACGAGAAGGACATCCGTGCGGCCGCCGCGGGGCTCGTCACGGCCGCCGCCAACGCGGAGCCGGGCTCCCCCTCCGAGGCGACCGTCGCCAAGCTGAACCAGCTGCTGCCCGAGTACAAGGGGCTCATCGAGCGCGCCCGGACCTACAACCGCCAGGGATATCCGGTCGGCGGCGCGTATCTGCGGTACGCCAACGAGAAGATGCAGAACGAGATGCTCCCGGCGGCGGAGGATCTCTACACCACGGAGAACCAGCGGCTCGACGCCGACTACGGGGACGCGACGCCGTACCCCTGGGCGGCGATAGCGCTCGGCGTGCTCGCCCTGGCCGCGCTCGGCTGGGCCCAGCACCGTACGTACCGGCGCACCAACCGCGTCCTCAACCACGGCCTCGTCGCCGCCACCGCCGCCACCGGTGTGGTGCTGCTGTGGCTGGTCGTCGGGCACACCGTCGCGCGCTCGGGCCTCGACGGCTCGTACGACCACGGCATCCGCTCGCTCAAGGCCCTGCACGACGCGCGGATCGCCTCCCTGAAGGCGCGTGGCAACGAGAACCTGAGCCTGGTGGCGCGCGGCGCCGAGACGGTCACGGTCGGCGGACAGACGTACGACGCGTACTACTACAACTTCGACAAGGACATGACCGTGCTCGGCAGGGGCCTCACCGAGGCCGACCGGCTGGCCGACGACCAGGCGGGCACCAAGCCGGTCAAGGCGGCCGAGGGCAACATGGCGGTGTGGAAGAAGCGTCACACCTCCGCCCGTACCGAGGACGAGAACGGCAACTACCAGCAGGCGCTGGACATGGTGATCGGCGGCAAGGGCGCGACCGGCGAGTGCTTCGACAGCGTCGACAGCAACCTCGCCCGGGCCATCGACCACGAGCAGACCGAGTTCCAGCAGGCCGCGGGTGACGGACTGGACGCGATGACCGGGCTGACCGTGGGCGCCGCCGTGCTGGCGGTCCTCGGCGCCGCGGGCGCGGTCGCCGGCATCGGGCGCAGGCTTTCGGAGTACCGGTGACAGGGGGCAGGACGATGTACGCAGCACGTGCACGGGCCTCCCTGCGGGGCTGGGGCGGAGTCGGCGCGATGGCGGTGCTGTGCGCCCTGGCGCTGGCGTTCGTCCTGCTGCTGCCGCGGACCCAGGAGTCCCCCACGGGCGGGCACACGGCCGGCCCGGGAGTGGCGGAGGCCACCCAGGCCCGGGCCGCGGACTGCAAGGACTCCGAGGCGCAGAAGCAGACGCTGTCGCCGTCCGGTGCCGACGGGCCGACGATCGACGCCATCAAGTCCCGTACGGGCGCCAAGCGCAAGCTGGTCGTCGGCGTCGACCAGAACAGCTACCACTGGGGCTACCGCAACCCGAACACCGAGGGCGCGGAGCTTGAGGGCTTCGACATCGACCTGGTGCACCGGATCGCCGAGGACATCCTCGGCGACCCGGACGCGGTGCAGTTCAAGGCGATACCGACCAGCCAGCGCATCCCCGCCATCCAGGACGGCCGGGTCGACATGGTCGTGCGCACGATGACCATCAACTGCCAGCGGCTCGGCGAAGTCGCGTTCTCCGCGCCCTACTTCAAGACCGGACAGCAGGTGCTCGCGCCCAAGTCGTCGGCCATCACCGGGTACGACGACACGCTCGCGCACAAGAAGATCTGCACGGCGTCCGGTTCCACCGCCTACCTCAAGCTGAAGGCGGACCGGGGCAAGGGCACCCTGCCCGCCTCCACCGACATCTCCACCACCGTCCCCAACCAGCTCGACTGCCTGGTCCGGCTGCAGCTCGGCGAGGTCGACGCGGTCGTCACCGACGGCGCGCTCGCCGCGAGCCAGGCCGCCCAGGACCCGACGGTCGAACTGAAGGGCAAGGCGTTCACCACCGAGTACTACGGCGTGGCGATGAAGAAGGACGCCACCGATCTGGTACGCCGGGTCAATCGCATCCTGGTCGGCTACCGCGCGAACGGCTGGCAGGCGTCGTACGACAGATGGCTGTCGGCCACACTGGGCAAGGACTCGGGACCGTCCAAGCCGCCGGCCCCGGAGTACCTGCGCACGAGCTGACCCCACCCACCAACCATCCAGGCCAACCACACAGCAGCGAGAGGTGATCGATGGGCGTCACGGACCCCGCCGGGCCGGTGATGGACCGGGACGAGGTGGACCGTGCGCTGGCGCGGCTCGGCGCGGAGCATGAGGCGATCGAGACCTCGCTGCTCGCCCTCCAGGACCACGCGGGCCGCAGACTCCTCGAAGGCGCCGAACTGACCGGCGTCACCAGGGAACGCTGGGCGGCCACGGAGGCGTCGATCACCCTGCTGTGGGCGTACTTCGACGCCTACACGGCCGCGCTGCGCTCCGCCCGGGAGATCCGCTCCCGGCGCCGCTGGTCCAGCCGCGAGGACCTGGTGGAGCTGACCGAACTGCTGCGCGGCGAGGGCGTCACGGTCCCGGGCGGCACCGGCAAGCTCAGCGAGAGCTTCTCGCTCGGCACCCTGGTCGACCGGATGAACGAGCTGTACGCGTCCTCGCTGGATCTGGTCGTCACCGCCGACGCGGTCTGGTCGGCGCTGCCCGCCCGGATCGATTTACTCGCCGCGGAACTGCAGCGCACCCGCAAGCTCGCGCACTCCGTCGGCGTGCGCCCCGGCGAGCACCCGGCCGGCGACGACCTGGAGCGCATCACCCGCACGCTGACCAAGCTGCGCGAGGACGTGGTCTCGGATCCGCTGGCCTTCTGGGTGCCGGCGGAGGGCAGTTCGGCGCCCGGCGGCGGCCGCCCGGACACCACGGTGTACGACCGTGAGGCGCGCGCCCTGGAGGACGTACGGCGCGAGATCGACGCCGTGCTGACGGTGCGCCAGGATGCCGAGGCGCGGCTGATCCGGCTGCGGGACGTGCTCTCCCGCGCGGACCGCACCCTCGCCGAGGCGCGCACCGCGCGCGGTGAGGTGCTCGCCAAGATCGCCGCGACCGAGGTGCCCGTCGTCAGCGGGCCGCCGACCGTGCTGCAGGAACAGCTGGCGACCGCGGCCGAGTACCGGCGGCATGCGCAGTGGCACCGGCTCTCCCCGCTCCTGGAGTCCCTGGAGCAGAAGGCCGAGGACGAACTGCTGCGCGCCCGTGAGTCGTTGACGGCGGTCACCGCACCGCTCGCGGTCCGCGCCGAGCTGCGCGGCCGCCTGGACGCGTACAAGGCGAAGGTCGCCCGGCACGGGCTGGCCGAGGACCCGCTGCTGATGGAGCGGTACGACGCCGCCCGGCGCATGCTGTGGAGCGCGCCCTGCGACCTGCGGGTGGCCGAACAGGCCGTGCTGCGCTACCAGCAGGCGGCGGCCGAACAGTTCGGCGCACCGCGCGTGCCCGAGCAGCACGGGCCCGAGGACCGGAAGGGGGAGCACGCGTGAGCCAGGCACAGCAGAGCTGTCAGCGGCCGGGCTGCGAGGGGACGTACGAGGACGTCGGCGGCGGTGAGCTGTACTGCGACACCTGCGGGCTCGCCCCCGTCGTCTCGTCGAGCGGCCTGGTCGGCTCGCCGCCCACCGGGATCACCAGCGGCGGCAAGGGCTCGGCGAGCAGCGGCAGTTCCCGCAGCGCGCGTACGTCGTCGCAGTCGTCCCGATCGCGGCGCTCGGTGTCCGGGCGGCTCTCGCGCTCCCTGTCGGGCAAGTCCACCGGCCGCTCGGTGTCCGTGCGCAGCTCCGGCTCCGCCTCGGGCACGTCCACGCGGGGGCGGCTGGGCGCGGGGCTTGTCTCGGTGCCGCAGGTGCCGCGGCCCGACCCGCGCGCGATGGTGCTGGAGAACCCGGAGGTGCCCGAGCGGAAGCGGTTCTGCTCGCGGTCCGACTGCGGGGCTCCCGTGGGCCGGGCGCGCGGTGACCGGCCGGGGCGCACCGAGGGGTTCTGCACCAAGTGCGGGCACCCGTACTCCTTCGTGCCGAAGCTGAAGGCCGGGGACGTCGTGCACGGCCAGTACGAGGTCGCGGGCTGCCTCGCGCACGGCGGCCTGGGCTGGATCTACCTCGCCGTGGACCGGGCGGTGTCCGACCGGTGGGTGGTGCTCAAGGGCCTGCTGGACACCGGCGACCAGGACGCGATGGAGGCCGCGATCTCCGAGCGGCGGTTCCTCGCGGAGATCGAGCACGCCAACATCGTGCGGATCTACAACTTCGTCGAGCACCTCGACCAGCGCACCGGCTCCCTCGACGGCTACATCGTCATGGAGTACGTCGGCGGCAAGTCGCTGAAGGAGATCGCCAACGCCCGCCGCACACCGGACGGCCGGCGCGATCCGCTGCCGGTGGAGCAGGCCTGCGCGTACGGCATCGAGGCGCTTGAGGCGCTCGGCCATCTGCACAGCCGCAATCTGCTGTACTGCGACTTCAAGGTCGACAACGCCATCCAGACCGAGGACCAGCTCAAGCTGATCGACATGGGCGCCGTGCGCCGCATGGACGACGACGAGTCGGCGATCTACGGCACGGTGGGCTACCAGGCGCCCGAGGTCGCCGAGGTCGGCCCGTCGGTGGCGAGCGACCTGTACACGGTGGGCCGTACCCTCGCGGTGCTCACCTTCGACTTCCAGGGCTACACGAACGTCTTCGTGGACTCCCTGCCCGACCCGGACCACATCGAGGTCTTCCGCCGCTACGAGTCCTTCTACCGGCTCCTGGTCCGCGCCACCGACCCCGACCCGGCCCGCCGGTTCGCCTCCGCGCAGGAGATGGCCGAGCAGCTGACCGGGGTCCTGCGCGAGGTCGTCTCGCTGCAGACGGGGCAGGCCCGGCCCGCGCTGTCGACGTTGCTGGGGCCCGAAGTGAAGGTCACGGACGCGGAGTTGTTCCCCAAGCTGGACGGGGACGTGTCACGGCTCGGGGCGCGGCAGGTGCGCAGCGCCCAGCCCGTCCCCGCGCTGCCCCCGGCGGCGATCGTCAAGCCGGTCGACACCCCCGCCGCCGCCCTCGCCCTGCCCGTCCCGCTGGTCGACCCGGGCGACCCCAACGCCGGTTTCCTGGCGGGCCTGATGGCGTCCGCGCCGGCCGAGCTGATCAGCGCGCTGGACGCGGCGCCGGTGGCGACCGTCGAGACCCGGCTGCGGCAGGTCCGGGCCCGGCTGGAGAGCGGCGACCACCAGGCCGCGCTGATGGCGCTGGCCAAGCTGGACGAGGAACGGCCCGACGACTGGCGGGTGGTGTGGTACCGGGGCGTGGCCGCCCTGGTCACCGGTGACTTCGAGGGCGCGGCGCTGTCCTTCGACGCGATCTACGACGCCTTCCCCGGCGAGGCCGCGCCCAAGCTGGCGCTCGGCCTGTGCGCGGAGGTGCTCGGCCAGCTGGACAACGCGGCCGAGTACTACGGCCTGGTATGGGCGACCGACCCGAGCTTCGTCAGCACGGCCTTCGGGCTGGCCCGGGTGCAGCTCGCGGCCGGGGACCGGCGCGGTGCCGTACGGACCCTGGAGTCGGTGCCGGAGTCCTCCATCCACTACACGGCCGCCCGGGTCGCCGCGGTCCGGGCCCGGCTCAGACAACGCACGGCGACCGCCGCCGACGTACCGTTCCTGGACGATCTGACGGCCGCCGCCGGGCAGGTCGAGGCGCTGGACGCGTACGGTCTGGATCCGGCCCGGCGCGAGCAGTTGTCGGCCGAAGTCCTCGGCAGCGCGCTGGACTGGATACTCTCCACAGGCGAGGGCACCGCCCAACCCGCCGTCGGCGGACGGGTGCTGCTCGGCAGCGGTCTGGACGAGCGGGGCCTCCGCTTCGGACTGGAGCGCGCGTACCGCACGCTGGCCCGGCTGGCGACCGGCGGCGAGGAGAGGATCGAACTGGTGGAACGGGCCAACCGTTACCGCCCCCGGACGTGGGTGTAGTTGATGTCGCAGATGCCCCAGCAGGCCGCACTGTCGAAGTGCCCGAGCTGCACGGAGCCGCTCGAGTCGGGTGACCTCTTCTGCGGCGCGTGCGGATACGACCTCTCCGTCGTGCCCGTGCCGCCGCAGGACCATCCGACGCTCACCATGGCCGGCTCCGCCGCGCCCGAAGACGGCGTGGACTGGCCCGCCCCCGAGCCGGCCGGCTCCGGCAGCACCCCGGGCGAGGTGCTTCTGCCGGCCGATCTGCCCGGCACCGACTCGGGCGGCAAGTCCCTGCACGCCCAGGAGCCGGCCGCGCCCGGCGTCCGCTTCGACCGGCCCCCGGAGCCCGACGAGTACCCGCTGCAGGCCCCGGACCCGCGCGCGGCGGCCCCCGCCGTGCCGGAGGAGCCCCAGCCGGTCTGTGTGGCCTGCCGGGCGGGCCAGGTGGACAGTGACGGCTACTGCGAGAACTGCGGGCACGCCCAGCCCCGTGAACGCGACCACATGGAGCGGGAGTCGGGCCCGGTCGCCGCGGTCAGCGACCGCGGCCTGCGCCACCACCGCAACGAGGACGCCTTCACCGTCGACCACACCGCGCTGCCCGACGGCTCGCCCGCCACCCTGGCGATCGTCTGCGACGGCGTGTCCTCGGCGACCCGCCCCGACGAGGCCTCCGCGGCCGCCGCGCAGGCGGCCGGTGACACCCTGCTGGCCGCCCTGCCGCGCGGGACCCACCCGCAGCAGGCGATGCACGAGGCGATCGTGGCCGCCGCCCAGGCCGTCAACGCGCTCGCCGAGGAGCCCGCTTCGGCCCGCGAGCACGCCCCGCACCAGAACGCCCCGGCCTGCACCATCGTCGGCGCGGTCGTCACCTCCGGGCTGCTGGTGGTCGGCTGGGTCGGCGACAGCCGCGCCTACTGGGTGCCGGCCGACCGCGGCGCGCCCGCGGCCCGGCTCACCGAGGACGACTCCTGGGCGGCGCAGATGGTCGCGGCCGGCCTGATGAACGAGGCGGAGGCGTACGCCGACGAGCGCGCCCACGCGATCACCGGCTGGCTCGGCGCGGACGCCTACGAACTGGAGCCGCACACCGCCTCCTTCAAGCCGGACCGGCCCGGTGTCGTGGTGGTGTGCACCGACGGCCTGTGGAACTACGCGGAGACGGCCGAGGAGATGTCCGAGGTGGTCCCGGCAGACGCGGCCGAGCGGCCGCTGCACAGCGCCCGGGTTCTGGTCGGCCACGCCCTGGACGGCGGGGGCCACGACAACGTAACAGTGGCCGTCGTGCCGTTCCCCGCGCCGCCGCAGGGGGCAGGATCGGCCTGAGGCCGTAGAAAACGGGGAAGCCTCGACGGACCGGAGGGGACCGGTCCGTCCACACGCATGTGCCTCGCTTCGGCGGGGTGTCCGAGGGGGATCTAGACAAACATGGCCAATTTCGCGAAGTCGCACGTGCCGCAGTTCTCGGTCGACGTCTACCAGAACGAGTACCTGCCCGAGGGCGGCCGTGAGGTCAACGCCATCGTCACGGTGACGGCGACGGGGGGCGGCACGATCGGGAGCGCGGTCGCCGCGCCCCTGTACACACCGGGCCACGGACCCTCCGCCGCGGTGGCGATCATGGTCGACTGCTCGGGCTCCATGGACTACCCGCCGACCAAGATGCGCAACGCCCGGGACGCCACGGCCGCCGCGATCGACACCCTGCGCGACGGCACCCACTTCGCGGTGATCGGCGGCACGCACGTCGCCAAGGAGGTGTACCCCGGCGGCGGACGGCTCGCGGTCGCCGACGCCAGCACCCGCGAGCAGGCCAAGCAGGCGCTGCGCCGGCTCAGCGCGGGCGGCGGCACCGCCATCGGCACCTGGCTGCGACTGGCCGACCGGCTGCTGTCCTCGGCGGACGTGGCCATCCGGCACGGCATCCTGCTCACCGACGGACGCAACGAGCACGAATCGCCGGAGGACCTCCGGGCCGCGCTGAACGAATGTGCCGGGCGGTTCACCTGTGACGCGCGCGGCGTGGGCACCGACTGGGAAGTGAAAGAAGTCACAGGCATCGCCTCCGCGCTGCTCGGCACCGCCGACATCGTCGCCGACCCGGCGGGCCTGGCCGCCGACTTCACGCGGATGATGGAGACGGCGATGGGCAAGGAGGTCGCCGACGTCGCCCTCCGGGTGTGGACCCCGGTCGGTACGACCATCAGATTCGTCAAGCAAGTCGCGCCCACGGTCGAGGAGTTGACCGGTCGGCGCACGGAGGCCGGGCCGCGGGCCGGGGACTATCCCACCGGGTCCTGGGGCGACGAGTCCCGTGACTACCACCTGTGCGTCGAGGTCGCGGCGGCCGGTCTCGGCCAGGAGATGCTCGCCGCCCGGGTGTCGCTGGTCATCCCGCAGGCGGACGGATCGGTGCAGAACCTCGGCGCGCAGGGGCTCGTACGGGCCGTGTGGACCGACGACATGACGGCCTCGACCTCGATCAACCCCCAAGTCGCCCACTACACCGGGCAGGCCGAACTGGCACAAGCCATCCAGCAAGGGCTCGATCTTCGCAAAGCGGGCGATTTCGATGGAGCAACGGCCAAACTGGGTCGCGCTGTTCAGCTCGCCAGTGCCTCCGGGAACGCCGATACTGCGAAACTGCTTGCGAAGGTGGTGGACGTGGTCGACGCGGCGACAGGTACTGTGCGACTGAAGGCGAAGGTCGCGGAGGCCGACGAGATGACTCTCGAGACCCGGTCCACAAAGACTGTTCGTGTAAAGAAGTAGTGACTCAGCCGTACTGAGTAGGACCCTGAAGGAGAGGGGGAAGCGCCGACATGCCGACCTGCCCGAACGGACACCAGTCGGGTTCCGACGACTGGTGCGAGGTCTGCGGTCACCGCATGGCCGGTGCCGTACCTCCGCCCCCACCACCGCCCCCGGCCGCCGGTGGCTACGGCTTCCCGCCCCCGCAGGGCACCCAGGCCGGCGGCCGCCCGCAGGGCGCGCCCGAGCCGGAGCTGTGCCCGCAGTGCCGTACGCCCCGCGAGGGCGGCGCGCCCTTCTGCGAGGAGTGCCGGTGGAACTTCCTGACCAACACGGCCACCTCCTACACCCCGGCCGCCCCGCGCCCGGCCCAGCCGCGCTTCCAGCCGCCCAGCTCCACGTACGGCGGCGGTGACTCGTACGAGTACCAGGGCTCGCGGCCCTCGCAGGTGAACCGGCCCGCCGAGCCGATCCCGTCCTTCGGCAGCGAGCCCTCCGGCCCGACGCCGTTCGCCGGCGAGCGCACCCCGCCCGGCCCGCCGCCCACCTCGGGCGGCCCGGGCGGCTTCGGCGGCAACCAGCGTCCCTCCGGCCCTCCGCCGAGCTTCGGCGGCGGTCCGGGGCAGGGCCAGGGTGGACCCGGCGGTCCTTCCGGCTTCGGCGGTGCTCAGGGTCAGGGTGGCCCCGGCGGGCCCGGCGGTCCGTCCGGTTTCGGTGGTGGCCCGGGGCAGGGCCAGGGTGGACCCGGCGGTCCTTCCGGCTTCGGCGGCGCTCAGGGTCAGGGTGGCCCCGGTGGTCCCTCGGGCTTCGGCGGCGGTCCGGGGCAGGGCCAGGGTGGTCCCGGTGGCCCGTCCGGCTTCGGTGGTGGCCCGGGGCAGAACCCCGGTGGGCCCGGCGGCCCCTCCGGCCCTCCGCCCTTCGGCCGTGAACCCTCTGGTCCCGGCGGCCCCGGTGGTCCCGGTGCGCCCGGCCCCTCCGGCTTCGGTGGCGACCCCTCCCGTCCGGTTCCGCCGCCGCCCGGGCCGACCCCGCCCGCCGGTCCCGGCGGTGCGCCGCAGGCCTTCCAGCAGTCCGGCCCGCCCGCGCCGCCCGCGTTCCCGCGGGAGACCGGCCGGCCCCCGACCGGCGGTCCGGCCTTCGGCGGCGGTGAGGACGACTGGGTGATCTCCCCGCCGTCGGCCGGAAGCCCTGGTGGTCCCGGCGTCCCCGGCGGTGGACAGGGCGGCTACGGCTACCCGCCGCCCGGCGCCACCCAGGCCCCGCCCGGTCTGGGGTTCCCGCCGGCACCGCAGGGTCCGACGACGTGGACGGCGACCATCGGCCCGGACCGCGAGTACTTCATGGCGATGATGCACCGCTCGGGGCCCGAGGCCACGGGTCTCAACCTGCCCGCGTACTCGCCCGAGCAGCAGCGCATGCTCACCGGCAACCAGGTCACCATCGGCCGCCGCCGGCACTCCACCGGCGACACCCCCGACATCGACCTGTCGGTGCCGCCGGAGGACCCGGGCGTCTCGCACCAGCACGCGGTGCTGGTCCAGCAGCCGGACGGCAGCTGGGCGATCGTCGACCAGAACTCGACGAACGGCACCACGGTCAACGGCTCGGACGAACCGATCCAGCCGTTCGTGCCGGTGCCGCTGCAGGACGGCGACCGGGTGCACGTGGGCGCCTGGACGACGATCACCGTCCGCAGGGGCTGAACAACACGGACGACGACTAGGGGAGGGGCCAGGTGTACGGCCCCTCCGGGTCGTCCAGCCATGCCCAGACGCGTTCGCCGCTGACCGTGACGCCGTACCGGGCGCGGTGCGGTCTGCCCTCGCGCTCCCACAGGGCGTAGGCGTCCTGGGGGTCGAAGGCGCCGTGGGTCAGGGCGAGCAGGAAGCGGAACAGCTCGTGCTCGCGGGCCGGGCGCGGCAGCCCGTGCAGGGACACCGCCCCGGGTTCCGCCCGGCCCGTGCCCCGCAGGGGCACGAAGTAGGCGGGCGTGGACAGGAAACGGCCCTCGGCGTGCCCGGGGTCGGTGACGGCGAGGGCGAGCAGTCCGGTCGCGAACGGGGTCAGGACGCGGGCGCCGGGGCCGCACTGGTCGAGCCAGGCGCGCGGCACCGTGGGCAGCGTGCAGGTGGCGATGATCCGGTCGAAGGGGGCCCGTTCGGGCACCCCGCGCGCGCCGTCGCCGGTGACGACCACCGGGTGGTACCCGGCCAGGGCCAGGTGCTGCCGGGCCGACTCGGTGATCTCCGGCTCCAGGTCGATGGTGGTGACGAGGTCGTCGTCGCCGAGCCGGTGGGCGAGCAGGGCCGCGTTGTAGCCGGTGCCCGCGCCCACCTCCAGGACCCGGTTGCCGTCCTCGACCCGCAGGGCGACCAGCATCTTCGCCATCAGCGAGGGCTGGCTGGCGGAGGAGATCAGCTCGCCGTCGCGCAGCCGGGTGGCCAGCGGGGTGTCGGCGTAGGCGCCGGACACCCAGCGCTTGCGCTCCTCGGGGTCCGGGCTCTCGCGCCAGCGGCGCTCGTAGCCGCCTCTGACGCCGACGTAGTAGTACGGCACGAACAGGTGCCGGGGGACCTCCGCGAACGCCTCCCGCCACACCTGGTCCTCGTCCCAGACCCCCTCGGCGTCGATCTCCCGCACCAGCGCGGCCCGCGCCACGGCGGCGAGCACGTCGATCTCGGTGTCGTAGGCGCCCATATGTCCACAGTAGGGCTGCCTCGTGCCGCGGCAGGCCCGCCTCCGCAGGACGGGGTCCTAAGCCTTGAGTCCTGGGTCACCCCGTCTGAGACCATGGACGAGTGAAAGAGATTCGGCGCGGCACGCTTCAGGAGCAGACCTTCTACGAGCAGGTCGGCGGGGAGGAGACCTTCCGCCGGCTCGTCCACCGTTTCTACGAGGGAGTCGCCGGGGACCCGCTCCTCAAGCCGATGTACCCGGAGGAGGACCTGGGCCCGGCCGAGGAGCGGCTGACCCTGTTCCTGATGCAGTACTGGGGTGGCCCGACGACGTACAGCGAGAACCGTGGCCATCCCCGGCTGCGGATGCGGCACGCCCCGTTCACCGTGGACCGGGCCGCGCACGACGCCTGGCTGAAGCACATGCGGGTGGCCGTCGACGAGCTGGGGCTGTCCGAGGAGCACGAGCGGACGCTGTGGAACTACCTGACGTATGCGGCCCAGTCGATGGTGAACACTCCCGAGTGACCCGCTGAACGCCGGATTCCGGTCGTCCGGCGCCGGAATCCGGTCACGATCCGGTATAGACCGATCGACAAACGCTTACCCTCGGCCCGTCGCCTCTGCCAACATCGCCCAAAGGTCTGGGAGTTCAGGAAGTCCGGACAACACGGGGGCAGGGTGACGGGGTTCGTCTTGGCACGCGCGCGGGCACACCGCCTGCTGCTCGGTTCCACCCTGCTCACGGTGCTGCTGACCACCGCGGTGCTGGCGACGCTCACGGCGTACTCGGGCGCGATCGGGGACGCGGCACTGCGCCATGTACTGAGCGACCCGGGCAATGCGGCCGCCACCTCGCTGATCGTGAAGGCCGAGGTACCGGCCGACGGGCGCGCCGCCGCCGACACCGCCGTACGACAGGGCGCGCGCCGGACCTTCGACGGGCTGCCGGTGACCTTACGGACGCTGCGCCGCTCGGGCCCGTACGCGCTGCCCCGCTCGCTGCAGCCGCCCGCCGAGCGGTCGGGCGACCCGGATCTGACCTTCTTCGCCGCGCTGGACCGCACCCAGGTGCGGCCGGTCGCCGGCCGGCTTCCGGGCCGGACGGGCGGCGAGATCGAGGTGGCGCTCCCCCAGGCGGCGGCCCGGCCGCTCGGCCTGAAGCCGGGCGACCGCCTCACCCTGGCCGACCGGCTGGGCGAGGGGAAGGTGCGGGTGCGTGTCACCGGGCTGTACCGGCCCGCCTCCGCGAACGCGCCGTACTGGCAGCTGGACGACCTGCTCGGGCGCGGGGTGAAGGAGTCCGGCTTCACGACGTACGGGCCGCTGCTCGCCGACCCCTCGGTGCTCGCCGGCGGACGGGTGAGCGCCGGGCCGACGGCCTGGCTGGCGTCGGCCGACTTCGGCTCGGTGACGACCGGGCGGATCGGGGCGCTGCGGGACGCGGCGCGGACCGGGAGCGCGGCACTGCGCACGTCCCACGCCCTGAGCGGGGTGACCGCGTCGACGACCTCGCTGCCGGACGTCCTGGACCGGGCCGACCGCTCGCTGCTGGTCGCCCGCTCGACCCTGCTGATCGTCGCGCTCCAGCTGGTGCTGCTCGCCGGGTACGCGCTGCTGCTGGTGGCCCGGCTGCTCGGCGCCGAACGGGCGGCCGAGACCAGGCTGCTCAGGGCCCGCGGCGCCTCCCGGGCCCGGATCGCGGCGCTCGCCGCGGCCGAGTCGCTGCTGCTCGCCCTCCCGGCGGCCGTCTGCGCGCCCCTGCTCGCCGGACCGCTCACCACCCTGCTGACCGCGCACGGGCCCCTGGCCCGCCTCGACCTGCGTCTGGACCTCCCGCCCGGTGGCAGCCCCGGTGTGTGGCTGGTGGCGGCCGCGGCGGCCCTGGGCTGCGCGCTGACGGTGACGCCGCCGGCGCTGACGGGGGCGGACCCGGAGCGGCGCGGGCGGCGTGCGGAGCCGGGCCGCCGGGCGCGGCGGCCGCTCATCTCCCGCTTCGGGAGGGGCCGTTCGGCCGGCTCGCCCGGCTCCCGCCCGCGCGCCCGCCGCGTCGGCGCCGGTCTGCTTCCCAGCCCGTTGCGCGCCGGAGGCGACCTGGGCCTGCTCGCCGTGGCCGCGGTGGCCTACTGGCAGTTGGCGCAGCAGGACTCGGGGAGTGTCGCCGCCGACCGCTCGGGGGCGCTCGGGGTGGACCCCCTGCTGGTCGCCGCGCCGGCGCTGGCGCTGCTCGCCGGGACCGTGCTGACGCTGCGGCTGCTGCCGCCCGTGGCGCGGCTCGCCGAGCGGTGGGCGGCGGCCGGGCGGGGGCTGCCGATGGCGCTGGCCGGCTGGCAGTTCAGCCGCCGCACCGCACGGGCCGCTGGCCCGGTGCTGCTGCTCGTCCTCGCCGTGGCGCTCGGCATGCTGGCCATCGGGCAGGCGTCCTCCTGGGACCGCTCGCAGGACGACCAGGCCGACTTCCGTGCCGGAGTGCCGGTGCGGGTGCTGTCCGCGGGGGACGGGGAGCTGGGCCGTACGGACGTGTACGCGGCGCTTCCGCACGTACGCGAGGCCGTGCCCGCCGCACGCGCCGAGGAGCCGCTGTCCGGCGACCGTACGGCGACCGTGCTGGCCGTGGACATCGCGCGCGCGGGCGACGCGATGCTGATGCGCCCGGACCTGGCGGCCGTACCGGTGAAGCCGCTGCTGGCCGCTCTGACGCCGAAGGACTCCCCGGCCGGGGCCCGGGTGCCGGCGCACACCGCGCGGCTGCGGCTGACGGCGACTCTGCGCAGCTCCGCCGGCCCCGGGACGACCGCCGACGTCACGGTCGGTCTCGAGGACCGGTACGGGGTGCCGTACCAGGTGCCGTTCGGCCGGCTCCCCGCCGACGGCCGCCCGCACACCCTCACCCTCGACCTCGGCTCCGCCCCCGGCCCGGCGATCCTCACCGCGCTCCAGCTGGACATGCTCCAGCCCGCCGAGCGGGCGGAGCGACACCGACTCACGCTCGGGGACCTGACCGCCGAGGGGACCGACGGGACCCGGCGCCCGCTCGCCCTGCCCGCCTCCTGGACCACGGCCGTGCACACCGGCGGCGCGGCCGTCTCGACCCCCGCCAGCAGCCCCACCCGGCCGCGGATCGTCTCCACCCGGCCGCTGACCGTCTCCTACGGCACCGGATACCTCCCGGACCCGGGCTGGACGGTCGCCACCGTGTCCGTGCAGCTCCAGGTGGCGCGTCCCGCGCCGCCTGAGGTGCGGGCCGTCGCGACCGACCGGTTCCTGGACTCGGCGGGCGCCCGCACCGGGCAGCGCGTGGACGTGCAGATCGGGGACCAGAGCATCCCGGTGCGGATCGTCCGGGCGGTGCGCGCGCTGCCCACGACCGGCGCCCCGGGAAGCCATGACGGCGGCGCGGTGCTGGTCGATCTGCGGGCCGCGAACCGGGCGTTGCAGGCGCGGTACGGGGAGAGCGTCACGCCCACCGAGTGGTGGCTGCGCACCGCGCCGGGCGAGGCGGCCCAGGTCGCCGCCTCCGTACGGGCGTTGCCGGATGTCATCGACCCGGGGCAGGTGGTGGTCCGGGACGAGATCGCCGCCGAGCTGCGCGACGACCCCTTCGGTGCCGGTCCCACGGCCGCGTTCGCCGCGGCGGCCGTGGTGGCGGCGGCCCTGGCCGCGGTCGGCTTCGCCGTGGGCGCCGCCGGGTCGCTGCGGGCGCGCGAGGCGGACTTCGCCGTGCTGCGCGCCCTCGGCGCCCCACGCCGCCGGCTGGCCCGCACGGTCGCCGCCGAACAGGCCGTCCTGGTGGGCCTGGCCCTGGCGGTGGGCGTCGCCCTCGGCACCGTACTGGCCCGTGGAGTCCTCCCGTTGATCGTCCTGACCGGCGATGCCACCCGCCCCGTCCCGGACCTGCTGGTCCAACTCCCGCCCGCGCGCGTGGCGTTGCTGCTGGTGGCCGTCGCCGCGGCTCCGCTGGTGGTCGCGGCGACGGCGACCGTACGGCGGGCGGATCCGGCACAGGCACTGCGCGAACAGAGGGGTGAGTGACGTGAGTTCCTCACCGACGGTGGTCGCCCCCTGGGTGCGTACCCGGCTGCGGGCCGCGCCCGGTGCCGCGCTCGCGCTCGCGCTGCTGGTCATGGTGACCGCCTGTCTGGCGGGGGCCTTTCCACGGGCGGTCGAGCGGTACGAGGACGCGGGGCTGGTGCACACCATCGACCAGGCCCGCCCCGAGCGCACCACCGTGCGGGTGAGCGCGCCGCTGCCCCTGTACGGCATGTCCAGCGACGACCAGGACACGCTGCTCGGCCCCGGCGTGCTGAGACGGCAGTACGAGAAGCTGCTGGGCACGGTCGGCGGCTCGCTGTCCGTCGACCGCGACCAGTCGGCGTACGGCATCGCGACCGGGACCAGTCCGGCGGTGGCCGATCCCTGGATACCGCGCCCGAGCGGTCTGCTCGCCCATGTCTCGCTGGTCGCGCAGAGCGGCCTGGCCGGACACGCCGACGTCCGCGCGGGACGGCTGCCGCGCGCCTCGGGTCCGGTGGACTCGATGTCGCCCGAGGTGGAGGCCGCCGTCACCGCCGCCACCGCCAAGAGCCTGCACATCAAGGTGGGTTCGGTCATCCATGTGCCCGGCGTCGGCCGCGGCCCGCTCGCCGTCCGGGTCACCGGCATCCTCGCCCCGCGCGACCCCGCCGGCGCCTACTGGTCGACCGTCCCGCTGCTGCGCACGCCCAGTCTGATGCGGCTGCCCCAGCCCGGCCCGCCGCAGACCTACTGGCTCGGCGCGCTCCTGCTGCCCCAGGAGGCGGCCCCCGCACTGGTGGGCACGCGCGGAGAACCCTTCCGCTACTGGTACTTCGCCCCGGACCTCGGCGGCCTGCGCGCCCACGAACTGGACCGCCTGAAGTCCGGAGTCGCCTCCCTGGAGTCCGGCCCCGGCCTGCAGCGCGCCCGTACCGCCACGGGCGAGGAGAGCGACGTCGACACCGGCCTGGACGACGTCATCGCCGCCTTCTCCCGGCTGCGCTCGAACATCTCCCCGCTGGTCGCGGTGGCCGCCGCCGGCACCGCCACGGTCGCCGTCGTCGTGCTGCTCATGGCGGGTGGACTGGCCGCCGACCGCCGTCGCACCGAACTCGCCCTGCTCCGCGCGCGGGGCGCCTCCCTGCCCGGCCTCACCGGGCGGCTGCTGGCCGAGACCGCCGTGGTCGCCGTACCCGCGGGCGCGGTCGGCCTGGGCGCCGCGCTCCTCCTCTTCCCCGGCGCCCGGACCGGTCACGCCGTGGCCGCCGCGCTGGCCGTCACGCTCACCGCCTGCGCCGCCCTCCCGCTGCGCGCCGCGCTCGCCCACCGGTCGGTACAGCTGACGGCCCCGCGTGCGGACGTGACGGCCGTACGACCCTCCCGGCGCCGTACGGTCGCCGAGCTGACCCTGCTGGCGCTGGCGGCCGGGGCGGTGGCGACCCTGCGCAGAAGCGGCACGTCTGCCGGTCAACTGGTGTCCCTGGCCCCGGTGCTGACCGGCATCATCGCGGCCCTGCTGCTGCTCCGCCTCTACCCCCTGCTGCTGCGGCGTCTCGCCCGCCCGGCCGGGCGGCTGCGCGGCGCGGTGGGCCATCTGTCCCTGGCCCGCGCGGGACGCACGCAGGCCTCCGCGGTACTGCCCCTGCTGGCCCTGCTGACCGCGCTGACCACGGCGGCCTTCGGCGGCTCGGTCCTGGCCGGCGTGGCCGAGGCCCGGGACCACGCGGCCCTGCTCACCGTCGGGGCCGACGCCCGCATGGACGCGGCCGTCCCGCTCCCGGCGGACCTGGCCGCCCGGGTGCGCGCGCTGCCCGGGGTGCACGGGGTGGCGGCGGCGAGCATCGCGTACGACGCGAAGCCGCTGGACGAGGAGGACGCGGTGACGCTGGTCGGGGTGGACCCGGCCGCGTACGGCCGGTTGGCGGCCGACACCGGTCTGGGGACCTTCCCGGCAGGTGAGTTGAAGAACTCGAAGACGCTCCCGGCCCTGGCCTCGCCCTCCATCGCCCGCGCGTACGGCACCCGACGGCCCTTCCTGGTACGGCTGAACGACGGCAGCGCGGTCACCGTCCGGATCACCA
This sequence comes from Streptomyces diastatochromogenes, assembly GCF_002242805.1. Classification (GTDB taxonomy): domain Bacteria; phylum Actinomycetota; class Actinomycetes; order Streptomycetales; family Streptomycetaceae; genus Streptomyces; species Streptomyces diastatochromogenes. The sequence goes on along the minus strand of NZ_MCGQ01000004.1, from coordinate 117,112 downwards.
CCGTCCTCGACCGCACCCCGGCCGTGCCCGGCGCCGACTTCCTGATCGTGAACCGCGCCGGGCTCCCGGCGGCGGCCGCCCGCCCGACGACGCTGCTGCTGACCGGCGCCCACCTGGACGCGGAAGCGCTGCGCCGCGCGGCCCCCGCCTCGGTCACGGTGCAGACCCTGGCCGAGGTGCGGTCCGGGTACGCCGACTCGCCCCTGCAAACCGGTGCCGGGCACGTCTACACGGCGGCGGTGGCCGCGGGCGCCGGCTTCGCCGTCCTCGCCCTGCTCCTCGCGCTGCTGCGGGCGGCTCCCGAACGCGCCGCGCTCCTCGCCCGCCTGCGCACGATGGGCCTCACCCGCGCCCAGGGCCGCCGCCTGCTCGTGCTGGAGTCCCTCCCCCAGGCCCTCCTCGCCGCGGCCGGCGGCACGCTGACCGGCTGGATCGCCATCCACCTCCTCTCCCCCGGCATCGACCTGACCGCCATCGCCCTGACCACCTCCCAGACCCCGGCAGGCAAGGCCACCCTCCACCCCGACTCCTGGTCCCTGACGGCTCCGGCGATCACGGTCGTGGTGCTCGCGGTGGGGGTGGCGGGGGTGCAGGCGTGGTGGACGGGGAGGCGGGGGTCTGTGCGGGAGTTGCGGGCGGGGGAGGGGAGATGAGCAGTCGCCCTGGAATCCGCCGTAGGTGCGGGCAGTCGTACCGCCATAGCTGCGGGCAGTCGTGCCGCTGGGGCGGCACGGGTGGGCGCAGCGGCACCCCGCCGGCGCCGGGCTGCGCGACCCACCCCGCCCAGCAGCAGCACGGGGCAACCACACAGGAGACCCCATGACAACGAACCCGAGCCTCACCGACCTCGCCGACCGCGTCACCGAGACCCGCAACCGCCCCGCCTACGGCCACGACGCCCTCATCACCTGCGACCGCCTCGTCCGCATCTTCTCCGCGGACGGCGTGGAGGTGCAGGCACTCCAGGGCCTCGACCTCCTCGTCCGCGAGGGCGAGCTGATGGCCCTGGTCGGCGCCTCGGGCAGCGGCAAGTCCACCCTCATGAACATCCTCGCCGGCCTGGACACCCCCACCGCGGGAGCGGCCCGCGTCGCCGGCCGCGACCTGCTCACCATGACCGCGAAGGACCGCCTCGCCTACCGCCGCGAGGTCGTCGGCTTCGTCTGGCAGCAGACCTCCCGCAACCTGCTCCCGTATCTCACCGCGGCCCAGAACGTCGCCCTCCCGCTCCAGCTGTCCGGTACCCGCACCCGCCGCCGCGCCCGCTCCGAACGCGCCCTGGAACTCCTGGAGTTGCTCCAGGTGGCCGACTGCCGCGACCGCCACCCGCACGAGATGTCCGGCGGCCAGCAGCAGCGCACCGCGATCGCGGTTGCCCTCGCGAACGCCCCCGCGGTCCTCCTCGCCGACGAACCCACCGGTGAACTCGACTCCCAGACCGGCGCGCAGATCTTCGACGCGTTCCGCACCGCGAACGAGACCCTCGGCACCACCATCGTCATCGTCACCCACGACCAGGCGGTGGCCGGCGAGGTCCGCCGCACGGTCGCCATCCGCGACGGCCGCACCTCCACCGAGGTGCTGCGCCGCAGCGAGGTGGACGCCACGACGGGCCACGAGACCGTGGTGGCCCGCGAGTACGCCATGCTCGACCGCGCGGGCCGCCTCCAGCTGCCCGCCGAGTACACGAAGGCCCTGAACATGCGCGACCGGGTGGCCCTGGAACTGGAGCCGGACCACATCGGAGTCTGGCCGGACGACAGCGAGCCCCGCTGATCACCTTCCGTAATCAAACGGAAATGCGTGCCCGGTATTGACGCGCCCCCACCCCGGTGCCATGGTTACCGACACAGAGACATCAGATGTCTGACGTCAGACATCTGAGGCTCCCACTGCCGCCACCGCACCCACCCCGTACGGTGGCAACCGACCCGCACCGATCCACGCCCGCCGGAGGCCCAACGATGTCGCTCTCCGAAGACCTCGCCGAGCGTCTGCTCAGCGCGATCATCGACGGCACGTACCCGCCGGACGCCGCCCTCCCCCCGGAGGCCGAGCTGGCCGAGCAGTCCGCCGTGAGCCGCCTGACCGTGCGCGAGGCGGTGAAGCAGCTGCGCGCGCAGAACGTCGTACGCGTGGTCCGCGGCCGTGGCACCTACGTGAACCCGCCGGATCGCTGGACCGCGCTGGAACCGGTGGTCCGCGCCGCGTCCCGCTCCGCCCACACCTCGCTCTCCCAGCAGCTCATCGAGGCCCGCCGCCTCATCGAGAACGGCGCCACGGAACTGGCCGCGCTGCGCCGCGACGAGACCCACCTCGCCGAGCTGCGCGAGCACCTCGCCACGATGCGGGAGGCCGCCGACGAGGCCGACACGGAGAAGTTCGTCCAGGCCGACATCGACTTCCACGCCACGGTGATGCGCGCGACGGGCAACCTCTTCGTCCCCCTGCTCTTCGAACCCTTCGGCCCGCTGCTCGCCGAGGGCCGCCGCGAGACCTCCGCGGTCCCCCGGATCCGGGTCAACGCCATCGCCCACCACGAAGTGGTCCTCGCGGCCCTCGAAAGCGGCGACCCGGACAAGGCCCGCGAGGCCATGAACGCCCACATGAACCAGACGGCGCACGACTACCGCACCCACGTACTGAAGTCGGCCGAGTAAACCGACCGCTTCCTCTCCACCACAGCTGCGTCCCGCAGGAGGCGCCGTAGCTGCGGGCGGTCACGCCCGAACCCGCATCCCCACCCCAGGAACCGCCATGTCCCTACCCCGCCATGCCCTCCCGGAGTCCGAAGTGCTCCGGTACGTCCCACCCGTCCGGCCGGTCTCCCCCGCCGACGTGGCCGCCCGTGTCGCCGAGGCCCCCCGCCTCGCCGTCCTCGACGACGACCCCACCGGCACCCAGACCGTGAAGGACATCCCCGTCCTCACCACCTGGACGGTCGAGGACCTGCGCTGGGCCCTGCGCCAGGACAGCCCCGCCTTCTTCGTCCTCACCAACACCCGCAGCCTCTCCCCGCAGGACGCCGCCACCCGCAACCGCGAGATCACCCGCGCCCTGCACGAGGCGTCCCGGGCCGAGAACATCCCGTACGTCATCGCCTCCCGGGGAGACTCCACCCTCCGCGGCCACTTCCCCCTCGAAACCGACGTCCTCGCCGAGGAGTTGACGGCGACCGGCGCCGCCCCCGACGGAGTCGTGCTGGTTCCCGCGTACATCGAGGCCGGCCGGCTCACCGTCGACTCGGCCCACTGGATGCGCACCCCGGACGGCCTCCTCCCGGTCGGCGAGAGCGAGTTCGCCAAGGACGCCACCTTCGGCTACGTCTCCTCCTCCCTCCCGGACTGGATCGAGGAGAAGACCAAGGGCCGCGTCCCCGCCGGCCAGGTCCTCCGCATCACCGTCGCCGACCTGCGCACCGGCGGCCCCGCCCATGTCGCCGACCAGCTCCGCACGCTGCGCGACGGCGCCACGGCCGTGGTGGACGCGGTCGGCGACGACGACCTCCGCGTCCTGGCCCTCGCGGCGGCCGAGGCGGAGGAGTCCGGCACCCGGCTCCTCTACCGCGTCGGCCCCTCCTTCGTCCGCGCCCGGGCCGGCCAGCCCGCCCACCCCCCGCTCACCGCCGCCGAACTCGCCCCACTGCGCGCCCCCGCACCCCACGGCCTGATCGTCGTCGGCTCCCACGTCTCCCTGACGACCCGCCAGCTGAACCGTCTGCGCGAGCGCGCGGGAGACGTCGTCGAGTTCGAGCTCGACGTGGCCCAGCTCCTGGACCCGGCCCGCCGCGACGAGCACATCCGGGACATCGCCACCTCGGCGGCCGACGCCATGAAGACCGCCGACACCGTCATCCGCACCACCCGTACGGTGGTCACGGCCGCCGACCCGGACGAGAGCCTGGCCATCTCCCGCAGTGTCTCCGCCGCCCTGGTGGAAACGGTCCGCCTGATCACGGCCACCCACCGCCCCGCCTTCGTCATCGCCAAGGGCGGCATCACCTCCAGCGACACGGCGACGCACGGCCTCCGGATCCGCCGCGCCTGGGCCCGCGGCACCCTGCTGCCCGGCATCGTCTCCCTGTGGCAGCCCGCCGACGGCCCGGCCGCCGGCATCCCGTACATCGTGTTCGCCGGGAACGTCGGCGGCGACGACGCCCTCGCCGACGCCCTCGCCCTCCTGAGGAGCGCCGCCTGATGCTGCTGACCGGACCCGAGGGCCTGAAGGCCCTGACGACGGCCTACGAAACGGGCCGCGCCCTGCCCGGCTTCGTCGCGTACAACCTGGAGACGGTGCAGGGCATCGTCGCCGCGGCCGAGACCCACCCCGACCACCCGGTCATCCTCCAAGCCGGCTCGAGCCCCTTCAGACACGCGGGCCGCGAGCCGCTCATGCGTCTCGCCCTGGACGCGGCCGCCGCCTCCTCGGCCCCGCTCGGCGTCCACCTCGACCACAGCCGCGACCTGGACGAGATCACCGCCTGCCTGCGGGCGGGCTACACCTCGGTCATGGTCGACGGCTCCCACCTCCCCTTCGCCGAGAACATCGCCCTCACCCGTGAGGCGGTACGCCGGGCCCGCGATCACGGCGCCTGGGTGGAGGCCGAGCTGGGCGCCCTGCCGGGCGACGAGGACGTCTCGACGAACGCGACGGCCGGCGCGACCGCGCTGACGGACCCGTCCCAGGCGGCCGAGTTCGTGGCGGAGACCGGCGTCGACGCCCTCGCCGTCGCGGTCGGCAACGTCCACGGTTTCACCGCCCACCCCGTACGCCTGGACCTGGACCGCCTGACCGCGATCCACTCGTCCGTCCCCGTCCCCCTGGTCCTCCACGGCGCCAGCGGCCTCCCCACCGACCAACTCCACACCGCGCTCACCCAGGGCGTGGCCAAGATCAACGTCAACGCAGAACTCCGCCGGGCCTATCTGCAGGCGGTCGAGTCCAAACTCCCCACGGCTCTCCCGGGCTCGGATGTGGTGGCCCTGTGGTCGGCGGGCCGGGACGCGGTGACGGAGACGGCTTCCCGGATCATCACCCAACTCGCGTAGCCGCAGCAGCTTTCGTACGTAGCTGCTGGCCGCCGTGACGCCGAAGCGCCGCCCACCCAGCAGCGGCTGCCGTACCACCTGCGTAGCTGCGGGCAGTCGTGCCGCTGGGGCGGCACGGGTGGGCGCAGCGGCACCCCGCAAGCGCGGGCAAGCGAAACCCACCCCCCGCCCAGCCCCAACTCCGGCCACCCCACCGGAAACAGCACCACCGCTCCCCGACCCCGCTCAGAAGAAAAGGCACCCCACCCCAATGACCCCCCGTCCCCACACCGCAGTGATCGGCCTGGGCGCCATGGGCCTCCCCATGGCCACCCACCTCTCCGCCCACCTCCCCGTCACCGCCTACGACATCTCCGAACCCCGCCTCGCCCAGCTCGCGGCAGCGAACGGCACCCCCGCCGCCACCCCCGCCGACGCCGCCGTAGAAGCGGACGTCGTCCTCCTCGCCGTACGCGACCAGCAGCAGGTCGAGACCGCCCTCTTCGGCGAGAACGGCGAGAACGGCGTCACCGCCACCCTCCGCCCCGGCGCCACCGTCATCCTCACCAGCACCGTCGGCCCGGAAGCCGCCCGCGCCACCGCCGCCCGCCTCGCGGACCTCGGTGTCCACACCGTCGACGCACCCGTCAGCGGCGGCCCGGTCCGCGCCGGCAACGGCGACCTCCTCATCGTCGTAGGAGCGGACGACAAGGCCCTCGACCTGGCCCGCCCGGTCCTCGACCTGCTCGCCTCCACACTCACGGTCGTCGGCCCCCGCCCCGGCGACGGCCAGGCCCTCAAGGCGATCAACCAGCTCCTCGCCGGCGTCCACATCGCCGCCGCGGCGGAGGCGCTCGCCCTCGCCCGCGGCCTCGGCCTCGACCCGGCGACGGTGGTGGAGAGCCTGCGCCACGGTGCCGCCGGCTCGTTCATGTTCGCCGACCGCGGCCCGCGCATGGTCCAGGCGTACGAGGACGGTCCGGACCCGGAGGTGAAGTCTCGCCTGGACATCTTCGTGAAGGACATGGGCATCGTCACCGGCGTCGCCAAGGACGCCCACGTGCCCGTGCCGCTCGCCTCCGCCGCCCAACAGCTCTACCTGCTCGGTGAAGCCGCGGGCCTCGCCGCCCACGACGACTCCTCGGTCGTCACGGTCCTCTCCCCGAAGTCCCCGAAGTCCTCGAAGTCCCCGAACTCTCCAGAGGGAGGCACCCGATGAGCCACACCGCTCTCCTCCTCATCGCCGCCGTCGGCGTCGCCACCCTGCTCCTGCTCATCCTCCGCGCGAAGGTGCAGCCCTTCGTCGCCCTGGTCGTCGTCTCCATCGGTGTCGCGCTCGCCGCGGGCGTCCCCGCCGCCGACCTGGTGAAGACCATCGAGGAGGGCATGGGCTCCACCCTCGGCCACATCGCCACGATCATCGCCCTGGGCGCCATGATCGGCCGGATCATCGAACTCTCCGGCGGCGCCGCCGCGTTCGCCCACTCCCTCATCGACCGCTTCGGCTCCAAGCGCACCCCGCTCGCCCTCACCGTCGCCGGTTTCGTCCTCGGCATCCCGGTCTTCTTCGAGGTCGGCCTGATCATCCTGATGCCGATCGCGTACGGCGTCGCCCGCGCCTCCCGCAAGCCGCTCCTGGTCTACGCCCTCCCGATGGGCGCGGCCATGCTCACGGTGCACGCCTTCCTGCCCCCGCACCCCGGCGCGGTCGCCGTCGCCCAGGCCATCGGTGCCGACCAGGGCCTCATGCTGCTCATGGGCATCCCGGTCACCGCGGTCGTGATCCTGTTCGGCTACCTGGTCTCCCGCCGGATGACCCGCCGCGAGTACCCGATGGACCCGGCGGTCCACGCGGAGGTGTACGGCGAGGAGCCCACCACCGCCGAGACCGGCGGCGGCTCCGCTCCCGCGTCCACCGGGCCCAAGGCCGACGACGGCCACGGCACCGCCGTACTCACCAGGCCGGAACCGACCACGACCGACCCGGCTTCGCAGCCGCCCTCCGTCGGCACGGTCCTCGCCCTGATCGTCGCCCCGATCCTGCTGATCCTCCTCGGCACCCTGGGCCAGAACCTCCTCGCCGACGGCTCCGCCCCGCGCGCCGTCCTCACGGTGCTCGGCGCCCCGATGGTGGCCCTGCTGATCGACGTGGCCCTGTGCGCGTACGTCCTCGGCGCCCGCCGCGGCTGGGAGCGGGCCCGCATCGCCGACGTGATGACCTCGGCGCTGCCCCCGGTGGCCATGGTGATCCTGGTGGCGGGCGCGGGCGGTGTCTTCGGCAAGGTGCTGGTGGCGAGCGGCATCGGCGACGCGATCGCCGACGTACTGGACCGGACCGGCCTGCCGGCGCTCTTCCTCGCCTTCCTGATGACGCTCGCCCTGCGCGCCGCCCAGGGGTCGGCGACGGTGGCGCTGATCACCACGGCGGGCATCCTCACCCCGCTGCTGCAGCGCGCCGACCTGTCCACCGGCCAGCTGTCCCTGGTCGCCCTGGCGATGGGCGCGGGCGCACTCGCCGTCTCGCACATCAACGACGCGGGCTACTGGATGTTCACCAAGCTGGCCGGCCTGGACGTGGCCTCCGGCCTGCGGACCTGGACGGTCCTGACGACCGTGATGGGCGTGGCCGGATTCGGCCTGACCGCCGCTCTGTGGCCGCTGGTCTGAGCGGTCCGGTGCCTAGGTCCTGTCGTCAAACTCCGCGGGGCAGACGGGAGTTTGACGACAGGGCCTAGCGGACGGTGACGTCCAGCGCGCCGAGTCCCGCACGCCGTACGGCGATCGACCCGTACGGCGTGCGCAGCCGCAGCCACGCGCCCGACGAGAACAGGGCCGGGTTCCCCGCGGTCTGCGTGGGACGCAGGAAGCCCAGCGACTGGGCCGCGTGCACGGCGCGCACCGGAAGGTTCGTGTCCCCGACCGTCCGGGACCAGATCTCCCGCCCGATCCGGTCGAGTTCGGCGCGGGTACGCCGCTCCGGCGCCAGCTCCTGCGTACGGGAGCGGAATTCGGCCACGGCGGCGGCGACCATGGCGTGCAGCGCGTCCGGTGCCGGCAGCCCCGGCTCGGTCCGCCAGCCGCCGCGGGGCGGAAGCAGCCCGGCCCACGGCGGACCGGTCACCGCGGACGGGACGACGGCCGTGGCCGCCGCCTCGTCGATGGACTCCAGCAGCTCACCGGCGGAGACGGTCACGTCCAGCGTGAGGTCGAGACCGTTCTCGTACGGCTTCGCCAGCCGCACCGCGCGGACCGCCAGCACCTCGAAGGACGGCGGCCGCCCGAACACGGCGAGTGCGGTCCCGGTCGCCTGCAGGCGCACCGCGGCCCCACGGTCGTAGTGGAGCAGCCGGGAGAGGAAGGCGGCGAGGTCGGCCGCCTCCGTCTCGTCGGCGAGGTGGAGCACCGTCATGCGGCGACGGCCTCCTCGTCGGCCGCGTCCGTGTACTCCTCCAGGAACTCCCGCTCCTCCTGGGTGATCCGGCGCGGCCGCTGGGTCTCGAAGTCGAACGGCACGACCACCGTCGAGGCCCGTACGTAGACCACGTCCTCGTCCTTCACCTCGTAGGTGATGGTGAAGGACGCTGCCTTGATCGAGGTGACCCACAGCTCGATGTCCACCGGGTGGTGCCGGTGCACGAGCTGGCGCTTGTAGTCGATCTCGTGCCGCGCCACCACGGACCCCTGCTTGAACTCCTTGTCCGGGCGGAACAGGAAGTTGATACGGGCTTCCTCCAGGTAGCGGATGAAGACCGCGTTGTTGACATGGCCGTACGCGTCCATGTCGGACCAGCGCAGGGGGCAGCGGTAGATGTGACGCAAGATCGATCAGCCCCGGGTCAGCTTCTTGTAGGTGGCGCGGTGCGGACGCGCGGCGTCCGGGCCGAGCCGCTCGATCTTGTTCTTCTCGTACGACTCGAAGTTGCCCTCGAACCAGAACCACTTCGACTCACCCTCGTAGGCGAGGATGTGCGTGGCGACCCGGTCCAGGAACCAGCGGTCGTGGGAGACGACGACGGCACAGCCGGGGAAGTCCAGCAGGGCGTTCTCCAGGCTGGACAGGGTCTCCACGTCGAGGTCGTTGGTGGGCTCGTCGAGGAGCAGCAGGTTGCCGCCCTGCTTCAGGGTCAGCGCCAGGTTGAGGCGGTTGCGCTCACCACCGGACAGGACGCCGGTCGGCTTCTGCTGGTCCGGACCCTTGAAGCCGAAGGCCGACACATACGCCCGGCTCGGCATCTCGACCTGTCCGACGTTGATGTAGTCGAGCCCGTCGGACACGACCTCCCACAGCGTCTTCTTCGGGTCGAGGTTCTCGCGGCTCTGGTCGACGTAGGAGATCTTGACGGTCTCGCCGACCTTGATGTCGCCGGAGTCCGGGGTCTCCAGGCCCTGGATCATCTTGAACAGCGTGGTCTTGCCGGCGCCGTTCGGGCCGATGACGCCGACGATGCCGTTGCGCGGCAGCGTGAAGCTCAGCCCGTCGACGAGGATCTTCTCGCCGAAGGCCTTGTTGAGCTGGTCGACCTCGACGACGATGCTGCCCAGACGCGGGCCCGGCGGGATCTGGATCTCCTCGAAGTCCAGCTTCCGCATCTTCTCCGCTTCGGCGGCCATCTCTTCGTACCGCGCGAGACGGGCCTTGGACTTGGCCTGACGCCCCTTGGCGTTCGACCGCACCCACTCCAGCTCTTCCTTGAGCCGCTTCTGCCGCTTGGCGTCCTTCTGGCCCTCGACCTTGAGGCGGGTCGCCTTGGTCTCCAGGTACGTGGAGTAGTTGCCCTCGTACGGGTAGGCGCGCCCGCGGTCCAGCTCGAGGATCCACTGGGCGACGTTGTCGAGGAAGTACCGGTCGTGGGTGATGGCCACCACGGTGCCCGCGTACTTGGCGAGGTGCTGCTCCAGCCAGTTCACGGACTCGGCGTCGAGGTGGTTGGTGGGCTCGTCGAGGAGCAGCAGGTCGGGCGCCTCGAGGAGCAGCTTGCAGAGCGCGACGCGGCGCTTCTCACCACCGGAGAGGTTGGTGACGGGCCAGTCGCCGGGCGGGCAGCCCAGCGCGTCCATGGCCTGCTCCAGCTGGGCGTCGAGGTCCCACGCGTTGGCGTGGTCCAGCTCCTCCTGCAGCTTGCCCATCTCGTCGAGCAGCGCGTCGGAGTAGTCGGTGGCCATCAGCTCGGCGATCTCGTTGAACCGGTCGAGCTTGCCCTTGATCGCGCCGACACCGTCCTGGACGTTCTCCAGGACGGTCTTCTCCTCGTTGAGCGGCGGCTCCTGCAGCAGGATGCCGACGCTGTAGCCCGGAGACAGGAACGCGTCACCGTTCGAAGGCTGCTGCAGTCCGGCCATGATCTGCAGGACCGTCGACTTACCGGCACCGTTCGGGCCGACCACACCGATCTTCGCGCCGGGCAGGAAGCTCAGCGTTACGTCGTCAAGGATGACCTTGTCGCCGTGCGCCTTGCGCGTCTTGCGCATGGTGTAAATGTACTCAGCCAAGAGAAACCGTCCGGCAGCTTGAAATCTGGCAGTGGGCAGATACACCCCATCTTGCCTGACCGCCACCCCTGGATGGAAACCAGTACAGCCGGACGCCTGTGACCTGGGATTTCGCAGATCTCGTCCATGGCTGATCACGGAACGAACGGCCAAAGGGGCCGCCACACCCGGAGACCCGGCGTGTGGCAGCCCCTTCCGCGCTTCCTGGGACCTGCGGACTCAGCCCCTGACGTGCTCGCTGTCCAGCGTCGACTCGGCGTCCCGCTGTGTCGGGATCACCGGGAGCGCGCGCACCGCCATGGCCGCCCGGTGTTCGTCGGCCTCGGCGCACAGCGCACGGGCCGCCTCGTTGAAGCGGACGACGGACGGCGGGTCCGAGGGGCCCAGCAGGTGCAGCTTCAGCTCCGTGCGGGCCTCGGCGTAGGTGTCCTTCTCGGGGTGGCGCACCGACTCCAGCAGGGCCGGTATGCCGGAGGCGTCCGGAGTGAGGACGGCGCCTGCCCGGACCGTCGGGAAGGTGACGCGGAAGTCCTGCTCGGGAAGGCCGCTGGTGTTGGCGACGGCGTACGGCTTCTCGCTCTCCAGGTAGTCGGAGATGACGCTGGAGACATCGCTGATCAGCACGTCGGCCACGTTGAAGCAGGCGTACACGGTCGGCCGCGCCCCGGTGACGATCTGGTGCTCCCACGCGGGGAACGAGGCCCAGTACGCGGCCTCCCAGGCGGCCGTCGCGGCCGTCACGGCCGCGGCCCGACCCGGCTCCGGAGCCGTCTGGAGCAGCATCCGCTCCGCGTCGTCCGCGCCCGGCCGGGACGAGGACGTGGTCAGCCGGTCGAGTTCGGCGGTCCGGGCGGCCAGTTCCGCCGCCGCGGAGGGCGCGGGGCGCTCATCGGCGTGTTCCGCGGCACGGGCGGCGCTCGCGGCGCGGATCATCTCCTGGATCCGGGTGTTCGCGGCTCCCGCCCGGGGCTCGACCGAGCCGGTCAGCGGGTGCGGCTTGTACAGGAGCCGGACCCCGGGGTCGGCCAGGAGGGCGCGGACGATGTTCTCGCCGGCCTCGATGACCGAGGTGTTGCCCGGGTTGCCGTCCCAGCCCTCCCACGTGGGGGCGTAGAGAACCGTGGTGTACGGGCCCGTGGGCGCACCGGCGTACGGCTGGATCACGTCCAGCTGCGGGCGTCCGATCTCCACGACGTCCTTGTCGTCGACACCCACGGCCGCCAGGGCGTACCGCTCGCGCGCCGCGGGACCGGCCACCCACACCTCGTCGTACGCCTTCGCGTACGGGTTGCAGCTGGACAGCTTGTCGCTCTCGCCGTGGTTGACGAACGCGTGCTTGATCGTGGGGATCCGCAGCACCTGCGAGGTCTTACCCGAGTTCGACGGGTGGATCAGCATCTTCAGCGTGGACTGCTCCAGCCTCATCAGGTCGGCGACCTTCGGCAGGCACACGATCGGGATGTCGGTGGACGCGATCTTCCGCACCATGAAGCGCTCACGCAGCACGATCAGCGGACGGCCCTCCAGCCGGGCCAGCGGCTCCAGCCACATGTTCGCCTGGTAGGCCGAGCTGGTGCCGCCGGAGAAGTACATGCCCACCGTCGGCTGGTACTCCGCGAGCCAGGCCTCGAACCACTCCAGCGCCTCCTCGCTCGTCACCGGCCTGCGTCCCGGCCGCAGTCGCAGCAGCAGCACGGCGACGGCCACCACCGCGAAGGCGGCGGACAGGGCGATGCCCGCGGCGGCCAGCCGGGCCGAGCCGGTCACCGCGGCGGCCAGCAGGCCAACCGAAGAGGGCAGACCGAACATGAGGAGCCGCTGCCCGGCGCGCTGCATCAGCAGAGCGGGGGGAGCGGGCCTCAGCCGCAGCGCCGAGGCGTCGATGTTCCGCGTCACCACGGGGAGGGTGCGGGTGCGGCGGACGGAGATCGCCAGCGCCTGGCAGGCGAAGTGCAGGGCGTAGAAGACCAGCAGACCGCAGACGAGAGCCAGGTACTTCGTCTCGTAGTCCTGCTCCTCGATGCGGAGCAGGCCGGTCACCATCAGCAGGTCCCGGACGGCCTGGCGCACGGTCACGGTCGCGTTCAGCTTCCCGAGGGCGCTGGCCATGCCCCGCTGCCACCGGTGCAGGGCGATGTCCGCAGCCAGCCCGACCGCGGCGGCGGCCACGAGCAGCGGAACGCTGGGGAGGAGGGCGCCTACCGCCTGAACGGCGAACGACAGGGCGAGCACCGTCGGTAGGAGGAGGCGTGCCGCTGCGGTGCGCAACCGAGCGGGCAGGGGCGATGCTGACACTTCGCGGGCTCCAGGCAACTCAACATCCTTGGGCACGGACTCGCCGACCGGCGCGCTCAGATGGCCGCGGTTCGGAAGCCGGTGCGTACGGATGTTCTCCTAATAGGTGGTCGGACTTTACCTGTGTGTCAGCTTGTTTGGCTCCTGGGGTGGGCGTGAACAGAGGCACAAGCGGTTGCCGACCCCTCCGAAGCCGGCTGTGGGGGGCTCTCAGACGCGGAGCGCGGCGTCCAGGTCGCGGATGAACTCCCCCACGCGCCCGCCGCCGGGAGGCGCGGCGGGCAGGCGGCCGAGCACCTCGGTGACCGCCGCCGGTGCGTGCTGACGCGCCCATTCAAGGGTCCCCGCGGTGACACCCCGGTCTTCTCCGGATGCCAGCTCCTCCGCTCGTGCCGCATGCGCGGCCGCACCGAGAATGTGCTTCACCTGATGAGCGTCCGCCAGGGGATGCAGATACGCGGCAGCGGCCGCATGGCAGGCCGCTCGGGCCGCGTCCTCCGCGGCCGGTGAAGCGGCTTCCTGAGCCGCCCTGAACGCGGCCCACCCCCGCTGCCGCAGCGCCCCCGTGCGCCGGCCGCCCGCGGCGAAGGCGTCTGCCGCGTCGATGGCCTCGCGAGGGCGCGTGTCAGCGGGAAAGCTCTCTTCGAAGATCGACAGCGCCCGGCGCGCACAGTCGGCCGCGTAGCCCGTGATCTCACGAAGTTCGTGTTCGCTCAGCTCGATCTTGTCCGACTTGGTAGGCACCGCTCAATCCTGCCGCAGGCCGCCGGCGGGCGTGGTTCGCCGCGGTGTCCGTCACTCGCCCGTGGGCGTCTCCCTTACTCCCCTGCGGGCTACTCCCCCGTGGGCGTCTCCTTGCGGCGCAGGAAGACCAGGACCGCGCCACCGATCACCACCAGGCCGATGGCCACTCCGGCGATCATCGGGGTGATCGCGGAACCGCCCGTGGCGGCGAGGTCGGTGTCGGGCGGGGTGGTGATGCCGCCGACCGTGGCCGGGCTGGGCTCGCTGAGGGTCTGGGTGGTCTTGGTGGTCAGCGTGCCCTGGGTTCTGCAGTCGAGGAGGCCGGTGAAGCGGTGGCTGAAGCCGTTCGGACCGGTGATCGTGAAGTCGTAGGGCTGGTCCTCCTGGAGCGGGACCGTCACCGTGCGGGTGGCGCCCGCGGGGATGGTGTGCTCGGCTCCCATCAGCTCGAAGGTGAAGGGCTGGTCGCCCTTGTTGACCGCGGTGATGTCCACGCCGCCCTTGGCGCAGTTCGTCCTGGCCGACACCGCCGGTAGGGCGCCCTTGTCCGCCCAGGTGGCACTCGCGGTCGCGGAGACCGTGGACTCGCTGGAGCCGGCCAGGATCTGAGTCTGGCTGCGGCTCTCGGAGGCGAAGGCCCGGCCCACCGGCACGGTGGTCGACGCCTGCACGGTCAGCTGCGCCGACCCGTCCGCCGCGTCCTCGGGGATGTCGAAGAACAGCTGGCTGCCGTCCTTCGCCGACGTGATCACCTTGCCGGTCCGGTCGATGATCCGCACCCCGCTGGCGGCCGCGTCCGCGGGCGGGCTCACCGTCACGCTGTCCGCGTCGGTGTGCACGGTCACCGGGCCGAGCAGATCACCGGGGTGGCCGGAGACCGCGGGCGGGTCCAGGGTCAGCGAGGCCTGCGGCTCGGCGGTGCCGCGGGCACTCTTCTGCAGGTAGTCGGCCAGCTTCTCGGCCTGCGGGTCGACGGCGTCGACCTTCGCCCCGTCCGAGTAGCGCCAGATGGCCACCTGGGTGCCGGCCGCCGCGTCCTGCTCGGTCAGTCCGCTCGCGCCCGCCTTCCGGGCGAGCGCGGCGAGGTCGTTCACCTGGGGGTAGGAGTTCTGCAGGATCCAGCGGATCCGGCCAGCGTCCTTGTTGGTGCCCAGCGAGGTGCCGCTCCAGGGTGTCTCCTGGTAGCGGGCGTCGCGCTGGGTGGGGTTGTGGAGGTCGACGCAGTACGTCTGCAGGGTGCCGCCGCCGTCCACGGACATCTCGAACAGACCCGCGGCCACCCGCTGGTCGCCGCCGTCCTCGTGGATCACGGCCTCGCCGTAGGTCTTCAGACCGTTGATCGTGGCCGTCGCACCGCCCTGGGTCTGCGGAGTCCCCTCGGCCACGGCCATGCCGGAGCCGGCCAGCACACCCGCGGCCACCACGCCGGACACCAGCGTCACGGCGCCTAGGCGGGCCACTTGGGCGGACCGAGGAAACCCAGAGAACGCAGCAAGCACAGAATTCCCCTTCGAGCAGGACCCGTTGGACGTGGGGGACGGTCCCACCAGCAGAATCGGCAAGCCCCGAGGGGCATGCCGGGCATCCTATGGATCACGCGGACCTCGCCCGGCCGGTCAGATCGTCTGATAGCCGATCCGATCCGGAATCGTTATCGCCTGGACGGGATGTGAGCTGGGCTTATCGACAAATCCACCCATTCGGTGGGGGTGTTCGGAACGCATGCGCCGACAAGCCGCAGCTCGGCCAGGACCCGGGCGGACAGCGCCGACGGAACCGGCGGCGGCTCGACTTACGTCACGTCACCACCGCTGGTTCGGGGTGCTGTTGGGCCAGATCTCCGGCCGGGGCTTCGGCGAGTGGTGTCTCCCAGCTGGGCTCCGGGCTTGCCGCCGCGGACGGTGTCTCCCAGGTCGGCTCCGGGCGTCCGGCCGCGAGCGGTGTCTCCCAGGCCGGCTCCGGGCGTACCGCCGCGGGCGCCTCCGGCCTGGCCGCGCGGCGGAAGAGGGCGGTGCCCCGCGCCAGGTCGTGGCCGATGGCCACCGCGTCGATGTCGGCCGACGCCCAGTTCTGCTGCCCCTCGCGCACCTCCGAGCGCACCTTCAGCCGCCCTTGGACCACGACGGGCTGCCCCACCTCCACCGACGCCGCCACGTTGACGGCGAGCTGGCGGTTGGCCCACACCGTGAAGAAGTTGGTGTGCCCGTCCGTCCAGGCGCTCTTCTCCCGGTCCCAGTACCGCGAGGTCACCGCCAGCCGGAACCGCGCCGACGGGCCCGCCGACAGCTCCCGGTACACCGGCCGCGTCGCCACGTTGCCCACCACGCACACCACGGTCTCGTTCATCGCGAACCCCTCCCTCACCCGGCCCTTCGACCGGGCTGACACGCGTACGGGCCCCTCCCGTACGGCTGCGTCTGCCGCGCCGGCGCACCCGATCCGCGCACACCGGCTCCCGACACGCCGATCGCCGGCGCCGCCCGCCCTCCACTCGTCGGACGTGCGACGCGATCGCCGTGGCACCAGACTGCCTCCGCCGGGCCGAGCCCGCTGAGCGCTGTGGACGGCCAGCCGCCTGTGGAAAATCCCCTCACCCGAACGAGTGGCCAACGTGTTCCCCGGCGCCTCACCCACCCTCGCCGGGGTCACTCGATGCCGACGGCTCGGCGCCGGCCGGCTTCATCCCACCCCGGCCTCTCAACCAGCCCCGCCGGGCTCGCCTCTTCCCGCCAGCCTCATCCGGCCCCGACGGCCCGGCGCCGGCCGGCTTCATCCCACCCTGGCCCCTCGACCACCGCCGCCGGGCTCGCCTCTCCCCGCCAGCAGCCTCATCCGACCCCGACTGCCCGGCGCCAGCCGGCTTCCACCTCCGGCCCCTCAACCACCCACGCCGGGCTCACCTCCCCCGCCAGCCTCACCCGACCCCGACGACCGGCCCCGGCCAACCTCACCCCACCCCGGCCCCGCTCCGGATCACCCGCCCGTACTGCTCCCGTACCTCCCGGTACCGCAGCAGCTCCGCCGCCACCGGATCGAGCACCCGGGCCCGGCCGCAGCTCGAGGCCGCCTCCCGCAGCCGCCGTTCCGCCTCCATGCCGTACCGGCGGGCCGGCCCCCGCGCCGCCATCCGGCAGCCCCACTCCACGAGCGGCCCGCCGACGATCCCGCACACCATCAGCAGCACCGGCACGCCCAGGTTGGGCGCCATGGCCCCGGCGATCTGGCCCACCAGCCACAGGCCGCCCACGATCTGCAGCAGGGTCATGGCCGCCTGGACCAGCACGGCCACCGGCCACCACCCCGGGCGGGGCGGCCTGCCCGGCGGCATCCCGGCCCGCGCCGCCAGCTCGTCCAGCGTCTCGGACAGCCCCTGGGAGCCGCGTACGGCCGCCTCGCGCACCGCCGCCGCCCACGGCGTCGGCAGACCCGCCGAGGCGCGGTCGGCGACCGTACGGACCGCCTGTTCGACCCGCTGGCGGGCCGTGGCCTCCTCGTCCGTCTGGGCGCGCACCCGGACCCGCCCCGTCGTCGGTCCGCCACGGTCCTGGTACCAGCGCCACAGCCGCAGCCAGGGCGTGCCGCAGGCGCGGTTGGCATTGCGCATCCAGGCGCGTTCGGCGGCCTCGCCGGCCGCGGTGGCGCCCACGGCGGCCGCGAGCCGGGCGGCGAACTCCTCCCGCGCCTCCTCGCTGAGGCCGACGCGCCGGCCGGTGGCGTAGACGGGCCGCAGCTGCTCCGCCGCGGCGTCCACGTCGGCCTCGACCCGGCGGGCCGCCGCACCGCGCTCCGTCACGAACTCGCCGAGCGACTCGCGCAGTTCGGCGACGCCGTCGCCGGTGAGTGCGGACAGCGCGAGCACGGTGGCGCCCGGTTCGCCGTACTCGCCGAGCGCGACGCCGTCCTCGTCGAGCAGTCGGCGCAGATCGTCCAGGACCTGGTCGGCGGCCTCCCCGGGCAGCCGGTCGATCTGGTTGAGGACGACGAACATGACCTCCGCGTGGCCGGCCATGGGCCGCAGATAGCGCTCGTGCAGTACGGCGTCCGCGTACTTCTCGGGGTCGACCACCCAGATGACCGCGTCGACCAGCTTCAGGATCCGGTCGACCTGCGTACGGTGCTCCACGGCCGCCGAGTCGTGGTCGGGCAGGTCGATCAGGACCAGCCCACGCAGCTGCCCCTCGGCCTCCGCGCTCTGCACCGGGCGCCGGCGCAGTCGCCCTGGGATGCCGAGCCGGTCGATGAGACTCGCCGCGCCGTCGCTCCAACTGCACGCGATCGGCGCCGCGGTGGTCGGGCGCCGTACACCGGTCTCCGAAATGGCCACTCCGGCGAGCGCGTTGAACAGCTGAGACTTTCCGCTGCCGGTAGCACCCGCGATGGCGACGACGGTGTGCCGCCCGGAGAGCTTGCGGCGGGCAGTCGCCTCGTCCAGGACCCGGCCCGCCTCGGCAAGGGTGCGGGTGTCCAGGCGGGTGCGGGAGAGGCCGACGAGTTCACGCAGGGCGTCGAGACGGGAGCGCAGGGGGCCGTCGTACGCCAGGGGTGCGGGGGTGTAGCTGCCCGCGCCGCGCGAGGGGGTCTCCAGTACGGAGGCGCGCTCGGCGGCGAGGGCGGCGGCGGTGCTCTCGGTCACGCGGCGTGCGATGAGCCCGTCGTCCCAGGCGTCGGCGGGGTCGGGGTCGGAGTCGGGGTCCGCGTCGGAGGCAGGGCCGGGGCCGGGGGTTTCGGCATCCTTGGGGCCGGTGCGCTGTCCACTGTCGGCATCGGCATCGACACCGGCTCCGGAGGTCTTCACGCGCGCGTGCGGCTCCCCGTCTCCGTCCCCGTCCCCGTCCCCGTTCGGCTCGGGTACGCGCGCGTGGGGCTCACTCTCCTTGCGCTCCTGGGGAACCCACGCGTGCCACTCGCTCTCCCCGCGCTTCTCCAGTACGCGCGCGTGCAGCTCGCCGTCCGTATCGGCGTCCCGTTCCGCGGCGCCGGCCTCTGCTACGGCTTCGGCGTCCGTGTCGGTTGCCTCGGCACGGTGCCCCTCCGGGCCCGGGCCCTGTCCCGGAAGACCGTCCCCGGAGCGACCGTCCACCAGCGGGAGGCTGTCGCCGAGCGGAAGTCTGTCACCGTGCGGAAGGCCGTCGCCCAACTCGCCCTTGCCCCCGAGGCCGGGCTCCACTCCCCCGGCCCCCTCCGCGTGCTCCGAGTGCTCCGCGTACTCCATGTGTTCCATGCGATCCATGTGGTCCGTGTGGTCCGTGTGGTCGTGGTCAGTGACGGCGGTCACCGGTCACCTCTCCTTCTGCAGTACGGACAGCGCGGCGATGAGTTCGGCCTGGGGCTCGGCCTGGACGTCCAGGGCGTCGAGCGGGGCGAGGCGCCGCTCGCGTTCGGTGTGCATGACGCGGTCGACGTGTTCGGTCAGTAGGCGCCCGGCCCGGTCGCGCAGCCGCAGCGCGCCGTGGGCGCTGATCCGCTCGGCGAGCCCCTCGCCCGCGTTGCGCGCCCGGCGCCCGCCCAGCAGCACGGTGGCGACCAGGGCGGCGACGACCTCGGCGTCGGGGGCGATGCTGCGCTCGAGTTCCCGTACTTCGTCCTCGGCGTACTCCTCCAGCTCCCGCCGCCAGCGCCGTACGGCGATCCCGATGCGGTGCTCGGCGCTCTCCAGGCTGGGTTGCCGGTCGGCGAGCCCGGGGGCACCCGCGGCAGGCTCGCGCCGCCAGGCCTCGTCGACGCGCTCGTCGGCGGCGGTGACAGAGCACAGCAGCAGCGCGGCCAGGCTCTCCACGAGGGAGTCCAGCAGCTCGCCGGGGGTGCAGTCGAGGGGGAAGGCGCGCCAGCGCTTGAGGGCGTCCCCGGCGAGCACGGCCCCGGACTGCAGTCGGCCGCGCACGCGCGCGTGCTCGCTGTCGTACGCGCTGTCGACGGCGGAGGTGAGCCGGAGGGCGGCCGCGTACTGGGCGGCGGTGGCGCTGGCCAGCTCGGGCAGGCGCGACGTCAGCGAGTCGAGGAGGCCGTGCGCCGTGCGGGCCATGACGTGCTGGCGGGCCGTGGAGTCCTGGGCGTGGTGGACGAGCCAGGTCCGCAGGGCCGCCACGGCGGTGGCGGGGAGCAGGCCGCCGCCCCAGGCCGATTCGGGCAGCTCGGGCACGGTGAAGCGGGGTACGTCGCCGAGACCGGCCTTGGTGAGCAGGGCGCCGTACTGGCGGGAGACCTCGGAGACGACCTGGTGGGGCACGCGGTCGAGGACGGTCACCAGGGTGGCGCCGTACTCCTTGGCGGTGCGCAGCAGATGCCAGGGGACGGCGTCGGCGTAGCGGGCGGCGGTGGTGACCATGACCCAGACGTCGGCGGCGCAGATCAGCTGGGCGGCCAGGACGCGGTTGTCGGCGACCAGGGAGTCGATGTCGGGGGCGTCGAGCAGGGCGAACCCGCGCGGGAGGGTGTCGGCGGTCTCGACGCGCAGCACGCGCGCGTGGTCCCTGCCGGAGGACAGGAGGTCGTCACCCGGCTCCTGGTCAGGCACCCACACGCGGGTGAGGTCGGGGAGGACGCGCATGGCGCTGAACCAATGATGGTCCTCCGGATGGCATACCAGCACCGGTGTGCGGGTCGTCGGCCGCAGCACGCCCGCCTCGCTGACCCGGCGCCCCACAAGGGAGTTCACGAGAGTCGACTTGCCGGCCCCGGTGGAACCGCCGACGACGGCCAGCAGGGGCGCCTCGGGCTCCCGCAGCCGGGGCAGCAGGTAGTCGTCGAGCTGCGCCAGTAGTTCGTCGCGGTTCGCACGCGCGCGTGGGGCCCCCGCCAGGGGCAGCGGAAAGCGTGCGGCGGCGACACGGTCGCGCAGCGCGGAGAGTGTGTCGAGCAGCTGAGGCCGTACGTCCAAGGTCACCACATGCGAAGAATGCCCAATTTTAGGGGAATTCTGAAGCATATGGACATCTCAGCGCGCCGATGGAACACATCGGATGTAAGGGATGACTGGGACACGGGCACAGTCCAGGCATAACGAGTGCACAACACCCTGTGCGTCACGGGCCAAAAGCGGTGCACGATTCGTACCTGCCTGCGATTATCAGGACCGCTTCACCGAACCTCCACATCGAGCCACGGAGGCGAAGCAACCGGGTCAAGGAACGGGGAGCTTTATCCTTGTCCCGCACCAGGCCCCCGTAGCTCAGTGGATAGAGCAGGCGCCTTCTAAGCGCTTGGCCGCAGGTTCGAGTCCTGCCGGGGGCGCCCCCTCTCCGCCCTCCTTCGGGAGGGCGTTTTTGCTGGTCAGAGTAGGTGCACCCGCACTCAGACAAGCGCCGGACCCTCCCCCGATGATCGCGGGGAGGGTCCGGCGCTGTCCGGCTGCCACCGGGTTTCTGCGGGTGGCTGCGGTGAATACGCGGGGAAGTTTGCAGCGCGCACGTCTGCGGCGGCCTGAGTCCGCTGGCCCTGGGTAGCAACGAGCCAGGCTGGAAGCACGTCGGGCCCATGGGTCCCATAGAGCAAAATCGCTTCATGGATCCCACGACCAAAGGCGCGATCATCGGCGCTTGCGCGACCGCTATCGGTGCCGTGATCGCTTGGCTGGGCGCTCGCGCTCAAGCGAAGGCGGCCCTGAAGGCGGTGCAGGTCCAGGTCAGAGCCCAGCGAATGGACGGGCTTTGGCAGATGCGCCGCGCTGCCTATGCCGACTTTCTGGACACCATCGAAGCCATACGCACCCAGATTGGCCTCACCATCGGGCACGCCAATCACCAGGGCGGGGGGTCCAGTGCTGCCGAACTCCTCGACGCCCGCGAGCGCCTGTTGGGCTCTACATCGGACATGTACCACAAATGCACGCTTCTCAGCCTGTCTGTCACTGCTGCTGAGGCTGCCAGCGCGCGACGCTTCACCAACACGGTCGATGGTGTGATCAGGGATCTGGATGCCTGGATCGTTGCCGTCGGCAGCGGCAGCGCGGAGCAGGCAGAACTCAGTCAGAGACTGGACCGCGGACTGCGTAGCCTCCGCGACACGATCGATCGTTTCATCGAAGATGGGCGCAGCTACCTTCAGACAGTTCACGACCTGACGGCAGGTACGGGGATGGGTCGCCTCACAGGATCTAACCCCAGCCGCTGACCCCGCCAACCTTCGTGGAGCCTCCCACCTGAGCCGGTGGGGGCTCCACGATTCCAGCTCAGGCCAAGGTTTTGGGCAGATCTCCCCAGTTCTCGATCCGCTGCTTCAGATCTCGGAGCTGTCCCGAAGTGCAGCGAGCGTAGATGGCCAGCAGGACAGGGACACTGTTCCCAGCCCACTCGGCCACCTGGGCAGGGGGCACTCCGGCGTTGAGCCAGTTCGTCAGGCAGGTGTGCCGCAAGTCGTACACCCGCTTGCCCAGCGGCGACGCGAACTCCTCCGCGGTGAGCACTTCCGCGCGAGCCCTCCGCCATGCCCGCCGGATAACCGAGCCCGCGAGCATGCCACCCTTCTCGCCCTGGAACAGAAGATCCCCCGGCTTCAGGCTCTCCGCCTTCATGTGCTCGCGCAGGATCCGCGTCAGCGACGGGTGCCCCGGCACGACGCGCGTGTCGTCCGAGGCGCGTCCCTTCAGCCCGCGCTCTTCGTGGATCTCGCCGTCATCCGTCCAGTTCTTCCCGACCTCTGGCTGAGCCGTGTGGAACAACAGCTCACACCACTGGTCTTCGGCGTCCTCATCAGGCAAACGAACGTCCGCAACGTCCATAGCCACAACCTCCTCCGGACGCGGCCCGGCGTAGTACATCGTGGCGAAGAAGGCGTACAGCCGCCTACCACCGCGAGGACGCCGGCGCACCCACCCCAGCAGGCGCGCCGCCTGCTCCGGGTTGAGGAGAGACCGCTTGTCGACCGCGGACGACGTCTTGGGCACCGCCCCTCTCCCCTTCGGCAGGGGATTCGCTCGCAGGATCCGGTGCTTGACGGCGTACTCCATGGCCACGTTTAGGATCCGCCGGTTGCGCTTGACGGAGCTTGCCGCGGCGCGCGTGCCGTCCAACTTCGAGCCGACGGCCCGAAGTACCTCATCGACCTTGGCGGGGTCCTCCCATGCGGCCATGGTCAGTGCGTTGCGCTCCACCCACTTCAAGATGGCGGCCACCTCGGGTGGAGCGTCTTCCCGGCGCCGTGTGTTGAACGCGAACTCGCGCAACGCCGTGCGCACGTCGACCGGCCGGAACGTGGTCGGCGATGTGCGCAGCAGGGCAACGGTGGTCGCCATGAGCGCCTTGGCTGTGTTCTTGCGGTTGTTCCCGCCAGTCCGGTCCCACTGAGCATCCGCGAACTGGACCGCGAAGTCGTACCAGTTCACCGCGCTCGCCCCGGACTGGTGCGAGACCGGGCGCCCCGTGGCGAGGCTGAATGCCTCGCCACGGCGCGTGGCACTAACCAGCTCGGAGCGGAAGGCGTCCGCGAGTGCCTTCGTGTCGAACGGTGCTCGCCACTCCTTGCCGTCCAGGGGTCTGCTGCACGATCGGGTGACATCTGAACTGGCTTGCCCTGTGGGGCGGGTGGGAAGGATGTCGCTGTGCCCAAGCCTTATCCGGAAGAGTTCCGCGAGGACGTCGTACGGGTCGCAAGGAACCGCGGACCGGGCGTGACGGTCGAGCAGGTGGCCGCCGACTTCGGAGTGCACGCGATGACGCTGTGGAAATGGATGCGTCGCGCGGACATCGACGACGGGACAAGGCCCGGAACGACCAGCCAGGACAACGCGGAACTACGGGAAGCGCGTCGGCGGATCAAGCTGCTGGAGCAGGAGAACGAGGTCCTGCGCCGGGCCGCGGCCTACCTGTCGCAGGCACATCTGCCGGGAAAAGGATCTACCCGCTCGTGAAGGAGCTGGCCACGGGTGGAATTCCCGTCACGGTCACGTGCCGGGCCCTGAAGCTTGCCCGCCAGCCCTACTACCGCTGGCTCGACCGGCCGGTGACCGATGCCGTGCTGGAGGAGGCCTACCGCGCGAACGCCTTGTTCGACGCCCACCGCGAGGATCCGGAGTTCGGCTACCGCTTCCTGGCCGACGAGGCCCGCGACGCGGGTTCGGTCATGGCCGACCGGACCGCGTGGCGGATCTGCCGGGACAACCGCTGGTGGAGCGTGTTCGGCAAGAAGCGCGGCAGGACCAAGAAAGCCGGTCCGCCGGTGCACGACGACCTGGTCCGCCGTGACTTCACCGCGGATGGCCCCAACCGCCTGTGGCTCGCCGACATCACCGAACACGCCACTGCCGAAGGCAAGTTGTATCTCTGTGCGATCAAGGACGTCTTCAGCAAGAGGATCGTCGGCTACTCCATCGACGCACGGATGAAGTCCCGCCTCGCCGTGACCGCGCTGAACAACGCTGTCGCCCAGCGTGAGAATGTCGCCGGGTGCATTCTGCACAGCGATCGCGGATCGCAGTTCCGGTCACGGAAATTCGTGCGGGCGCTCGACGGCCACCAGATGGCCGGTTCGATAGGGAGAGTCGGGGCAGCCGGCGACAACGCGGCCATGGAGTCCTTCTTCAGCCTGCTGCAGAAGAACGTTCTCGACCGCCGTTCGTGGGCCACCCGCCAGGAACTGCGGATCGCGATCGTGACCTGGATCGAGAGGACCTACCACCGGCGCCGGAGACAAGCCTCGCTCGGCCGGCTGACCCCCGTCGAATTCGAAACCGTCATGACCACACCGGCCCTCCAGGCCGCGTGATCGAACCTGTCACCCAAACCTGCAGCAGACCCCCTGGCCCGATGAGCAGGTGGTCGAGGTCCACTTCCCGGGGCAGCGGGACAGAGTGCAGTACCCGCCACCCTTGAGGCCGAAGTCGATCGAGTTCGGCTCCCACACGTCGCTCCCCAGCCAAGCCCTTACGCCACGAGTCCCCTGCAGCGGGACGCCGGAGAAGCCGGGCCCACAGCCCGCGTCGGAAGTCCTGCGCTCTCTGTCGCGAGCCGCTCCTGCAACACCTTCCCGGGAGGGTTCTCCGCGTGGTCGTCGTCGGCACGCAGCGGCGGCAGCAGCCCAGAGGCCTGGCTGGGAGACATCGGCCCGCGTGCCGGCGTGTGCTCCAGGCTGACTAAGTGCCGCTGCAGCGTGGCGATCACAGCCTCCTCGTACTGCCTGAGCAGAACAGTGATCCGGCCTGTCTTGCAGTCAGCCCAGCCAACGGCTGTGCCATCGGGAAGATTGGCGTACAGACGGTCGCGACCGTGCCTCTTCCAGCGTGTGACTGTCAGCTCGACCATGGTCCCCCCAGAGACTCGTCAGCATCGATACCGCCATGCCAACAGCGGGAGCGTCCGGCCACAAGAACGCGATCGGGATAGAACTTTCCCTACTTCATCAAGTGCGGCTCGCTCCGCTCCCCGCGCGCGGCCCGGCCCCCGGCCGGGCCTGCGCTCATGTCTCCGCCCCGCTCCAGCCCGGCCGGTGCCCGTGCCGCGCGCACAGCAATCAGCCACCTCATGCCAGAGAAGGGGTACGTCGTGGCTGAGGCGGTCGGCTCCACGGCTTTATGGAGCCACTTTGGCGCGAGCCTCGAAGATCATGGCCCCAACGTCGTGCTTTACCAGGCAGGTCCACTACCTGCCCGACACGCCGGAAGCTTACGGGGCCATGATCACTCGCGCCAAAGCAGCGCCACCCCAAAGCCACTCCACCGACCTCAATCGGCACGCCGCGGATGAAATTTGGAAAGGATATTGACCCCGCAATAAAACCGGACAGTCGAGCGTCGATTGTTCGAGCTCTAAGGCTTGGCCGCCACGATGGCCCGCTGGCCGTCTCTCTCTTGAGCCCCTAAGCTTGTAGCAGCAAGGAGTCATGCAAGTCGTTACTTCGAAGGCTGAGGAATCGACTGGCAAGGATGTCACACCCCGCGAGAGCGAGGGAGTATGCCATGGGCTGGATGCTGAGATATGAAAGATGGAGTCAAACAAACCCGACTCTCACCGTACCCGCCGAGGCCGTTCAGGCATATCTGATTGAATATCAGCAGTGCATGGAAAGCTATCGACACACGTACGCCACCATCTGGCAGGCTGGCGGGCTGTTTGTTGCGATCAGCGCGGGCGTGTTAGCTCTGGGTAAGGGCAGCTATATTGTAGCCCTTGCCCCTATCCCTATTGCCTTCTGGTATTTTGGGATATTCCTTCCCATGAACAGGTATGGCGAGATTCGGAACGCCCGCCTCGTTGACATTGAGAAGAAACTGAACGAGACCGTACCAGGCCTCAAAATGGAGCATTACGGGCGCCTCAGTAAGTTTCGATCCGAAAAACGTCTACGTGTTTCCCGGGCTGTCGCCATCTTTGTGGCGGCCATGGTTGCGGGCGAGCTTGCTTACCTAGCCTTGCTGATCCGGTGACCCGACCGGGGATGCGGTCGAAGAGCCACTGTACAATTCTGGCGTGAACGAGGAAAAGCTAACCACTCCCCTGCTCATCTATATGGCCTGCCCGAGCAGGATGGCGAACCAAGCAGATAAGTTCCAGAACCTTGTAGTCGAGCAGGGGCACGCGCCGCTCAACCCGTTCAGAGCATTGCCCTATGCACTTTTCGAGGGCGGCCTTCCAGGCCGCAAACAGACCCTTGAGTGGTGTTGTCGACTCATCGACGTCTGTGACCAGATGTGGCTCTTCGGGATCTCCGCCGGCACGCTCCTTGAGGTACAGCACCTCCTTGACCGGGGGCGCCGAAAAGATCTCCGCGACTTCACCCACATCTACGATGACGAGGTCGATACGCGCCGGTTCGAGTTGGACCGGATACTCAGTTCGTCTTGACTCACCAAGAGAGTGAGGCCCTCTCACGGTCATCTCTAGTGCGTGGTGAGGACAAGTACTGCTCAGGCCATGTCGCTGTTTTAGTTCAGGCTGAGCATGAGGTGCTTGAGCACGCCCGATCCACGAGTGGCAGCGGCCACGGATGCCGTGGGCTACCCGCGGTCGGGGAATCAGCCGTGCCAGAACGTGCGGGGAACCACGGGGAACACCGGGGAACCAGAGGACCGCCCCTCGGGTGCCGGCAATCCGCCGATGCAGGTCAGCCCAGCAGCAAACCCTCGATCACCTCAGCTTCCCAAGCTGAGAGCTTTGCGAAGCGATCAACTCTGTTCCGTCCCCACGGCCCGGCCGGCGCGGCTTGCTCCCGTCGACGGCAGTGCAGCGTGGTCGAGGCCGGTGGGGGTGCAGCGAGACACACGCGCGCCTGGTCGGTCGGTGCACCCGCCGTCGTGGCTGGCTGTCGTCGGCTGAGGCTCATGCGGCTCGTATCGGAGGTGTCCGTCGTCGGTCAACCAGCCGGTCCGTGATGATCAGCTCTGGGCCGTCTCTGGGCCGTGCGAGGGCGCCCGAGGCCGACCAACAGCGACCGACAATGACAGATGTCCCGCCGTCGCCAGCGATGAAAGCCCAGGTCAGAGCCCTCAGGCCTAACGGGTTTCCATCCAGGGCTAGCGGTCAGGCAAGATGGGGTGTTTCTCGCCAAACCCCGGAGCTGTAGCGCTCCGCCCATCGAGTGATTGTGGAGCGCTGTGCTAGCCCTGTACGTTCCCGCTCGCGGATGAACGTAGCTCAGGGGGCAGGATGTCTGCATATGGTCGGGCGGACAGTGAATGGGACGAGCTGGTAGATGCCGGGCGTGCCTTCCTAGTAGAGCGAGCGAAGTTGGGCAAGCTCACCACGTACACCGAGCTCAGCGTGACTCTAGCCAGACGAACGGGCTGCCGCCCCTTCGACTTCGAGCGCGCTGACGAGCGGGCCTCGGTGGGGCATTTGCTCGGACTGATCGTGGAGCGAGATCCTGAGATCGATCCCTCGGACCCACCTCTCATGCTCTCGGCTCTCGTGAATTACTTGGGCGCCAACGACGCTGGCTCCGGTTTCTATCAGTTGGCCAAGGAACTGCAACTGCTTCCCATGAGCGCGTCAGCGGACGAGAAGTTCGGCTTCTGGGTTAAGCAAGTGAAGCGACTCTACGAACGCCATGGAGC
The DNA here is from genome assembly GCF_002242805.1 of Streptomyces diastatochromogenes. Lineage (GTDB taxonomy): Bacteria > Actinomycetota > Actinomycetes > Streptomycetales > Streptomycetaceae > Streptomyces > Streptomyces diastatochromogenes. The sequence goes on along the minus strand of NZ_MCGQ01000004.1, from coordinate 89,575 downwards.
CGGTCCAGCAGTGGCCTGAGACCGAAGCAGTCAGACCAGGCCCGACGAGCCCGTAGTAGCCGGTTTCGCCGCGCGGCAGGACGGTGAACCCGGCAGGGATGACGTGGGCGGTAAGCCAGTCCTGCCCGCAGCCGCAGTGCATGGCGTGGTAGCAGGACCACTTGCTGTCCAGCGGCTCGTCCTCTAGCCGATCGCCGTAGTGCTTCGGATCTCTCGCGAACCCAGACACGGCCCGTAGTCTCCCACCATCCCCGGCACCGCCCGGCGCGGACAGCGCTCCCGTGGTGCAGGTGTGTGCGTCGGACGGCACCGGGGCCGTGTGTGGCTTGGGCTGGTCAGGTCAGGGGCCAGCAAGGACAACGGCGATGCTCAGGCACGCCAGAGTTCACTTAGCGGGGCGCTAAAGACCTTAGCCGCCCCCTGGGCTGCCCGCGGCGTGGGCGCGGGCCGAGCAGCGACCGGCGGTACGCGGCTAGCCGGATGGTGCCCCACAACGTATGGGGCAGCACAGACAGGGTGACCGGACTTCGCTGGTGCGCGCGCCCTCGCCCGGGCAAGTCGACCGCTGGAGTTCGGCCACCAACTTGATAGTCCGTCTGCATCTGCCGCCTACCCCGTTACGATGTGCGACACGGTTTGCGGCATGTGACACGGACAAGGCAATCGGCGGTCTCTGTCGTGAATCGTGCGAGGCAATGCAGCACAGGTGTGCGCCAGACAGGGACCTCAGCGCCCCGGATTGCGCCTGGCGACAGTACGTCCGTCACTGGGGGTGCGGGCGGGGATGCGTAGGGTGGGAAGTGCGGACTGACTTCGGAGACCTTGTCGTTGACCAGGCCATCGTGCACGAGGTGCCTCAGCGCGCCAAAGACGAGGAATCCCTTCCCCTCAAGCTCAGCGAGACGGTATGCCGATTCGACGATGACGTGCGTACAGCTCTGCAGTCGAAGCTCCGTGACGTGCTCGACCGCCTGGGACGCGAGGTCGTGGAGGACCCGGAGCTGAAGTCGCCCCTGCCAGACGCTGTTCGGGCCTTTCTGAGTGGTGAACAGGATCTCGTGCAGGTCTCCGGTGAGCTCGCTCATGCACTGCGTGACAGCCAGACGGGGAAGAGCCCGGCAGGCCTACTCCTGGTCGCCGCTGCCCGCCTGGACGGTCACCCAGCTCTTCTGATGGTCAAGCTGGAGCAGGAAACCGGCATGCAGGCGAACGGGATTCTCGCCGACGGGCTGCGGACCTTTGACATGCAGTATTTCGCCAACCTCTTGTTCACCGAGAAGTCGAAGGTGTACAAGGTGGCCCTCTTCTCCGAAGAGGGGGTCACCGAGCCAAGGCTCCAGGGCTGGGCCGCCGACCCCCAGACATCGGGCAAGGACGTGGCCCGCTTCTTCCTCGAGAAGTTCCTCGGCTGCCGGCACCAGAACGACCCCAGGGAACTCACACGCCGCTTCCATGACACGGCCATGGATTGGGTCAACACCCGCTTCGCCAGCTCCGATGTGCGTGTCGACTATGTCATGGCCGTCATGGTTGAGCTTCAGAGCGCTGCTCCGACACTGGACCCCAACGCCTTCATCCAAACACATCTGCAGGAAGCGCACCGCGACGACTTCGCCGGGTTCCTGGCGGAGAACGACGTACCGATCCGTGCCTTCGACAAGAACACCGATCTCATCGGCAACCGGATGGAGAAGGTGCGGGTGGACCTGTCCAACGGGGCCTTCCTCGTCGCGCCGCTAGAGGCCGTGAGGGACGGCTCAGTGACCGTGGAGGATCTCGGGGACGGCCGGACCACAGTCACCGTCACCGCCACCCTCGACAAAGCCAGCAGCGGTGCCGCGGCGGGCCGCCGGCCCAAACCTGTCAACCGTGCGGAAGACCCCGTTTCTCGGGCAGAGATGATTCCGGGGCTTGAGGGGGTCCTCCCTGTGCCAGCCCAAGCGATGCAGACGAACATGGGCACCGAGCAGTCATCGGCATAGGCATGGGCATCAGCGACGGCATCTTCCTGGCCTACCCGGCGGAGTCCACATGTCTCTGAGTGTCGAGGAGGCCTTCCAGCGCTACCAGCGGGAGCGGCCGCGGATCGAAGAGGCAGTCGAGGCGACGAAGACCCACCTCGAGGAGCACCTTGCTCGTCGGCGGGTTACCTGTCAGGTGACCGCCCGAGCCAAGGAGGTCAGCAGCTTCCAAACGAAGGTGTACCGCAAGAACTACACCGACCCGTGGAAGCAGATCACCGACAAGGCTGGCGTGCGTGTCGTCGTGCCCCATGGAGGTCTCCTCGACCCTGCCCTGGACGAGATCAAACGTTGTCTCGACGTCGTCGAGGTACAGGACGACCGCCACACACCCGGTCATGAGGACCGTCTGCGCTATCCACGCCTTCACATCCAGGCCATCATGGTCGGGAACGAGGCGGACCCCGACGGTACGCCCTACGAGTGCGAGATCCAACTACGTACCGAGGCGGTCGACCTGTGGTCGCGTATGTCTCACAAGCTTCTCTACAAGCCCGGTGCCGCACCTCCAGCCGATGTCAGTCGTTCGCTGTACCGTCTGATCGCTCTGGTCGAACTGTTCGACCTCGAGGTTGAACGGGGGGTAGAAGCCATGGCGCAGCACCCCGAACTCGCCCGCAGTAACCAGCTCCTCGACGTGGTCGAGCAGGTCTACCGCACCTTCACCGACCACCCATTCAGCACAGAGCTGTCCTACAACGTCATCGACGTCCTGTCGCGGACCATTGATGACCCCGACGGCTACAGAGAACACCTGACCCAGTTCGCCGAACGCTTCCGCGACAGAATTGAACGGGCCTACACCGACTACGGGCCCAACAGTGCTCACTTTCTGAGGCACGGTCGCTACCTGCTGGCCAGCCAACCGGAGAGTCTGATCATTTTTGAACGGCTGTCCAACAATGCTCGCTACCGTCTTCGCAGTGCCTGGGACACTGGCGAGCTACCAGACAACATGCTCACCGACATGGCACAGGTTTGGGGGGTCGCCCTATGACGAACTCAACGCAGCCGGAATCTCCTGCGCTGGTCGCAGCCACTGCTATGTTCGTTGAGGTCCTCGTGATCGGCATCGGAGGTCTCACCGCGGCAGTACTTGTGCTGATTGCCCTCATCGGGCCGGCAGCAACAGCCAAACTTGCGCCCGTAGCTGGCTCGTCAGCGGCCACGGGAGTGGCACTCGCCGCAGCCTACGCTCTTGGCATCCTTCTCGACCGAGCTGCGGACACGATTCTCACCCCGTACCGCCGCCGCCTGCGCAGTCGCTTCTTTCCCACCAACAGTGCCTACGCCGCGGCGCGGCTACAGCTGGCCGCCTTCCCCGTCCTGGTCGCCCGAGCCGACTACGCGCGCTCCCGCATGCGCATCTGCCGCGGCTGGCTCTTCAACTGCCTTGCTCTGGCTCTGACTGCAGACTTGGCCATGCTGCGTTACTCCTTCGACCACCGCCTGCTCACTCTCTGCACTGCCACAGTGCTCGGCATCGTGATCGCCTACGGCTTCTTCCGCGCATGGCGCGCCCTGACCGTGACCGGTTACCGCAAGCTCGCCGAACAGACCGCAACAAGCCCGACCAGCCCGTCGCTGCCCGCCCAGCCCGGTTCCGTATCACCGTCAGAAGTCCAGTGAGCAAGCTTTCTCGCGCGACAGCCCAGCTGCATCGCTGGGACGACCTAAGGGGGAGGCTATGACGCAGTGGGAGCTGGGGTTGGTCGGCCCCGCGCAGAGCGACGATCTGTACCACTTCGCCGGCCGCAACGGGGACAGGCCCCAGTGCGTGCCTGAGGAGATACGGCAGATGACCGGGCAGCAACGGCTGGAGCGGATCCTGCACGAGGAGCGTATTCGGGCCTTCGCCCCGTTCGGCACGACGACTGCGTGCGTGTGCTTCTCGGAGAGCCCGCCGAACCATCTCGGCCATCTCATTCAGACGGGCCGCTTCTCGCCCTGGGGCATCGTCACCAGCCGCGCCACCCTATTGAAACTCGAAGGCGGCGCCGTCGCGTATGTGCCTGACGCCGGCTACGCCCGGTTTAAGAGATGCGGACTGGAGCACTGGGCCGTGCGCACGGGAACGGCTCAGCGTGGATGCACGAGCGGGAGTGGCGCCTGCCCTCCTCGGAGGGAGGACGCCCAATTGGCGCGGTGCGCGCGATCTTGGTGGGCGACGCCTCGTGGCGACTTGCCCCGGTGATCACGGAGTGGCACAACGGCCTGAATGGGGAGCGACTGCTCGGCCCAGACGGGGACCCGTTTACCCAGCCGGTGGAAGAGCTGCCCTGCCTGTGGAGGGAGTCGGAGGTGTGGGTGTGGAGCGCTGCTGATGAGCAGCTGGTGAAGTACCCGCCCGGAGCATTGTGTTGACGGGCTAGGCTGCCGTACCCCAGGTCCACGGCAGCCCACCAAGCGGAAGGATGATGCCCGGCGGACTTGTCGGACGCTGTGGCGGTGTGCCGGTCGACATGTCTGGTGGGGCTGGGCTGACCGGCCGGGCAAGCCGCTGGAGATCTGCCTCTTCCCAAAGCTGTTCCGCTGACGTCCACGAGTGACATCAACGGCAGCTTTCAAAGCGGTGCTCATCCCGGGCCGTCTCTGGGCCGTCCGAGGCCACCCGACACCAACCAACAACGACAGAAGCCCACGGCTCTGAGCAGCTCAGAGCCGTGGGCTTCGTCAGTCCCGCTGGTCGGCGGGACCGGTGATCAGTAGACCGGCTACTAACCACACCTCAGTTGTGGTCAGGTCATCGAGTCGTGCCACGAGGGTCGCTGAACGAGGGGGGCCGGGAAGCACAGCAACGAATCCCAGGCCGAAACGAGATCAGCCCCTGGCCAAACTTGCTGGTCAGGGGCCGACTCCACTTGCGTGGCGGCGCCAGGATTTCGCACCTCGGTACGCCTAGCCGACGGATCTCAATCCTTTCGCGAGAGCGAAGCTAGAACCGTCCGCGGATCTGCTTACCCGTGTCGCTCTCCGGGTGGTTCAGCGCGTCGTAGACCTTGTGGCCGGAGTCACGGGCGCCGCCAGCCCAGGAGACGCCCCGGTCGGTCACCTTGGCCGCGACACCGCTCCAGTACTTCGCCTCCCGCTCCCACTGGATACCCTCCAGCAGGCGCTCCAGGGTGAGGCCCTCGGGCAGCGGGTCCGCGCTCCAGGACATGGCGCGGTTCATGGTCGCGCCGAGGCCGGCCACGACGGCGGGGGCGGTGATGGCAGTCTTGGCATGGAAGAGCGCGGCGTTCTCCTGGAGAAACGCGCCCACCATCTCCATGACCTCGCGCTGGACGACGGCCTTGTCCGGACGGTCGCCGCTCTTGTTGGCGGGGATGTCCTCGTGCTCGATGCTGGTCGACGCGGCGTGGATACCGGCCTTGCCGAGCATTGCCGTGGCGACGAGGGTCCGCAGGACCGACATCGTCATCCACTCCACGGCCTTGTCCGAGACCTGGCGCTTGCCCGTGAGAATCAGGCTGGACAGCGGAACCGTGGTCTCACCGAGCGGCACCTGCAGCGACTCCATCAGCTTGCGCGTCACGGTGGTGCCAAAGTCGCGGCCATCCATGGACATGGCCAAGGACTTGTCGACCGGAACGCCCTTCAGGTTGCGGTCGTGGAAGATCTGGCGGGCGGCCATGACGCTGATGCCGTGGAAGATCTCGAACGACAGCGGGATCGCGCCGAAGTCGAAGTCCGCCAGGTCGTACGCCGCCGGGTTCCTCTTGATCCGGTGCCAGGCGGTGACCTGAGTTTCGCTGTCGAGAGCGTAGAGGCCATCCTTGATCGGCAGGGCCGACGAGCCATCCTCAGAGATGACCAGCGGGCGCGGCGACCACAGGGTGATCTGCGGCAGCGACCAAGCGTTGTCGAAGTCCCCTCGCAGACCGGCCGCAATGTAGTCGGCGTACTCGCCGACGTTTTTGGCCTTCTTGCTGCTCGCAGTGCCGATGAGCCGCTGGATGTCGGCTCGCGTGCGGGCGTACTCACTGATCGGCTGTCCAGCCTTCTGGGCGCGCTTGGCGGCGTCCTCGACCTCCTGGGGGTCGTTGACGATCGCCAGCAGGTTCTCGCAGTCGATGACGCCGTTCGCCATGACCCCCTTGCGGATCTCCCGGAGGTCGACAGGCAGGCCGGTGGTCACCGGCCTCAAGGACGTGGTGATGCTCAAGATCCCTCCCCTTCACGGGCGTCACCTTTGACGCACCGTCATGTTCGGGGACGCTATCGGACGGGCTGTCAGAGAGTCAACTGAGGTGGCCAAAATCCTCCATACCCTCTGCCGCAGTCGATGCTTTTCGCACTGCGGTAGGTATAACTACCCTGGATGTACGGCTGCGGTGAGCCATCTTCAGTCGTGCCAGTTGTCCGCGGAAACGTCACATCTCGTAGGAGCAGGCCTTGACCCACTGAGGCCATGACGGTCGCGCTTGTGTGTCTGACTGCGTGACAACCACACCGGACGGCGCCGGCCAGCCACGGACTGTGCCGGTCTTTCGCCTAGTTCAGGCCAGCAGTAACCCGACGCCCACGGCACCTGAGCGGGTCAGGACCGTGGGCTTCATCAGCCCCACTGGTTAGCGGGACCGCTGATCAGCAAGCCGGCTGGTTACGCCGTGCTGGACAAGCCGTGACCGTCAAGCGCAGCTGTCCACTTCAGAAGCGATGAGGGTCGCTCATCGTCAGGAGAAGACCGCGGCTGGTTGCGACGCGGAGCACGTCTCGCAGCGCCCGGGTCAGTTCCTGGGCCAACCGTCGCAGGTCCTCTAGACCCTGGTTCTGGTCGTCGAGGGTGTCCGAGGCATGCTCCAGCAGCTCGGCTGCCGTTCCCAGCTGTACCGCTTCGATGTTGTCCGCCAAGCGGGACATGTAGCCGCCCCTGTCGTCCGTGTTCAGGTAGCAGGGATTGCCCTCCGGTCCCGTCCACGGGAGAAGCCGCAGCTCCCTCTGTGCCGTCATCCTTGCGTCTGCCTCTCATCGATCACGTGGTGGGTGGCGAAGACCGCGTCGACGCGATCCCCTGGGAAGACCAGAAGCGCGGCTTCAACGACTCGCCCAGCGGAGTCAGTCGCGATGCGTGTGATTGCTAGGACGGCCACGGTGGAGCCGATCCGGAGGGCGGATGCTTCGTCCGGTGTCGGTAGGCGGGCACATACCGTCTCCCGAACAGCAGCCGGCGGCGGACCGAGGACGGCGAATCTCGTAACCGCCTCTTGACCCGAGGACTCGTCGTCGACCACTGCGCCCGGCGTCAGGTCACACGGGACGTAGATGCGGGCCAGCCCGTGCGGCGATCCCCCTGCAAGGCTGACGCAGGAGAACTCGGTGAGAGAGCTGCCCGTGGGCACCTTCAGCAAGGTGGCCAGATGTCCGTGGGCCTGAACCGTAGTGCTGCGAACGGTGACGCGCAGGGCCGCTTCAGCGGCGGTCCACGGGTCCAGCGTCCCCCATCCGCCGACGTACATGATCTTGCGAAGTGGACGGCGAACGAAGTTCCCCTTGCCGTGGATCTTCTCGACGAAGCCTTCCCTCTGAAGTACCGCGAGGGCACTCCGTAGCGTCACCGTGCTGACCTCGTACCGGTCGGCCAGGCCGGCTTCGGACGGAAGACGTTCACCGGGCTTGATGCGGCCGGTCGTGATCTGGTGCCGGAGGTCGTCGGCGATGTCGTGGTGGCGGGAAGACACGGACCCGATCACCGCCCTCTCAGCATCCGTACGGCTACGAGCCGAGTTCGCGTATGTATGGTCAGCAGCTCTCCCGACTCGAAGAGGAGCTGCTTGGCGCCTTGGGGGAGTTGGAAGAGGTCTCTCACTCGGTAGGCCCGGCCACCGAGTTGGATGATGTCGCCGCGTTGCACGGTGGCCGCGCTGACCTCGATGTTGGCTACCAGCGCGCCGCCGGGCGCCCGGCCGCTCACCGCTCCACCTCCCCGGGCGTGGACTGGTCGGACGCCGAGTGACACGGGCATGCGCACGTCTCGTAGACAACCGGCAGGTCGACCGGTGCGGAGACCGGGGAGGACTCCGCGCAGGCAAGGTGTGTACCGATACGGCAGGCGGTCGACCGGTAGGCGACGGCTGAGGCGTCGGTGATGTAGGGCTGTTGGCTAGGGGGCATCAGCGGACCCCCACGAGGGACGACCAGGCCTCAGCGGGCAGGTGGGAAGCGACTACCACCGCGCGTGGCCGTACTCGTTCCTCCCAAGTCAGCACGTACGGGCGGACGATCGCGTTTTCCTCACCCCTGAGCGGGTGTCGGTGGTTCGCGGTGTCGGAAGCCCGGTCCAGGAGGACCGTCGACGCGTCAGCGGACGCAAGGTAGGCGGGGGCGGCCGGCGGCCGGGAGGGCGTTAAGGGGAGGCGGTGCCTGCCCTTGGGGAAGTACCGCGCTCTGGTGAGCGAGACGGCACGGCGGATACGGTTGAGCACGCTGCTCAGCTCCTATCGCTGATGGCTCGGTCCCCCGACAACGCCCGTCGTGGGGACCGCTTTGCGTACGACCGCCCAGAGGGTGCGGCCGTTCAAGCTGGTGGCGAGGAGGCCGAACCGATCGGCCTCGGCCACCACTTCCAGAACCTCCCGCCATGACTCGGCGGAGAGCGATTCCGGCACCTCTGCTTCGACTGACGTGTACCGGGCGTGCTCCTCCACGCGCGCGGGAAGCCCGACGGCGGACAGCCGGGCAGCGATGGCCGCCGCGCTAACTCCCGAAGCGGGCACAGGGCAGCCTCCGTCACCGGCGATCACTTTGAGTGAAGCTAGTTAACTAGATTAGAGCTAGTGGACTAGATTTTCCATATGCCTGAGCAGCCGCCCTATCTCCGCATCGCTGACGAACTCCGGCGGCGCATCGCGGAGCATGTATGGGAGCCCGGGGACCGCCTGCCCTCCCGCACCCAGATCGGCCAGGAGTGCGGGGTGGGCGAGAACGTGGTCCGCCGGGCTCAGGAGTTGCTGATCTCCCAGGGTGTGCTGGAGGGCCGCGCTGGTTCGGGTACGTACGTCGCCGAGCCCCGGCAGCGGGTGCGGGTGGTCCGTTCGTCCGCGCGTGAGCAGCCCGACGGGTCGCCGTTCCGGGCGGACATGAAGGCCGTCGGCAGGCAAGGGGATTGGGAGAGCCGGACCGAGGCCAAGGTGCCGGCTCCGGCGGACATCGCGGCGCGGCTCGGCATCGCCGAGGGCGACCTGTGCGTGCGGACTTCGTACGAGTTCCTGGCCGACGGCAGGCCGGTGCAGCTGTCGACGAGTTGGGAGCCGTACGACCTCACCGCCGGCACGCTCGTCGTCCTCCCGGAGGGAGGGCCGCACGCCGGGGCGGGGGTCGTGAACCGCATGGCCGCGATCGGCGTCACCGTCAGCCATGCCGTGGAGCAGCCGGAGCCGAGGCAGGCGAGCGCCGAGGAGGCGTCGCTCCTGGGCATCCAAAAGGCCGCGCTCGTCACGCATATCCAGCGGACGTACTACAGCGATCAGGGACGGCCCGTGGAGACGGCGGACATCGTGGTGCCCGCCGCCCACTGCGAGATCGTCTACGAGATCCCCATCAACCGCTAGCGGGACAGCTCCGCGTCAAGGTCGTATCCCTCGGCTCGTATCGTGACCGCATGCGCAATGAGAGGCACGATGAGCGGCTGTCGGACGAGGAGATGGAGCTGTTCCTCCAGTACCTCCACAGGTTCGCGAATCATGACCTGGATCTCTTCGCCCTCATGCAGGTGGGAGACCCTGAGTACCCCGCCTACGTGACCTTCACGAGGGAGCCCGAAGCAGGTGTCGACCCCTCGGCCTATCGGCGGCCGTAGAGGCCGCAGTGGGCTCTGGGCCGTGTCGAATGCGTGTCGACGGCAGGTGACAAGCCGCCAGCTGAACGGGTAGCTGCCCAGGTCAGGGGCCGATTGCAGGCAAACACCCAAAGCGCCTTCTAAGCCCTTGGCCGCAGGTTCGAGTTTGCCGGGTCGCCACCCCTCGCCCGCCCGCCCGGGAGGGCTTTTGCTGCCCAGCAAGGTCAGAACGCTCAGGACGCGGCCGACGCAACCGAGGCCGGCTCGCGCGTCATATACACGTCCACCGCATCCTCGGACTCAAGAACGAACCCATGCCGCTCATACAGCCGCCGAGCCGGACTCCCCTGCAGCACGTTCAGTCGGACCAGGGTGCCCTCGCGGTCGCACCGCTCCAGCAGCTCTCGCAGCACGGCGCCGCCGATGCCGCTGCCCTGCAGGTGCGGGGCCAGGAAGAAGTGCTCCAGCCAGTGGGCGTCCTCGGCCGGTCGCAGTGCGACGCAGCCGGCGAACGTGCCGCCCACCTCGATCACCGAGGTGTGCGCCGGCACGAACCCGTCCCGCAGCCGCTGCCGCACCCGGTGCTCGTCGTACCGCCCGAGCCGCTCCAGATCCGGCCGCATCACCACGGCCCGCAGCTCGACCGCCGGCTCGAGGTCCGCCACCGAAGCCGGCCGTATCTCCCAGTCCGCCATGATCGCCAGGCTATCGCGCGCCGAACTGCACGGTCCCGCCATAGTTCCCGATACGAGCTCCTCGATGCCTACTGCCCACCGACCAGGATTGACGCAGCCTCGGATACGGCTCAACCTCCGCTCAGGCCGCCAGTTCCGCACCCCCCGAAGCACCTCCCGAGGCACCCCCCGACCCACCCCCCTCCGACTCCCTCTCCGCCCGCTCCGCCGCCGCCCGCTCCGCCAACGCGTTCGCCGCCGCGTTGAAGCGTTCCATGGAGGTCGGGTGGTCCGGGCCCAGGACGTACTCCTTGAGGGTGCGGCGGTCGAGGGTCATCGGGTCGGTGTGCGGGGGGCGGACCGCGTTCAGGATCTCGGGGAGGCGGGTGCAGTCGCGGTCGAGGAGGTAGGCGCCGCCGGCGGTGGTGTAGGTGGCCCGGAAGTCGTCGTCCGGGAGGTCTTGGGCGTTGGTGAGGACGTACGGCTTGAGGCTGGCCACGAAGTCGGCGACCACCGAGGAGACGTCGCTGATGAGGATGTCCGCCTGGTTGAAGCACTCGTACAACGACGGCAACTGCTTGAGGATCACGTTGTGGCGGACCGGACCCCGGGTCTCCCAGAAGATCCGGTGCCACTCGGCGCGCAGTTCCTGCCACTCGGCCGCCCCCGCGCGGTCGGGCACCCGGGACTCGCGCAGCTGCTCGGCGTCGTCGCCGCCGAGCCGGCCGGCCAGTTCGTCGAGGCGGGCCTGTATCTCCTGCAGCCGGGGCTTGGCCTCGGCTACCGCGGTCTGCGCCTCCGCTGCGCCGCGCTGTTCGTTGTCGGCCCGCAGCAGCTCGCGGATCGCCTTGTCGGCCGCGGCCGCCTCGGCGGAGCGCTTGCCGGTGAGCGGGTGCGGCTTGTAGATGACCCGGACGTTCTCCGCGAGGAGTTTCTCGATCAGGGGCACGCCCATCGGGATCAGCGAGGTGTGGCAGTCGTCGTCGCTCCAGCCCTCCCAGGTCGGCGCGTAGAGGACGACGGGGAGCGGGCCGGGCGTGTGCTCGGCGTGCAGGCGGATCGGGGACAGCTGCGGGCGGCCCACCTCGACGATGGCGCTGTCGCTGATGGCGTGCCGTACGCGCTGGTAGCGGTCGCGGCCGGCGCGGCCGGCCACCCAGATCTCGTCGTACACCTTGCTGACCCGGTTGCTGCTGGCGAGCTTGTCGCTGTCGCCGTGGCCGATGAAGACGTGCTTGGCCTCGGCCACCCGCAGCATGTGCACGTTCTTGCCCGCGTTGCCCGGGTAGAGGACGACCCGGACGTCGGACAGCTCGAGTTCGGCCAGGTCGTCGGCCTTGGGGACGCAGACCACCGGGATCCAGGTGCGGCTGAGATAGCGGAACGAGGCCCGCTCCCGAAGGATGATCACCGGGCGCAGGTCGAGCTGCTCCAGCGTCTCGATCCACATGTTGACCTGGTACATGAAGTCGCGGGAGACGGAGGCGAAGCTGAAGTACAGCGCCACCTCGGGGCGGTATCCGGCGAGTTGGCGGTTGACCTCGGCGAACACCTCGTCCCGGGCGGGCATACGGCGGACCCTGCGGTACTGGCCCAGCAGCGCGAGGACGCCCGCCACGGTCACGCCGACGGTGAGCGCGAAGCCGGCGTACGCCGGACCCCAGGTTCCGGCGGCCAGCGCGGCCAGGAGGCCGGCGTGGGCCGGCAGGTCCAGGTGGAGGAGTTTGCGCAGGAAGCGCCGGTAGAGGACGGCGGGCGGCTGCTTCGGGACGGGCAGCCCGCTCATGTCGAGGTTGCGGACGACCAGCGGCAGCACCCGGCGCCTGCGGACGGCGTGATGCACCGCCGTGTACAGCATCATCAGCGCGAAGTGGGCGCTGAAGACGGCGAGCGCGGCGACCAGCACCTCGTCCGGCGCGTCCATCCGGCTGGCCAGGGCGAGCACCATCACCGTGCGGACGGCGAACCGCAGCGGGCGGGTGAGCTGCAGCGTCGCCAGCCTGCGCACGAAGCCCGGAGCCCTGGAGTGCAGCACCTCGTCCACGAGATACGTCACCGCCGACGCCGCGGCGAAGCCCCACAGGGACGGCAGCAGCGCGAAGACGGGCAGCGCGGCGAAGCCGGCACCGAGCAGGAGTACGAGGAGCAGGTCGGCGGCCCCGCGCACGCGCAGGACACCACACAACCGACGGATCGTCATGGTCAGGATTCCTCTTCCGGGATCGTGTGCGCGCGCCGGGGCAAACGCCGCTGTTCACCGGTTCGACGTAAGAAGAGGGTGAAGAGTTGTACACCAGACAGAAAGAAAGGGTTCACGTTCCGTTTGGCCGGGGTACGGTGCCCGGCTCATGCTCCCGGCCGGCCGGTACAGTCGCCGCCGGGACGGGAGAGAGGGGAGAGACGACGTGCGACTTCGCTGCGCGGTGCTGGACGACTTCCAGGGTGCGGCCACCGAGTCGGCCGACTGGTCGGTGATCGAGGAGCAGGTGGAGGTCGTCGCACTGCGCGAGCACCTCGACGGCGAGGACGCCCTCGCCACGGCCCTCGCCGACTACGACATCGTCGTCACCCTGCGCGAACGCGTCCCGTTCCCGGGCTCGCTGATCGCCCGTCTCCCGCGGCTGAAGCTGCTCGTCGCCTCCGGGATGCGCAACAGCGTCATCGACTACGCCGCCGCCGAGGCGCACGGCGTCACCGTGTGCGGTACGGCGAGTTCGTCGACCCCTCCCGTGGAGCTGACCTGGGCGCTGCTGCTGGGTCTGGCCCGCGGGATCGTCGAGGAGAGCGGCGCGCTGCGCTCCGGCGGGCCCTGGCAGTCCACCGTCGGCGCCGACCTGCACGGCCGCCGGCTCGGTCTGCTCGGGCTCGGGAAGATCGGCAGCCTGGTGGCACGGGTCGGGCTCGCCTTCGGCATGCGGGTCGGCGCCTGGAGCCAGAACCTGACCAAGGAGCGGGCCGCGGAGGTGGGCGTGGAACTCGCCGCCTCCAAGGAGGACCTGCTGGCCACCAGCGACTTCGTCTCCGTCCACCTGGCCCTCGGCGACCGCACCCGGGGCCTGGTCGGCGCCGCCGAACTGGCCCTGATGAAGCCGACCGCCTACCTGGTCAACACCTCCCGCGCGGCGATCGTGGACCAGGACGCCCTGCTGGCCGCGCTCCACGAGGGCCGGATCGCGGGCGCCGGTGTCGATGTCTTCGACGTCGAGCCGCTCCCCGCGGACCACCCGATGCGCACCGCACCCCGCCTCCTGGCCACGCCCCACCTCGGCTATGTCTCCCGGGCCAACTACACGACGTACTACGGCCAGGCGGTGGAGGACATCCAGGCCTACCTCGCGGGTGCTCCGGTACGACGACTGCCCTGAGGCTCCGTCACACGGTCTCCCCGCATGCGGACGACCGCTCGATCCCCTGTCAGCCGACGCATACAGACGGCCGCCCGATCCCCCGTCAACCGACGTCCGGGCGCCGGTAGATCCCCTCGCTCCGGTGCAGATGGTGGAGGTCCACCAGATAGCGCCGGAGCGTCACATGGTCGATCTCGTCGGAGTCCTCGCACCAGGCCCGCAGGCGCTCGTTGACGACCCGTTCCGGGTACTCGACGCCCGGCTCGAAGGTCTGCTCGGCGATGTGCCGTAGCACCAGCTTCTTACGGGTCCACTGAGCGGGCAGCCGTACCAGCCGCCGGTCCCGCACGAAGGTGTCCAGGACGGCGTCCGGTCCGGCCCCGGACCGTGCCGCCGGCCGCTCCCGTCGGGCCAGCCCGCGGAACAGGCCGTAGGAGACGGCCAGTCCGCCCTGCGCGCCGTCCGCCGTCACCACACCCTGTTCGCGCAGCCGCAGCAGCGCCAGTGCCGTGTCCTTCGCCGACAGTCCGGCCGTCTCGGCGATCCGCTCGGGGCTGTCCGCGCCCAGCGCCACCGCCGCGAGGGTGCGCAGCCGGCTCTCCTCGGCCAGCAGCCCGATCAGCTGCCGGGCCTGCTCGGTCGTGTCGGTGTCGGTATCGGTGTCGGGTTCTGTGCCGGTATCGGTGTCAGGTGCGGATTCGGTGGTCATGGCCGGAGGGTAGGGGGGCGGTCGCGCGCACCGCCTCCCATTAACGCCGGCCTGCGCCGCCGCCCTTGTTGAAAGGGTGATCCGCCGCTGATCGCCGTGACCAGCCCCACGCCCCGCCGTTGAACGGGAAGTGCGGTGGCTGGTCCTGCCGCCGCGCGCTCGTCGAGCAACAAAAGGAGAACGTAATGTCTCGCATCGCGAAGGCAGCCGCCATCGCTCTCGGCGCCGGTGCCGTGGTGATCAGCGGGGCCGGTCTGGCCCTTGCTGACGCGGGTGCCCAGGGCGGAACCGCCGAGTCGCCCGGCGTCCTGTCCGGCAACCTGGTCCAGGTTCCCGTCCACGTTCCCGTGAACCTGTGCGGGAACACGGTCGACGTCATCGGCCTGCTGAACCCCGCCTTCGGCAACGGCTGCGCCAACCCCGCCGAAGGCAAGACCCCCGGCACCCCCGGCCCCGGCAACTACGGCAGCACCTACGGCAGCTGATCCGAGCACACAGGGCAGGGCCCCGGCACCTCGAGCGCCGGGGCTCTTCCCATGTCGTGACACGCCTGCCGTGAGCGAACTGCCGTCACACGACTGCCGTCACGCGGCTCACGCGTACCGGTAGATCCGGCTCATGTCCTCCAGCCCGTCCGGCGTCACGTCCCAGGGCGGCAGCTTCTGGTGCCGGGCGACGATCCGTTCGTGCTGCGGGTCGCCGAGGCCGGGCGGCTCCGCGGGCAGGTAGCGGTGGCTGCTGTGGGCGCGCTGCCACCGGTACCACTGCAGGTCCAGGAAGGTGTGGTGCAGCCAGAACACCGGGTCGTTGACGGAGGCGCCGCCGAGCATCACGCCCCCGACCCAGCGGTGCACCCGGTTGTGGTTGCGCAAGGAGGCGCTGCCGCTGCCGCTCCCCCAGCCCTCCAGCTTGTTGCGGAAACCCCGGGGGACCGTGGAGTCCCAGGGCCGCACGTCGTAGACGGGGTCGTCGAGGGCCCACTGCAGCTGGCTCCTGGTGGGCAGCTCGAGGGGGGAGGCGGGGCGGCCCAGGTCCCGGGTGAGGAACCGGCCGTCGGTGATCCCCTCCTTGATGGTCCAGTGCCCCGCCGAGTAGGCGAACGGGCCGGTCATCACCTGCCGGTCGGAGCGCCGCCCGTTGCCGCCGAGCAGGTCGTTCGTCCAGGGCACGGACGTCGTCGTACGGTCCCGGGTCCAGTTCCAGTACGGCATCGTCACCGAGGAGTCCACGCGGCGCAGCGCCCGTTCCAGATCCAGCACGAACCTGCGGTGCCAGGGCAGGAAGGAGGGAGCCATGTGGGCGGTGCGCAGGCCGGCCTCGCCGTCGGAGGTGTAGTAGTCGATGTGTAGGCGCACGAACTCGTCGTACTCACCGCGCCGTTTGAGCTCCAGCAGGGCGTTCACGAACCGCCGGCGCTCGGTGCGGGTGAGCGTGCTGACGTCCTTACGCACGTACGCCATGCTCGCCCTCCATGTGCATATGTTCCGCCGGTGACCCGCCGACCGGGCCCGGGGCGAGGTCGCGCAGTCGCTGGCCGGGGCCCATCTCGTCGACGGCGGCGCGGGTCGCCGCCAGCGGGGTGGGGTACGAGCTGTAGTGGTCGACCATGCTCAGCCAGGTGCCGTCGGCCCGGCGCATCAGGTGCAGCGGGCGGCCGTCGACGGTGACCTGCCATTCGCCTTCGCCTTCGCCTCCGGGCGCGGCGCGTCCGGTGAGTGGCGTCAGCAGGGAGCCCTGGATGCGGCGGCCCCGGTAGGTCTCGTCGAAGGAGGCGCCCTCGGGGCCGTCCGCGGAGGGTACGGGGCGCGAGGCGGCGACGACCGGCGCCAGCGCCAGGGCGGCGACCGAGGCCAGCAGCCCTCGCGTCACCTCCCTCCGCGTCACTCTCCCCGCACCCGCTCTGACCTGCTGCTCCGCACCCACCGCCACGCCACCGGCACCGATGACCATCGCTCACTCCTCGTCCGGGATCGGATATCCGTAGGGATAACCGACGGAACGCGGACGGGGTCACCGCCACAGGGCCATCCGGTGGGTACGACGACCTCCGTAGCGCGAGCTACAGGCCCGGGTCGAGGCCGAGATCGACCGCCGGCTACAGGCCCGGGCCCAGGCCCAGATCGGCGCCGGGGACGGTCTGCAGGACCGGGGCGACGACGCCGGCCTGCGGGAGCTTGAGGTCCGGGAGGCCGAAGTTCTCCGGGTTGGGCGCGGTCAGGGGGGCGTCCAGTGCCAGGCCGGGGCCGAGGGTGCGCAGGTCGGAGGCGGGGGCGCCGACGCCGACGTGGTCGAAGTCGTCGCCGAGGACGTGCGGCACGGGTGCCCTCAGGTCCGCGCCGGGCAGGCTGCCGGTCACCGGCAGCTGGGGCAGCGTCCGATCGGGCAGAAGCCGGCCGGTGACGTACCGCGGCCCTTCGGGGGCGCCCGGCTTCAGCAGCGGCACCTCCAGACCGAGCTTGGGCACCTCCATGTTCAGGGACTTGGAGACGCCGTCCAGCGGTACGGGGACGGGGACCGTGCCGACCGCGGCGGCGGGGGCGGCGGCCCCCACGGCGGCCGCGACGCCCGTGACGACGGCGGCAAGGGTTCCTCGGGTGGTCGACTTCATGTCAGGTACGGGCCCTTTCAGGATGCGGAGGGTTCGACGTCCGTACCGCGTAACGAGCCGGAAAACGGCACCAGCGCACATTTCGCCCGGGTGCAGCAATTGTCTGCTCGTCACTCTTCAGCTCATCACTCATCAGCTGGTCCAGAAGTCCCACCATCGCGTCAGGACGAGCATTCCGATGACACCGATGTGCAGGAGCGGAAGCACCCAGGTGAATTCCGCGAAGAAGTTCCTGAGCCATCCGGGGGCGGGCAGGAACCCGTTTCTGACGACGAGTGAGGTGGCGTACCAGAACATGAGGATCGTGGCGACCCACGCCAGACAGCACCACAGGCACAGCGCGTTGATCCGGTACAGCGACTCGAACTGCAGCCAGGAGCAGAAACCCACCCCGAACAGGCACCCGGCCTCGAACAGCAGCCAGTACCAGCCGGGGAAGCTGGCGTCGGCCAGCAGGCTCACGCCGACGCAGACGACGATGCCGTAGGCCACCAGGCCCAGCATCGGGTTGGGGAACCCGAAGGCCGAAGCCTGGTCGCTCTTCATCACGCTGCCGCAGGACACCACCGGGTTCAGGCTGCACCCGGGGACGAAGTTCGGGTTCTCCAGCAGCTTGAACTTGTCCAGGGTGATGACCCAGGAGGCGAGCAGTCCGGCCGCCCCGGTGATCACCAGCAGCAGCCCGAACCCCCTGCCGCCGGCCAGGGTCCGGGGCATCAGCGGCGCAGGCTGCGGGCCGGCAGGACGACGTGTGCGGCGGACGTCAGGGTCTCCTCGGCACCGGCGAAGGCGGCCAGCGCGGCGGGCTCGACGGGCTGGCCGGGCTCGCCCTCGGGCCAGGCGCGGGTGGTGAAGACGAGGTAGGCGTAGCCGCGTTCGGCGACTGCGGCGAGCCACTCCGGCGGCGCGTCGGCCTGGGCGACCAGCTGCGGCATGTTGAGGACGGCCTGGCCGGCCTCGACGAGCAGGGTGACGGGCAGGCTGGGCTTGGTGGTGCCGTCGACGAGCGCGCCGCCGACCGGCAGGCCGTTGCCCACCAGCAGTTGCTCGACCGCGGCGGCGGTGGCCTCCGGACCGCCCTCGGCGTCCCCGAGGGAGTAGGCCAGCAGGTAGGGCATGTCGCTGCCGTCGGGTGCCTCGCCGCTCCAGGCCAGGACGACGAGCGTGCCGAGTGCGGGGGCACGGAAGGGGCTGGTTTCGCTTGAGGTTGAGGTCACCGCGCGACCTTATCGACGGGGTGTGGCGCGGCCCGGCGGCTCTCACCCTTCCGGCCCAGCGCCCGGGACCGCTCCACACGATCGAGGGAAGAGGCCTCGAACCGCCTCGAACCTCAGCTCTGCAGGGGCAAGCCGCCGAGCAGCGGGTTGTGCTGGTTCAGGGCAGCGGTGGCGCCCTTGACGGTGTTGAGCACGGAGTCCTTGTTCTCGGTGTCGAGCGCGTCCGACTGGTGTTGCAGCGGCATGACGTCCTTCAGGGTGAAGCCGCCCTTGGTGAGCGTGTTCACGGCGCCGTTGAGGCTGGTGGGCGTCAGGTCGGCGGTGCTGTGGGCGGCGAACGCGGGCGCGGCGACGCCGGCGAGGGCCACGGAACCGGCAACGACAGCGGCAGCCTTCAGGGACTTCATCGTGTTCCTTTCTTCGGCAACTCACGTCACCCCAGGGATTCTGACGCCGTGCCTAACGAGTTCCCTCCGGGCCGGAAACCCCGCGCCGAGAAGACATATGAGATCCCCTTCCCGCGCTATCCCCTTTCCGCCGTGAACAGCCGTGATGAACAGCCAGGGTGAACAGCCCTCAGCCGCCGTGCCCGACGGATACGTACGACGGACACGACGGCTGAGGCCGCGGGAATCGCGTGGGTCACCCGGTGGGCAGCGACGGGTCCGCCGGCAGGCTGGGCAGGCTGGGCAGGGACAGCGGCAGGGACAGGCCGTCGAGGGTCGAGGTGATCAGGTCGACGAGGCCGCTCACGACTCCGGTGGCGGTCGCCAGCAGCGCGTCGAGGTTGGAGGTGACGGCCTTGAGCAGCGCGTCGATCGCGTTGTTCAGGTCGTCGGTGAGGTCGCGGGCCTGGGGCACCTTGACGTCACTCTTGGCGAACGTGGTCAGCAGGGACCCGGACGAGGCGGCGGGCACGTTCGGCGCCGCGGGCACACTCGGCGTGGCAGGCGTGCTCGGGGTGGCCGGCAGGGACGGGGCGGGGGGCTGGCTCTGAGAGGCTGACGCACTCGGCGAGGCCGCCGTACTGGGTGTGTTCGACGTACTCGGAGAAGCCGCCGTACTCGGCGTGGCCGGAGCGGTGGGCGTCGCCGGGGTCGTGGGAGTCGCCGGCGTGGTCGGCGTCGCCGGGGTCGTAGGAGTCGCCGGAGTGGTCGGCGTGGCCGGGGTCGTCGGCGTGGCCGGAGTCGTCGGCGTCGCAGGGGTCGTGGGCGCCATCCCTGCGGCCTTGGCGACGGCTTCCTTCGCCGCGTCGCCGAGCTTCCGGGCCTGGTCGGGGGTCAGACGGCCCTTCTGGAGGGACTGGTCGAGCAGGTCGACGACCGGGTTGAGAACCGGGTCGACGTCACGCAGGGATCTGACCTGGGCGAGCAACGTGTCGGCGCCGGGGACGGACGCGTGGGAGCTCGCGTGGGTGCGCTCCCGGGCCGAGTCGGCGGCGACGGCGGCCGGGCCGGCGATGCCGACCAGGAGGGCGGCGCAGAGGGTGGTGGACGCGAGACGCCGCGGGGGCAGCACACGCATGGGGGTTCCTTTCGGTGGGGCAGGGGCCTGTGCCCACCGTTGAACCCGCCATGACGTTCCGCAACCGCTCACATACCCGCAGTGAACCATCCGGGGGAGACCGGAACCGGCCGCCCGCCCGCGGACGAAGCGCGGGCGGACGGCCGGCCGAAGAGCTGCGTCCCGACGTCAGTCGTTGCCGCACTTGTTGCCGAACGCCGGGTTCAGCAGAGCGATGACGTCCACGGTGTCGCCGCAGGCGTTGACCGGCACGTGGACCGGGACCTGGATGACGTTGCCCGACGCCACGCCCGGCGAGTCGGTGGAGACGCCGTTCGCGCCGGAGTCGGCGGAGGCCACACCGGCACCGCCGGCGACGGCCGCGATGGCGGCGGAGGTCAGGACCAGACCCTTCGCGATACGCGACATGGAGAGGTGCTCCTTGAGATCGACACAACATCCGGGCGGGATGCCCGGCGCTGTGTCAACGCTCCGCGCTCCCCGGGGTTGTGCCGCCAATGGGGTGATGTCCCGTGGTCGTGCGCCCGTCGCGCCTGGCGAAGGGCGCGCTCCGGCGGATGCGGACGCGATCCGGCGCATGGCGTAGGGAGATCCACGATCCGCGCGGTGTGACCAGCGGGGCTTCCGGCTCGTTTCCCACCGGGACGCGTCGTGGGCCGGCGCGCTCTTCCGTCGCCGTGGGCGCGCAGGCACGACGCGCGTACCACCCGCAGCCCCGAGCGCCCCCCGTGAGCGAGGTAACCCCCGAATGCACCAGTCAGCACCCGTCTTCCGGCCGCGGGTCCTGCACCTAGCGCAACCCGTCGACGGCGGGGTCGCCCGGGTCGTGCTGGACCTCGCCCAAGCCCAGCTCGCGGCCGGTCTGCGGGTCACGGCCGGCTGCCCCGGCGGCGAACTCGCCGCGGGCCTGCGGGACCTGGGCGCCGGGGTCCACGAGTGGCGGGCCGGGCGGTCGCCGGGTCCGGGGCTGGCCGGTGAGGTACGGCGGCTCGCACGGCTGATCGACGAGGTACGGCCCGAACTGGTGCACGCACACAGCGCCAAGGCGGGGCTCGCCGCCCGGCTCGCCGTACGCGGGCGCATCCCGACCGTGTTCCAGCCGCACGCCTGGTCGTTCGAGGCCGTCGGCGGGACCACCGCCGCCCTCGCCCGGCGCTGGGAGCGGTGGGGGGCGCGGTGGGCCGACCGGGTGGTGTGCGTCAGCGAGGCAGAGCGCACGACCGGCGTGGGCGCCGGGGTGAGCGCCGCCTACGCGGTGATTCCCAACGGCATCGACCTAGAACGTTTCTCCCCCGCCCCCGCCCCCGCCGCACGCGGCTCCTCCCCCGCCCTCACAGCACCCGACCGCGCCGCCCTGCTGCCCGGCCTCGACCCGGCGGCGCCGCTCGTGGTCTGCGTCGGACGGCTGTGCCGGCAGAAGGGCCAGGACGTGCTGCTGCGGGCCTGGGAGCGGGTGCTGCGCGCGGTGCCGGGCGCCCGGCTGGTGCTGGTCGGCGACGGACCCGACCGCGCCACGCTGGCTGAACGGGCCCACCCCTCCGTCCACTTCACCGGCGCCGTGGCCGACCCCGTGCCCTGGTACCGGGCCGCCGACCTGGTGGTCCTGCCCTCGCGCTGGGAGGGCATGGCTCTCGCCCCGCTGGAGGCGCTGGCCTGCGGGCGGCCCGTCGTGCTCACCGACGTGGGCGGCGCCCGCGAGAGCCTGCCGCCCGCGCTCGCGGCCCGCTGTCTGGTCCCGCCGGAGGATCCCGAGGCGCTGGCCGGGGCCGTCGCCGCGCTGCTGCCCGACGCACCGTTGCGCGCGTCGCTCGGCAACCAGGGGCGCTGTCACGTCCGGTCCACGCACGACGTGCGGCACACCGCCGAGCGGGTCGCGGACCTCTACCGCGTGCTCCTCGGCACAGCCTCCGGCGCCCCGGAGGCGAACAGGGAAACACGCCCGCCCGTGCCCTCCGAGTGCAGGGAGTCCATCCACTCGTGACTGCGGACAGCACCGTCCCCTCCCCCGGCGCGCAGCCGTGGGACCACGGATCCTCACCCGTCTCGGTCAGGCCGGCCCGCCCCGCCGGCAGCTTCCGGTTCCCGGCGCGGCGGCGGCCCGCGCGGTCCGCCTCGCCCCTGCCGCTGCTCGTCGCCGATCTGCTCGCCGCACTGGCGGGCGCGGTCACCCTGGACGAGGCGAGCCGCCGGCTGTCGCTGGTCGTCGCACTGGTGCTGGGAGCGATAGTCCTGCGCCCGCGCTCGTCCCGGGCACTCCCCGGCGTGCTCGACGAACTGCCCGCCGTCTGCGGCCGGATCGCGGTCGCCTGGCTCTCGGCCGCCGCCCTGCTCGCCGCCTACAACCCCGGCCGCGCACTGACCGCCCGCACCCTGCTGCTCGGCTGGGCGGTGCACGCGGCGGCGGACTGCGCGGCGCGCGGCTGCGTGTACTGGCGGCGCCGTGCGGTGCTGCTGCGCCACCCGCGTACGGCCCTGGTCATCGGCCCCGCCGGCACCGCGCAGCGGGTGGCCGCCGCGCTGCTGCGGCACCCGCGTTGCGGGGTGCGGCCGGTGGGTGTCGTCGCCGAGCGCCCCGACGGCAGGGGCGGGCTGCCCGTGCTCAGCACCGGCGAGGAGGTGGAGCGGGCGCTCATCCAGAACGGGGTACGGGTCGTGCTCACCGTCGACCCGGCCGTGCCCGCCCAGAAGGGTCCGCTGCTGCGGGCGCTGGTCGAGTCGGGCTGCACGGTGTGGGAGGTGGACGCGGACGGCCCGTCGTACGAGATGCGCGACCAGCTCGCCGGGTACTCCGTACGCCGCCTGGACCTGGGCAACCGGCGGCGCGGCAGCCTCGGCAAGCGGCTGCTGGACGTGGTGGTGTCCGGGACCCTGCTGGTGCTGGCCGGCCCGGCGCTGCTGCTGTGCGCGGCCGTGCTCAGGCTCACCGACGGGCCCGGGGTCGTCTTCCGGCAGGAGCGCATCGGCAGGAACGGGCGCCCCTTCACGCTGATGAAGTTCCGCACCCACCGCCCGGTCGACGAGCACGAGGCGGCGACCCGGTGGAGCGTGGCGGGCGAGCCCGAGATGAGCCGCTTCTGCCGCTTCCTGCGCATGAGTTCGCTGGACGAGCTGCTCCAGCTGTGGAACGTCTTCCGGGGCGACATGAGCCTGGTCGGTCCGCGCCCCGAACGGCCGTACTTCGTCGCCCGGTTCAGCCGGGTCCATCCCGGCTACGCGGCCCGTCACCGCATGCGGACCGGCATCACCGGCCTCGCCCAGATCAACGGCCTGCGCGGCGACACCTCCATCGAGGACCGGGCCCGCTTCGACAACGCCTACATCGACACCTGGTCGCTGTGGCAGGACGTCTGCATCCTGCTGCGCACCGCGGCCGCGCTCGTGCGTTCCACGGGGAGCTGACCGATGAGCCTCGCCCTGCCCCTCGGCCGTCTGCGCGGTGCGTCCCCGGTGCTGCCGGTGGTGGCCGTGGTCGCCCTGCTCGCGCTGCCCCTCTCCCCCGGCGGCGAGGGCGGCGCGGGCCCGGCCGACGCGCTGTCCGCGCTGGTCGTCGCCTACTGCGTCGTACGGCTCCTGCGCGAGCGGCGGCGCCCGCTGTCCCGTACCGCCGCGGTGGTCCTCGGCCTGCCGGTGCCCGGTCTCGCGCTCGCCGCGATGGGCGCGGTGTCGCCGGGCGCCGGGATCACGGGCCTCGGCCGTTACCTCCAGATCTTCGTCCTCGTCCCCGCCGCCGTCCTCCTGCTGATCCGCGACCGGCGTGACTTCCGGCTGCTGGCCTGGGCGTTCGTGGGGCTCGCGGGGTGGCAGGGGGCGATCGGCGTCCAGCAGTACGCCACCGGGACCGGCGCCTCCTACCAGGGCGAGGACATCCGCGCGGTCGGCACCTTCGGGGCGCAGGACGTGATGGGCATGGCGACCGTGGTGTCCTTCGGGCTGGTGTGCGCGGTGGGACTGGCGCTCGGCCGGACCCGGGTGCGCGAGCGGTGGGCCGCGGCCGCCTGCGCGCTCGCCCTCCTGCTGCCCCTGGCGCTGTCCTTCAGCCGGGGCGCCTGGATCGCCACCGCCGTGACACTCACCGTCCAGCTGGTGCTGGCCGGGCTGCGCCGGGCGCTGAGGGTCGGGGCGGCCGTGGTGGCCGCGGGCGTGGTCCTGGTGGGCGGTCTCGGGGTGGGTACGGCGATGCTGCAGGAGCGGATCGACAGCATCACGCAGGTCACCGACGCGCCCGACCAGTCGGTCACCGACCGGTACACCATGTGGGCCGCGGCCACCGACATGTGGCGGCAGCACCCGCTGACCGGCGTCGGGTTGAAGGGCTTCCCCGAGTACCGCGACGGCCACGCCTCGCTCGCGCTGTCCTCGGGCAGCGACACGGAGGGCGCGGGCGCCGCCTACCGCAGGCAGCCGCTCCTGTCCCCGCACAACATGTATCTGCTGGTGCTCAGCGAGCAGGGCCTGATCGGGCTGCTCTGCCTGGCGGGCGGCTGGCTGGCCCTGCTGGTGTGCGCGCTGCGGGGTCTGTGGCGGGCCCACCGTTCGGGCCGGGGCGCGGAGTGCGCGCTGGCCGCCTGCGGGCTGCTGGTCTGGCAGCTCGTCGACTTCGCCTACGCCGACATCGGTGGCCCGTCGACCGTACTGACCGCGGTGTGCTTCGGGCTGGTGGCGTGGTGGGCGCTGGTGGGCGGGGAGGCGGTGGCCTGCGGCGAGGCCGCCGCGCTCGCGGACACGCGGGGAACGGTCGTCGGGGAGGCGGCCCTCCGATGACCACGCAGGCCACCACCCCCCGGGAGGACACCGCCCCCGAACACGCCCCGGCCACCCGCGGGTTCCTCGCCAAGGCCACCCTCGTCACCGCCTCTCTCTCGGTCGCGGGGGCGCTGCTCGGGCTGGTGCGGGACCAGTCGCTGGCGCGGCTGTTCGGGGCCGGGCAGGACACCGACGCCTTCCTGGTCGCCTGGACCGTGCCGGAGTTCGCGGCCACGCTGCTCATCGAGGACGGGCTGGCGTTCGCGCTGATCCCGGCGTTCAGCGGGGCCCTGGCCCGGCGTGCCCAGGGTGCCCCCGGCGACCCCGTCCGTGCGCTGGTGGCCGGCACGCTGCCCCGGCTGGCGCTGGCCTTCGCCGCGGTGGGCGCGCTGCTCGCGGCGGCCGCCCCGCAGCTGGTCGAGGCCCTCGCGCCCGGCCTGCACGACCCCGCGCTCGCCGTGGACTGCACCCGGCTCACCGCGACCTGTGTGTTCAGCTTCGGGCTCGCCGGGTACTGCAGCGCGGCCCTGCGGGCCCACCGCCGCTTCCTGGCCCCGGCTGCGATCTATGTCGCCTACAACGTCGGCATCGTCACCGCGATGTTCGCCCTCGGCGGCCGCTGGGGGGTGCGCTCGGCCGCGCTCGGGGTCGCGGCGGGCGGCTGCCTGATGGTGGCCATCCAACTTCCGTCTTTGGTACGGCAGTTGCGCAGCGGTCGTACGGCCGGGTCGGTGGCCGCGGACGTCGTCGGCGCGCGGCCCCTGGACATCGCGCTGATGGCCACCGTGCTGCTGTTCGCGCTGTGCCGGCAGTCGCAGGTGCTCATCGAGCGGTTCCTCGCCTCGAACCTGCCCGCCGGGGCCATCTCGCACCTGAACTACGCGCAGAAGGTCGCGCAGATCCCCATGACGCTGTCGATGATGCTGTGCACGGTCACCTTCCCGCTGGTGGCGCGGGCGCTCGCCGACGGCGACATCGAGCGGGCCCGCACCCGGGTGGAGCGCGATCTGGCGGTGGCCTGCTGCCTGGTGCTGCTCGGCACCGCGGCCGTGGTCGCCTGCGCCCCGCAGCTCGTCCAGCTCCTCTTCCAGCGGGGCGCGTTCACCGCTGAGGACACCGCGGCGACCGCGAGCGTGATGCGGGTGTACGCGCTCGGGCTGCTCGGCCAGACGCTGACGGGGGTGCTGGTCCGCTCCTACTTCTCCGCGGGCCGTGCCACCTGGTACCCGGTCGCCGCCATGGCCGCCGGCATCGCCGTGACCTCGTGGCTCGGCGCCTGGACGGTCGGCTCCTGGGGCGTCACCGGGATCGCCGCGGCCAACGCCATCGGCATCACGGTCACCGCCGGCCTGCTGCTGTCCGGCATGGGCCCGCGCAGCGTGCCGATCCGGACCGGGCGGGTGCTGCGCGAGCTGGGCAGGCCGCTGCCGGCCGCCGTGGTGGCCGCGGTGGCGGGGGCTCTGGTCGCGAGCCGGTCCGCCGCCCCGGTGGCCGGTCTGCTCGCCGGGGGCGCCACCGTCACGGTGGTGTTCGTCCTGCTCGGCCGGGTCCTGGGCGCCCAGGGCTGCGCGCCCGCACTCCGTTTCGTCCGCACCCTCGCCCGAAGGCTCGCCCATGCCGTCCTCCGTTGAGTCCCCGCTCCGCGCCGGGGCCACCAGACCCGGCCCCGTCCCGTGGATCGCCATGTACCACTCGGTCGGCGACTGCTCCGACGACCCGTACCGCGTCACGGTCACGCCCGGCCGGCTGGACCGGCAGCTGCGCTGGCTGCGCGGCCATGGCCTCAGGGGCGTGTCGGTGGCCGAACTGCTCGCCGCCCGCGCCCGGGGCGAGGGACGCGGCCTGGTGGGGCTCACCTTCGACGACGGGTACGCGGACTTCCTCGACAACGCCCTGCCCGCGCTGGCCCGTTGGGAGTGCACGGCCACCCTGTTCGTGCTGCCCGGCCGGCTCGGCGGCGACAACGCGTGGGACCCGCTGGGCCCGCGCAAGCCGCTGCTCACCGCCCACGGCATCCGGCACGCCGCCCGGGCGGGCGTGGAGATCGGCTCGCACGGCCTCACCCACGTCGACCTCACCCGCGCCGACGACACCGCCCTCAGGGCCGAGACCGCCGAGAGCCGCACACGGCTGGAGGAGGTGACCGGCATCCCGGTCACCGGCTTCTGCTACCCGTACGGCACGGTCGACCAACGGGCCGTCGACGCCGTACGCGAGGCCGGTTACGGCTATGCCTGCGCCATCGACCCCGGCGCGCTGAGCGGCCCGTACACCCTGCCCCGGGTGCACATCGGGCAGCACGACACCGCCGTACGCCTGTTCCTGAAGCACCGGCTGCACCGGCTGCGCCGCCGTCCCGTCGAGGGGCTGCGGTGAGGGCGCTGCACATCATCACCGGGCTCGGGGTCGGCGGCGCCGAGCAGCAACTGCGGCTGCTGCTGCGGCACCTGCCGGTGGAGTGCGACGTGGTGACGCTGACCAACCCCGGGCCGGTCGCCGAGGGGCTGGCCGCGGACGGCGTCCGGGTGGTCCACCTCGGCATGACCGGCAACCGCGACCTCGGCGCGCTGCCCCGCCTGGCCCGGTTCATCCGGGACGGCCGCTACGACCTGGTGCACACCCACCTCTACCGGGCCTGTCTGTACGGCCGGATCGCCGCCCGGCTCGCCGGGGTCCGCGCGGTCGTCGCCACCGAACACTCCCTCGGCGACTCGCAGATGGAGGGCCGGCCGCTCTCGGCGGGCGTGCGCGCGCTGTACCTGGCCGGTGAGCGGCTGGGCCGGTCCACGGTCGCCGTCTCCCCCACGGTCGCCGAGCGGCTCACCCGCTGGGGCGTGCCCGGGCCGCGCATCGAGGTCGTGCCCAACGGCATCGACCTGGAGCGGTTCCGCTTCGACCCCGTACGACGCGAGCGCACCCGCGCCCGGCTCGGGCTGCCCGAGGACGCGTTCGTCATCGGCGGCATCGGCCGGCTCCACCCCGGCAAACGCTTCGACGTGCTGATCCGGGCCCTCGTCGAACTTCCCGGCGACTGCAGGCTGGTGCTGGTCGGCGGGGGCGGCGAGGAGAGCGCCCTGCGCCGGGCCGCCGGGGAGGCCCGGGTCGCCGACCGGGTGCTGTTCGCCGGCGAGCGGCCGTACGACTGCGACGGCTCCCGGGGCCCGGACCTGCCCGCGCTGGCCTCGGCGATGGACGTGCTCGCCTCGCCGTCCCCGGAGGAGGCCTTCGGACTGGCCGTCGTCGAGGCGCTGGCGGCCGGGCTGCCCGTGCGCTACGCCTGCTGCCCGGCCATCGACGACCTGCCGCCCGAAGCCGCCCCGAACGCCCTGCGCGTCCAGGGCGGCGCGGCTGCCTACGCCCGCGCGCTCGCCGGGGTCCGCGCGGCCGGCCCCGGCCCGCGCACCGCCCCCGAGGCGGCCCGCCACTACTGCATCAGCCGCAGCGCCGCCCGGCTCATGGACGTCTACACGGCGGCGCTAGGCCCTGTCGTCACGATCCCCCAGCCCCGATCCTCCGAGGGAGTCACCTCGCCATGACCGAGAACCCCACCCGGTACCCCCGCCCGGACCGCTTCTCCCGCGCCCGCAGGCTGCCGCCCTGGTCGCTGGTGGCGGCCGGCGTCCTCGCGGGCGGGCTGCTGGGCGGTGCGTACGGCGTGCTGAAGGCGCCGACGTACACGGCCACCAGCTATGTCATCGCCGTACCCACCGAGCACTCCGACACCGCCTCCGCGCTCGGCTTCGCCCAGGCCTACGGCCGGGTCGCCACCCAGCTCGCGGTGCTCGGCGACGCGCAGGTGGCGGCCGGGGTGCCCGTGGACACCCTGCGCGACAGCGTGCGCACCGCCACCTCGCCGGACGCCCCGATGGTTGCCGTCTCCGCCACCTCCGCCCGCCCGGCCCAGGCCGCCGACATGGCCAACGCGGTCGCCCGGGCCCTCACCCGGCACGCCAACGACACCAAGACCGCCACGCACGTCGAACTCCTGCAGTTCTCCCGCGCGTTGCGGCCGACCGCGCCGACCTCCATGTCGGCCGGGGTGACCGCTCTGGTGGGGGCGAGCGCGGGTGGGCTGCTCGGCGGGCTGGTGCTGCTGGTACGGCCGAAGCGCCGGCCGGAGCAGGAGCCGGTGCGGTCGGCCTCGGTGCCCGGACCCTCGGTCGCCGCCGACGCGCGCGGCCAGCTGTGACGGCGACCTACACGGCGCCCCCGACGTACACCGCCGGGCTCGTCACCGACGGGGACGCCTTCGCCGAACTGGCCCCGGCCTGGGGGCGGCTGTACGGACGGTGCGCCGCCGCGACCCCGTTCCAGAGCCACGCCTGGCTGCACTCGTGGTGGCGGTCGTACGGCGACCGGGGGCGGCTCAGGCTGCTGCTGGTGCGTTCCGGCGGCGAACTGGTCGCCGCCGCGCCGATGATGCTGGTCCGCCGCCCGCTGCCCGCGCTGGTGCCGCTGGGCGGAGCGATCTCCGACTACGGGGACGTGCTGCTGGACGACGCCGACGACGGGCGCGCGGCCGACGCCCTCACCGAGGCCCTGTCGGAGGCGGCGCGCACGGCGCTGATCGACTTCCGCGAGGTGCGGCCGGGCGGCACGGTGGAGCGCGTCTACGACCGCTGGCGCGGGCCGCGCCGCACGGTCGGCGACTCGATGTGCCTGGAGCTGCCCGCCGTACCCATGGACGAGCTGGTCGCCCGGCTGCCGTCGAACAAGGCCCAGCGGGTGCGCGCCAAGCTGCGCAAGCTGACGGCGCTCGGCGTGGAGCGGCGGGCGGCCGGCCCCGAGGCCGTGGACGCGGCGCTGCACCGGCTGCTGGAGCTGCACCGGCTGCAGTGGCAGGGGCGG
This sequence comes from Streptomyces diastatochromogenes, assembly GCF_002242805.1. Classification (GTDB taxonomy): domain Bacteria; phylum Actinomycetota; class Actinomycetes; order Streptomycetales; family Streptomycetaceae; genus Streptomyces; species Streptomyces diastatochromogenes. The sequence goes on along the minus strand of NZ_MCGQ01000004.1, from coordinate 60,107 downwards.
AAGGTGACGACCGAGCATCTGCATCCCCGGTTCCGGGAGCATCTGGTCCGCGCGGTGGGGCCGATGGTCCGCTCCGGCGACGCCGTCGTGACCGAGTTCCGGATCGGCGCCGAGGTGGTGGCGGTCGACCTGACGTTGCTGTCCCGGAGTCTGGCCGGCGGCTATCTGTACGGCGCCCATCCGAGCCTGAGGGAACGCAGGGCGGACGTGGCCGTGATGCTGCTGGATGCCTGCGCCGAAAACGCGGCGAGCGCCGCGAACGCCGGTGCGGGCGGGCCCGGCACGCTGAGCCTGCTGCGCGGCGACGAGCCGTACAAACACCACTGGCGTCCCGAACCGGTCGTCAACCAGCGGCTTCTGCTGGCCCGGCGGCGCACCGCCCCGCTGCTGTCGGCCGCGCTGTGCGAGGCGGCCGCCCGGCGGCGGGGCAAGGAGGTGCTGCACCGGTGGAGGAGACGCGATCAGGGTCAGCGGCCGTACAGGGCGGACCGGTAGGCCTCGGACGACTGGGGGTTGGCCGAGCACTGCCACACGCCGTGCGGGCAGTAGTCGGTCAGCGTGTTGTACAGCGGCCGGTGCTCGTCCATCCAGTCGAGCATGCGCCGCATGTACTCGGGGTCGTCGCCGTTGCGGAAGAGTCCCCATTCCGGATACGAGACGGGCTTGCCGTGGGATTTCGCGAAATCCACCTGCTGCTGAAGACCGTAGGGCTCTTTCACCTGTTCGTCGAAGGACATTCCGGCCGGCTGGTCGTAGGAGTCCGTCCCGATGATGTCGACCGTGGCGTCCCCGGGATAGCACGCGGTCCACGGAACGGCGTCCCGACCGCGGCTCGGGCTGAAGTCGAACCGGAATCTCTGGCCCGGCACCGCCCGCATCGCCGTGACGATCCTGTTCCAGTACGCCTTCCAGGCCCCCGGGTCCGGTCCGCAGCGATGGGTGTAGGTGATGCCGTTCATCTCCCAGCCGAGCACGATGACCGTGTCCGGCACCTTCAGCGCCACCAGCCGCTCGGCCAGGGCGCGGAAGTGCCGGTCGAACTGCCCGGCCGCGCCCTGCCGCAGCAGCGAGCGCACCTGGTCGTCGGGCACGTGCTCCTCGTTGCGCTCCTGCATGGGCACGTTGAGGACGAAGGTCCGGTCCGCCTTCTGACGCCGCCAGTGCGCCCAGGCGTCCAGGAAGCCGGGCGGCCCCTCGATGTCCTGCCAGCGGCCGCCGGGCAGATAGGTGTGCGCGACCTTCAGCTCGGTGCCGCCGAGCCAGTGGCTCAACTCGGCGATGCGGGCCACCCCGACCGTCCCGGAGTCGAGGAAGGCACCGAAGGGCGGGGGCTCCTTCGCGGGCTCGGGCGCGGCCGCGAGGGCGGCCGACGCGGTGACGGCCGCCGCGAGCACGGTCAGCCCCCGGGACCGGGCCCTTCGCCGCTGTGGAGCCATGCCTGCTCCTCTCCTCTCCGCTTCTGCTGCTTTGTCTCCGCTGGGCCGCGTTTTCGCCGCACAGTTCCTGTTATTGACACCCAGTCATATCGAAATGCATTCCGCCAGTGCGGCTACGGCTTTCAGGTGGCCCGAACCCCCGCACGGGCGAACGAGACGAAAGGAATACGCCCGTGTCGCTGCTCGACGAACGGGTCCCCGCGGTGCTGCTGCGGATCGACCGGAATCCCTTTCACCACGGCACCCTGGGCGCCGTACGTTCGCTGGGCCGGGCGGGCGTGGAGGTGCATCTCGTCGCCGACTGCGCGGGAAGCCCCGTGCGCAGGTCGCGTTACGTGTGCCGGATCCATCCCCCGCCGGCGCCCGGTGCGTCCGCCGGCGAGATCGCGGCCGCGCTGCGCCGGGTGGCGGCCCGGGTCGCACGGCCCGCGGTGCTGATCGCACTGGACGACGCGAGCGCCGTCGCGGCCGCCCGGCTGCGTGCGGAGCTGGCGCCCGCCTACCTGCTGCCGCAGCAGCCGGGTGCGCTGCCCGGCCGGGTGGCCGACAAGGCGGAGCTGGCCGGGGTGTGCGCGGCGGCCGCCGTCCCGCATCCGGTGACGCTGGTCCCGGACAGTGCCGAGGACGCGGCCGCGGCCGCCTGGCGGCTGGGGCTGCCGGTGGTGGCCAAGTGGAGCCGGCCCTGGCTGGTCCCGGACGGCAGCGGGCTGCGCTCCACGGTCGTGGTGAACTCCGCGAGACAGGCCCGGGAACTGTATCTGCGCTCCGCCGAGGCGGGCAGCAGCCTGCTGCTGCAGACCTTCCTGCCGCCGGGCCCGGACCGCGACTGGTTCTTCCACGGGTACGCCGACCGCTCGGGCGCCGTGCGCGCCGGCGGGCCGGGCCGCAAGCAGCTGGCCTGGCCGCGCGGGGCGGGCCTGACCGCGGTCGGCCGGTGGACACCCAACCCACAGGTGCAGGCGCTGGCCGAGCGGCTCACCGGCGAGCTGGGCTACCGGGGCATCTTCGACCTGGACTTCCGTCGCTGCGGCAGCACCGGCCGCTACCACCTGCTCGACTTCAACCCGCGCCCCGGCGCCCAGTTCCGGCTGTTCGCCGACAGCGCGGGCCTGGACGTCGTACGCGCCCTTCACCTGGACCTCACCCACCGTCCGCTGCCGGACGGGGTGCCGCTGCCCGGGCGGGAGTTCGTGGTGGAGAACTACGCGCCGCTCAACGCGCTGCGCCCGGCGTCCGGGGAGCGGGAGCTGGCCTGGCACGCGGCGGACGACCGGGCGCCGGGCCGGGCGCTGTGGGCGCTGTGGGGCCGGCACGCGGCGGGCCGGCTCACCGGGCGCCTGCGGCAGCGGCCGGTCCGCCGGGACCTCACCGACGACTTGTCCGAGGACTTCTCCGACGACATCTCCGACGACTTCTCCGACGACGAGAAAGCGAGCAGTTGCTGATGTACGACCTGCTGGTGGTGGGTGCGGGCCCGTACGGTCTGTCGATCGCGTCGCACGCCGGGGCGGCCGGGCTGAACGTGCGTGTCCTCGGGCGGCCCATGGCGTCCTGGCGCGACCACATGCCCCGCGGGATGTTCCTGAAGTCGGAGCCGTGGGCGTCCAACCTCTCGGATCCCGAGGGTCGTTGGCGGCTCGACGTGTTCTGCGCCTTCCGGGGCATGACGGCCCGTCACGCCGAGCCGATCCCGCTGGACGTGTTCGCCGAGTACGGCCTGTGGTTCGCGCGCAACGCCGTGCCCGTGCTGGATGAGCGGACGGTGGCCCGCCTGGCGCCCCTCGACGGCGGCTTCGAGGCGGTCACCGAGGACGGCGAGACGCTCGCCGCGCGGACCGTCGTGCTGGCCGTGGGCGTGCTGCCGTTCACCGCGATCCCGGCGGCGCTGCGTGGCCTCCCGCCGGAGCTGGTCTCCCACAGCAGCCACCATGCCGGCCTCGACCGCTTCCGCGACGAGGACGTCACCGTGATCGGCGGCGGACAGGCGGCCCTGGAGACGGCCGCGCTGCTCGCCGAACAGGGCACCCGGGTACGGGTCCTGGCCCGCGCGGACCGGCTGTGCTGGAACGACATGCCGCCGCCCTGGGAGCGCCCCTGGTGGCGTACCGCCCGCGCCCCGCACAGCGGCCTCGGCCCCGGCTGGCGGAACTGGTTCTACGCCGAGCGGCCCGGCCTGTACCGCCGGCTGCCGGAGCGGACCCGGACCCGGATCGCGGCCGACGCGCTCGGCCCGGCCGGTGCCTGGTGGGTGCGCGAGCGGGTGGAGAGCCGGGTGGAGGTGCTGCTCGGCCAGGAGGTGGCGGCGGCGCGTGCGGTGCCGGGCGGGCTGCGCCTGGAGACGGTGGCCCGGCGGGGCGGGACACGGACACTGGAGACCGGGCACGTCATCGCGGCGACCGGGTTCCGGGTCGGCCTCGACCGGCTGCGGCCGCTCTCCTCCGAACTGCGCGCGCTGCTGGCGATGACCGCCGACGGTGCCCCGGAGGTGGGGCCGGACTTCGAGTCGTCGTACCCCGGCCTGTTCCTGGCCGGTCTGGTCACGGCCTCGGGCTTCGGCCCGGCGATGCGCTTCGTGCACGGCGCGACCTTCACGGCGGGCACGCTGGTGCGCGGGGTACGGCGCCGGCTGCGCTCGGGGCCGGCGGGCTGGCGGATCCCGGCCGGACGGCGTGGCGAGGTGCCGGAGGCGGTGTGGCGCTGAAGGATGCGGTACGGCGCCACTGCGGACGGCGCCTGCGTGTGGCACGGGACGCGGGGTGCCGGGCACTGGGGTCCGGCACCCCGCGCGCTACCGACCGGAGGCCGCGCGGCCGCGCCGGTACAGGACCGTCCCGGCCGCGATCAGCGCGGCACTGGCGGCCGAGGTCGCCAGCATGGCCCGCGCGTCACCACCGGTGTGCGGAAGGCTGGGCGGCTGCCCCCCGTGGTGGCCGCCGCCGTAGGGCGGGGGCGTGTGGTCACCGCCGCCATAAGGGGGCGGAGTGGTGTGGTCACCGCCGCCGTACGGAGGCGGAGTGGTGTGACCGCCACCGCCGTACGGGGGCGGGGTCGTGTGACCGCCACCGCCGTACGGAGGCGGAGTCGTGTGACCACCGCCGCCATAGGGAGGCGGAGTCGTGTGGTCTCCACCGCCATAGGGAGGCGGAGTCGTGTGGTCTCCACCGCCATAGGGAGGCGGAGTCGTGTGGTCACCGCCGCCGTACGGGGGCGGGGTCTTGTGGTCCTCGCCGCCATACGGAGGCGGGGTCGTGGGACCGCCACCGCCATACGGAGGCGGAGTCGTGTGACCGCCACCGCCGTACGGAGGCGGGGTCGTGTGACCACTGCCGTGCGGAGACGGGGTCTTGTGGTCCTCGCTGCCATGGGGAGACGGAGTCTTGTGGTCCTCGCTGCCGTACGGGGGCGGGGTCTTGTGGTCCTCGCCGCCATAGGGAGGCGGGGTGGTGTGGCTGCCGCTGCCGTACGGGGACGGAGTCGTGTGGCCACCGCCGCTGCGAGTAGACGGGGTCTGGTCGCCGTAGCCCGAGTCGTGGCCGGCGTCGCGGTTCGAGCCCCCGTGCCGGTCACCGCCGTCTTTCTTCGAACTGTGCGTGGTGGCACAGGAGTTGCCGAAGGCCGGGTTCAGCGCGGCGGCCGCGTCCACAGAGTTGCCGCAGACGTTGACCGGGACTTCCACCGGGGCTTGGACGGTGTTGCCGGACAGCACGCCGGGCGAACCCTGGGCGACGCCGTGCGCGCCCGTGTCGGCGAGCGCATGACTGCCGTACAAGGACAGCATGCCTGTCGCCGCGGCGGCCACGACCATGCCCTTGCTGAGGGTCTGTCGCAATCTCGTTGTCTTCCTGCTCGAAGAAGTGGGAAGGCCGGCCTCGGGACGAAGAATCCAAGGATCGACGGTCCGAGGCCGGCCAGGACACAGCCGGTGGGCTGGTGCGTTGCGTAGCGTGCGTCAGTCGTTGACGCAGGGGTCGCCGAACGCCGGGTTCAGCAGACCGATGACGTCCACCGTGTTGCCGCAGACGTTGACCGGCACGTGGACCGGGACCTGGATCACGTTGCCGGAGATGACACCAGCGGACTGGGTCGCCCCACCGGTGGCCCCGGAGTCGGCGAAGGCGGGGGCCGCCCCGCCCAGGGCCAGGACGGCGCCGGCGACGACAGCAGCGCTCTTCTTCATGAACTTTCCCTTCTCAGCGGTCATGCCCCTTTGACGGCCGAAACCGAGCGAGCACAGCTTGAACGGCTCGCACCATGACCGGCAGGTTGTAAAACGAGGGATAGACGGTCGAAGAAACTGCGGAACGCGCGTCGCCCTGGAATTCACTCGAACGCCATCAGGGAATTGACAGGTTGGCGTATACGAGGAGAAACGCTTCTTCGAAAAAGGCGACGAGAGACGGCGAAGGCCGCCCGGGCAGCAGTGCGGAAATCCGCACGCCACCCGGGCGGCCTTCGGACCGGCCGGGCCGGCGGTCAGCCGTTGGTGGACAGGACCTTGAGGTCGTCCAGCACGTGCGACACCGGCTCGTCGCCCTTGGCCTGGGTGGAGTTCTCGGCGCACTCCTGGTACTGCGGCGCGGACAGCACCGGGATGTCCTGCACGCCGACGTTGACGGCGGCGAGGATGGACTGGGCGTTGACCTTCGCCGGAAGGCCCACGCAGAGCTTGTTGAGCGAGCTCTGGACCAGCGTGGCCTGCGGGCTCATGTCGCCCACGGTCGTGCTGTTGCCGAACGACTCGCTGGCGCCGTCGCCACTGAACGACGTGGTGCCGTTGTCGTTGTCGATGGCAAGCGCCTGCGGGGCCATCGCCGCCGACACACCGACGAGGGACGCGGCGACCGCCGCCACGGCCATTGCCTTCTTCAGCATCTTGCTTTCCTTTCCTGACTGCTCGCCAAGACGCACGTTCTGCCCCGCATCAACCGCGGCCGGATCGATTGGTTGCGGGTCATCACCCGTTCGGCTCGTTCGGCCCCGGGGAATCGGTGGAATTCCCCTGTCCGTCTCCCCGGGCATACGCCACAGCCCCGTTTAGGCCATCGGAGTGAAGCAGAGCAACCCATCGCCTGATGGGCAGTTGACCAGGAAGCTCCGGTGGTCGGGGTTTCTCCAGAAGGGAATTGCAAGTGATCAAGAAGGTTCTGGCCTCCGCCGCGGTCGCCGCTTCCATCGTCGGTTTCTCCGCCGCCGCCGCGTCCCCGGCCATGGCTGTCGACAACGACAACGGCACCACGTCGTTCAGTGGCAACGACGCCGTTCAGTCGTTCGGCAACTCCAGCACGAGCGGGGACCTGAGCCCCCAGCTGGCGCTCATCCAGGGCTCGTTCAACAAGCCCTGCATCGGCCTGCCGGCGAAGCTCAACGCCCAGTCCATCCTGGCGCTGGTCAACGTCGGCGTGCAGGACATCCCGATCCTGTCCGCGCCGCAGAACCAGCAGTGCACCGAGAACTCGACCCAGGCCAAGGGCGACGAGCCGCTCTCGCACATCCTGGACGACATCTCCGCCCTGTCCAGCAACGGCTGATCCGGAGATCTCCCGGCCCTGCACGGGCCCTCCCCGACGGGCCGCCGACTTCCCGGCGGCCCGTCGGCGTGTTCGGCCGCCCCTTGAAGGTAAAGGGGGGTATCTATGGACTTATCGGACTGCATTAGCCCAATCGGGGCAAAGCCCGCAACTGCGGCGTGGTCCGGGCCGTTGACGATCACGCAGCTCCTCCCCGGAGTCCGCCTTTCGAAAGGGAACCAACATGAAGAAGCTGTGGGCGACCGCGGCTGTCGCCGCCTCCATCGCCGGTCTCGCTGGTGCGGCCGCCCCCCAGGCTCTCGCCGTCGACAACGACAACGGCACCACGTCGTTCAGCGGTAACAACGCCTCGTCGTCGTTCGGCAACTCGGGCACGCTCGGCGACCAGAGCCCGCAGCTGTCGCTGGTCGAGGGCTCGCTGAACAAGGCCTGTGTCGGCCTGCCCGCGAAGGTCAACGTCCAGTCGGTGGCCGCGCTCATCGCGAACGTCGGCGTCCAGGACATCCCGGTCCTGTCCGCGCCGCAGAACCAGCAGTGCGCCGAGAACTCGACCCAGGCCAAGGGCGACGAGCCGCTCTCGCACATCCTGGACGACATCTCCGCCCTGTCCAGCAACGGCTGAGCAAGGTCCTCCGCGCGGCGGGTCACCGGTTCCCCCGGTGGCCCGCCGCCGTCGTGTGCCGCAGTACTACTTCCGGTACAGCGCCTCGATCTGTTCGGCGTAGGCCGCCGTCACAGCGTGCCGCTTCATCTTCAGGGACGGCGTCAGCAGCCCGTTCTCCTCGGTGAACTCACCCTCGACGAGTGCGAAGGCGCGGATCGACTCGGCGCGCGAGACGGCCTCGTTGGCGTAGTCGACCGCCTTCTGCACCTCGGCCCGCAGCCGCTCGTCCCGGACCAGCTCGGACAGCGGGGTGTCCGCGGGCAGCTTGCGGACCGCCAGCCAGTGGGCGACCGCCTCGGGGTCGAGGGTGATCAGGGCCGCCACGAAGGGCCGGTTGTCCCCGACGACCACGCACTGGCCGACCGGCGAGCGGCTGCGCAGCCGGTCCTCCAGGACCGCCGGGGAGACGTTCTTGCCGCCGGAGGTGATGATGATGTCCTTCTTGCGGCCGGTGATGGTGAGGTAGCCGTCCTCGTCCAGGGAGCCGAGGTCGCCGCTTGCGAACCAGTCGTCGGCGAGGACGGCGCCGGTGGCCGCCGGGTTGTTCCAGTACGACCCGAAGACCACCCCGCCCTTGATCAGCACCTCCCCGTCGTCGGCGATGCGTACCGACACGCCGGGGATCGGCAGGCCGACCGTGCCCGGGCGAGGGCCGAGCGGGGGCACGATGGTGGCGGCCGCGCTGGTCTCGGTCAGGCCGTAGCCCTCGTAGACGACGATCCCGGCCGCGTGGAAGAACAGGTTGAGGTTGCGGTCCAGCGGGGAGCCGCCGCTCATGGCGTACCGCAGACGGCCGCCCAGCTCCTTGCGGATGCGCCGGTAGACCAGCAGGTCGTACAGGGCCCAGGCGGCGTACAGGCCGGGCCCCGGGCCCTTGCCGGTGCCGAGGAACTTCCTCAGGTAGGCCTCGCCGAAGCGCACGGCGACCCGTTCGGCGCGGTCGAAGGAGGCGCCGCGGCCGATCTTCTCGGCGGTGGCGCGGCCGGTGTCGTGGATCTTCTCGAAGAGGTACGGCACCCCGACCAGGACGGTGGGCCGGAACTCCTTGAGCGCGGGCCGGAGTTCGTCGGGCTTGACGCTCGGGAAGTGGCCGATCTCGATACGGCCCATCAGACAGGCGAGTTGCAGGGTGCGGCCGAGGATGTGGGCGAGCGGCAGGAACAGCAGGATGGAGGCCGTCTGTCCGGTGACGGCCTGGAAGACCGGGTGCAGCAGCTCGACGGTGTTGGCGGCCTCGGCGTGCAGGTTGGCGTGGGTGAGGACGCAGCCCTTCGGCTGTCCGGTGGTGCCGGAGGTGTAGCAGAGGGTGGCGATGGTGTCGGGGGTCACGGCGGCGCGTCGCTTGGCGACCTCGTCGTCGGCCAGGTCGCGGCCGAGGGCGGTGAGATGGGCGAGGGCATCTGCGTCCAGTTCCCAGAGGTGCGGTGGCTGGGGGTGGTGCGCGGTGCCGGTGGTGACCGTGGCGGTGTTCTCGGCGGTCTCGGTGACGACGTACCGGGCGCCGGAGTCGCGGACGATCCACTCCACCTGCTCGGCGGAGGAGGTCGGGTAGACGGGCACGGACTGGCCACCGGCCGCCCAGATGGCGAAGTCCAGGACGGTCCACTCGTAGCGGGTGCGGGACATCACGGCGACCCGGCCGCCCGGTTCGAGTCCGGCGGCGATCAGCCCCTTGGCGACGGCGGTGGCCTCGGCGGCGAAGGCGGCCGCCGTGACCGGGCGCCAGGCGCCTTCGGTACGGCGGCGCAGCAGCACCGCGTCCGGGGTCTCGGCCGCGTGCGTGAACGGGAGGTCGGCCAGGGAGCCGTCGGTGAGCGGCGGTGCCAGGGGCGCCGCTCGCACCTCGCGCACGGCGCCCGTCGCGTCCCTGACGATCTCCACCGAGCCACGGGCCGCCAGGTCGGTGCGCTGCCGTGCCCGCTTCAGATCCCTGCGTACGCCCATCACGGCTCCCGGTGGCGGCTCGAACGTACCTGCCGGGACGTCAACTTACTCCGAAGTAAGGGAGGGTCAATGGGACGTGCGGTGACTCAGTCCCCGGTGTCCGTGTGGCTCGCCTCCCGGATCGCGTCGGCGAGGTCCTGTACGTCCTGGTCCTCGGTGACGTCGGCCAGCATGGCGGCGCGGTCGGCGAGGCGGGTGAGGCTCGGGGCGCCGGGGAGGGCGGGGCCGTGGTCGGTGCCGGCGCGCAGGGCGTCGGCGAAGTAGGCGGCCACCGCCGTGACCTGGAAGCGGGGGCTCGCCTCCCAGACGGAGTCCTTGAGGGCGCCGGTCTCCACGGCGCCGGACTCCTCGTGCGGGGCCCGGGTGGTGGGGTCGAGCCAGCGGACGGTGGCGGTGGCGAGGTGGCCGTCGGCGCCCGGCCTGGTGCGCACCGCGTACAGGGCGGTGACGGTGTGGCCGGGGCCGACCTCGCCGCCGTCCACGTGGTCGTTGCGGAAGTCGTCGTCGGCGACCTTGCGGTCGTCGTAGCCGACGAGGCGGAACTCGGCGACGGTGTGGGGGTCGAAGGCGACCTGCGCCTTGGCGTCGCGGGCGGTCAGCTCGATGTTCTGCGGGAGTTGCTCGCAGAAGACCTTGCGGGCGCCGTCGGTGTCGGAGACGTAGGCGGTGTGGCCGTCGCCCTTGTCGGCGAGGCGTTCCATGAGGGCGTCGCCGTAGTTGCTGCCGACGCCTACGCCGAAGAGGGTGATGCCGTGCTCGCGGCGGGCGGAGTCGATGCGGCGCAGGATCGCGTCGGGGCTGGTCTCGCCCTCGTTGGCGAGGGCGTCGGAGACGAGGACGACCCGGTTGGTGGCGCCCTTGCGCAGGCCCTCGACGGCGGTGGCGTAGCCGGTCTCGACGCCCGCGCCGAGGTTGGTGGAGGACTGGGCCTCCAGGCCGTCGACGGCGTCGTGGATCTCGCCGCGGTGGCCGCCGAGGCGGGTCATCGGCAGGACGGTCTCGGCGTGTTCGCTGAAGGTGACGACGGCCACCGAGTCGTCGTCGCGCAGCCGGTCCGTCATGGTGTTCAGGGACTGCTTGGCGAGGTCGAGGCGGCCGGGTTCGTCCATGGAGCCGGAGACGTCGATGACGAAGGTGAGCGCGGCCGGTGGGCGCTTCTCGGTGGGTTCGGCGGTCCGGGTGGCGAGGCCGACGCGGACCAGGGACCAGTTCGGCTTCGCGGTGCGGGCGCCGTCGACGGTGACCGAGAAGCCGTTGCCGTCGGGGCGGCGGTAGTCCTGGCGGAAGCTGTTGACGAACTCCTCGGGGCGGACGGTCTGCGGGTCGGGGGTGCGGCCGTCGGCGAGGGTGCGGCGGGCGTAGGTGTAGGAGGCGGTGTCGACGTCGAGGGCGAAGGTGGAGAGGTCGCCGTCGGACGGGGGCGACTCGAAGCCCCGCTCGTCCCGGCCTGGGGCGGGGGCGGGCAGGCCGCGTTTGTCGGAGCTGTTGGTGTGGTTCTCGGTGCCGCCCGCCCCGCAGGCCGTCAGCAGCAGGCTTCCGGCCGCCGTGAGGGCGAGCAGTGTGCCGCGTATCCGTCGTGATCGCTGTGTCCGGTTCCGCTCCATCTCGCGTTCCCCCTGCGTCGGTTGACGTCGGCTTGTGCGACCTCTGCCGACTGTGACGGCGCAGGGGGCCGGAACGTGCGATCCGGAGCGTTGCGGATGAGTCTCGAACCGGCCACGGCGGGGCCCCTTCGAGACCGGTGGGTGACCCTCCGGTGACCTAGGACACCACGTCCTTGCGGGCGAACCCCCGGAAGGCCAGGGCGAACAGCACCAGGGCGTACGTTATGGAGATCGCGGTGCCCTGGATCATGCCGGACCACTCGGGGTGCGGCTGGACGGCGTCGGCCCAGGCGAACTGCCAGTGCGCGGGCAGGAAGTCACGCCAGTGGCCGAGGGCGGTGACCGCGTCCAGGACGTTGCCGACGATGGTCAGGCCGACCGCGCCGCCGACCGCGCCGAGCGGTGCGTCCGTCTTGGTCGACAGCCAGAACGCCAGTCCCGCGGTGACCAGTTGGGACACGAAGACGTACGCCACGACCACCAGGAGCCGCTGTGCCGCCGTGCCGGAGTCCAGTGCGCCGCCGGTGGGTATCTGCAGCGGGCCCCAGCCGTAGGCGGCCGTGCCGACCGCGAGGGCCACGACCGGCAGCAGCACCATCGCGGCGAGGCTCATCCCGAGCCCCACGGCGAGCTTGGACCACAGCAGCCGGGCCCGGGGCACGGGCGCGGCCAGCAGATAGCGCAGGGAGGACCAGCTCGCCTCCGAGGCGACCGTGTCCCCGCAGAACAGGGCGACCGGGATCACCAGCAGGAAGCCCGCCGAGACGAACAGGTTGACCGCGGCGAAGTTGGCGCCGGACGCGGTGGCCGTGTCCATCAGGGTGACCTGGCCGTTGCGGCTGCCCGGGTCGCCGCCGATCGCGAAGGCGATGAGCAGCACGAACGGGAGGACGGCCAGGATCCCGCCCATGATCAGCGTGCGCCGCCGCTTGAGCTGGCGCACCAGCTCCACGCGCAGGGGCAGGGTACGGCCGGCGCGGTAGCCGGAGGCCGTCTCGGTGCGCTCGGCCAGCGTGCTCATGCGGAACCTCCGATCAGGGTGAGGAAGGCGTCCTCGAGACGGCGGTGGGGGCCGAGCGAGGCGACGGGGACTTCGAGGCGCACCAGCTCGACGAGGAGACGGGCGGCGGCGGCCGAGCCGGTGACGGAGAGCCCGGGCACTCCCCCGCCGGTCTCGGAGGCGGGGGGCGGGACGGTGATCTGCTCGGCCTCACCGGCTCCGGGCGCGCCCGCGTCGTCGGACGCCGTGCCCCGGTCCGCCCGGCCGGCGGCCACCGGGACCACGACCGGCTCCGTCTCGGGGCGGGAGTCCTCGCCGGGTGCCAGCCGCACGAGCAGACCCCCGTCCGTCCGTACCGCCGACTCGACCCCGGGCAGCGCGGCGACCTTCTCGACCAACGGGTCCGCGATGTCGGCCGCCAGGCCGACGAGCAGGGTGTCGCCGGAGCCCACGATCTCGCCCACCGGGCCGGCCTGGACGAGGCGGCCGCGGTCCATCACCACCAGGTGGGTGCAGGACTGCTCGACCTCGGCGAGGAGGTGGCTGGAGACGATCACGGTGCGGCCGGCGGCCGCGTAGCGGATCATCACCTCGCGCATCTCGCGGATCTGGGGCGGGTCGAGGCCGTTGGTGGGCTCGTCCAGGATGAGCAGGTCGGGCAGGCCGAGCATGGCCTGGGCGATGGCGAGGCGCTGGCGCATGCCCTGGGAGTAGGTGCGCACCGCGCGGGCGAGGGCGTCGCCGAGGCCGGCGATCTCCAGGGCCTCGTCCAGGTGCGCGTCCTCGGGCGGGCGGCCGGTGGCCCGCCAGTACAGTTCCAGGTTCTCCCGGCCGGACAGGTGCGGCAGGAAGCCCGCGCCCTCCACGAAGGCGCCGACCCGCGACAGCACGGGCGCGCCGGGCCGGATGGCGTGGCCGAAGACGCGGATCTCGCCGCCGTCCGGCTTGATCAGGCCCATCAGCATGCGCAGTGTGGTGGTCTTGCCGGCGCCGTTGGGCCCGAGCAGACCGAGCACCTGGCCCTTCTCCACGCGGAAGGACAGCTCACGCACCGCGTACCGGTCGGCGGACTTGGCGTACCGCTTGCTCAGGTCCGTTATCTGCAGCGGGACGTCGGCGAGTGCCGGGTCGGGTGCGGGGGCGGTCGTACGGCGGCGGCCGGTGAACAGCAGGGCGAGCGCGCCCGCGGCTCCGGCCAGGGGCAGCCACCACACCCAGGCGGGCAGGGGGGCGGCCGCGGTGGTGACGGCGGGGGCCGTCGGCACGCTCAGGTCTCCCTTGAGGGAGACGGTGTACGTGGCCGGGGCGGCCGGTGAGGCGTAGCCCAGGTCGGTGGAGGCGAGGACCAGGCGGAGCCGGTGGCCCTTCTGGACCTCGTGGTCGATCGCCGGGAGGGTGATCGTGACGTCCTTGCCGGACTTGGCGCCGGTGACGCGCAGGGGTGCGACGAGCTGCGAGGGCAGCACCTGCTGGGTGCCGTCGGGGCCGACGTCGTAGACCTTGCCGAACAGGACGGCGTCCGCGCTGGTGGAGGTGACGTGGGCCGTCACGGTCGGCGAGCCGGTGATCCTGAGGTCGCCGGTCACGGGCGCCGAGTCGAACTTCGCGTACTGGCCGGGGAAGTCGAGGGAGACACCGACGCCGAGCGCGGACAGCTGGGCGAGGCCGCCGCTGCCGCCGAGGCCGGGCAGGGCGGAGACGCCGGGCGGGCTGGCGCCCGCGGGGTTCGCGAAGCGCTGCTCGCGGCCGGTCAGTGCGATGGCCCGCTGGTGGTCGCGCAGGCCGGGGTAGCTGTCGGCGCTCGCGCCGCGCAGCTGGGCGGCGCCGTCGGTGGAGTCGACGCCTCCCGTGCGGGTGATCCGGAAGGCCGGGCCGGTGTCGGCGGACGTGTCGCCCTTCAGGTAGCGGTCGAACCAGCTCGCCACCCGCCCCTGCACCCGGCCGCTCTCCAGGTCGCCGCCGTCGTGTCCGCCCGCGATCCAGTCGACGTCGACCGGGGAGCCGTTCACGCGGATGGCCTTGGCGGCGGCGTCGGACTGGGCGAGGGTGAACAGGGAGTCGGTCTGGCCCTGCACCAGCAGGGTGGGCACCTTGATGCGGTCGGCGACCGCGGACGGCGAGCGCTCTTCCAGCAGTTTGCGGGCGGCCGCGTCCGGGGTGCCGGACTCGGCGACCCGGTCGTACATCCGGCACAGGTCCGGCTCGAACTTCGCGCAGCCGCCCGCGGTGTTGAAGAAGATCCCGGCCCACAGCTTCTTGAAGACGCCGTTCGGGAACAGGGCGTCGGCGAGGTTCCAGTAGGTGATGGCCGGGGCGATGGCGTCGACGCGGTGGTCGTATCCGGCGGCGAGGAGGGAGATGGCTCCGCCGTAGGAGCCGCCGGCCATGCCCACGCGCGGGTCGCCCGGCTTGTCGAGGCGGACCTGCGGCTGCTCGGCCAGCCAGTCGATGAGCCGGGAGACGTCGGCGACCTCGTGCTTCGGGTCGTTCAGCCCGACCTTTCCGGTCGAGTGGCCGAAGCCGCGCGCGGACCAGGTCAGCACCGCGTATCCGTCGCGGGCGAGGTCCTCGGCCTGCTGCCGGACGTCGTCCTTGCTGCCGCCGAAGCCGTGTCCGAGCAGGACGGCGGGGCGGCGGCCGGCCGAGCCGCCGGTGAAGTACGAGGTGTCGATGCGCGTCCCGTCGGCCATGGTCATGACCCGGTCGCTGCGGTGCACCGGCGGCGCGCCGTCGGAGGCGACGGCCGACCATGTGCCGGCGCCGGCGAGCACCACGACGGCGGCCGCGGCGGCCATCAGCCGCCGCGGCCCCTTGAGCAGCCCGCGCAGTGCGGGCCCGCTCTGCCTCATGCGCGCCCCTGCGGGGGCAGGTGAAGATCCATGCCTCAACGGTACGGGCCGCCACCGACAGCGGAGGCGGCCGCCAGGCTGAACCCCGGGCCCTCCTTGGGGCGTACGGGCCTGCCCCGGCGTACTTCAGGCGTGGTACGCAGACGTCCTCGCCGCCCGGCACGGTGCGGGCGGCGAGGACGCGGGGACGGGTGAGGGGTTCGCTAGGCCTGGTCGTCCTCCGGGATCGAGACCAGCCAGCGGGTCTCGCGGCGCGGGCGGAGGTAGAAGGCCCAGTAGAGGGTGGCGACCGCGGTGATGCCGCCGGTCCACAGCAGGTAGGTCGCCTCCTGCTGGATGAGGATGTAGCCGAGGACCGCGATCAGCAGGACCGGCATCGCGGGCCACAGCGGCATCCGCCAGGCGGGCGTGTGCTTGTGGGAGCCGCGCCGGGACAGGAGGGCGGCGACCGCGACCAGCAGGTACATGCCGGTCACCGAGACGCCCGTCACGCCGTACAGGGTGTCCAGGTTGACGAAGCAGAGCAGGGCGCCGGGGACGCCGACCGCGAGCGTGGCGACCCAGGGGGAGCCGAAGCGGCCGAGCTTGGAGAAGACGTTGTTGACCGGGCCGGGCCAGGCCTTGTCGCGGGCGGAGGCGAACAGCACGCGGGAGTTCTGGATGACCATGACGATGCCCGCGTTGATGATCGCGAGGGCCACGCACAGGCTGACGAAGGTGCCGACCGCAGAGTTGGACCAGGCGGTGACCATGGAGCTGATGTCGCCGCCGGTCAGCTCCTTGAGGTCGCCGGCGCCCATGGTGATGGCGGCGACCGGGACCAGGATGACCACGGTGGAGATCGCCAGGGTGGCCAGCACCGTGCGGGCGACGTTGCGGCGCGGGTTCTCCAGCTCCTCGGAGAGGTAGACGGCGGTCGAGAAGCCCTGGGTGACGAAGAGGGCGATGGCGAGCCCGGAGACGACCAGCATGGCCGTCACGGTGTCCGTGTGGCCGTGCTCGCCGGCCACCTGCATGGAGACCAGGCTGCCGACCCCGCGGTGGCTGTGCGTGAAGCCCAGGAGGGCGACGACACCGGCGGCGACGACCTCCAGGACCAGGAAGATGCCGGTGATCCAGGCGTTGGCGCGCAGGTCGAGCAGGCCCGCGAGGGTGGCGAGCAGCATCACGCCGGCGCCGGTCATCGACGGGTCGAGGTGCACGATCGGCGCGAGGTAGTCGGCCGTGCCCATCGCGATCACCGGCGGGACGATCATCACGACCAGCAGGGACAGGACGAAGACGAGCCAGCCCGCGAGCCGCCCGGCCATCGTCGACACCATGGCGTACTCGCCGCCCGCGCTGGGGATGAGGGTGCCCAGCTCGGAGTAGCAGAACGCCACGGCGATACAGAGGAGGGAGCCGATGGCGATCGTCAGGGCGGTGGCGGTGCCGAGGGAGCCGAAGAGGTCGGGGACGACCACGAAGAGCGTGGAGGCGGGCGTGACACAGGAGAGCGTCAGCAGGGTGCCGCCGACGACGCCGATGGAACGCTTGAGCTTCTGGGGGCTGTCAGGGGCCCCGGAAGCATCTATGACGGCTGTCTCGACAGGGCGGAGCGTGTCGGTCATGCGGCGGGTTCCGATCGACTTGTTCGACTGAGGGTGGGGTCGGGAGCGCTATCGCCTCCGGCGGCTCGTCGTACGTTCGTCTCGTCCGCTCCCGGCGCTGCATAGAGAACCCCGACGAAAACCATTGCGTCAATGGCCGTTTACCTTCGGAATCCGCACCTCCAGCAAGACTTAAGCAGCATCACTTTCACAGGCCGCGACGCCCTATAGGCGCATCCAGCAAGCCCCAGCGGAATGTGACCTTGCTTTCGAAGGTCATCTGCACGTAACCCCTTCGCCATCCGTTTAATCCCGCAAGAACGAGAATCGCAGCCAAGGCGTCAAAAAAATGTCAGGCCGTCCGGTATCCGGACGGCCTGACAGGGGGGTGCGCAGCACTCAGTGGTTGCGGGGGAAGCCGAGGTCGACGCCGGCGGGGGCCTCGGAGGGGTCGGGCCAGCGGGTGGTGACGACCTTGCCGCGGGTGTAGAAGTGCGTGCCGTCGTTGCCGTAGATGTGGTGGTCGCCGAAGAGGGAGTCCTTCCAGCCGCCGAAGGAGTGGTAGCCGACGGGGACCGGGATCGGGACGTTCACGCCGACCATGCCGGCCTCGATCTCCAGCTGGAAGCGGCGGGCGGCGCCGCCGTCCCGGGTGAAGATCGCGGTGCCGTTGCCGAACGGGGAGGCGTTGATGAGGGCGACGCCCTCCTCGTAGGTGTCCACGCGCAGCACGCACAGCACCGGGCCGAAGATCTCGTCCTGGTAGGCCTTCGCGGACGTGGGCACCTTGTCGAGCAGGGAGATGCCGATCCAGTGGCCGTCCTCGTAGCCCTCGACGGTGTAGCCGGTGCCGTCCAGGACGACCTCGGCGCCCTCGGCGGCCGCGCCCTCGACGTAGGAGGCGACCTTGTCGCGGTGGACCTTGGTGATGAGCGGGCCCATCTCGGAGGTCGGGTCGTTGCCGGGACCGATCTTGATCTTCTCGGCGCGCTCGCGGATCTTGTCGACCAGTTCGTCGCCGATGGCGCCGACCGCGACGACGGCGGAGATGGCCATGCAGCGCTCGCCGGCGGAGCCGTAGGCGGCGGAGACGGCAGCGTCGGCAGCCGCGTCCAGGTCGGCGTCGGGCAGGACCAGCATGTGGTTCTTGGCGCCGCCCAGGGCCTGCACGCGCTTGTGGTTGGCGGAGGCGGTGGTGTGGATGTAGCGGGCGATCGGGGTCGAGCCCACGAACGAGACCGCCTTGACGTCCGGGTGCTCCAGGAGGCGGTCAACGGCCACCTTGTCGCCGTGGACGACGTTGAAGACGCCGTCGGGCAGGCCGGCCTCGGCGAGCAGCTCGGCGATCTTGATGGCGGCCGAGGGGTCCTTCTCGGACGGCTTGAGCACGAAGGTGTTGCCGGTCGCGATGGCGATCGGGAACATCCACATCGGGACCATCGCCGGGAAGTTGAACGGCGTGATGCCCGCGACGACACCCAGCGGCTGGCGGATCGAGGCCACGTCGACCCGGCTGGCGACCTGCGTGGACAGCTCGCCCTTCAGCTGCACGTTGATGCCGCAGGCGAGGTCGACGATCTCCAGGCCGCGGGCGACCTCGCCGAGCGCGTCGGAGTGCACCTTGCCGTGCTCGGCGGTGATCAGCTCCGCGATCGCGTCCCGGTTCGCGTCCAGCAGCGCCCGGAACTTGAACAGGATGGAGGTGCGCTGGGCCAGCGAGGACTGGCCCCAGGTCACGAAGGCGTCCTTGGCCGCCGCGACGGCCGTGTCCACCTCCTCGACCGACGCGAACGCGACCTTGGTGGTGACCGCGCCGGTCGCCGGGTCCGTGACCGGCCCGTACGTACCCGACGCGCCTTCGACGGTCTTGCCGCCGATCCAGTGGTTGACGATCTTCGTCATGCCCAGAAACTCCTTTTACAGATGGCGGCGTCGGGTCGAGACGTGCCGTTCGTACAGCTCACGTGCCTTGACCGCGGACGATCGGGTCGCGGTCTCGGCCACAGGAACATCCCACCAGGCCTGCGCCGGAGGCGCGCCCGACACAGTGTCGGACGTTTCGGTCTCCACGTAGACACATGTGGCAGTGTCGGCGGCCCGCGCCTCGGCGAGCGCCGCGCGCAGGTCCCGTACGGTCTTCGCGCGCAGCACGCGCATGCCGAGGCTGGCCGCGTTGGCGGCGAGGTCGACGGGCAGCGGGGCGCCGGTGAAGGTGCCGTCGTCCGCGGTGAAGCGGTAGGCGGTGCCGAACCGCTCGCCGCCCACGGACTCCGACAGACCCCCGATCGAGGCGTACCCGTGGTTCTGCACGAGCAGGATCTTGATCGCGATGCCCTCCTGTACGGCGGTCACGATCTCCGTCGGCATCATCAGGTACGTCCCGTCGCCGACCAGCGCCCACACGTTCCGCTCGGGCGCGGCGATCTTCACCCCGATCGCGGCCGGTATCTCGTAGCCCATGCAGGAGTAGCCGTACTCCAGGTGGTACTGGTCCCGGGACCGGGTGCGCCACAGCTTGTGCAGGTCGCCGGGGAGCGATCCGGCCGCGTTGATGATGATGTCGGACTCGTCCACCAGGGCGTCCAGGGCGCCGAGGACCTGCGGCTGGGTCGGCCTGATGTCCGGCTCGTCCGCCTCGTAGCAGGCGTCGACGCGCTGCTCCCAGCGCTCCTTGTCCTCGGTGTACTCGGTGACGTAGGAGTCGGCGGCCCGGTGCTCGTGCATCACCAGTGCCTCGGTCAGCTCGCCCAGGCCGCTGCGGGCGTCCGCGACCAGCGGCAGCCCGGCCAGCTTGTGGCCGTCGAAGGGCGCGATGTTGAGGTTCAGGAAACGCACGTCCGGGTTCTCGAAGAGCGTGCCGGAGGCGGTGGTGAAGTCGGTGTAGCGGGTGCCGACGCCGATCACCAGGTCCGCGGTGCGGGCCAGCTCGTCGGCGGTCGCGGTGCCGGTGTGGCCGACGCCGCCGACGTCCTGCGGGTGGTCGTGGCGCAGCGAGCCCTTGCCGGCCTGGGTGGAGGCGACCGGTATCCGGGTGGCCTCCGCGAACTCCGCGAGGGTCTCCTCGGCGCGGCTGTGGTGGACTCCGCCGCCCGCGATGACGAGGGGCCGGCGGGCCTCCCTGATCACCCGGACCGCCTCGGCCAGCTCGGTGGGGTCCGCGCCGGGACGTCGTACGACCCACACCCGCTCGGCGAAGAACTCCTCCGGCCAGTCGTACGCCTCCGCCTGCACGTCCTGCGGCAGGGCGAGGGTGACCGCGCCGGTCTCCACGGGGTCGGTGAGGACCCGCATGGCCTGCAGGGCGCTCGGGATCAGGGCCTCGGGCCGGGTGATCCGGTCGAAGTACCTCGACACCGGGCGCAGGGTGTCGTTGACCGACACATCGCCCGCGTACGGCACCTCCAGCTGCTGCAGGACCGGGTCGGCGGGGCGGGTGGCGAAGACGTCGCCGGGCAGCAGCAGCACCGGGAGGTGGTTGATGGTGGCCAGCGCGGCGCCGGTGACCAGGTTGGTCGCGCCCGGGCCGATGGAGGTGGTCACCGCGTGGGTGGACAGGCGGTTCGACTGGCGGGCGTAGCCGACCGCCGCGTGCACCATGGACTGCTCGTTACGGCCCTGGTGGTATGGCATGACATCGGTGTACTCGATCAGCGCCTGGCCGAGGCCGGCCACGTTGCCGTGCCCGAAGATGCCCCAGGTGGCGCTGATCAGCCGCTGCCGCTCGCCGTCGCGTTCCGTGTACTGGGCGGCGAGGAAGCGGACGAGTGCCTGCGCGACCGTGAGCCTCGTCGTCGAGGTCGTCATCGGTAAGCCTCCGTGTGATCCGGGTGGAAGCAGATCCGCCACTCCCGCGTCTCACCCGGACCGGACATGACGTTCAGGTAGTACATGTCGTGCCCGGGCTGGGCGATCGACGGGCCGTGCCAGCCGTCGGGGACGAGGACGGCGTCACCGGAGCGGACCTCGGCGAGGACGTCGGTCCCGCCCTCGCGCGAGGGGAATACGCGCTGATAGCCGAGACCGTTCGGGCCGTCGATCTCGAAGTAGTAGATCTCCTCCAGCTCGGACTCCTCGCCCGGCCGGTGCTCGTCGTGCTTGTGCGGCGGGTACGACGACCAGTTGCCGCCGGGTGTGATCACCTCGACGGCGATCAGCTTGTCGCAGTCGAAGGAGTCGGCGGAGGCGAAGTTGCGCACCCGGCGGGCGCAGGTGCCGCTGCCGCGCTCCTCGACGGGGACCTCCGGCGCGGGGCCGTAGCGGGCGGGGAGTCGTCGCTCGCACTTCGCTCCTGCCAGGGCGAAGCGGCCTCCCGCGCCGGAGGCGATCAGGACCTGGGCGTCCCGGGGCACGTACGCGAAGTCGGAGACCTCCGCGAAAACGCTTTCCCGGCCCAGGAGTTGGAATTCTTCCCCAGCGATGCGCACGGTACATCCGCCTTGCAGCGGAAGCACGATCCATTCACTGTCCCCAGTGGTGAACGTATGTGTACCGCCCGGTGACAACTCCACGATGCGCAGGCTGCTGTGCGTCCAGCCGGCCCGCTTGGGGTCGATGTCGACGGCGTACTGGGCGTTCGCGGTGGCACCCCGGGGCAGGTGCAGGTCGGTGCTGGTCATGCGGCCCTCACAGCAGTCCTACGGCGGTGTCCACGGCGGCGACCACATCGCCGTCCGCCGGGTACAGCAGCGAGCGGCCGACCACCAGGCCGCGCACGGTGGGCAGTTGCAGCGCGCCGCGCCACTTCTCGTAGGCGGCCACCTGCTCCTCGGGCGAGTCGCCGATGTCGCCGCCGAGCAGCACGGCCGGCAGGGTCGAGGTCTCCATGACCCGGGCCATGTCGTCGGGGTTCTCGGTGACCGGCACCTTCAGCCAGGTGTAGGCCGAGGAGCCGCCGAGGCCCGAGGCGATGGCGATGGACTTGGTGACCGCCTCGGCGCTCAGGTCGTTGCGCACCCGTCCGTCGGGGCCGCGCCGGCTGATGAACGGCTCCACGAAGACCGGGAGCCGGTGCGCGGCCATCGCGTCGATGGCGCGGGCGGTGGACTCCAGGGTGGTCAGGGAGCCCGGGTCGTCGTAGTCGATGCGCAGCAGCAGCTTGCCGGCGTCGAAGCCGAGCCGCTGGATGTCCTCGGGGCGGTGGCCGGTGAAGCGGTCGTCCAGTTCGAAGCTGGCGCCCTGCAGGCCGCCGCGGTTCATGGAGCCCATGACGACCTTGTGGTCGAGGGCGCCGAGCAGGAGCAGGTCGTCCAGGATGTCGGCGGTGGCGAGGACGCCGTCGACGCCGGGCCGGGACAGCGCGAGGCACAGGCGTTCCAGCAGGTCGGCGCGGTTGGCCATGGCGAGCTTGCGGTCGCCGACACCGAGTGCGCCACGGGCCGGGTGGTCGGCGGCGACGATCATCAGCCGGCCGTTCTCGTTCAGCAGCGGGCGACGGGCCCGGCGCAGTGCGGCCTCGGCGATCGCCTCGGGGTGGTGGGTGCGGGTGTGGACCAGCTCGGCCACGTCCACGCGCGGCTGCCGGGCGCTGTCCCCGCCCTCGTGGTGGGTGCCTGCCACCCTGCCCGCCCTCACAGGACCGCTCCGGTCTCGAGCGCGGCGGCCACCTCGTCGGGGGTGGGCATCGCGGAGGAGCACTCCAGGCGGGAGGCGACGATGGCGCCGGCCGCGTTGGCGTGTCGCATGATCGTCTCCAGGTCCCAGCCCTCCAGCAGACCGTGGCAGAGGGAGCCGCCGAAGGCGTCACCGGCACCGAGTCCGTTGAGGACGTCGACGGGGAGCGGCGGGACCTCGGCGGACTCTCCCTTGTTGTTCACGGCGAGAACTCCCTTGGGTCCCTGCTTGACCACGGCGACCTCGACCCCGGCGTCCAGCAGCGCGCGAGCTGCGGCGTGCGGCTCACGCACGCCGGTGGCGACCTCGACCTCGTCCAGGTTGCCGACGGCGACCGTGGTGTGGCGCAGGGCCTCGGCGTAGAAGGGGCGGGCGGAGGCAGGGTCCTTCCAGAACATGGGGCGCCAGTCGAGGTCGAAGACCGTCGTACCCGACTTCGCCCGGTGGGCCAGGGCCGCGAGGGTCGCCGTACGGCTGGGCTCCTCGCTCAGGCCGGTGCCGGTGATCCAGAAGATCCGGGTGTCCCGGATGGCGTCCAGGTCCAGGTCGTGGGCGTCGATCTCCAGGTCCGGGGCCTTGGGCTGCCGGTAGAAGTACAGCGGGAAGTCGTCCGGCGGGAAGACCTCGCAGAAGGTGACCGGCGTGGGCAGTCCGGGCACCGGGGTGACCCAGCGGTCGTCGACGCCGAAGCCGCGCAGGGCCTCGTGCAGATAGACGCCGAACGGGTCGTCGCCCGTGCGGGTGATCACGGCGGTCCGCCGGCCCAGCCGGGCCGCGGCCACCGCCACGTTCGTCGCCGACCCGCCGAGGAACTTGCCGAAGGACGACACCTGGGCGAGCGGGACACCGGTTTGCAGCGGGTAGAGGTCCACACCGATCCGCCCCATGGTGATCAGGTCGTACGCCATCGGCTTCCCTTCGTCACGGCTCTCCCCGGCTTTCTAGTCCTGTCCGCCGAGCCCTGTCAATGTTTTGTCCAGACATTCGGACCAGACCTTGACACCGCTTTCCACCGCCCCGCAGGCTGACGGCCATGACGTCGTTGTCACCCTCCTCACTTTCCCGTATCCGGATCGGATCGGCGCCCGACTCCTGGGGCGTCTGGTTCCCGGACGACCCGCAACAGGTCCCCTGGCAGCGCTTCCTCGACGAGGTCGCCGACTCGGGCTACGAGTGGATCGAGCTGGGCCCCTACGGCTATCTGCCGACCGACCCGGCGGTGCTCGCCGAGGAGACCGCCCGGCGTGGCCTGAAGGTGTCGGCCGGCACGGTCTTCACCGGTCTGCACCACGGCGAGGCGGTCTGGGACAAGACCTGGGCGCACGTCTCCGACATCGCCGCCCTCACCCAGGCGATGGGCGCCCGCCACCTGGTCGTCATCCCGTCCTTCTGGCGGGACGACAAGACGGGTGAGGTGCTGGAGCCCTCCGAGCTGACGGCTGCGCAGTGGCGCGATCTGACCTCCCTGACCGAGCGCCTCGGGCACGAGGTACGGGAGCGGTACGGCCTCACGATCGTCGTCCACCCGCATGCCGACACCCACATCGACAGCGAGGAGAACGTCACCCGCTTCCTCGACGGCACCGACTCCGACCTGGTGTCGCTGTGCCTGGACACCGGGCACTACGCCTACTGCGGCGGGGACAGCGTCAAGCTGATCGAGACCTACGGCGAGCGGATCGGCTATCTGCACCTGAAGCAGGTGGACCCGGAGATCCTGGCCGACGTACGGGCCAAGGGGACGCCGTTCGGGCCTGCGGTGGCGCAGGGGGTGATGTGTGAACCTCCCTCCGGGGTGCCCGCGTTGGGGCCGGTGCTGGATGCCGCGCAGAAGCTTGACGTGGATCTGTTCGCGATTGTGGAGCAGGACATGTATCCCTGTGAGCCGGACAAGCCGCTGCCGATTGCGCGGCGGACTCGGGCCTTCTTGAGGTCGTGCGGGGCGTAAGGGCGCCTTCTCGTCTGCCGGGTTCTGTGGGTGTGCGGGTGCGGGTCGTTTGTGGGGGGAAGCCGGCGGACCGGGCTCGACGACAGGGGTATCCCCGGTTCGAGCGAAGCCGAGAACCGGGAAAGAGTCCCGGTCCGCCCTGCCGCGCGCTGTGAGCGCGTGCCTCTGCTGCGGGCGTGTCACAAATACCCCCTTCCTGTCACACATGTCGCGCCTACGCGGGTTCTCGGTCACACCTGGTCAACAGGCACTTTCCCGTGGTCACTCTGCGTCGTTCACCGGGCACAGGCTTGGTGATCGCCAGCGCAGCGCCCGGCTCCCCCGACGGCCGCCCCCGGCCGCCGCCGCGGCGCGCGCAGGGAGGTGCGACTCATGACCGACCGAAGGCTCTGGTCCTACAAGGAGATCGCGGCACACATCCGGGTGCAGCCGGACACCGTACGGTCCTACCGCAAGCACGGCCTGCTGCCTCCGCCCGACCACGTGGAGGGCGGCAAGCCCTACTGGTTCGCCGAAACCGTCCGCGCCTGGGTCGCCTCCCGACCGGGCAACCGGGGCCGAAGAGTGGACTGACCAGGCCTTCCGGAAAAGCACCTGTGCCCCACCCGTCGCGTGGGGCACAGTCGCCTCATGAGCTTCTCCAGCTTCTCCGTCAAACCCGTCCTGACCGGCCGGAAGACCGTCCTGCGCCCCTTCACCGAGGCCGATGCCGACGTGATGTGGGAGATCATCGAAGACCCCGAGGTCGTCCGCTTCACCTACGAACCGTCGATCGAGCTGACCCCGGAGCGGCTGCGGTCCTGGTACGGCTCCCGGGCCGCCGCCCCCGACCGGCTCGACCTGGCCGTCACCGACCCCGCGACCGGCGAAGTAGTGGGAGAGGTCGTCCTGAACGAGTACGACCCGGACGCCCGCAGCTGCACCTTTCGCACGCTCATCGGGCCCCGGGGCCGCGGCCGCGGTATCGGCACCGAGGCGGCCGGACTGATCGTCGCCCATGGCTTCGAGGAACTCGGTCTGCACCGCATCGAGTTGGGTGCCTACGCCCACAACCGCCGGGCCCTGCACGTCTACGAGAAGGTCGGGTTCGTGGTCGAGGGGGTCCGGCGGGAGGTGCGGCGGCGGGACGGCGAGTGGGCCGACGAGGTGATCATGTCGATCCTCGACCGTGAGTGGGCCGCGCTCAGCTCCACGGTTCGATGACCGTCACGCCCGCGCCCGGTGCCGTACCCATCGCCGCCAGGGCCTCCGGGACCGCGTCGAGCGGGATCGTGCGCGTGATGAGCAGGTCCGGGCGCAGCACCCCGGACCCGACCAGCTCCAGCATCCCCGGATAGGCGTGCGCGGCCATGCCGTGGCTGCCCAGGAGTTCGAGCTCCAGGGCGATGGCGCGGGCCAGCGGGACGGGGGTGGTGCCGTCCGCCGAGGGCAGCAGGCCCACCTGGACGTGCCGGCCGCGGCGGCGCAGGGAGTCCACGGAGGCCGCGCAGGTGGCGGGCGAGCCGAGGGCGTCGAGGGAGAGATGGGCGCCGCCGCCGGTCAGCTCCCGGACGGCGGCCGCCGTGTCG
This sequence comes from Streptomyces diastatochromogenes, assembly GCF_002242805.1. GTDB lineage: Bacteria > Actinomycetota > Actinomycetes > Streptomycetales > Streptomycetaceae > Streptomyces > Streptomyces diastatochromogenes. The sequence goes on along the minus strand of NZ_MCGQ01000004.1, from coordinate 34,367 downwards.
GGCACGCCGGTCGCGTCCAGGCACTCGGCCGCCCCGAACTTCCGCGCCAGGTCCAGGGCCCGGGGCGACACGTCGACGGCGACCACCCGCGCTCCCGAGGCCGCCGCGATCATCACCGCCGACAGCCCGACCCCGCCGCAGCCGTGCACGGCGACCCACTCCCCCGCCGCCACCCGGCCCTGCTGCACCACCGCGCGGAAGGCGGTGGCGAAGCGGCAGCCGAGGGCGGCGGCCGTGGCGTACGTCATCCCGTCCGGGATCGCGACCAGGTTCACATCGGCATGGTCCAGGGCCACGTACTGGGCGAAGGAGCCCCAGTGGTGGAATCCGGGCTGGGTCTGGCGCTCACACACCTGCTGGTCTCCGGCCGCGCAGGACGGACAGCTGCCGCAGGCGCAGACGAACGGCACGGTGACCCGGTCGCCGGGCCGCCAGCCGGTCACCCGGGCGCCCACCGTCTCGACGACTCCGGCGAGTTCGTGCCCCGGCACGTGCGGGAGCGTGATGTCCGGGTCGTGGCCCATCCAGCCGTGCCAGTCGCTGCGGCAGAGGCCGGTCGCCTCGACCCGCACCACGACCCCGTGCTCGGCGGGCTCCGGATCCGGCACCTCCCGTACCTCGGCCGGCTCCCCGTACTGCTCGAACACCACGGCTCTCATGCGCCTCACCCTGCCATGGAAGCCACCCGGCTCACACCCCCGCCGGTTCCTTCTCCTTCTTCTTCGCCGGCGCGGCCGGTTCGCCCTCGCTGAGTCCGAACCGCTGGTGGAAGCGCCGCAAGGGGGCCGGGGCCCACCAGGTGGCGCGGCCCGTGAGCCGCATGATCGCCGGGACCAGGAGGCTGCGTACGACCATCGCGTCCATCAGCACCGCGAGGGCGATGCCGAGGCCCAGCATCTTGGTGTTGGTCACCCGCGAGGTGCCGATGGCGACCATCACCACCGCGAGGATGACCGCCGCCGCGGTGATCAGCCCTCCGGTGCGCTGCAGCCCGTGGCGGACCGCCTCGTTGTGGTCGCCGGTGCGGTCGTACTCCTCCTTGATGCGGGAGAGCAGGAACACGCCGTAGTCCATGGAGAGGCCGAAGGCCACGCAGAACATCAGGACGGGCAGGGTGGTCTCGATCGAGCCGGTGCTGGTGAAGCCGAGCGCACCGGAGAGGTGGCCGTCCTGGAACACCCAGACCACCGCGCCGAACATCGCCGTCAGGCTGAGCGCGTTGAGCACCACCGCCTGCAGGGGTATCAGCACGCTGCCGGTGAGCAGGAAGACCAGCAGCAGGGTGACGATCGCGATGAACGCCCCCGCCCAGGGCAGGCGTTCGCCTATCGCGTGCTTGGAGTCCACGAGGACGGCGGCCGTGCCGGTCACCTTGGTGTCGAAGGGGGCCTTGAGCGAGCGCAGGTCGCCGACCAGGCGCTGGGCGGCGCTGTCGACGGCCTCGCCCTTCGGCTGCACCGTGAAGTAGGCCGTGTCGCCCTTGACCAGCGGGCCGTCGACACGGACCACCTCGGGCAGGGCGGCCACCCGCTGCTTGTAGTCGGCGTACTGGGTCTGGGTGGCCCCGCCCTCGGCGAGGATCTCCAGGCCGCCGCCGGGGCTGCCCGGGAAGTCGTCGCGGATGTGCTGCTGCACCACGTGCGACTCGGCGCCCGAGGGCAGCTGGCGGTCGTCGGCGGTGCCGAACTTCACGCCCAGGAAGGGCAGTCCCAGGAGCACCAGCAGGGCGGTCGTGCCGAGCGCGAAGAGCGGGGCGCGGCGCATCACCAGCGTGGCGGCGCGGGCCCAGGCAGTGCCCTCGGCACCGGAGGGCTTCGCCGTGCGGCGGAAGAGGCGGCGCAGGTCGAGGGAGTTGACCCGGTGGCCGAGCAGGAGCAGGGCGGCCGGGAGCAGGATCAGGGCGGCCGCGGCGGCGAGCAGGACCACGGCGATGCCGGCGTAGGCGAAGGACCGCAGGAAGTACTGCGGGAAGACCATCATGGCGGCCAGGGAGACCGCAACGGTGAGGGCGGAGAACAGGACCGTGCGGCCGGCCGTGCGCAGGGTCGTGCCGACGGCGGTCAACGGGTCGGCTCCGGCGGAGAGTTCCTCTCGGTAGCGGCGGACGATGAACAGGGCGTAGTCGATGGCGAGGCCGAGGCCGAGTGCCGTGGTGAGGTTCAGCGCGAAGACGGAGACGTCGGTGAAGGACGTCAGGCCGCGCAGCACCGCGTTCGTGCCGAGGATGGCGACGATGCCGATGCCCAGCGGCAGCAGGGCCGCGATCGCGCTGCCGAAGATCATCACCAGCAGAACGAGGGTGATGGGCAGGGCGATCATCTCGGCGCGCGTGAGGTCATCCTTGATGATCGTCTGCATCTCGTGCCGTACCGCGACGATGCCGCCGACCTTCACCTGGACCGGGCCGTGTGTGCCCCGGTAGTGGGGCGCTATGCGGTCCAGGGTCTTGCCCATCGCGTTCTCGTCGCCGGTGATGCGGGCGGCGATCAGCGCCTCGTGGCCGTCCTTGGCGCGCAGGGCGGGCGATTTCGACTGCCAGTAGGAGCCGACGCCGGTCACGCCCTGCTCGGTGGCCAGCCGCTCGGTGAGGTCGCGGGCCCGGGCGGCGACCGCCGGGTCGTCGACGGAGGCGCGGCCGGAGTCGACCAGGAGCAGCAGGTTGGGCTGGGAGTCGGGGAACTCGCGCTCCAGGGCCTTGGTCGCGTACGTGGACTCGGCGGCCGGGTCCTCCCAGCCGCCGCTGCCCAGACGGTCCGCGACCCCGCTGCCGGCGAGCACGGCGAGCGCGGTGAGCACCAGGGCCACCAGCAGCGACAGGCGCGGGCGGGCGGTCACGAAACGTGTCCAGCCGCCGACGGGGGGCGGTCCGTCCCCCAGGTGCGGCGCCTTGTTGACTTCGGTCATCGTGCGGTGTCCCCTTCACCCTGACCCAGGTCTGTGCAGGCAGGCAGCATGGGTCGGTCATTGCCATAAACTGGCAAACACGAGAGATCGCTCGCGTTTCTCAAGAATGCGAGCGACCGCTCGTGTTTGTCAATCACCTTCGAAGGGCTGGGGATCACGCGTGTCCGAAACCTCGGATAAGGAGCAGCCGCGCCGCCGCCAGGCACGTGGTGAACGCCGTATCGCGCAGCTCCTCCAGGCCGCCGCCCAGGTCTTCTGCACCACCGGCTACACCGCTGCCAGCACCAACGCCATCGCCCGCGAGGCGGGCGTCTCGCCGGGCACGCTCTACCAGTTCTTCCCGAACAAGGAGGCGCTCGCGATCGAGCTGGGCGACCGGCTCATCCACGAGATGCAGGAGACCTACGGCGAGGCGCTGACCCCGGTCGAACCGGCCACTCCGCTGGAGGAGGCCATCGGCACGGCCGTCGACCGGTTCATCGCCTTCAACACGGAGCACCCGGTCTTCTTCGCGCTGATGCACGGCCCCGACGTACCCGGCAGGATCGCCGAGGCGCACGACCAGCTGCACGCCACCCTGGTCGGCCGGATCGAGGGCCTGCTCGGCTCCCTCATGCCCGGGGCCGGCCCGGCCGACGTCACGCGCACGGCCCATGTCTGCCTCGGCGTCTACAAGGCGGGCCTGGAGCTGGTCCTCGCCCACGAGGGCGCCGAGCGGGCGGCCTACGTGCAGGAGATCAAGGACGTCCTGATCCGCTACCTGGAACCGCTGGTGGGCGACCGGCTCGGCCACGGGTGACCCCGGGGCGATCCCCGGACTGCGCCCGTGGGCACATCTGCCTAAAGTGCGGATAAATCGCCCAGCAGGAGCTCTAGGGGACCCACGTGACCCACTCGCCGCCGCCCGGTATGCCCCGGGCCCGCATTCCCGGCCCCCAGCAGCCCCCGCCGCCGTACCCGCGCATCGGCGCGGGCCTGTGGAGGCGCTGCCTGGGCGGCGGTCTCACGCTGTGGGCGCTGGCCGCGCTGGTGACGTACACGACGCGGAACACCGCGTTGCTGCCGACCCTCGTCCTGCTCGGCGGCTTCCTGGTCCCCGTCGTCTTCGTGCTGTGGGCGTACGAGCGGCACGGCCGGGACCTGGGCGTGAGTGCCGTCCTCGGCTGCTTCCTGACCGGCGGCGCGCTCGGCGTGCTCGGCGCCGCGGCGATGGAGTCGTACCTGCTCCGCCCCTCCCCGGGGATGTTCACCGGCGTCGCCCTGATCGAGGAGGCCGCCAAACTCGGCGCACTCGTGTTCGCACTGCGTCGCCAGCCGGCCATCCGCGGGGTGCGGGCCGGGCTGGTGCTCGGCGCGGCCGTCGGCTTCGGCTTCGCGGCCCTGGAGAGCTGCGGGTACGCCTTCGCCGCGGCCGTCTCCGCCGACGGCATCGATCTCAGGACGCTGCTGGAGACGGAGATCCTGCGCGGGGTGCTCGCCCCCTTCGGGCACGGCCTGTGGACGGCGATCGCGGGCGGCGTGCTGCTCGCCCACCGCCGTCCGAACGGGCACTTCCGGCTCGCCGCGCCGGTCGTCGGCACCTGGCTGGGCGTCTCGGTGCTGCACGCTCTGTGGGACGCCACGCACGGCATCGCGATCTGGCTGGTGACCCGCCTCTTGACCGCCGGCCCGGCACCGGAGCTGTTCGCACAGGGGTACATCCCGCGGCCGAGCGCCGCACAGGAGCACCTGTTCACGCTGTTCTCGGTCGGCGGTCTGATGCTCGTCGCCGTACTCGGCATCGCCTGGGTGCGGTCGCTGGCACACCGGGGCACCTCTTGGTGAAATACCCCCTAGGGGTATACTCTGAGAAAGGTTGGGGCTCCCCCGTGGGCCCCAACGGCCCCACACGCCACGACGAGGAGTAACGACATGACCGCCCAGACCGACGCTTCGGGCTCCGTCACCACCGTCTACCAGGTGACCGGCATGAGCTGTGGCCACTGCGAGGGCTCCGTCTCCGGCGAGATCTCCCAGATTCCCGGCGTCAGCTCGGTCAAGGCCGTCGCGTCGACCGGCGAGGTGACCGTCGTCTCCGAGGCCCCACTCGACGACGAGGCCGTCCGCGCCGCCGTGGACGAGGCGGGCTTCGAGCTGGCCGGCAAGGCCTGAGAGCACGGCCCGAGCGACCGGGCCCGCCCCGAGCCCCGGGTGCGAGCCCCGAAACCTTTCACCGACCGGGCCGTGCCGACCAGCTGATACTGGCTCCGCGCGGTCCGGTCCGATGTCTGGAGTCCGGACATGACCAGCACCACCACAGAGACAGCGGGCGCGATAGGCAGCACGTCCGAGGTCGAGCTGCTCATCGGCGGGATGACCTGCGCCTCCTGCGCCGCGCGGGTGGAGAAGAAGCTCAACCGCATGGACGGCGTGAGCGCCACCGTGAACTACGCGACGGAGAAGGCGAAGGTCAGCTACGCCGAGGGCGTCCTGATAGCCGACCTGATCGCGACCGTCGTGAAGACCGGCTACACCGCCGAGGAGCCCGCGCCACCGGAGCCCGAACCCGAGGCCGAGGCCGACGGGACCGCCGAGCACGACCCCGAACTCGCCGCCCTGCGGCACCGGCTGCTGGTCTCCGTGCTGCTCGCCGCCCCCGTCGTCCTGCTCGCCATGATCCCCGCGCTGCAGTTCGACAACTGGCAGTGGCTCTCGCTCACGCTCGCCGCCCCGGTCGTCGTCTGGGGCGGTCTGCCCTTCCACCGGGCCGCCTGGACCAACGCCCGGCACGGCGCCGCCACCATGGACACCCTCGTCTCGGTCGGCACACTGGCCGCGTTCGGCTGGTCGCTGTGGGCCCTGTTCTTCGGCGACGCGGGCATGACCGGCATGCACGACGAGTTCCGGTTCACCGTCTCGCGCATGGACGGCGCCTCCACCATCTACCTGGAGGTCGCCGCCGGAGTCGTCGCGCTGATCCTCCTCGGCCGCTATCTGGAGGCCCGCTCCAAGCGGCGCGCGGGTGCGGCCCTGAAGGCCCTGATGAAGCTGGGCGCCAAGGACGTCGCCGTACTGCGGGACGGGCGCGAGGTGCGCGTGCCGGTGGCCTCGCTGGCCGTGGGCGACCGGTTCGTCGTACGGCCCGGCGAGAAGGTCGCCACCGACGGCACGGTCGTCCAGGGCGTCTCCGCGGTGGACGCCTCCATGCTGACCGGCGAGTCGGTGCCGGTGGACGTCGGCCCCGGCGACCGGGTCACCGGCGCCACGGTCAACGCGGGCGGCCGGCTGGTGGTGGAGGCGACCCGGGTCGGCACGGACACCCAGCTCGCCCGGATGGCCCGGCTGGTGGAGGACGCGCAGAACGGGAAGGCCGAGGTGCAGCGGCTCGCCGACCGGATCTCCGCCGTCTTCGTCCCCGTCGTCATCCTGATCGCGCTCGCCACCTTCGGCGTCTGGCTGGCGGCCACCGGCGACACCTCCGCCGCGTTCACGGCCGCCGTCGCCGTGCTGATCATCGCCTGCCCCTGCGCGCTCGGCCTCGCCACGCCGACCGCGCTGATGGTCGGCACCGGCCGGGGCGCCCAGCTCGGCATCCTGATCAAGGGGCCCGAGGTGCTGGAGTCCACGCGCCGCGTCGACACCGTCGTCCTGGACAAGACCGGCACGGTCACCACCGGCCGGATGACCCTCCAGGCGGTGCACGTCGCCGACGGCGAGGACGAGAAGGAGCTGCTGCGGCTCGCCGGAGCCCTGGAGCACGCCTCCGAGCACCCCGTCGCGCGGGCGATAGCCGCGGGCGCCGAGAAGCGAACCGGGCGGCTCCCCGCGGTCGAGCACTTCGAGAACGTCCCCGGGCGGGGCGTACGCGGGCGCGTGGAAGGCCGTGAGGTGGCCGTGGGGCGCCTGTACGACGCACTCCCGGAGGAGTTGGCCCGGGCCGGGCGACAGGCCGAGCAGGAGGGCCGTACGGCCGTCACGGTCGGCTGGGACGGACGGGCCCGGGGTGTCCTCGCCGTCGCCGACGCGGTCAAGGAGACCAGCGCCGAGGCGGTGCGCGAGCTGCGCGCCCTCGGGCTCACCCCGGTCCTGCTCACCGGGGACAACCGGACGGTCGCCGCGGCGGTCGCGAAAACCGTCGGCATCGACGAGGTGATCTCCGAGGTGCTCCCCGAGGAGAAGGTGGACGTCGTACGGCGGCTGCAGCGCGAGGGACGCGCCGTGGCGATGGTGGGTGACGGCGTCAACGACGCGGCCGCGCTGGCCACGGCCGACCTGGGGCTCGCCATGGGCACCGGCACCGACGCGGCGATCGAGGCCGGCGATCTGACGCTCGTGCGCGGGGACCTCCGGGTGGCCGCGGACGCCATCCGGCTCTCCCGGCGCACCCTCGCCACCATCAAGGGCAACCTCGTGTGGGCCTTCGGCTACAACGTGGCCGCGCTGCCGCTGGCCGCCGCGGGGCTGCTGAACCCGATGATCGCGGGGGCGGCGATGGCCTTCTCCTCGGTGTTCGTGGTGACCAACAGCCTGCGACTGCGCCGCTTCCGCTGAAACACCCCAGGGTTACCGAGGGTTAGGCGCGGCCGAAGTAAGAGCCCCCCTAGAGTCAGGCGCGAGCCTCACATAAGCTCTTCACAAGGCTCGCGCATCTTCCTTACGCTTGGGCCTCGATCGTCGTATCGGGGCTCTTGCGCACCTAAGGGACATATGCAAGAGACGCAGATCACAGTGATGCGAACGTAACCATCGAAGGGGTTCGAAGGTCTAAGTTGGCGATGTCAGAACAGCGTCTTGGGGGGCGCTGACTGGCATCTGGGGATGTCTTGGGGGACTTCCTCAGAGATGCGTTGCCGGGGCACGCACACCGGGAAGCTTTGAGCGGCCCTCCCAGAGTGCGTTGTCCCGGCAGATCGCACCGCATCACTGGAGTACGACGGGTTTTGCTCGTTGTGCTCAGACAGCGATTTCAGGCGCTGTCCTCTCCGAGCGCCCGGCCGGATCCCGTGGGGGGAATCCGCACCGGGACATGGGAAGGCGCCCTGGTCGTCGGCCCGTGGGGGGACTGACGGCTCAGGGCGCCTTCTGTTTACGCTCAACTTCTGGAGCTCGCTCGGTGCAGCGCCCCAAGGGGGCGCGGGGAACCGCGCGACCAACCGCAACGGACGGGCAGCCGCCCACGCTCCTTGAGCATCGAGCTCTTGGGCGAGCGCCTCCGAACGGCACAGCCCAGCGAGGGGCACCAGTCACCCGGCGCCCCCACCGGCAGGTGTCAGCGCTCCTCGACCGGAACGAAGTCGCGCTCGACGACGCCCGTGTAGATCTGGCGCGGGCGGCCGATGCGGGAGCCGGGCTCCTTGATCATCTCGGTCCACTGGGCGATCCAGCCCGGCAGACGGCCGAGGGCGAACAGGACCGTGAACATCTCGGTCGGGAAGCCCATGGCGCGGTAGATCAGGCCGGTGTAGAAGTCGACGTTCGGGTAGAGGTTGCGCGAGACGAAGTAGTCGTCGGAGAGCGCGTGCTCCTCCAGCTTGAGCGCGATGTCCAGCAGATCGTCGGACTTGCCCAGGGCGGAGAGGACGTCGTGCGCGGCGGCCTTGATGATCTTGGCGCGGGGGTCGAAGCTCTTGTAGACCCGGTGGCCGAAGCCCATCAGGCGGACGCCGTCCTCCTTGTTCTTCACCTTGCGGATGAAGGCGTCGACGTCGCCGCCGTTCTCCTGGATGCCCTCCAGCATCTCCAGGACGGACTGGTTGGCGCCGCCGTGCAGGGGGCCCCACAGGGCGGAGATGCCGGCCGAGATCGACGCGAACATGTTGGCCTGGGACGAGCCGACCAGGCGGACCGTCGAGGTCGAACAGTTCTGCTCGTGGTCCGCGTGCAGGATCAGCAGCTTGTCGAGCGCGGAGACGACGACCGGGTCCAGCTCGTACTCGTCCGCCGGGACCGAGAAGGTCATGCGGAGGAAGTTCTCGACGTAGCCCAGGTCGTTGCGCGGGTAGACGAACGGGTGACCGATCGACTTCTTGTACGCGTACGCCGCGATCGTCGGAAGCTTGGCGAGCAGGCGGATGGTGGAGAGGTTGCGCTGCTTCTCGTCGAACGGGTTGTGGCTGTCCTGGTAGAAGGTGGACAGCGCCGAGACGACCGACGACAGCATGGCCATCGGGTGGGCGTCGCGCGGGAAGCCCTTGTAGAAGTTCTTGACGTCCTCGTGCAGCAGGGTGTGCCGCGTGATGTCGTTCTTGAACGTGGAGAGCTCGTCGACGGTCGGCAGCTCACCGTTGATGAGCAGGTACGCCACCTCGAGGAAGGTGGAGCGCTCGGCGAGCTGCTCGATGGGGTAGCCGCGGTAGCGGAGGATGCCCGCCTCGCCGTCCAGGTAGGTGACGGCGGATTTATACGCGGCCGTGTTGCCGTAACCGCTGTCCAGAGTCACCAGACCGGTCTGGGCGCGGAGCTTCCCGATGTCGAAGCCCGTGTCACCGACGGTGCTGTCGACCACCGGGTAGGTGTACTCGCCGTCGCCGTACCGCAGTACTACAGAGTTGTCGCTCACGTCTTCCCTCACCCGACGTAGTGCCTCATCTTCGAGGTGCCCTGACTGTCTCTACCATCCCCCATTTGGCTCAGGAGAGTGCACTCGGGGTCGACCATTGGGCCTATTGGCGGCACTCAGTGCCGCCAACCTGCTCATCCTGCCCCCTCCGACCGGCATCTGGAAGTGCTCTGTGACCTTTGCGACTCGTTTGATCGATCATTTTTTGTGATGCCGCTCGCCGCCTCTGTCGCCGCCCCTGTTCAGGGGCCGGTCAGGAGCCGTGCAGCCTGAAGTCCAGTGCCGTGCAGCGCCGTCCGGCCGAGACCGTGCGCACCGCCTGTCCGATCGCCTTGCGTGAACCGACGAGGACGACGAGTCGCTTCGCCCGTGTCACCGCCGTGTACAGGAGGTTCCGCTGGAGCATCATCCAGGCCCCGGTGGTGACGGGGATCACCACTGCGGGATATTCACTCCCCTGTGAACGGTGGATCGTCACCGCGTACGCGTGCGCCAACTCGTCCAGTTCATCGAACTCGTACGGAACCTCCTCGTCCTCGTCCGTCAGCACCGTCAGCCGCTGGTCGACCGGATCGAGCGAGGTGACCACGCCCACGGTGCCGTTGAAGACGCCGTTCTTCCCCTTCTCGTAATTGTTGCGGATCTGGGTGACCTTGTCGCCGACACGGAAGACCCGGCCGCCGAACCGCTTCTCCGGCAGATCGGGCCGGCCGGGCGTGATGGCCTGCTGGAGCAGGCCGTTGAGGGTGCCGGCGCCGGCCGGGCCGCGGTGCATGGGCGCGAGCACCTGGACGTCCCGGCGCGGATCGAGCCCGAACTTGGCCGGAATGCGACGGGCGGCCACGTCCACGGTGAGCCGGCCGGCCTCCTCGGTGTCGTCCCCCACGAAGAGGAAGAAGTCCTTCAGACCGTCGGTGAGCGGATGCTGCCCGGCGTTGATGCGGTGCGCGTTGGTGACCACGCCGGACTGCTGGGCCTGCCGGAAGACTCGGGTGAGCCGCACGGCCGGGACCGGGCCGCCCTCGGCCAGCAGGTCGCGCAGCACCTCGCCCGCGCCGACGCTGGGCAGTTGGTCGACGTCACCGACGAACAGCAGATGGCCCCCCGGAGGCACCGCCTTCACCAGCTTGTTGGCGAGCAGCAGGTCCAGCATGGAGGCCTCGTCCACGACGACCAGGTCGGCGTCCAGGGGGCGGTCCCGGTCGTAGGCCGCGTCGCCGCCGGGCTTCAGCTCCAGCAGCCGGTGGACCGTGGAGGCCTCGGCGCCCGTCAGTTCGGCGAGCCGCTTGGCGGCCCGGCCGGTGGGGGCGGCGAGCAGCACCTTGGCCTGCTTGGCGCGGGCCAGCTCCACGATCGAGCGGACCGTGAAGGACTTGCCGCAGCCGGGCCCGCCGGTGAGCACGGCGACCTTCTCGGTCAGCGCGAGCCGGACGGCGGCCTCCTGCTCGGGGGCGAGGTCGGCTCCGGTACGGGACTTCAGCCAGCCGAGCGCCTTGCCCCAGTCGACGTCCCGGAAGGCCGGCATCCGGTCCTCCGGCGTCCGCAGCAGGCGCAGCAGCTGGGCGGAGAGGGAGAGTTCGGCGCGGTGGAAGGGCACCAGATACACGGCGGTGACGGGCTCCGCGTCCCCTTCGGGGCCGGGCACCTTCTCGCGTACGACCCCGGGTTCCGCGCCGTCCTCCGCCGGTTCGGCCAGCTCGGCGAGGCACTCGATGACCAGCCCGGTGTCGACCTGGAGCAGCTTGACCGCGTCCGCGATCAGCCGCTCCTCGGGCAGGAAGCAGTGGCCCTGGTCGGTGGACTGGGACAGCGCGTACTGGAGGCCCGCCTTCACCCGCTCCGGGCTGTCGTGCGGGATGCCGACCGACTGGGCGATCTTGTCGGCGGTGAGGAAGCCGATGCCCCAGACGTCGGCGGCCAGCCGGTACGGCTCGTTCTTCACGACCGAGATGGACGCGTCGCCGTACTTCTTGTAGATCCGCACCGCGATGGACGTGGAGACCTCGACGGTCTGGAGGAAGAGCATGACCTCCTTGATCGCCTTCTGTTCCTCCCAGGCGTCGGCGATCTTCTTCGTCCGCTTGGGGCCGAGGCCGGGCACCTCGATCAGCCGCTTCGGCTCCTCCTCGATGATCGTGAGGGTGTCCACGCCGAAGTGCTGGGTGATGCGGTCGGCGAAGACCGGGCCGATGCCCTTGACCAGCCCGGATCCGAGATAGCGGCGGATGCCCTGGACGGTGGCCGGCAGGACGGTCGTGTAGTTCTCCACCGTGAACTGCTTGCCGTACTGGGGGTGGGAACCCCAGCGGCCTTCCATGCGGAGGGACTCGCCGACCTGGGCGCCGAGCAGGGCACCCACCACCGTGAGGAGATCGCCGCCGCCGCGGCCGGTGTCGACCCGGGCGACCGTGTAGCCGTTCTCCTCGTTGGCGTACGTGATCCGCTCCAGGACCCCTTCGACCACCGCCAGATTGGACATGATCCGACGCTACAGCCGGGCTCTGACATCACGATCCGGTCTCAGGCTCTTGTGGATGACCGTGTAATCGATTCCAATCCTCCGTACGCATTGATGTAAACGATTCCACGAGGAGGTGGAGCCGGCGATGGCGAGCATCAAGGACGTGGCCGCCGCGGCAGGCGTGTCCGTCGCCACGGTGTCGCGCGTCCTGAACGAGCACCCGTCGGTCAGCGCGGACGCACGCACGCGCGTACTGGCCGCCGTCGAGGCGCTGGGCTACCGCCCGAACGCCGTCGCCCGTTCCCTGCGCACCGACCAGACCCACACCCTCGGCCTGGTCATCAGCGACGTACTCAACCCGTACTTCACCGAGCTGGCCCGCTCCGTCGAGGAGGAGGCCCGCGCCCTCGGCTACAGCGTGATCATCGGCAACGCCGACGAACGGCCGGACCTGCAGGACCACCACGTACGGACCCTGCTGGACCGCCGCATCGACGGCCTGCTCGTCTCCCCCACCGACGGCGGCTCCCCGCTGATGCTGGACGCCGCGCGCGCGGGAACGCCGATGGTCTTCGTGGACCGGTGGATCCCGGGCGTCGAGGTACCGGTCGTCCGGGCCGACGGACGCGCGGCCGTACGGGATCTCGTCGCGCATCTGTACGGGCTCGGGCACCGGCGGCTCGCGATCATCGCGGGGCCGGCGGCGACCACGACCGGCAGCGAGCGCGTCGAGGCCTTCCGGGCGGCCATGGCCGAGTACGGGCTCCCCCTCCCGGACGCCCACATCGGCCAGGGCGACTTCCAGGCCGAGAGCGGCCGGCGGGTCACCGAGGGCTTCCTCGACCTGCCCGAGCCGCCCGAGGTCGTCTTCGCCGCGGACAACCTGATGGCACTCGGTGCCCTGGACGCGATCCGCGCGCGCGGGCTGCGCGTCCCGGACGACATCGCGCTGGCCGCGTTCGACGACATCCCGTGGTTCGTGCACACCGATCCGCCGATCACGGCGATCGCCCAGCCCACGGGCGAGCTGGGCCGGGCCGCCGTACGGGCCCTGGTGGACCGCATCGAGGGACGGGACGTCCCCGCGTCCGTCACCTTCGCCGCCCGTCTCGTCGTACGCCGCTCGTGCGGCGAGCCGGCTCCCCAGGAGCCGTCCCCCTCCCCAGTGCAAAGGAGCACGTCGTGAGCAACCCGGACGAGTTGCTGCGCATCGAGGGCATACGCAAGACCTTCCCGGGTGTGGTGGCGCTGGACGGCGTCGACTTCGACCTGCGCCGGGGCGAGGTGCACGTGCTGCTCGGTGAGAACGGCGCGGGCAAGAGCACGCTCATCAAGATGCTCTCCGGTGCCTACACGCCCGACGCCGGGCGGATCCTGGCCGGCGGCGAGGAGGTGCGCATCCACGGTGCGCAGGACTCCGAGCGCCTCGGGATCGCCACCATCTACCAGGAGTTCAACCTCGTTCCCGATCTGACGGTCGCCGAGAACATCTTCCTGGGCCGCCAGCCGCGCCGGTTCGGGATGATCGACCGTAAGCGGATGGAGGCCGACGCCGAGGTGCTCCTCGCGCGCGTGGGCGTGAACGTGTCCCCCCGCGCGCGGGTGCGCGAACTCGGTATCGCCCGCCTTCAGATGGTCGAGATCGCCAAGGCGCTGAGCCTCGACGCGCGCGTGCTCATCATGGACGAGCCGACCGCCGTGCTCACCTCGGAGGAGGTCGAGAAGCTCTTCGCGATCGTGCGCTCGCTGCGCGCGGACGGCGTCGGGATCGTCTTCATCACCCACCACCTGGAGGAGATCGCCGCCCTCGGCGACCGGGTCACGGTCATCCGGGACGGCAAGAGCGTCGGGCAGGTCCCCGCGTCCACGCCCGAGGACGAACTCGTACGGCTCATGGCGGGCCGCTCCATCGAGCAGCAGTACCCGCGCGAACGGGCCGAGCAGGGCGCCGCGTTGCTCACCGTCGAGGGGCTGACCCGGGACGGTGTGTTCCACGACGTGAGCTTCGAGGTGCGGGCCGGTGAGGTCGTCGGCATCGCGGGGCTGGTCGGCGCGGGCCGTACCGAGGTCGTACGGGCCGTGTTCGGCGCGGATCCGTACGACAAGGGGGCCGTGAAGGTCTCCGGCAGCGAGTTGAGGCGGCACGACGTGAACGCGGCCATGGCGGCCGGGATCGGCCTCGTGCCCGAGGACCGCAAGGGCCAGGGGCTGGTGCTGGACGCCTCCGTCGAGGAGAACCTCGGCCTGGTGACCCTGCGGAAGGCGACCCGGGCCGGGCTCGTCGACCTCAAGGGGCAGCGCGAGGCGGCCGGGCGGATCGCCGGGCAGCTGGGCGTGCGGATGGCCGGGCTGGGCCAGCACGTGCGGACCCTCTCCGGCGGCAACCAGCAGAAGGTCGTCATCGGCAAGTGGCTGCTCGCCGACACCAAGGTGCTGATCCTCGACGAGCCGACGCGCGGTATCGACGTCGGCGCCAAGGTCGAGATCTACCAGCTGATCAACGAGCTGACGGCCGCCGGAGCCGCCGTCCTGATGATCTCCAGCGATCTGCCCGAGGTGCTCGGCATGAGCGACCGGGTGCTGGTGATGGCCCAGGGCCGGATCGCGGGTGAACTCTCCGCCGACGAGGCCACGCAGGACGCGGTGATGTCCCTCGCCGTGAGCACCCCTACTACCGAACTGGAGGCCACCGGTGGCCACTGACACGCTCAAGAGCACGACGGGCGCGGGTGGCGCCCCGGCCGGCCTGCGCCGCCTCCTGCTCGACAACGGCGCGCTCACCGCGCTGATCGTCCTGGTCATCGCCCTGTCGGCGCTGTCCGGTGACTTCCTGACGACGGACAACCTGCTCAACGTCGGTGCCCAGGCGGCCGTGACGGCGATCCTGGCGTTCGGTGTGACCTTCGTGATCGTGTCGGCGGGCATCGACCTGTCGGTCGGCTCGGTGGCGGCCCTGTCGGCCACCGTCCTCGCCTGGAGTGCGACTTCGCACGGCGTGCCGGTCTTCCTGGCCGTGGTCCTGGCGGTCGCCACCGGCATCGTGGCCGGTCTGGTCAACGGCTTCCTGATCGCGTACGGCAAGCTGCCGCCGTTCATCGCGACGCTTGCCATGCTGTCGGTGGCGCGTGGTCTGTCGCTGGTCATCAGCGGGGGCTCCCCGATCGCCTTCCCCGACTCGGTCTCGCACCTCGGTGACACGCTCGGCGGCTGGCTGCCGGTGCCGGTGCTGGTCATGGTCGTCATGGGGCTGGTCGCCGCGTTCGTGCTCGGCCGGACGTACATCGGCCGCTCCATGTACGCGATCGGCGGCAACGAGGAGGCGGCGCGTCTGTCCGGCCTCCGGGTGAAGAAGCAGAAGCTCGCCATCTACGCGTTCTCCGGCGTGTTCGCCGCGGTCGCCGGCATCGTGCTGGCCGCCCGTCTCTCCTCCGCCCAGCCGCAGGCCGCCGACGGCTACGAGCTGGACGCGATCGCCGCGGTCGTCATCGGCGGGGCGTCGCTGGCGGGCGGCACGGGCAAGGCGTCCGGCACCCTGATCGGTGCGCTGATCCTGGCGGTGCTGAGGAACGGCCTGAACCTGTTGAACGTCTCCGCCTTCTGGCAGCAGGTGGTCATCGGTGTCGTCATCGCGCTGGCGGTGCTGCTCGACACCCTGCGGCGCAAGGCCGGGGCGACCCCGGTGACCGCCGGCGCGGGTGGCGGCAAGGGCAAGCAGGCGGGCACGTACGCGCTCGCGGCGGTGGTCACGGTCGCGATCGTAGGTGCCACCTCCTTCCTGCACAGCGGCTCCTCCGCCACGACGACCCCGAAGATGGGCCTCTCCCTCTCCACCCTCAACAACCCCTTCTTCGTGCAGATCCGGTCCGGTGCCCAGGCCGAGGCGAAGAAGCTGGGCGTGGACCTCACCGTCACGGACGCCCAGAACGACGCCTCCCAGCAGGCCAACCAGCTGCAGAACTTCACCAGTTCGAACCTCGGCGCGATCATCGTCAACCCGGTGGACTCGGACGCGGCGAGCAACTCGGTGAAGGCCGCCGGCAAGGCGCGGATCCCGGTCGTCGCGGTCGACCGGGGCGTCAACAAGGCCGCGGTGGACGCCCTGGTGGCCTCCGACAACGTCGCCGGCGGTGAGCTGGCCGCGAAGACGGTCGCCGAGAAGCTGGGCGGCAAGGGCAGGATCGTGATCCTGCAGGGCCAGGCGGGCACCTCCGCGGCCCGCGAGCGGGCGGAAGGTTTCGCCAAGGGGCTGAAGGCCTACCCGGGCATCCAGGTCCTGGCCCAGCAGCCCGCCGACTTCGACCGCACCAAGGGCCTCGACGTGATGTCGAACCTGCTCCAGGCCCACCCGGACGTCCAGGGCGTCATCGCCGCCAACGACGAGATGGCCCTCGGCGCGATCAAGGCGCTGGGCTCCAAGGCCGGCACGTCGGTCCAGGTCGTCGGCTTCGACGGAACTCCGGACGGTCTGACGGCGGTCAAGGACGGCACGCTGTACGCGTCGGTGGCGCAGCAGCCGAGCCAGTTGGGGAAGATCGCCGTGGACAACGCGCTGCGGGCGATCCAGGGCAAGAAGGTGGAGTCGACGGTGAAGGTGCCGGTGAAGGTGGTCACGAAGGAGAACGTCGCCGGGTTCACCGGCTGAGGTACCTCGGAGGCGGCCGGTGGCTCAGGGCGAGCCCCGGCCGCCTCAACTCGTTTCCCTAGGGAGTCTTTTCATGTACGACTACGACCTCCTGGTCGTGGGTTCGGCCAACGCCGACCTGGTGATAGGCGTCGAGCGGCGGCCGGCCGCCGGCGAGACGGTGCTCGGCGGCGACCTCGCCGTCCACCCGGGCGGCAAGGGAGCCAACCAGGCGGTCGCGGCCGCCCGGCTCGGGGCGCGTACGGCACTGCTGGCCCGGGTCGGCGACGACGCCCACGGCCGGCTGCTGCTCGACTCGCAGCGGGCGTCCGGGGTGGACACGGTGGGCGTGCTGGTGGGCGGGGCGCCGACGGGCGTCGCGCTCATCACCGTCGACCCCTCCGGGGACAACAGCATCGTGGTCTCCCCCGGCGCCAACGCCCGGCTGGCCCCGGCCGACGTCCGGGCCGCCGTCAGCCTCTTCCTCACCTCGCGGGTGGTGTCGGCGCAGCTGGAGATCCCGCTGGAGACGGTCGTGGAGGTCGTACGGAACCTCGCCGAGGGCAGCCGGTTCGTGCTGAACCCGTCCCCGCCGCGCCCGCTGCCCACGGAGGTACTGGCCGCCTGCGACCCGCTGATCGTCAACGAGCACGAGGCCCGGGTGCTCCTCGGCGACTCCGCCGTCGGCGAGGAGCCCGAGGACTGGGCGCGGCTGCTGCTGGCCAAGGGCCCGCGCTCGGTGGTGGTGACGCTGGGCGCGGAGGGGGCGCTGGTGTGCGACTCCTCCGGGGTGACCCGGGTGCCGTCGGTGAAGGTGGACGCGGTGGACACGACGGGGGCGGGCGACGCGTTCACGGCCGCCCTGGCCTGGAAGCTGGGCGCGGGTTCCGCACTGGCCGACGCCGCGGCCTACGCGGCCCGGGTCGGGGCGGCCGCGGTGACGAAGCGGGGCGCGCAGGAGTCGTACCCGACGGCCTCGGAGGTCGACGCGCTGTGAAGAAGGCGGGCATTCTCAACCGCCATCTGGCGGGTGCGCTCGCCGAGTTGGGGCACGGCGACGGGGTTCTGGTGTGCGACGCGGGCATGCCGATACCGGACGGTCCCCGGGTGGTGGACCTCGCCTTCCGCGCCGGTGTCCCGTCCTTCGCCGAGGTGCTGGACGGGCTGCTGGCCGAGCTGGTGGTGGAGGGGGCCACGGCGGCGGAGCAGGTACGGGGCGCGAATCCGGCGGCGGCCGCGCTGCTGGACGGGCACTTCCCCGGCCTGGCGCTGGTCCCGCACGAGCGGCTGAAGGAGCTGTCGGCGGGGGCGCGGCTGGTGGTGCGCACCGGCGAGGCACGGCCGTACGCGAACGTGCTGTTGCGGTGCGGGGTGTTCTTCTGAGGCCCTGAAGTCAGCGGCTGAGGTCCTGAAGTCAGCGACGCCCCGAAGTTTCGAGGGGGCGTGCCCGGTCCGTCGACCGGGCACGCCCCCTCGGCTTTCCCCTCCGTATCAGAACCTCGCGATCCCCCCCGGGTCCCTCCCCTGGAGGTCCTGATGCGAAGTACGACACGCGAGGTGGGGGGAGGGTTGCACGCCCACTCATGATTTTTCGCGGCTTCCTGCGACGGCCGTCGAATTCCGTTGCTCACCGCAAACCGGTGGCCTACGGTCCCGATCATGCTGAAGGACCTCTGTGCCCGCCTCGGCCTCGCCGGCGCACCGCTGACCCGGTTCGCGGACGGCTCGCAGCCGGTCTACGCCGTGGGTGACGAGCACGTGCTCAAACTGTTCCCCGGAGCTGCCGCGGCGGCCGGCGTCACCGAAGGCCGCGTCCTCGCCCACCTCCAGGGACGGCTGCCGGTGCCGACCCCGCAGGTGCGTGACTTCGGCCCCTACGAGAACGGCGGCCACTACGTCCTGATGTCCCGCCTGCGCGGCGAGAACCTGGCCCACGTCTGGAACCGGGTGCCGCGCGGCCACCGCGACCGGCTCGTCACCGAGATCGGCGAGACCCTGGCGGTGCTGCACTCCCTCGACCCCGCCCCCCTCGGGGACGTCCTCGGCCCCGCGGACTGGGGCGCCTTCCTGGACCGCCAGGCCGCCGGAGCCGTGGCTCAGCAGCGCGCCAAGGGACTGCCGGCCGCCTGGCTGGAGCAGATCCCGGACTTCCTCGCCTCGGTCCCGCTGCCGCGCGCCCCGCACCGTTCCCTGCTGCACACCGAGGTCATGCTGCAGCACTTCCTGGTCGATCCCGACGGCTGGCGTCTGACCGGGCTCTTCGACTTCGAACCGGCCATGATCGGCGACCGCGCCTACGACTTCGTGGCCGTCGGCCTGTTCGTCACCCGCGGCGACCCGCACCTGCTGGCCCGGCTCGCCGGGGCCTACGACCACACCTTCGAGCCGCCCCACCTGCTCGCGTACACCTTGCTGCACGTGTACAGCGACCTTCCCTGGTACCTGAGCGAACTGCGCGCGCCCGCCGAGGAGACGCTGCCCTCGCTCGCGGAGGCGTGGTTCGGCACGGAGTGACGTGTCGGGCCCCTGCCACCCGGGCGGGGGCCCTCGGCGCTCAACCGGCGACGTGCGTCACGAACCGTTCCGCCGTCTCCGCCAGCACCTCCCGCCCGTCCCGGGCCCACAGCTCCTCGTTGAACAGCTCGACCTCGATCGGGCCCGTGTAACCGGCCGCCTCCACATACCCCTTCCACTCCCGCATGTCGATCGCGCCGTCGCCGATCTGGCCGCGGCCGGTGAGGACGCCCTCGGGCAGGGGGGTGGTCCAGTCGGCCAGTTGGAAGGTGTGGATGCGGCCGCCCGCGCCCGCCCGGGCGATCTGGGCGGGGGCCTGGTCGTCCCACCAGATGTGGTACGTGTCCACGGTCACGCCCACCTGGTGCGCAGGGAAGCGCTCGGCGAGGTCCAGGGCCTGGGCGAGGGTGGAGACCACGCAGCGGTCCGACGCGTACATGGGGTGCAGGGGTTCGATGGCGAGGCGTACGCCGTGTTCCTCGGCGTACGGCCCCAGTTCCGCGAGCGCGTCGGCGATGCGCTCGCGGGCGCCGTGCAGGTCGCGCGAGCCCGCGGGCAGGCCGCCCGAGACCAGGACCAGGGTGTCCGTGCCGAGCGCGGCCGCCTCGTCGATCGCCCGGCGGTTGTCAGCCAGGGCCTGCTCCCGCTCGGCCGGGTCGATCGCCGTGAAGAAGCCCCCACGGCACAGGGTCGTCACCGTCAGGCCCGCGTCACGGACCAGCTTGGCGGTCGCCTCGACGCCGTACGACTGGACCGGCTCGCGCCACAGGCCCACGCCCGGCACGCCCAACTGCACGCAGGCGTCCACCAGTTCGGGCAGGGACAGCTGCTTGACCGTCATCTGGTTGATGGAGAAGCGTTCGAGTCCGGTGCTCACTGGTTCACCCCGTACAGCGACAGCAGGTTCTTCATACGTTCCTCGGCCAGTTTCGGGTCCGGGAACAGGCCGAGGCCGTCGGCGAGTTCGTAGGCGCGGGCGAAGTGGGGCAGCGAACGGGCCGACTGGAGGCCGCCGACCATCGTGAAGTGGGTCTGGTGGCCCGCGAGCCAGGCCAGGAACACGACTCCGGTCTTGTAGAAGCGGGTCGGGGCCTGGAAGAGGTGGCGCGACAACTCCACGGTGGGGTCGAGCAGGGCGCGGAAGCCCGGTGTGTCGCCCGTGTCCAGGACGCGGACGGCTTCGGCCGCCAGGGGTCCCAGCGGGTCGAAGATGCCGAGCAGGGCGTGGCTGAAGCCCTTCTCGTCGCCCGCGATCAGCTCGGGGTAGTTGAAGTCGTCCCCGGTGTAGCAGCGCACACCCTGCGGGAGGCGGCGGCGCAGGTCGATCTCGCGCTGGGCGTCCAGGAGCGAGACCTTGATGCCGTCCACCTTGTCCGGGTGCGCCGCGATCACCTCCAGGAAGGTGTCCGTCGCCGCGTCCAGGTCGGACGACCCCCAGTAGCCCTCCAGCGCCGGGTCGAACATCGGGCCCAGCCAGTGCAGGACCACCGGCTCGGCGGCCTGGCGGAGGAGATGACCGTAGATCTCCAGGTAGTCCTCGGGGCCGCGAGCGGTGGCCGCGAGCGCCCTGGACGCCATCAGGATGGCCTGCGCGCCGGACTCCTCGACGACCGCCAACTGCTCCTCGTAGGCCGCGCGGATCTCGGCCAGGGTGCCGCCGGTGATCTGATCGGTGCCGACACCGCAGGCGATCCGGCCACCCACGCTGTGCGCCTCCGCCGCAGACCGGCGGATCAGCTCGGCCGCGCCCGCCCAGTCCAGGCCCATCCCGCGCTGGGCGGTGTCCATCGCCTCGGCGACACCGAGCCCGTGGGACCACAGGTGGCGACGGAAGGCGAGCGTGGCGTCCCAGTCGACGGCGGCCGGCGAGTCGGGGGTCGTGTCCGCGAACGGGTCGGCCACGACGTGCGCCGCCGAGAAGACCGTACGGGAGGTGAAGGGGGTGCCGGTCGTCAGCGCGAGCGGTTCGGTCCGGGGCTCGTACGTCCGCAGGTCGCCGGCGGCGCCGGGAAGTTGGATGGTCACAGCGCGATCTCCGGTACGTCGAGACGGCGGCCCTCCGCCGAGGACTTCAGGCCCAGCTCGGCGAGCTGGACGCCGCGGGCGCCGGCCAGGAGGTCCCAGTGGTACGGCGCGTCGGCGTAGACGTGCTTCAGGAACAGCTCCCACTGGGCCTTGAAGCCGTTGTCGAACTCGGCGTTGTCCGGCACCTCCTGCCACTGGTCGCGGAAGACCTCGGTGGCGGGGATGTCCGGGTTCCAGACCGGCTTGGGGGTCGCGCTGCGGTGCTGGGCACGGCAGTTGCGCAGGCCGGCGACCGCCGAGCCCTCGGTGCCGTCCACCTGGAACTCCACCAGCTCGTCGCGGTTGACGCGGACCGCCCACGAGGAGTTGATCTGGGCGATCGCGCCGCCCTCCAGCTCGAAGACGCCGTAGGCGGCGTCGTCGGCCGTCGCGTCGTAGGGCTTGCCGTCCTCGTCCCAGCGCTGCGGGATGTGGGTGGTGGCCAGGGCCTGGACGGAGGTCACCCGGCCGAACAGCTCGTGGAGCACGTATTCCCAGTGCGGGAACATGTCGACAACGATGCCACCGCCGTCCTCGGCGCGGTAGTTCCAGGAGGGGCGCTGGGCGGGCTGCCAGTCGCCCTCGAAGACCCAGTAGCCGAACTCGCCCCGGATGGACAGGATCCGCCCGAAGAAGCCGCCGTCGATCAGGCGCTTCAGCTTCAGGAGGCCGGGGAGGAAGATCTTGTCCTGGACGACGCCGTGCCTGATGCCCTTCTCCTGGGCCAGGCGGGCCAGCTCCAGGGCGCCCTCCAGTCCGGTGGCCGTGGGCTTCTCGGTGTAGATGTGCTTGCCGGCCGCGATGGCCTTCTTGATCGACTCCTCGCGGGCCGAGGTGACCTGGGAGTCGAAGTAGATGTCGACGGTCGGGTCGGCGAGGACGGCGTCCAGGTCGGTGGAGACGTGCTCCAGGCCGTGCCGGTCGGCCATCTCCCTGAGGGCGTGCTCGCGGCGGCCGAGCAGGATCGGCTCGGGCCACAGCACGGTGCCGTCGCCGAGGTCGAGGCCGCCCTGTTCGCGCAGGGCGAGGATCGACCGGACGAGGTGCTGGCGGTAGCCCATGCGCCCGGTCACGCCGTTCATGGCGATACGCACCGTCTTGCGTGTCACGTCAGTCCCCTTCGTGGGCGCCGGGCGCCCCGATCAGCATCAGCATCGTCGTCGTCAGCGGCAAGCGCAGCAAGCGCTTTCTATCTGGAGAAGCTAGCCTCTGAACTGGGTCTGTACAAGACCGTGTCCTCTTCGAGTTGTTCGAGGGGGCGAACAACCGGGGTCGTTGGCCTTAAGGTCTGCTCGACACCGACCGGGAACCGTGACCGTGCCCGGCCTGTCTACGTGGAAGTACGAGCACCAATGCGCGACCAGATGCGCGACCGGAGGACGACGAGATGACGGTGACCCTGGCGGATGTGGCGGCCCGCGCGCAGGTCTCCCCCGCGACGGTGTCGCGCGTGCTGAACGGGAACTACCCCGTGGCCGCCTCCACTCGCGAGCGGGTACTGCGGGCCGTGGACGAACTGGACTACGTCCTCAACGGCCCGGCCAGCGCGCTCGCCGCGGCCACCTCCGACCTCGTCGGCATCCTCGTGAACGACATCGCGGACCCCTTCTTCGGGATCATGGCCTCAGCGATCCAGGGCGAGATCGGCGGGCCGGGCGGCCGGGCGGGCGGCGAACGTCTGGCGGTCGTCTGCAACACCGGCGGCTCGCCCGAGCGCGAACTGACCTACCTCACCCTCCTGCAGCGGCAGCGGGCCGCGGCCGTGGTGCTGACCGGCGGCGCCGTGGAGAACGCGCCGCACGCGGCGGCGGTGGCGGCGAAGCTGCGCAAGCTGGCGGAGGCCGGGACCCGGGTCGTGCTGTGCGGGCGGCCGCCGGCTCCGGACACCGAGGCCATCGCGCTGACCTTCGACAACCGTGGCGGCGCCCGCGCCCTCACGGACCACCTCATCGGCCTCGGCCACCGCCGGCTCGGCTACATCGGCGGCCCCGAGGAGCGAACCACCACCCGGCACCGCCTGGAGGGCCACCGCAGTGCGCTGACGGCGGCGGGCATCGAGGAGGACCCTCGCTGGACGGTCTACGGCCGCTACGACCGGCGGTCAGGCTACGAGGCCACGCTGGAACTGCTGCGCCGGGACCCGTCCCTGACCGCGATAGTCGCCGCGAACGACTCCGTCGCGGTGGGCGCGTGCGCCGCGCTGCGGGAATCGGGGCTGCGGATTCCCGAGGACGTGTCGGTGGCCGGGTTCGACGACCTGCCGTTCAGCATCGACGCGGTGCCCTCTCTCACGACGGTGCGGTTGCCGCTGTCGGAGGCGGGGGCCCGGGCCGGGCGGATCGCGATGGGGCGGGAGGAGCCGCCGCCCGGGGGGATTGCCTCGGTGCGGGGGGAGTTGATGGTGCGGGGGTCTACGGGGGTGCCTCGGCGCGTCGGCCAGTAGCCGACGGCCAGTGGTGCATCCGTCGCATGGCCCGACGTGGGCGGGCTTCCCCGGAGTGGGGTTTTACGGCGGAACACTGGGAGGCGGTGGACGGCGCGGGCGCTTCGACCTAGCCTCGGGGGAACGGTATCTCTGACTGAGTCAAGTATCCGGGGGCGATCATGACCGTCCAGGACGTCCGTGCCTTCAACCGCTTCTACACCGGCGTCATCGGCGCCCTCGACTACGGCCGTCACCTCTACGCGCCGTACACCCTCACCGAGTCCCGCGTCCTGTACGAACTCGCGCACGCCCGGCATCTGGACGCGGCCGACCTGCGCACCCGGCTCGCGCTGGACGCCGGCTATCTGAGCCGCATCCTCAACAAGTTCGAGGAGGCGGGGCTGATCGAGCGCGGGACGTCCGCGGCGGATCCGCGCCGCAGGAGCGTCACGCTCACCGCGGCCGGGCGCGAGGCCGCCGCGCTGCTGGACGAGCGGGCGCGGGAGACGGTCGGGGCGCTGCTGGACACCGTGGCGCCGGAGGACCGGCCGCGGCTGGCGGAGGCGATGCGGACCATCCGGGGCATCCTCGGGGGCGAGCAGGGGACGCCGGGTGATGTGGCCCTGCGGGAGCCGCTGCCCGGTGACCTCGGCTGGATCGTGCAGCGCAACGCCGCCCTGTACGCGGCCGAGTACGGCTGGAACGCCGACTACGAGGGGCTGGTGGCGAGGATCGTCGCCGACTTCGCCGAGGACCACGACCCGCATCTGGAGCGGGTGTGGATCGCGGAACTGGACGGGCGGGCGGTGGGGTGTGTGATGTGCGTGCGGGACGACGCTCCCGCCACCGCGCGGCTGCGGCTGCTCCTCGTGGAGCCCGACGCGCGCGGGCACGGCATCGGTGACCGGCTGGTGCGGGCCGTGGTCGACTTCGCGCGCGGAGTCGGCTACCGCGACCTGGTGCTGTGGACCAACGACGTGCTCAGCAGCGCCCGGCATCTCTACCAGCGGCACGGCTTCGTGCTCGTCGCCGAGCGGCCGCACCGCTCCTTCGGCAAGGATCTGATGGGGCAGGACTGGCGGTTGGATCTGCCCGGATCGGGCGTGTGACGAGTAGGGTCCGAGCATGAAGCTGGCGTTCTCCACTCTCGGTGTCCCCGGCCTGCCCATCCCTGAGGTCCTGGCGCTCGCGACCGCGCACGGCTACCACGGCGTCGAACTGCGCACCCATCCCGAGGAGCCGGTGCACCCCGGCCTCCCCGCCGCCGAGCGGGCCGAGACGGCCGCGCTGTTCAAGGGGGCCGGGGTCGAAGTGCTGGGCCTCGCCGGGTACGCACGCGTCGCCGCGCCCGGCGACGACACCCCCGTCCTCGACGAGATCCGTCAACTCCTCCAGCTGGCCCACGACCTGGGCGCCCCGTTCGTCCGGGTCTTCCCCGGCGCCGACCCGGACCGGCCCCGCGAGGAGTCCGACGCCATCGCCGCCCGGCGGCTGGGCACCGCCGCCGAGGACGCCTCCGCGCTCGGTGTCCGGATCCTGCTGGAGACCCACGACTCGCACCGCACCGCCGCCGACGCGATCCGCGTCCTCGGCCCGGTGGGCCACCGGCAGGTGGGCGCGCTGTGGGACGTGATGCACACCTGGCTGGGCGGCGAGCAGCCCTCGGACAGCTACGCGGCACTCGCCCCGCACCTCGGCTACGTCCAGGTCAAGGACATCGCCTCGGTCGACGACACCACTCCGCTCCCGCTCGGCGCGGGCATCCTCCCGCTCACCGAGTGCGTGGACGTCCTCTCCCGCCACGGCTGGGACGGCTGGCTGTGCTGGGAGTACGAGAAGCGCTGGTACGAGTCGGCGGCCCCGCTCCCGGACCTGCTGAGCGCGGGCCGCGACCACCTCGTACGCCTGCTGGGCGAGGCGGCCTAGCCCGCCCACGGCCCTCGCGGAGGACTGCCGCGTAGTGCCCGGCCACCGGATAATTCGCTGGCCGGGCCCTGGGCCCCCCGATAGCCTCCCCCGGTGATTCCCCCACCCGCACGCTGTGCCCTCCCCTGCCCCCGCCCAGTCTCATGAGCCTCAGCCGCTCGCTCATTGACGTACGGCCGCTGCGTACCTCGCCCGTCTTCCGGCGGCTGCTGGTCGGGCGGACCGTGTCTCTGCTCGGTGGGTACATGACGCTGGTGACGGTCATGTACCAGGTGTGGGACATGACCCGCAGCACGGCGTGGACCGGTGCGGTCGGGCTGGCGCAGGCGTTGCCGCTGGTGGTGTTCGGGCTGTTCGCGGGGGCCCGGGTGGACCGCGCGGACCGGCGGCGGATCTTCCTGACGGCCACCGTGGGCCAGGCCGCCTGCTCGCTGCTGCTGGCCGTGCAGGGCTTCGCCGGGCATGTCCCGGTGGTGACGGTGCTCGCGCTGGTCGCCGTCCAGTCGTGCTTCGGTGCGCTCGGCGCCCCGGCGGCCGGTGTCTTCGTGCCGCGGCTGCTGCCCAAGGACCAGGTGCCCGCCGGTCTCGCCCTGAACCAGATCACCGGCCAGGCGATGTTTCTGCTCGGCCCGGCCCTGGCCGGTGTGCTGCTGGGCTGGCTGGGCATCGGCGTCTGCTATCTGCTGGACGCGCTCAGCTTCGGTCTCGCCTTCTACGGCGCCTTCGGGCTCCCCGCGCTGCAGCCGGAGGGCGAGCCGTCGCGGGCGGGGATGCGCGGGGTGCTGGACGGGCTGCGGTTCCTGGCCGGGCACCGGGTGGTGCGGGGCGCGCTGATCACCGACCTCGCCGCCACCGTGCTGTCCTTCCCGGTCAGTGTCTTCCCGCTGGTCAACGCCGAGCGGTTCGGGAACAGCCCGCGTACCCTCGGCCTGCTCCTGTCGGCCCTCGCGGTGGGCGGCCTCGCGGCGACGGCGCTGTCCGGCTCGCTGACCCGGCTCGGCCGGCCGGGCGCGGTGATGCTGTGCGCCTCCGCCACCTGGGGTGCGGCCCTGGTCGCCTTCGGTCTGTCGACCGACCCCTGGATCGGCCTCGCGCTCCTCGCCGTGGCCGGGGCGGCGGACGCCACGGCGGTCGTCTCCCGGTCCACGATCGTGCAGACCCGCACCCCGGACGCGCTGCTCGGCCGGGTCACGGCGGCCGAGGCGATCGTCGGCCAGGCGGGGCCCAGCCTCGGCAACGTACGCGGCGGCCTGGTCGCCGGCTGGAGTTCCGGCGCGACCGCCCTGGTCACCGGCGGCGTGATGTGCGTCCTGGCGGTGACGGCGGTCGCGGCGACGACTCCCGAGCTGAGGGACCGGGCTACCGGGCTGCCGGACGCGCCGTGAGCGGTACGGAGCCGTCCAGGCACCAGTCGAGCACGCCCGGCCAGGAGCCGTAACCGGCGTCCAGGTCGAGGTGCGCGGCGCCCGGGACGACGTCGGTGGGAATGCCGAGCGGCGCACCGAAGAGGCGGTCGGCGCCCTCGGGGCAGTACGGGTCGTCGTCGCCCGCGACGAGCCGGGTCGCGCCGGGCAGTACGAAGTCGGGGGCGGGCGGTGCGAAGGCCGCCACCTCCGGGTACCGGACGAGGACGGATCCGGACGGCGGCGCGACGAGCAGCACCCGGTCCGCGTACCTCTGCTGCTTCATGCCCCGGGCCGCGGCGTGCAGCCACAGCACGGCGGAGAGGCTGTGCGCCACGACGACCCGCTCCCCGGAGTCGTCCAACTCCTCCAGGTGGCGGGCCAGTTCGCCGAGCCACACCTCGAGGTCCGGGTCGTCCGGGTCGGGCAGCTGCGGGTAGGTGACCCGGTGGCCCAGGGCGGTGAGCCGGCCGGCGAGCCAGTGCTGCCAGTGGCCCTCGGGCCGGTGGTTCTGCCAGCCGTGCAGGATGAGGTACGAGTGCGTGGTCATGCGGGCGATGATTTCCGCTCCCTTTCTTCCGGTCCAGTCAGTGTTTCCGGGCGCTCAGTGCCGCGAACGCCTCGTGGAAGTCCGGGAACGTCTTCCGTACGCAGCCGGGATCGTCGTACGACAGCCCGGGCGTGCGCAGTCCGGTCACCGCGAAGGACATCACGATGCGGTGGTCGCCGTAGGACTTGATCCCGACGTCCGGCAGGGGTGTGCCGGGCCGGATCTCGATCCAGTCGGGGCCGGTCGCCACGTCCACGCCGAGCCGCCGCAGGTTCTCCGCGCAGGCCTCCAGGCGGTCGCACTCCTTCACCCGGGTGTTGGCCACGTCCTCGATACGGACCGGACCGGAGGCGAAGGGTGCGATCGCGGCGAGGGTCGGCATGGTGTCGGAAATGTCCCGCATGGTGACGGTCAGGCCGCGCAGAACTCCCGTGCCGCGTACGGTCGTCCGGTCCGCGGCGACGTCCACCTCCGCGCCCATCCGCCGCAGCACCTCGACGAACCGCAGGTCGCCCTGGAGGGCCGCGGAGCCGAGGCCGGGCACGGTCACCTCGCGGCCCGGGGTGACGGCCGCCGCGGCGAAGAAGTAGCTGGCGGTCGAGGCGTCCGGCTCGATGGCGTAGGTGGTGGCCCGGTAGCCGCCCGGCGGGACCTCGAAGACCTCGCCGTCCCGGACCACCTCGACGCCGAACGCCCGCATCATCGCCAGCGTGATCTCCACGTACGGCACCGAGACCAGGTCGGTCACCCGGATCCGCAGGCCGTTGCGGGTCAGCGGGCCGAGCAGGAGCAGCGCGGTCAGGTACTGCGAGGACTGGCCGGCGTCCAGCACGACCTCGCCGCCCTCGACCCCGGCCGCCCGGACGGTCAGCGGGTGGTGGCCCTCGGCCTCCTCGTGCCGCAGGTCGACGCCGAGGTCGCGCAGGGCCCGGGTGAGCGGGGCGAGGGGGCGCCGGCGCATCTGCGGGGAGGCGTCGAAGCGGTAGGTGCCGTGGCCCGCGGCCGCCAGGGTGGGCAGGAAGCGGGCGGTGGTGGCGCCGTCGCGGCAGTACACGTCGGCCTCGGCGAGCGCCGGGCCCTGCGGGCGGCCGTCCACCTGCCAGGCGTCCGGGGTACGGCCCACCCGGTAGCCGAGCCGGACCAGGCCCTCGGCGAAGCCCTCGGTGTCGTCGGAGCGCAGGGGCCGTACGAGGGTGCTGACGCCGTCGGCGGCGGCCGCGAGGAAGAGCGCGCGGGCGGTGATGGACTTGGATCCGGGGATGTCGACTGCGGGCATGGCCGCCATGATGGTCCGTCGCCCGGGCGGATGGGCGGAATGTCCAGGGGCTGGACCACGCCTCCTCGCACGCCCACGGGAACCCGTCGCCCTCCCCGCCCGTCCAACGCACAAGCTGCCGGACGAATCCGTGGTGCGGTGTCGGCCCTCGCCGCAGGCCGCGAACGCCGACGTACCCTCTCCGCCGCACCACGCCCGACAGCCCACCGCCATCGGCGCGCCCCCCTCCCAAGCGCCGATGGCGGCCCCATGCTGGCTTACTGTGCAGTCACTTGACGGAAAGAAACTTCCCGGATATTGGTGGCTCCTCGGAAGTTTCCTTCAGCGGTTCTCCTCTGGAAGGAGCGCACGTGCACGACAGCAGCACGGGAAGCACGGGAAACACCGCACGGCCGTCCAGACGGACCGTCCTCGCCGCGACCGCAGGGCTCACCGCCGCGCTGACCGCCCCGGCCACCGCCGCCCACGCCGCCACCCCGAACGACCGCAGGCTCCGCGCCCTCGTCTCCCGCATGACGCTGGAGGAGAAGGTCGGCCAGCTCTTCGTGATGCGGGTCTACGGCCACTCCGCCACCGCCCCCGACCAGGCCGACATCGACGCCAACCTCAAGGAGATCGGGGTCCGCACGGCCGCCGAGCTGATCGAGAAGTACCGGGTCGGCGGGGTCATCTACTTCACCTGGGCCCACAACACCCGCGACCCCCACCAGATCGCCGACCTGTCCAACGGCATCCAGCGGGCCTCGCTGGAGCAGCCCCGTGGCCTGCCGCTGCTCATCGCCACCGACCAGGAGCACGGCATAGTGTGCAGGGTGGGCAAGCCGGCCACGCTGTTCCCGGGCGCGATGGCGATCGGGGCGGGCCGCTCCCGTTCCGACGCCCGCACCCTCGGCCGCGTCTCCGGTGCCGAGCTGCGCGCGATGGGCATCAACCAGGACTACTCCCCCGACGCCGACGTGAACGTCAACCCGGCCAACCCGGTCATCGGCGTACGGTCCTTCGGGGCCGACCCGGACGCGGTGGCGGCCCTGGTCGCGGCCGAGGTGAGGGGCTATCAGGCGTCCCGGGTCGCGGCGACCGCCAAGCACTTCCCGGGGCACGGCGACACCGCCGTCGACAGCCACACCGGCTTCCCGGTCATCACGCACAGCCGGGAGCTGTGGGAGAAGCTGGACGCGGTCCCCTTCCGGGCCGCGATCGAGGCGGGCATCGACTCGGTCATGACCGCCCACATCCAGTTCCCGGCCCTCGACGACTCCGGCGACCCGGCGACCCTCTCCCACCCGATCCTCACCGGCATCCTGCGCGGCGAACTCGGCTACGACGGGGTCGTGGTCACCGACTCCCTCGGCATGGAGGGCGTGCGCACCAAGTACGGCGACGACCGGGTGCCGGTGCTGGCCCTGAAGGCCGGAGTCGACCAGCTGCTCAACCCGCCCTCGATCGACGTGGCCTGGCACGCGGTCCTGAACGCCGTCCAGAACGGCGAGCTGACCGAGGCCCGGCTGGACGAATC
The DNA here is from genome assembly GCF_002242805.1 of Streptomyces diastatochromogenes. Taxonomy (GTDB): domain Bacteria; phylum Actinomycetota; class Actinomycetes; order Streptomycetales; family Streptomycetaceae; genus Streptomyces; species Streptomyces diastatochromogenes. Next base: position 4,169 of record NZ_MCGQ01000004.1, on the reverse strand, counting down.
GATCCTGCGGATCCTCCGGCTGAAGGGCCGGCTCGGACTCCTCGACCAGGCGTACGCCACCCGGGCCGGCGTCGATCGCACCGTGGGCACCGAGTCCCACCTGGCCACCGCGGACCGGATCGCCGAGCGGACCACGACCCTGCTGGTCAACGAGGACGACACCCTCCCGCTGGACCCCCGCACCACGCCCAGGATCCTGGTCGTCGGCGCCGACCCGGCCTCCCCGTCCGGCACCACCGGCCCGCCCACCTCGGTCCTGGCCGGCGCTTTCACCGAACTGGGGTTCACCGCCACCGCCCTGTCCACCGGCACCGCCCCGTCCGCGACGACCGTCGCCAAGGCGGTGGCGGCGGCGCAGGACGCGGACGCGGTGGTCGTCGGGACGTACAACGTCACGGCGGGCAGCGCCCAGCGAACCCTGGTCGAGCAGTTGCTCGCCACCGGCAGACCGGTCGTGGCCGTCGCCATCCGCAACCCCTACGACGTGGCCCAGTTCCCCGCCGTGAAGGCCTGCCTGGCGGCCTACTCCTGGACCGACGTCGAACTGCGCGCCGCCGCGCGGGTGATCGCCGGACGGGTGGACCCACGGGGCAGGCTCCCGGTGCCGGTGCAGCGGGCGGATGATCCGACGCAGGTGCTGTACCCCCTCGGTCACGGCCTGACGTACTAGACGTACGTCACACACCGGACACACCCCACCCAAAGGGCGGAAACCCCACCGTTCGCCTGGCGTGGCCCCCTCACCGGGGCCACGCTGGACGGGGGTGTCTGGGGGGTTGGCGATGCGCGGGAAAGGTGCCACGGGGGTGGCGTACCGGCTGCTGCCGCTAGCCCCTGCCCTCATCATGGCCTTGCTGGTCAGCGGCTGCCAGGGCCCGGCCGACGCCCCGGTGGGCAACGCCCGTCCCGCCACCCTCCGCCCCACCGGCTACGGCGCCCAGTTCCTCGGGGTCGGCGAGTGCAGCTCCTTCGGCACCGCCAGCTTCACCGAGGTGCCCTGCACCAGCGAGCGGGCCGCCGCCCGGGTCGCCGCCCGCTACGACGGCACGGTCACCGACGGCCCGCTGTGCCCGCCCACCACCGACTTCGTCCTGCACATCAGCGAACAGCGGCCGCAGGACGACGAGGACGGCGACGGCGCGATCCCCCAGGGCTACGCCTGCATGCGCAACCTGGAACCCCCGCACCCCGGCGACCCGGGCGCCGGCGGCGGCCCCCGCACGATCCCCGGCGACTGCGTGTACGACTCGGGCGACGGCCAGGTGCGGGAGACGGCGTGCGACGGGTCGGGGCCCCGGAAGCCGCGGTACAGGATCACCAAGGCGGTCCCCGACCGATCCGACTGCCCCGCGTCGACCGTCCTCTACGTCCAGCTGAGCGGGCAACGGCCGGTGGGCTGTGCCCGGCCGGTGTGAGGGCTCCTCCGTACGGCCCCCTACGAGCTGCGGCACCTGTCGGACGTGATCGATGCTGGCCGGGATCCCTGATGAGCGCCCGCGAGCAACGAAGGAGGCGTCTTGACCACACCTCTGACCCGAATTCCACTGGAGGGCGGGGGCTGCCTTCTGGTCGAGGGGGCGGCCGGCTTCAAGGGGCCGGTGAAGGCCGGGCTCGTCGGGGACGCCATTCGTGAGGTGCCGGAGACGCTGCAGCAGGCTCTGGTACCGATCACCCAGGCCGCGCAGGCCGCCCTGGACCAGCTGCGCAAGGCCCGGCCCGACCAGATCACGGTCGAGTTCGGGGTGGACCTCGCGGTCGAGGCCGGGGCGGTGATCACCAAGAGCCGGGCGAACTGTCATCTGCAGGTGACGGTGTCGTGGACGGGCGACGGTGGCTAGCCCCGGAAGAAGGGCTGACGATGGCATGCCGTCGGACCTGCCCACGGCGGTCGCGCAGATCCTCGGGCCGGACGGGAGTGTGGCGGGGGCGGGTTTCCTGGTGGCCGAGGACGTCCTGGTCACCTGTGCGCACGTGGTCCGGGCGGCCGGGTCCGGGCCCGGGGAGCGGGTGCGACTGGCCTTCCCGCGTGCGACGAGTGCCGACGGGCTGGAGGGGGACGTCGAGGGGTGGCGTGCGCCCGAGGGCGAGGACGTCGCCTTTGTCCGGCTCCGTGAAACGCCGCCGAGTACGCGGGTGTTGCCGCTGGGCTCCGCGGCGGGGTGCGGTGGCCACGAGGTCCGGTCGTACGGCTTTCCGGCCCAGGCACCGCGGGACGGGCACCTGGGCTTCGGCACGGTGGGCGATCTGCTGCCGGCCTCGCAGGACGGGAGCGCGCTCCTTCAGCTGACCGACGCCAACGACCTCACCACCGGGTTCAGCGGCGGGCCCGTCCTGGACCAGGAGACCGGCCTGGTCGTCGGCATGGTCACCGAGATCACGGCGCCCGACGGGTTCAGGCGGGGACAGGGCATCGCGTACGTCACCCCGACCGAGGTCCTGCGGGAGGTCCGCCCGGAGCTGGCGGCACAGGAGGTCTGCCCTTATCGGGGCCTGGAGCCGTTCACCGCGGAGCACGCCCGCTGGTTCGAGGGGCGCGGGGACGCGGTACGGCAGGTCGTGGCGAACCTGGCCCTGGGGCGGCGGCTGACGCTGCTGCTCGGGCCGTCCGGGTCGGGCAAGTCGTCACTGATCCAGGCGGGTGTGCTGCGGGCGCTGGCGGAGGGGGAGGTGGTGGGGAGCGATCGGTGGCTGCCGGTGCTGGCCCGGCCCCGGCAGGATCTGCCGACGGAGATCGAGCGTGCCGGGCTGCCCGGGGCGGCGCGGGACGGGATCACGGCCGCGGTCATCCGCAGGCTGGAGAAGGAGCCCGACCACGAGCGCGTTCTGCTGGTCGTCGACCAGTTCGAAGAGCTTCTGGTCCAGGGCGCCGACGGCCGGCTGCGGGACTTCCTGGACGTCATCAACGACATCACCGCGGCCGCCGACGCGCCCACCAGGCTCAGCGTGATCCTGGTCATGCGCGACGACTTCTATCCCCAACTGGCATCCCTCGCACCCAAGTTGCTGGAGGCCTCGACACCCGGGCTGCTCAACGTCCCGGGCGCGCTGAGCCAGCGCGACCTGCACGACATCATCGTGCTGCCCGCCGAGGACGTGGGACTCCGCTTCCAGCCGGGACTGCCCGAGCAGATCATCAGCGACGTCCTGGAGAGCAGCCCCGAAGCGACGGCGACTCGGCTGGCACCGGTCACTGTGCTGCCGCTGCTGGAGCTGACGCTCAAGCAGCTGTGGTCCCGGCGGGAGGACGGTTACCTCACCCATGAGGCGTACCGGCGCATCGGGGCGGTCACCGGAAGCCTGACGACGTGGTGCGACAGCGCCCTGAACAAGTTGTCCGCCGATCAGCAGCACATCGCGGAGCGCATCCTCACCTCGCTGGTGCACCCGGAGGACCCCGGCCGCCGCATCCCCGCCGTCCGCGCACAGGTGCCCCTCAACGATCTGCGCGACCTGGCGGCGGGCCCGGACGGTTCACCCGACGGCGACATCAACATCGTCATCGCCACGCTCACGAACCATCGCATCATCACCACGCAGTCGCTCCGCGATCCCCGTCGCCCCGATGCGCCTCCCAGGGAGCCGGTGGCGGAACTGATTCATGACGCGCTCATCCGTGACTGGGGCAAACTGCGGGATTGGGTGCGCGAGGATCGCCAATTCCAGGGGTGGCTCAACCGCACCCGTGAACGGCAGCTCCGCTGGGCCGCGGAGAAAGACCCGGGTGACCTGCTCGCGGGGACGGCGCTCGGGGAAGGCGTCGACTGGTCACGGGAACGTGGTCTGCCCGACGACATCGCGGCCTTTCTCTCCGCGAGCCGGCAACGCCAGGAGGCGGTCGCCCAGCGGCGCAGGCGGCTTGTCATGGTGCTGGCCACGTTGCTGGTGCTCGCGGTCCTTGCTGGCGCGGGGGCGTTCTCGCAGTGGCGGACGGCTGTCGCGGAACAGCGGGCGGCGCTGTCCCGGCAGCTCGCTGCCCAGTCCAACAACCTCATCGGCGTGAACCCCGAACTCGCCTCACTGCTGGCTGTCCAGGCATACCGCACCAGCCGCACTCCCGAATCCATCGAGAGCGTGCAAACCGCCGCAGCCCTCCCGCTGCCCAAGCGCTTGTCTGGTCACACCAACCCGGTGTCTTCAGTGGCTTTCAGTCCTGATGGCCGCACTCTCGC
>NZ_MCGQ01000003.1 GCF_002242805.1 Streptomyces diastatochromogenes | reverse complement strand
GCGCACCTCGGGCGCGGGCCGTCGCACACCTCGGGCGCGGGCCTCCGCGCGCCTCAGGCGCGGGCCGCCGTACGAAACCCCCGCCCCCGTCTGCGACGATCCCTCCGTGGACTACCCGAACGACCAGGCCCCCGGCGCCCCCGTCCGCTCCGGCATCCCCGAGCACGGGCGCATCCCTAAGTACTACGCGGTCAAGGCGCGCATCGCCGGACTGCTGGAGGAGCTGGGGGAGGGCAGCCTCATCCCCACCGAGCGTGATCTCGCCGAGCGGTACGACGTCGCCCGCGAGACCGTACGGCAGGCCGTGCGGGAGCTGGTGCTGGAGGGGCGGCTCCAGCGGCGGGGCCGGGGGACCGTCGTCGCCGGGCCCAAGCTGGCCCAGCCGCTGTCCCTCGCGAGCTACACCGAGGGCGTGCGCCGCCAGGGCCGTACGCCCGGACGTACGCTCGTCACCCTCGACCGCTTCCCGTGCCCGGAGCCGCTCGCCGCCGAGACCGGGCTCACCCGGGGCGAACCCGTCTGGCACCTGGAGCGCGTGCTGCTCGCCGACGACGAGCGGGTCGGCCTGGAGAGCACCTACGTCGCCGTCGAGCGGGTCCCCGACCTCGACTCCCGCTTCGACCCCGACTCCTCCTTCTACGCCTTCCTCAAAGCCCAGGGCATCGAGTTCGGCGACGCCGACGAGCGCATCGAGACAGTGCTGGCCACCCCCCGTGAGGCCCTGCTCATCGGCACCCCGCCCGCCCTGCCCATGCTGCTGATCCACCGCGTGTCCCGGGACACGGAGGGACGCCCGCTGGAGCGCGTGCGCACCCTGTACCGCGGTGACCGGTTCTCCTTCACCGCACATCTGAACGGCTGAAAACCGCCCAAAATCACCCACCGCCTCCTCCTCTATTATCACGAGAAGATAACGGGTCTAGCCCAAACGTGATGGGTCGTTCACGCTCTCGTTGTCAGCCGGACCCTTCCGGTTACCCGTTCACGAGGAGCGTTGCCGCCGTGAGAGTGACAGTCGTCGGAGCAGGCGTGGTGGGCACCATGCACGCCTGGCAAGCAGTGGAGCGCGGCCATCAGGTCGTCCAGATCGAGCGTGAGGCGGAGGCGCGCGGCGCCTCGCTGCGCAACTTCGGGCAGATCTGGGTCAGCGGGCGCGCCGGTGGAGAAGAACTGGAGACCGCGCTGCGGGCGCGGGAGCTGTGGGAGGGGATCGGCGGGCGCGTGCCCGGGCTCGGCTTCCGGGCCAACGGGTCGCTCACCCCGGTGCGCGGCCCCCTCGAACTCGCCGTCGCCGAGGCCGCCGTGGCCCGCCCGGACGCCGCCGCCCGCGGCTACAAGCTGCTGACCCCCGGCGAGGCGCGGGCCCTCAACCCCGCCCTGCGCGGCGAGTTCACCGCCGCCCTCTACTGCGAGCGCGACGCCGCCGTCGAACCGCGCACCGCCCAACTCGCCCTGCGCGCGGAGCTGCTGAAGTCCCCGAACTACACCTTCCTGCCGGGGCGCGAGGTCCGCGAGGTGGTCGGTGCCGGGGCCGTCCGGGACGACCACGGCGACGTGCACCACGCCGACGCCGTCGTGCTGTGCACCGGCGCCTGGCTCGGCGGACTGGTACGGGAACTGGCCGGGCCCGACCTGCCCGTGCGCCGCGTCCGCCTCCAGATGATGCAGACCGACCCGCTCGGCGAACCGCTCACCACCTCGGTCGCGGACGCCGACAGCTTCCGGTACTACCCGGCCTACGCCTCCTCGGCACTGGACGAGCTGAACGCCCGCCAACCGCAGCCGGAGACCGCCGCCGCGCACAGGATGCAGCTGCTCATGGTGCAGCGCGCCGACGGCGGCCTGACCATCGGCGACACCCACGAGTACGAGCACCCCTTCGCCTTCGACACCGTCGAGGACCCCTACGACCACCTCACCGGCGTGGTCGAGTCCCTGCTCGGCCGCCCGCTGCCGAAGATCCGGCGCCGCTGGGCCGGCGTGTACGCGCAGTGCACCGACACCGGCCGGGTCGTCCACCGGCAGCAGGTGGGCGACGGGGTGTGGCTGGTCACCGGGCCCGGCGGGCGCGGCATGACCTGCTCCCCGGCGATAGCCGAAACAACCGCGAACGAACTGGGCTGGTGAGTACCCCCATGACCGACATCCGACTCGTCGTCCTCGACATGGCCGGCACCACCGTCGCCGACGGCGGCCTCGTCGAGCGCGCCTTCGCCGCCGCCGCTGCCGAACTGGGCGTCGAGCCCGGCTCCGCCGACCACGCCGAGAAGCTCGCCTACGTCCGCGCCACCATGGGCGAGTCCAAGATCTCCGTCTTCCGGCACCTGTTCGGGGACGAGGATCTCGCCCAGCGCGCCAACACCGCCTTCGAGAAGGCGTACGGCGACCTCGTCGACGCAGGGCTCATCGCCCCGATCCCCGGCGCCCGCGAGGCCATCGAGGAACTCGCCGGCAGCGGTCGTACCGTCGTCCTGACCACCGGCTTCGCCCGCGTCACCCAGGACGCCATCCTGGCCGCCCTCGGCTGGCCGGACCTCGTACCGCTCACCCTCTGCCCGGCCGACGCGGGCGGGCGCGGGCGGCCCTTCCCGGACATGGTCCTGGAGGCCTTCGTGCGGACCAAGGCCGCCGAGGACGTCCGGCAGGTCGCCGTCGTCGGCGACACGTCGTACGACGTGCTCAGCGGCGTACGGGCGGGTGCGGGACTGGTCGCAGGCGTCCGCACCGGCGCCCATGGCGACGCCGAGTTCCGGGCCGCCGGCGCCACCCACGTCCTCGACTCCGTCGCCGCCCTGCCCGCCCTGCTCACGGGAGCCCGGTGAGATGGGCATCCGCTTCGACTCCGTCACGGTCGCCTACGACGGCAACGTCGTCCTCGACTCCCTCGACCTGACCGTCGAGCCCGGCGAGGTCATGGCGCTGCTCGGGCCGTCCGGCTCCGGCAAGACCACCGCGCTGCGGGCGGTCGCCGGGTTCGTACGGCCCGCCTCCGGGCGCGTGTTCCTCGGCGACCGGGACGTGACGGACCTGCCGCCGTACCGGCGCGGCATCGGCATGGTGGTCCAGCAGTACGCCCTCTTCCCGCACCTGCGGGTGGACGAGAACGTGGCGTTCGGACTCCGGGCACGGAAGACGCCCAAGGGCGAGATACGGGGGCGGGTCGCCGAGGCGCTGGAGATGACCGGCATGGCCGCCTACGCCCGCCGCTTCCCAAGGGAGCTGTCCGGCGGACAGCAGCAGCGCGTCGCCATCGCCCGCGCGCTCGCCATCCGGCCGGACGTACTGCTCCTGGACGAGCCGCTGTCCGCGCTGGACGCCCAGCTGCGGTCCGGGATGCTGGCCGAACTGGCCCGGCTGCACCGGGAGTTGCCGGACGTGTCGATGCTGTACGTGACCCACGACCAGGTCGAGGCGCTGACGCTGGCGGACCGGATCGCGGTGATGGACGCTGCGAAGCTGCGCGCATGCGGGACGCCGAGGCAGTTGTACCGGGCGCCCACTGACGAGTTCACGGCGTCTTTCGTGGGCGGTGCGAATCTGGTGCCGGTGACCGTGGGGACCGGGGGTGTCTTCTTCGCGGGGACCGAGGTGAAGGTCGACACGGACGGCGTGATCCCCGGTGCATGGGCCACTTTGTGCGTACGGCCGCATCTGGTCGGGCTCGGGGAAGGGCCCAACCAGTTCATCGGCACGGTCACCGAGATTCAATGGCGGGGGGCCACCCATCGGCTGTACGTCAATGTCGACGGGCACACGGTCATGGCCGACCTGCGCGAGCTGAAGAATCCACCTGGCCTCGGTGACTCCGTGAGCCTGCACTTCGCGTCCGAGGACGCGGTGTTGCTGCCCGCAGGAGTCAGCCATGGCTGAGGCCGTACAGAAAGCTCGCGTCGTCCGTGGCCGGTCGCGCAGTTCCCCGCGCCCCTTTGGGGCGCTTGTCTGGGCCCTACCTCCCATAGCCGCCCTAATCCTCTTCTTCCTCTACCCGCTTGCCCTAGTCGTCCAGCAGTCCTTCCACCCCGACACCGGCGGCACCTCCCTCCAGCCCTACGCCGACGTCTTCGCCTCCGAGGGCTTCCGGCACGCGCTGTGGACCACCGTCTGGCTGGCGCTGGCCTCCACGGCCGGCTGTCTGGTCCTCGGGTTCCTGCTGGCGCTGGTCATCGCGTTCGTACCGTTTCCCGGGGCGAAGGCGGTGGCGCGGTTCATCGACGTGTACCTGTCCTTCCCGTCCTTCCTCATCACGCTGGCGCTGCTGTTCATCTACGGCACCACGGGCATCGTCGGTTCCTTCCAGTTCCTGACCACGCCCTGGGGCGTGCTGCTGGCGGAGGTCACCTACTTCACGCCGTTCGTGATGCGGCCGCTGCTCGCCGCCTTCTCCCAGCTCGACACCGCACAGCTGGAGGCGGCCAGTTCGCTCGGTGCCCGCGCGCCGCGGATCGTACGGCGGGTGATCCTGCCGGAGGCGCTGCCCGCGCTCGCGGCCGGCGGGAGCCTCGTCCTGGTGCTGTGCCTCAACGAGTTCGGGATCGTGCTGTTCACCGGTGCGAAAGGGGTCACGACCCTGCCGATGCTCGTCTACAGCAAGGCGATCCTGGAGTCCGACTATCCGGGCGCGTGCGTGGTCGCCGTCGTCAACGTCCTGATCTCCGTGGGGCTGTACGGCCTCTACCGGGTGGTGAGCCGTCGTGCTGGTGCATAGCCGCAAGGCCAAGTGGGCCGTATGGGCGGTGTTCCTGCTGCTCTTCCTGCCCCTCTTCGCCCTGCCCCTCCTCGTCGTCCTCGGCGCCTCCTTCGCCACCCACTGGTCCGGCGTCCTGCCCTCGGGGCTGACCACGGCCCACTACCGCTCCGCCACCCGCGGCGAGGCCCTCCAGGCCCTGACCACCAGCCTGGTCACCGCCGTCACCGCGAGCCTGCTCGCCCTGGCCACCGGCACCTGGGCCGCGCTCGCCGGGGCGGCCCTGAAGAAGCGCCACCGCCGGGTGCTGGACGCGCTGTTCGTGCTGCCGGTCGCCGTGCCCTCGGTCGTGGTGGGACTGTCGGTCCTGGTGGCCTTCTCCCAGCCGCCGCTGCTGCTCAACGGCACCCGGTGGATCGTGATCATCGCCCACACCGTCCTGGTGACCGCCTTCGCCCACCAGTCCGTGTCGGCCGCGATCACCCGCCTCGACCCGGCCTACGAACAGGCCGCCGCCTCCCTCGGCGCCCGCCCCGCCTACGTCCTGTGGCGGGTCCGGCTCCCCCTCCTGCTGCCCTCCCTGACCGCCGCCGCCGGCCTCTGCTTCGCCCTGTCCATGGGCGAGCTGAGCGCCACCATGATGCTCTATCCGCCCGACTGGACCCCGCTTCCCGTCCTGATCTACGCGGCCACCGACCGCGGCGCCCTGTTCACGGGCTCCGCCGTCGCGGTGGTGCTGATGGCCGCGACCCTGCTCGTCCTGTTCGTCGTCTCCCGGGTCCGCACCCGGGCGTCGTACCGCTGATCCGCCCTCCCAACCCGCTTATCCCCGCAAGGAGTTCGCCTCGCCATGCCCAGAAACAGCGTCACGCTCGCCGTAGCCCTCACCCTCCTCGCCACCCCGCTGCTGTCCGCCTGCGGCGGCTCCTCCGCCGCCTCCGACGAGAAGGTCGTCACCGTCTACAGCGCCGACGGCCTCAAGGGCGAGAACGGCGACGGCTGGTACGACAAGGTCTTCGCGGACTTCGAGAAGCAGACCGGGATCAAGGTCAAGTACGTCGAGGGCGGCTCCGGCGAGATGGTGCAGCGCGCCGTCCGCGAGAAGAGCAACCCGCAGGCCGACGTGCTGGTCACCCTCCCGCCGTTCATCCAGCAGGCCGACGGCAAGGGCCTGCTGCAGAAGTACGAGCCGAAGGACTCCGAGCTGGTCAGCGGCGCCGACAAGGCCGTCGACGGCACCTGGACCTCGGTCGTCAACAACTACTTCGGCTTCGTCTACAACAAGAAGGAGCTGAAGCAGGCGCCCAGGACCTGGGACGAGCTGCTCGACGGCAAGTACAAGAACAAGCTCCAGTACTCCACCCCGGGCGTCGCCGGTGACGGCACCGCCGTGCTCATCAAGGCCATCCACGACTTCGGCGGCAAGGAAGCGGCCCTCGCCTACCTGAAGAAGCTCCAGGCCAACAACGTCGGCCCGTCCGCCTCCACCGGCAAGCTCGCCCCCAAGGTCGACAAGGGCGAACTCCTCGTCGCCAACGGGGACGTGCAGATGAACTACGCCCAGTCCAAGGACATGCCCAACCTCGGCATCTGGTTCCCGGCCGGGAAGGACGGCAAGCCCACCACCTTCGCCCTGCCCTACGCGGCCGGCCTGGTCACCAAGGCCCCGCACAGCGAGAACGGCAAGAAGCTGCTCGACTTCATGCTCGCGCAGAAGCAGCAGCAGGAGGTCAGCGAGATCGGCGGCGGCTTCGCCGCCCGCAAGGACGTCAAGGCCACCGACGCCAACGCCGTCGCCCTCGCCAAGCTGATGAACGGCGTGGACTTCTTCCAGCCGGACTGGAACGACATCGACAAGAACCTCACGGCCTACGTCGAGGACTGGAAGTCCGCGACGGGCAGCTGACACACCGCCGTCTCTGGCCGACTGACGAGACGAGAAATGCGAACGCCTGTCCAGTGGTTCGCTGGTCGTGGTGATCGCCGGTCGAATCGTGATCGTGTGTGCGGTGGTCGTACTAAATTCCGATGTCATGAAGCTGGTGGTGCAGGTGAAGCTGCTGCCGACGCCCGTGCAGACGTTGGCACTGGAGGCGACCCTGCGCACCTGCAACCGGGCCGCTACCCACGCCTCGCAGGTTGCCTTCGCCAAGAACCTCAAGGACCGCAACGGCTTGCAGAAGGAGGTGTACGCGGATCTGAAGGCCACCTACGGGCTGTCGGCGCAGCCAGCAGTGCGGGCGGTTAAGAAGGTCGTCGACGCCTACGCCACGCTGAAGGCCAACCTGCGGGCCGGAAACCTGGGCCCGCCCAACTCCAAGCGGTACCGAAAGGCGCTCAGCACGCCGGTCGTCTTCCGCCCGGAGGCGGCCCAGCCGTTCGACGACCGATGCTTGTCATGGCAGTACGACGCACGCACAGTGTCGATCTGGACGGTGGACGGGCGGATGAAGGGGATCCGGTTCGCCTGCTCACCCGGCCAGCTCAAGACCCTCGTGCAGTACCGCAAGGGTGAGAGTGACCTCGTGTGCAGGGGTGGCAAGTGGTTCCTGATCGCCACCTGTGACATCCCCGATCCTGAGGCGTATGAGCCGGCTGACTGGATCGGGGTGGACCGTGGCATCGTCAACCTTGCTACGACCAGTGACGGCACCAACCATCAGGGCCGACGCCTGGGCCGCTATCGGCGCTGGCAGGCTCGCAAACGCTCCGAACTCCAGGCCAAGCAGACCCGCTCGGCCACCCGCCGTCTGGCCCGCCGCGCGAAAAGGGAGAAGCGCCATGCCACGCACGTGAACCACAAGATCAGCAAGGAGATCGTGTCCGTCGCGCAACGCACCGCGCGCGGCATCGCCGTCGAGGCACTCGGCGGGATCCGTGAGCGGGTACGGCTACGCCGCGACCAGCGGGGCACCCTCTCCTCGTGGCCCTTTCACCAGCTTGGACAGCACCTCGCCTACAAAGCCAGGCGGGCTGGAGTGCCGTTCCTGGAGGTGGACGCGCGCCATACCTCGCAGCGATGTCCGCGCTGCGGGCATACCGAGCGGGCCAACCGGTCTGACCGGGACCACTTCTGTTGTCGTCGGTGCGGGCTCGCTGGCCCGGCCGACGTCGTCGCCGGGGTCAACGTGCGCAGCCGTGCACGCTCGGCGTGGGTGTTTGTCACCGCACCCGCACCCGCTCCCTGATACCTGCTGGGGGCTGGGTGGATGCGACCCGTGACCGTCCTGTCGTAGGGGGCAGTCGGGAGCGCGACGAGGTGTTAACGGCCGAGCGGACAGGCTCGGCCGTTCACGGCCGAGAAGGTGACCACCGACGAGTTCTGGACCCAGCGCGACCAGAACCGCGAGTGCAACGTCCGCGCCCGGAACGTGTTCGCGGTCGCCGACGGCGACGAGTGGAGCGACAAGGCCCTCACCGGCACCTTCGACTCCACGCTCGTCAGCCCCGCGTACCCGCTCACCGGCGGCGGCACCGCCACCTTGACCTACACCACCTACTACCGGCAGGAGCCCCCGCAGAAGGGGCCAGTGATCAGTCACTCCTGACCAGGGTCAGGATCAGGCCTTCCTGATTAGGCTGGGGGCGTCGGTACGCCGTGGTTCCGGCGCCCCCGCTTCTTGACCGTACGCACGCAGGAGACGCAAGCACATGGCAGACCGCAAGCCCATCGAGTCGTGGCTCACCGACATGGACGGCGTCCTGATCCACGAAGGGGTGCCGATCCCCGGCGCCGACGCCTTCCTGAAGAAGCTGCGCGAATCCGGGCGGCCCTTCCTGGTGCTGACCAACAACTCCATCTACACCGCCCGTGACCTGCACGCCCGGCTGCGCCGGATGGGCCTGGACGTGCCGGTGGAGAACATCTGGACCTCCGCCCTGGCCACCGCCCAGTTCCTGGACGACCAGCGGCCCGGCGGCAGCGCCTACGTCATCGGCGAGGCGGGCCTGACCACGGCACTGCACGACATCGGCTACATCCTCACCGACCACGAGCCCGACTTCGTGATCCTCGGCGAGACCCGCACCTACTCCTTCGAGGCCCTGACGAAGGCCGTGCGGCTCATCAACGGCGGAGCCCGGTTCATCGCGACCAACCCCGACAACGTAGGCCCCTCCACCGAGGGCGACCTGCCCGCCACCGGCTCGGTCGCCGCCCTGATCACCGCCGCGACCGGCAAGAAGCCGTACTTCGTCGGCAAGCCCAACCCGCTGATGATGCGGGCCGGGCTCAACGCGATCGGCGCCCACTCCGAGACCTCCGCGATGATCGGCGACCGGATGGACACCGACGTCCTCGCGGGCCTGGAGGCCGGGATGCGCACCTTCCTGGTGCTGACCGGCGTCACTCAGCCCGACGACGTCGACCGCTACCCCTTCCGCCCCTCCCAGGTCGTCGACTCCATCGCGGACCTCGTAGACCTCGTCTGAGCAGGGACTTCCAAACCCGGCACCCACCCTGTCCCACCCGTATGGAGCAATCGCGTGCCTCCCCGGGATGCGGAGGCGCGCCGTACGGGGGAGCCTCCCACTGTCTGGAGGTTCACGATGGGCTCAGTTCGCCTCACTCTCTGTACAGGACTCCTGGCCGTCGCCGCCCTGACCCCGGTGGCGTACGCGGCCGACGACGGCCCAGGAGTCACGGTGACCCCGGCCGCCCCGGCCCCGGGCGGCGACGTGTCCCTACGGGTACGCGGCTGCACCGGGGCGCAGGGCACCGCCGCCTCCGCCGCGTTCGTCTCCGACGCCCGGCTGACCGGCAGCCAGGGCACGCTGGCCGGGGAGACCCGCATCCGCACCTCACTGGAGCCGGGCGGCTACGAGGTGCGGATCAGCTGTTCCGGCACGGTCGTCACCGGCCGGATCACCGTCGTGGAGACCTCCTCGGGCCGGGACGGGCTGCCGTCCGACGCCCTCGCCTCGCCTGTCGCCCCGGTCCACGCGGGCGGCGGCGGCACCGCGCACTTCGCCACGGTGGCCACCAGCGGGTCCGCTCCCGGCACCGGCCAGGCGGTGACCGGCCTGGCCCTCGCCGGGGTCGCGGCGGCCGCCGTCGGGCTGCTCAGGGCCCGCCGGAGCCGCGGCACGGACTGAGGGCGTACGGCCGCCATGTCCGACGACCCCGGGCGCACCACCGGCACCGCGCGCCTGCTCACCGCCCTGGCCTGGACGCTCCTGCTGCTCGGGCTGTGGCTGTGGGGCCGGGGCGTGACCGACGTAGCCGAGAGCCCGTCCGGCCCGGGTGACGTGGCCGGACTCGGCACCGAGCGGGTCCGGCTGCCGCCCGCGGCCAAGCCGCTCGGCCCCGCGACCCCGCAGCGCATCGACATCCCCGAACTGGGCGTGCAGGCCCCCGTGACGGCCCGCGGCCTGGACAGCCGGGGCGCCGTCGACCCGCCGCCGTTCGACCAGCCGGGAGTCGTCGGCTGGTACGGCTCCGGGACCGCGCCCGGCGCGGCAGGGGCCGCGCTCATGGTGGGCCACGTCGACACCGAGACCCGGCCCGCCGTCTTCTACAAGCTCAGCACCCTGAAGCCGGGCGAGACGATCCGCGTGGTCCGCTCGGACGGCAAGGTCGCCCACTTCACCATCGACGGCATCCGCGTCCTGGCCCGCGACGACTTCGACGCCCGGCAGGCCTACGGCCCCCACCAGCCGGGCCGCGCCGAACTCCGCCTGATCACCTGCGGCGGCACCTTCGACCGCATCAGCCGCAGCTACACGGCCAACGTGGTGGTCTCCGCGTACCTCACGGGCACCGGTCCCTGACCCTCTGCGCGACCTCGTGAGCGGCGCGGCCGGTATGCCACGATTGGTACGCGGTCGACCAGGCCGGAACGATGCGCCCAGGGGGGAAACGCATGTACGACACCAGGGGGGCCCGCACTTCGGCACGGGCACGGGCGTCCGCGGCGGTGCTGGGGGCGGCACTGCTGCTCGCCGGGTGCTCCTCGTCGGACGGGGACCAGGCCGCCGATCCGGGCGCCGGGATCACTCAACAGCCCAAGTCCGCCGACCCGTTCTGGGTGAACCCGGACGGCACCGCGGCCCGCCAGCTCGCCGCCTACGAGAAGGCCGGCAAGAAGACCGACGCCGCGCAGATCCGCAAGATCGCCGAGCAGCCGGTGGGGGAGTGGATCGGCCCGGAGAACCCCGAGCAGGAGGCCCGCGGCTTCACCGAGGCCGCCGAGAAGTCCGACCGCACGGCCCTGCTCGTCCTCTACGACATCCCGCACCGCGACTGCGGCCAGTACTCCCAGGGCGGCGCGGCCGACGGCGACGCCTACCGCGCCTGGATCGACGGCGTCGCCCGGGGCATCGGCGACCGTCCCGCCACCGTCATCCTCGAACCCGACGCCGTACTCCACCTCGTCGACGGCTGCACCCCGGGCGAGTTCCACGAGGAGCGCTACGACCTCCTGCGGGGCGCCGTCGACAAGCTCAAGTCCCTGAAGAACACGAAGGTCTACCTGGACGCCGGCAACGCCGGCTGGGGCCACCCCGACCAGATCTTCCAGCCCCTCCAGCAGGCCGGCGTCGACCGCGCCGACGGCTTCGCCGTCAACGTCTCCAACTTCTACTCCACCCAGGACTCCATCGCCTACGGCAAACAGCTCTCCGCCAAGGTGGGCGGCAAACACTTCGTCATCGACACCAGCCGCAACGGCAACGGCCCGTACACCGAGGGCGACCCGGCCCAGAAGTGGTGCAACCCGCCCGGCCGGGCGCTGGGCGAGACCCCGACGACAAAGACGGCGGACCCCCTTGTGGACGCCTACCTGTGGGTCAAGCGCCCGGGAGAGTCGGACGGCACGTGCAAGGGGGGCCCGAAGGCGGGGCAGTGGTGGGCGAGTTACGCACTCGCCCTTGCCGGGAACAGCAAATAGCTACGGAACTTTGACCCACTGAGCCTTGGACGGCGTCCCCTGGTCGTCGTCCACGAACAGCATGTACCACCCCGACTGCACCAGATTCCGGCTCTTCGGCACCGTGACCGTGATCTTGTCACCGGACGTCGTGAAGTCCAGGGCGATCGACCGCTGATCCACGTCCGTCACATGGGTCGACGCGCTCGGCCGGATCAGCCGCACCTTCTTGATGCTCGAGGCGTGCTTCGAGGTGAACGTCCCCGAAGCACCCCGGGCGATCGTCTGCGGCCCCCCGCTGAGCGACGGCCGGGAGTCCCGGTACAGATAGGGAGGCGTGTAGATCTCGATCCGCTGCTCGAACTTCCCCGGCTTCGTGTTCGCCTTGTCCGCGTACAGCGAGTCGGACCCGAAGAACATCACCCGCCCGTCCGGCAGCAGGATCGACCCGGAGTGGTAGTTCCGCCCGACCAGCGGATCGGCGACCTGGGTGAAGCTGTTGCTGTCCGGGTGGTACATCCGGGCCTGCAGGATGTTGGAGGCGCCGCGCCCCCGGTAGTCCTCGGAACCCCCCGACACCAGCACGGTGTCGTCGGGCAGGATCGAGGACTGCGGATACCGGGTCCCCTTCTCCAGCTGGGGCCCGTCGACGAAGTGCGGGTTCTGCGCCTTCAGGTCGATGAGCCGCGTCTTCTTGCTGGACAGCTTGGACTCGCCGACCCCGCCGCCGCCGATCACCATGAACTTCTCGTCCTGCGCCGGAGGCAGCAGCACCGTCCCGGCCGTCTCCATCATGTTCGGGTCGCTGAGCCCGGGCAGCTTGGTGAACTTGTTGGTGCCGACGTCCCAGATGCCGGGAACACGGCCCACGTTGTCCGGTCCGTACCCCGCGTTGGCACCCGAGTAGAAGATCTTCCCGTTCTGCATCAGGAACAGCGCCGGGTACGTCGGGAACTGCCGGATCTTCTGGGTGTACGTCCACTTCTTGGTCTTGGGGTCGAAGATCTCGTTCTTCCCCGGGACCAGCTGGCCGATGTCGTCGAGACCGGAGACGCTGAGGATCTTCCCGTCCGACAGGGTCGTGAGCGTCGGGTACCAGCGGGCCTCGTTCATCGGGTCGACCTTGATGTACCGCTCGGCGACCGGGTCGAACTCGTAGGCGTCGCGGATGCCCTGGAAGTCCTTCTTGTCGAGGGCGAGCTTCTGCGCGATGCCGTACGTGTTGCGCGCGTCGGCGCCGGTCAGGCCCTGGATCCGGTAGTTGTCCTGGGTGCCGGTCTCGTACTGGGTGCCGCTGCGCTGCGCCTCGACGTAGATACGGCCGAGCCCGGGGTCGTTGCGCAGGAACGCGCCGGTCTTCGGGTCGAAGACCTTCTTCGCGCGCGGTACGAGCACCGGGTCCTTCGACACGAAGGTCTTGCCGTTCTCCTTGCCGGTGAACTTGGTGCCCGCGGGCAGCGTCATCGGCTTGTCGGGGTTCTCGTTGTGCACGACCATCAGGCCGCCGGCCTTGGTGACGTCGCCCTTGAGCTTCTCGTAGCGCTTCGTCCCGCCCGCGATCAGCAGGTTGCCGTTGGCCAGCTGGGTGTGGCCGGTGCAGAACAGGTCGGCGGGCGTCGGCACCTTCTTGATCGTGCCCTTGACCGGGTCCCAGATCCGGGTGTCGAACTTCTTCTTGTCGAAGTTGTCCTGGTTGTTGCCCGAGCCGGCCACCAGCAGCACCTTGCCGGTGTGCAGGAGCGCCGCGTGGATGGTGTCCTGGCGGTACTCCTCGGGGAAGTCGACGATGTCCCAGTGGCCGTTCGCGGCCTTGTACTCGGGCTTGTTGATCTTGTACTGGTGGTACTGCTCGGTTCCGAAGCGGTAGAGCCACGGCCCGTTCATCCCGGCCAGCGCGAGTACCACCGCCGTGCCTATCGCGAGTCGACGAGCACGACGGCGGCCGGCCTGGTCCTTCATTCCTTACGTCCCCCAAGTCCGCCGAGCGCGATCTGCATGGTCTGTTCGTTGTCCCCCGCGGGGTCACCGCCCGGTCCCCGGGGTGAGGCGGCCCAACTGGGCCGCTGCTGCGGGGCGTGGCCGTGCGGCGCGTGGGCCGCGTACCCGGCGGGCACCGCGTCCTGCGGCTCCGCCGCCGGCCCGGGTGCCGGCGCCCCGGCAGCCGTACCCGCACCGGAAGCCGCCGCCTGCCGGGGCTTCTTCTTCTCCTGCCGCAGTGCGTGCCGCCAGACGAAGATCGGCGAGGCGGTGATCAGCATGGCGAAGACCGCCCACGTGATCATCGCCGGGTGGGAGTGCCCGAACACGAAGCCCGCGGCGAGCGAACCACCGAAGACCAGGATGAAGAACCAGTGGATCCGGAAGGTCCCGAACAGCGTGTCCGGGCTGGCCGAGTCGCCCTTCGGGGTCACGACGAACTTGCTCTTGCGGCGCAGCACCGCGTCCATCAGCGAGCGGGCGTAGATCGGCGCGGACAGCGCCGACATCATCATGCCCGCGACACCGCCGGAGCCCTCCGGCTCGTGCGGGGAGACGTTGTGCCGCCGGTTCCAGATGTACAGGCCGATCTGGAGCGCGGAGGCGTTGCCGTACAGCATCAGCCACACGGTCGGGTCGATGTTCACACCCGAGGCGCCCAGGCCCAGGAACAGCGCGCAACTCAGCGCCGCCAGGATCCAGTTGAGGGCGGACATCGGGTAGAAGATGATCATCATCGTGTAGTTGAAGAGCTTGCCGGGCGGCAGCGACCAGAAGCCCTTCCAGTACTGCTTGAGGATCGTCTCGTACGTTCCCCGGGACCAGCGCATCTGCTGGGTGAAGAAGTCCGTCCAGGCGTTCGGGCCCTCGCCGACGGCGAGGACGTCCGGGGTGTAGACCGACTTCCACTTCCGGCCCGTGGCCGGGTTCTTGGCGCGGTGCATCTCGAACCCGGTGGCCATGTCCTCGGTGATCGAGTCGTACAGCCCGCCGATCTGCTTGATCGCGCTGATCCGCACGGCGTTCGACGTGCCCACGAACATCGGGGCGCCGTAGCGGTTGCCGGCGCGCTGGATGAGGGCGTGGAAGAGGAACTGCTGCGACTCGGCGGCCTTGGTGACGAACGTGTCGAAGTTGCCGTAGACCTGCGGGCCGATGACGAAGCCGACGTCCGGGTCGCGGAAGTAACCGAGCATCCGCTCCAGGTAGTTGGGCAGCGGCACGTGGTCGGTGTCGACGGAGGCGAAGAAGTCGTACTCGCCGCCGTGCGCCTCGAGCCAGGCGTTGTAGTTGCCGTGCTTGGTCTTGGCGCGGTGCGGGCCCTTGGGCTGGTTCCACCGGGCGACGCCCTTGCGGGAGAAGTGGTGGACGCCGAGCCGGGCGCAGACCTCCTTGACGGCGGGGTCGTCGCCCTCGTCCAGCAGCCACACGTGCATCAGGCCCCGGTGGCGCAGCTTGACCGCGGCCTCCAGGGTCTTGGTCACCATCTCCAGCGGCTCCTTGCCGGGCACGAAGGAGGTGAGGAAGGCGACGCGGGTGCCGGTCTCCGGCACGACCGGGACCGGGTCCCGGGCGACCAGCGTGGCGTGCGCGTTCGACAGCACGTTCATGCAGCGGAAGAACTCGATCAGACCGATCGAGACGAGCATGACGATGTCGAGCGCCGGCAGGAAGTCGTAGGCCGGGTAGTCCCGTTCGGTCCAGTGCTCGGGCTGCATGAGCCAGAACAGCAGGACCAGGGAGAGTACCGGGGCCGCGCCCAGCATGAGCGCGGCGCGTATCCGGTGCGGCTCCTGCGAGAGCAGCGAGCGGTACTGCACCTTGTAGGGCTTGCCCGGGTCGGGCTGGGTGAGGGGACCCGCCAGCCGGCTGTAGTGCTCGTAGTCGTATCTCGGCAGGCTCTTCCTGATGCGGCGGAACTGGCCCGTCCGGTGCCCGATCGCACGGAGCTGGGTGGTTTGTGACGGATCGTTGTTCTGTTCGTGGCTCTGCCGGGCGCCCGTCGGCGTCGACGTCATGAGTCATTCCCCCCACACGCAGGTCACCGCGTGTTCGTCGGTCCTTCCGCCGGATCGGGGTCCCCTCGGCCGTCACAGGCGGTTCCATGGTGAGTCACCGTCACCACGTCTTGCTCACCCTATAGACACGGGACCGCGACCTTCCGGTTGCATGATGCCCCCCTCGGCACCGATTCATGAGCGGGGCCCCCTCCCCGCCGGTACGCAACCGCTTTCCCCCCAAGTGCCGCGAATCCGCGGCGTCATGAACAACCAGGGTTCTACGGCGCTCAGCATGATCGCAAGACGCGAAACGCGGTGTTTACCGGTCAAACCCGTTCATTGTGGCGCGCGTGTGGCTCGGGAGGCTCCGGTGCGCCCGTGGGGGAGAGGCGGGCACGGATGTTGCCGAAGTGATCTCTTATGGCCTCCTCCGCCCGTATGGAATCGCCGGACCGGACCGCGTCGAGGATCTCCCGGTGCTGACGGCAGGTGACCCGTGGGTCCTGCGGTACGTCCACCAGATCCCGCTGGACCCGGTGGAACGCGTCCCAGAACGCCTCCAGCACCTCGCTCAGCAGCACGTTGTCCAGCCCCCGGTAGAGGGTGGCGTGAAACGCGCGGTCGGTTTCGGCGAGGCCGCGGCCTTCGGCGGCCTCCCGTTCCATACGGTTCACGAGGCCGTCCAGTTCAACGAGGTCGGACTCCGGCAGCCGCCCGGCCAGCCGCGAGACCAGTCCCGTCTCGACGGCCTCGCGCAGCTCCAGCAGCTGCAGCAGGGAGTCCTCGCCCCGGTAGTGCCCGGCGACCGTACGGAAGGCGAGCCCCTCGATCATCGGGGCGAGCGACATCGGGCCGACGTACGTCCCGAACCCGTGCCGGATCTCCACGATCCCCATCGCCTGGAGCGCCTTCAGCGCCTCCCGTACCGAGTTCCGGCTCGCCCCGAGGAACTCCATCAGCTCGGGCTCGGTCGGTAGCGGGGCGCCCGAGGGCAGCCGCCGGTCGATGATGAGCTTCTTGATCCGCTCCTGGAGGTCACGCGCTGCCATGGCCAGAGGGTAACCGGCCAAACAGCAACAGGCCCCCCGTTCGCACGGGGGGCCTGTTGTCGTCTGTGCGCCGCCAGGGACTCGAACCCCGGACCCGCTGATTAAGAGTCAGCTGCTCTAACCAACTGAGCTAGCGGCGCCTGCTGACGAGAGAACTCTACCTGACCTGGAGGGGTGCTCCCGACCGCGTTCCGATGTCCGGGGGGCGTGGTCGTACGAGCTGTACATCATTCGGACCGTCAACATGCGCACCCGGGCGACAGTTGTGAAACTGATCAACGTGCACATCCGCGGACAAATCCACCCCGAATGTGAGGCAGATCGCATGACCGCTCCGGTGTTCGAGGAAGTCGACCCCGTGAGCGACTGCGGCTGCCCCGGCTGCCTCCGTCACCGGGCGAGTCCCCGCCCGCCCGGCGGCTTCGGCCGTCACCCGGCCGCCCGAGGAGTCGTGGTCGTGGCCGCCGCCGCGTCCGCCCTCGGCGCGGTCCCGCCGGCCGCCGCCCTCGCCGCCCCCCACTCCCCGCCCCGCCCCGGCACCCCCGCGGCGGACGACGGGCCCGACACCCCGCAGGGCCCCAGGGCCCCGCTGCACGGCCCGGCCGGCAAGCCGGTCGAGCCCGGACTCGCCCCGACTCCCGCCACCACCCGGACCAAGATCATCAACCGGGCCAAGATCTGGGTCACCGCGCAGGTGCCGTACAGCATGGACGACTACTGGTCCGACGGTTACCGGCAGGACTGCTCGGGCTATGTCTCCATGGCCTGGGGCCTGACCACCAACGAGTGGACCGGCAGCCTCGACCAGTTCGGGGTGAAGATCACCAAGGAGGAGCTGCAGCCCGGCGACATCCTCCTCTTCCACAACCCGGACAACCCCGAGAAGGGCTCCCACGTCGTGATCTTCGGCGGCTGGTCGGACCACACGCACACCAACTACCTGGTCTACGAGCAGACACCCCCGCACACCCGCCGCCAGCCCACCCCGTACCCCTACTGGACCCACGCCGACAAGTACGTCCCCTACCGCTACAAGGGCGTGACCACCGGCACCGCGGGCGCCGGCAGCAAGACACCGTCGCCCTTCCCGGGCGCCGGGTTCTTCGGCCCCGGCACGCACAACAAGTACGTCACCCAGCTCGGCCGGCTGCTGGCGGCCCGCGGCGCCGGCTCCTACTACCGAGAGGGCCCGGGCCCGGTCTGGGGCGAGGCGGACCGGCAGGCGACCCGGGCGTTCCAGCTGGCCCAGGGCTGGACGGGTGCGGACGCCGACGGGCTGCCCGGCCCCCGCACCTGGAAGCTGCTCGTCTCCGGGCAGGGCAGGAACGTCACCTCCAAAGCGGCCGGATCCACCCGGCCCGCCTCGCACGGGGTGGCCGGCTATCCCGGCCGGAACCTCTTCCGCCCGGGCGCGGAGAACGAGTACGTCACCCAGCTGGGGAAGCAGCTGGTGAAGAAAGGGTTCGGCAGCTTCTACGCCGACGGGCCCGGTCCGAGCTGGAGCGAGGCGGACCGGCGGGCCGTGGAGGCGTTCCAGCGCAGCCAGGGCTGGCGGGGCGGCGCGGCGGACGGCTATCCGGGCCCGGAGACCTGGCGCCGCCTGTTCGCCTAGGCGGGCACCCCGGATCCCACCCCCATCTCATCTCTCTCATTTCTCACTGTCATGACGCATCTGGCGCGGAGGCTGGAGGCACGCATGAGTACGACCACGTCACACACGTCCGAGTCCGAAGAGCAGCCGGAGACCGCCGTGGGCGCGGGAGGCATGGCCACCCGTCCGGCCCGGCTGATCCAGAACGAGGCGACCACCGAGATCCCCGTCCACCTGCTCTTCCGCGACGAGCCCGACCCCGAGTCGGTGCCGGTGCCGCTGAAGCCCGCCGTCGTGGGCCGCCGGCAGGGCACCGGAGAGCAGCCCCGCCTCCGGCGGCCGGTCCCGGCCCGCAGCCGGACGCTGCCGCAGGTCGACCCGGAGCTGGTGGAGCGTCCGGCGCGGGTGCTGCCCGGCCTGGCCGGGGTGCTGGCCGGGACGGGTGGCATCGCGGGGTGCCTGGCCACCTCGTGGTGGGCGGGTGTGCTGCCGCCGCTCGCGGTGGCGGCGCTGCGCCTGCCCGCCTGCACGGGTGCGGGTCTCGGGCCGGCGCAGTGGGCCGCGTACACCGGGGCCGGGGCGCTCGGCGTGCTCGGCTTCGGCGGGCTCGCCCGCGGCCGGACCGGGCAGGCCCGGCTGCTCGGGCTGTTCGGCCGCTACCGCGGGACGGTCCGGCGCACCGGCCTGCTCTGGGTGAACCCGCTGCTGGTCCGCCGCCGGGTGGACGTACGGCTGCGGCACTGGCGCAGCGAGGCGATGCCGGCGGCGGACGCCAACGGGGTGGCGCTGCGGGTCGTCGTCCAGGTGGTGTGGCGGGTGCGGGACACCGCGCGGGCCGTGCTCGGCATCGAGGACCACGAGACCTATCTGCAGGAGTGCGTGGAGGCGGCGCTGGCCCGGGTGCCGGTGGACCTGCCGGGCTCGGCGCGGGGCGGGGTGGCCGCGGCGGGGGAGGCGCTGACCCGGCTGGTGGCGGCGGAGGCGGGGCCGATCGGCCTGGAGGTGTTCTCGGTGCAGCCGCTGCGGGTGGAGTACGCGCCCGAGATCGCCGCGGCGATGCACCGGCGCACCATCGCCGCGCTGGACGCCCGGCAGCGGGCCAGCATGCTCAACTCGGTCGTGGACTCGGTGGAGGACACGGTGACCCGGCTGACCATGCGCGGTCTCGTCGAACTGGACGACTACGAGCGCAAGGTGCTCGTCCGGGATCTGACGGTGGCGTTCTGCTCGGGCCGCAGGGAGCCGATGTGATGGGTATGGACACGTCTTGATATAGACACGGCCAACTAACGGCAATAATCTGAGACTTGGTCTAGACCTACTGCACGGCTCAGCTCAGCTCAGTGAACCTCCCCCACGTTCTCCAGGAGCGGCAGCATGCGCACGAAGACCAGATTCTCGGCGTTATCCGCAGTCGTGCTGGGTGTGGTGACCGCCGGAGCCTTCGCGCTCTCCACCGGCGGTGCCAGCGGGCACGGCTACACCGACCTCCCCATCAGCAGGCAGAAGCTCTGCCAGAACGGCACCGTGACGAACTGCGGCGACATCCAGTGGGAGCCGCAGAGCGTCGAGGGCCCCAAGGGCTTCCCGGCCGCCGGACCCGCCGACGGCCAGATCTGCAACGGCGGCCTGAGCCGCTTCGCCCAGCTCAGCTCGCCGACGGCACCGTCCGGCGCGGCCTGGCCCACCACGAAGGTGACCGGCGGTCAGTCGTACACCTTCCGCTGGCAGTTCACTGCCATGCACGCCACGACGGACTTCAAGTACTACGTCACCAAGCAGGGCTGGAACCAGAACCACGCTCTCGCCCGCTCGGACCTCACCACCACCCCGTTCCTCACCGTCCCCTACAACGGCCAGCGTCCGCCGGCCACCCTCAGCCACAGCGGCACCCTGCCGACCGGGCTGAGCGGCCACCACGTCATCCTCGCGGTGTGGACGATCGCCGACACGGGCAACGCGTTCTACGCCTGCTCCGACGTCACCTTCTGACCCCCGTTCCGTCACGGCACCGAAACTGAGGTTCCCTTGAGGTCAACGGCCCGTCCCGCCGGATAGGTTCCCGCCACGCCGATCGATCGGAGCGGCACATCGACCTCGGGGGAACCTCATGTTCGAACTGTTCTTCTACGCCGTCCCCACCCTCATCATCGCGGGCTGTACGTTCGCCGCGTACCTGCTGGTCCGCCGCGCCCGGAGGCTCGGCAGGACGTGGGCGCAGGGGCTGACGGCCGAGGCGCGCTGCCTGCGGATGTACACCACGACCAGCGGGGGTGGTGGGGACACCTCCGTGCGGACGACCGTGCACCACGTCTACGAGTTCACGACCCGCGAAGGCCGCACGGTCCGATTCGAGGAGGCGGACGGTCCCGCGACCGTGCTCGAGGGCGACTTCGTCACCGTGCGATACCTCCCGGAGCAGCCGCAGCAGGCCACCGCCCTCCCGCCGTCCCGCGGCAAGCTGGCCTTCAGCACCGGCTTCGGGCTGACCTTCCTCGGCGTGGTCACCACCTTCTGCATCGGCTTCATCGTCGTGGCCCACGCGATGTTCTCGGAGTCGGCGGGCCTGCTGCCGTAGCGGCCTCCACATCTGACGCTACGTCAATTACCCTGCGCCCCCATGGAGTCCAGGATGCGCACGGTGGCCGAGCTGGTCGCAGCCCGCTGGGGAGATCACCGGCCGGGACTGTGGTGCGAGGAGCGGGTGCTGACCCACCACGAGGTGGCCGCGGGGGCGGCGGCCCGGGCCGCGCTGCTCGCCGACCTCCTGCCACCAGGCGCCGTCCCGCACATCGGCGTGCTGCTCGACAACACCGAGGAGTTCCCGCTGTGGCTCGGGGCCGCCGCCCTGGCCGGTGCGGCCGTCGCCGGGATCAATCCCACCCGCCGGGGTGCCGAGCTGGCCCGGGACATCCGGCACGTCGAGTGCCCGGTGCTGGTCACCGAGCGGGCTCATCTGCCGTTGCTGGCGGGGCTGGATCTGCCGGGCGTGCGGGTTCTCGTCACTGACGACGACGCGTACGCCGCCCTCCTCGCCCCCTACGCCGACGCCGTACCCGACCCCGCCCGGGCCGCCCCGACCGACCGGATGCTGCTCTACTTCACCTCCGGCTCCACCGGCGCCCCCAAGGCCGCCCTCTGTTCCCAGGGGCGGCTGGCCGCCGCGGGGTATGCGCTGACCGCACAGTTCGGGGTGCGCGCGGGCGACGTGCACTACGTCTGTATGCCGATGTTCCACGGCAACGCGGTGATCGCGGACTGGGCGCCCGCGCTGGCCGCCGGGGCGGGGGTGGCGCTGCGGCGACGGTTCTCGGCGTCCGGGTTTCTGGCGGACGTGCGGCGGTACGAGGCGACGTACTTCACCTATGTCGGGCGGGCGATCCAGTACATCCTCGCCACCGAGGCGCGGCCCGGCGACCGGGACAACCCGTTGCGGATGGGGTTCGGGACGGAGGCCGGGGCGGTGGACGCGGCCGCGTTCGAGCGGCGGTTCGGGGTGCGGCTGGTCGAGGGGTACGGGTCGTCCGAGGGCGGGGCGGCGATCCAGTGGGCGCCGGGGACTCCGGTGGGGGCGGTGGGGCCGGCGGGGCCCGGTCTGGTGGTGCTCGATCCGGGTACGGGGCTGGAGTGTCCGGTGGCCGTCTTCGATGGCGCCGGGCAGCTCCGCAACGGTGACGAGGCCATCGGGGAGCTGGTGAACCAGGGGCGCAATCCCTTCGAGGGGTACTGGCGGAATCCCGCCGCCGAGGCCGAGCGGCGGCGGGGTGGGGCGTACTGGACCGGGGATCTCTTCTATCGGGATGCCGAGGGGTACCTGTACTTCGCCGGCCGCACCGATGATCGGATCCGGGTCGACGGGGAGAATCTGGCCGCCGCGATGATCGAGAACATCCTCGCCCGGTACGAGGGTGCGGTGGCCGTCGCCGTGTACGGGGTGCCTGATCCGGTCACCGGGGATCAGGTCATGGCGACCCTCGCCGGGCGGTTCGATCCGGTCGCCTTCGCTGCGTTCCTGCGAGCCCAGCCCGACCTCGGGACGAAGATGGCGCCCCGGTTCGTGCGGGTGGTGGAGCGGATGCCGGTGACGGCCACCAACAAGATCGAGCGGGCGCGGCTGCGGCGCGAGGGGTTCCGGTGTGCCGACCCGGTGTGGTGGCGGCCGCCGGGGGAGGGCACGTACCGGCGACTGACCAGGGAAGACGTCGAAGGGCCCCTCGCTTCCGCGAAGGGCCCCTCATCTGTGCGCCGCCAGGGACTCGAACCCCGGACCCGCTGATTAAGAGTCAGCTGCTCTAACCAACTGAGCTAGCGGCGCATGACTCTCGCCTTCCGCTCTTCGCGGCCGGCGACGAAGAAAATACTACCTGGTCCGCGGGGGTGGTCGTGACCACCCCGAGGGGCCGCCTAGATCGTCAGGGACAGCAGGACTGGCGCCGCGTTCCGGTTGAGGGCGTCCGCGGCCTGGCGCAGGCGGTGGGCGTGCTCCACCGGCAGGGACAGGGCCAGGCAGCCGACCGACGAGCCCGCGGTGATCGGGACGGCCGCGCAGACCGTGCCGATCGCGTACTCCTGGAGGTCCAGGATCGGCACCGTCGGCGGCTGGGACTCCAGGCGGGAGAGCAGCAGCTTGTCGCTGGTGATGGTGCGCGAGGTGAGGCGGGCCATCTTGTGCCGGGAGAGGTGGTCGCGGCGGCCGTTGTGGTCCAGCTGGGTCAGCAGGCTCTTGCCGACGGCGGTGGCGTGGGCGGAGAAGCGGAAGTCGACCCACTCGTTGACCGCCGGGGTGCTCGGCCCGGCGGCGTACTGGGTGACCTTGACCTCGCCGTCCACGTACCGGCTCATGTACACGGCCGCGCCGACGGAGTCCCGCAGCCGGTCCAGGGTGTGCTGGAGCTTCTCGCGCAGGGCCCGCTCGCGGTCGTGCGCCGAGGTGAGGCGGCGCAGGGTGTCGCCGGTGACGTACGCCCCGTCGGTGATCTGCTCGACGTAGCCCTCGCGGCGCAGCATGCGCAGCAGGGTGGTCAGCCGCTCGGGGCCCAGGCCGGTGCGGCGGGCCAGCTCGGTGTCGGTGACGCCGGCGGGGTGACGCGCCACGGTCTCCAGCACGCGCAGCGCGTCCTGGGCGGAGTGGTATGGGGCGGTCGGCTCGTGCATCAGCGCCACGGTGTTTCCCCCTGCGCTCGCCTGTCTGTGGCCGCTCAGTCCGGTCGGCGGATCGCTACCACGATAACGGGCAAAGGCCCGTTGGGGAGAGGGTGTTGGCGAGATTGTGCCGCACGCCCCCCTCTCCCAACTGCGGTGCAGACCCTCTGGCATATGCCAGGGTCATCACCCAGCGCCCGGACCTCGGCTCTTCCCGATTTCACGCCGTGTAGTCACAACACCGCGCTGAGGAATTCCCGGGTCCGGTCCCGCTCCGGATCGCTGAAGATCTTCTCCGGCGGGCCCGACTCGATCACGCGCCCCGCGTCGAACATCAGTACCTGGTCGGAGATGTCCCGGGCGAAACCCATCTCGTGGGTCACGCAGAGCATGGTGATGTCGGTGGTGCGGGCGATGTCCCTGAGCAGATCAAGGACGCCCGCGACCAGCTCGGGGTCGAGCGCCGAGGTCACCTCGTCCAGCAGCAGCACCCGTGGCCGCATCGCCAGCGCCCGGGCGATCGCCACCCGCTGCTGCTGGCCGCCGGAGAGCCGGGTGGGCCGTGCGTCGCACTTGTCGGCCAGCCCCACCAGGTCCAGCAGCTCCCGTGCCCGCGCCTCGGCCTCGTCCCGGGACATGCCGAGCACCTGCACCGGTGCCTCGGTGATGTTCCGCAGCACGGACATGTTCGGGAACAGGTTGAACTGCTGGAACACCATCCCGATCTTCTTGCGGACCTCCCGGACCTGCTTCTCCGGGGCCGGGAACAGCCGTTCCCCGTCGACGGTGATCGTGCCGTCGTCCGGCTTGGTGAGGGTCATCAGCAGGCGCAGGATCGTCGTCTTGCCGGAGCCGGACGGGCCGATCAGGGTCACATGCCGGCCCGCCTCCACGGAGAGGTCGAGCCCGTCGAGGACCGTGTTGTCCCCGAACCGCTTGGTCACCCCCTCCAGGCGGACCAGCTCGGTCGGATGCGTGTCGGTGACGGTGGGCTGTTTGCTGGTCTCAACGGACAAGGCGTCGCTCCAGGGCTCGCAGAAGAAGGGAGGCCAGGTAGGAGATGAGGACGAAGGCCACACCGATCACGGTGAGCGGCTCGGTGAACTGGAAGTGCTGCTGGGAGAAGAGCCGGGCCCGCCCGAGCATCTCCAGCACGGTGATCACCATCAGCATCGGCGTGTCCTTGAGCATGGCGATCACGTAGTTGCCGAGGGCCGGGACCACCCGGCGGATCGCCTGCGGAAGGATCACCGCGGTCCAGGTCCGGCGCAGGGGCAGGTTCAGCGCCGTCGCCGCCTCCCACTGGCCGGCCGGCACCGCCTCGATACCGGCCCGGTAGACCTGCATCGTGTAGGTCGAGTAGTGCAGGCCGATCGCGAAGACGCCGGTGGCCAGCGCCGAGAAGGTCAGGCCCCACTCGGGCAGCACATAGAACAGGAAGAACAGCTGCACCAGCAGCGGGGTGTTGCGCACGAACTCCGTCACCACCCCGACCGGCCAGCGCACCCACCGGCTCGGCGTCCGCATCAGCAGCGCCCACACCAGGCCGAGGGTGAAGGACAGCAGCGAGCCGAGGGCCAGGGCCTCAAGGGTGACCAGCAGGCCGTCCCAGAAGCGCGGCATGAACTCGCTGACGGCGTTCCAGTCCCACTTCATGCGACTCGACCCCCCACTCCGGTCGTCTGCGCCCGCTTCAGCTCACGCGCCGCCGACTCCGTGCCGGCGTCCTTGCCGACCCCGGCCTTGAGCCGCTTCTCCAGAGAGCGCATCAGGCGGGTCAGCACGAAGGCGATCACGAAGTAGATCAGCAGCACGTACGTGTAGATCTCCGCGCTCTGCTGCAGCGCCAGCCGCACCAGGTTGGCGCTGAAGGTCAGATCGCCCATGCCCATGACCGACACCAGCGCGGTGCCCTTGAGCAGCTCGATCAGCAGGTTGCAGAACGACGGGATCATCTCCGGCACCGCCTGCGGCAGCAGGACCAGCCTGAGCCGCTGCCAGGGCGTGAAGCTCAGCGCGATCCCGCCCTCCTGCTGCGCCGGGTCGACCGCGTTCAGCGCGCCGCGCACGATCTCCGAGCCGTACGCGCCGTACGTCAGCCCGAGCGCCAGCGTGCCCGCCCACATCGGCACCAGCTGCCAGCCGAACGCGACCGGCAGCACGAAGAACACCCAGAAGATCATCACCAGCGCCGAGGTGCCGCGGAACACCTCGGTGTAGAAGCCGGCGAGGAAGCGCACGATCCACAGCCGGTGGGTGCGCGCGACACCGACGACGAAGGACACCGCGCCGGCCAGCAGCGCGCTGAAGACCAGCAGCTGGACGGTGGTCCAGACGCCCTTCAGTACGAGTTCCCAGAGCCCCGAGGTCATCCGCCGCACAGCTCCTTCGCGGTGAGGTCCGTCAGCTCGGCCTTGGTGAAGCCGAAGGGCCGCAGGATGCGGAACAGCTCCCCGCTCTGCCTCAGCTTGCGCAGCTCGACGTTGAAGGCGTCACGCAGCCTCGTCTCGGTGGGCCGGAACGCGAACGCGCCCCCGTCGACGTGCGGTTTGCCCTTGACCAGCGGCGCGAAGGGCTTCGTGGCCTCCGCCTTGGCGGACTTCTTCACCACCTCGCGGGCGGTGAGCGCCGTACCGGCGAAGGCGTCGACGCGCCCGGCCTCGACGGCGTTGAGCCCGGCCACCTGGTCCGGGACGATCAGGATGTCGCTCTCCTTGTACCCGGCCTCCACCGCGTACTGGATCTCGGCGTACCCGGTCCCGGTCGCGAACCTCGCCTTCTTCGCCACCACGTCCCGGTAGGAGTGCAGCCCCTTCGGATTCCCTTTCCGGACGATGAACGAGTCCAGCATCTGGTAGTCCGGGTCGGCGAAGATCACCTGCTGGCAGCGCTCGGGATTGACGTACATCCCGGCGGCCACGACATCGAACTGCTGGGAGTTCAGCCCGGGGATGAGCGAACCGAACTCGGTCGGCACCGGCTGCACCCGGTCCACACCGAGCCGCTTGAAGATCACCTTCGCCAGCTCGGGCGCCTCCCCGGTGAGATGCCCGTTCCGGTCGATGTACCCGAAGGGGATCTCACCGGCGATCCCGAGCCGTACGACCCCCTGCGCGCGCAGCCGGTCGAGCAGGTCGCCGCCCCTGGTGCCGGACGCCGAGGCCACCCGCGTACAGGCCGCGGCACCCAGCACGCCGGCTGCCGTGAGGCCGGCGAGCACCGAGCGCCTGCTGTGTCTGTGTTCCGACCGGATCGTGTGTACGTCGTTCCCAAGTGGTGGAGCCATGGCGGCGCGGCTACCCAAGCGCATCCGTCCTATGCACTCTGGATCCCATGGCCGATCGATTCGTCACCGTCTCGCTCGACAAGCGGGACGCGCACTGCACCGCACGACTGCTGGACGACCGCGCACCCCTGACCTGCGCCGCAGTGTGGGAGGCGCTGCCGCTCGCGGGGGACGTCTTTCACGCCAAGTACGCGCGCAACGAGATCTACGCCCTCTTCCCGCCCTTCGCCTCCACGGAACCCCCACTGGAGAACCCGACGGTCACTCCGATCCCCGGCGACCTCTGCTACTTCTCCTTCGCCGGCACCGAACTGGGCACGAAGGCCTACGGCTACGACCGCGAGGTCCGCCCCGATGCCACCGTCGTCGACCTGGCCCTGTTCTACGAGCGCAACAACCTGCTGCTCAACGGCGACGTGGGCTGGGTGCCCGGGATCGTCTGGGGCCAGGTCGTGACGGGACTGGAGGAGATGGCCGCGGCCTGCAACGACCTGTGGCGCAGCGGGGCGGCGGGGGAGACGCTCAGCTTCCGGAGAGGGTGAGGTCCGCCTCGTACAGGGCGTGGGAGGCCCGGAGCACCAGGTCGTCGCGGTGCCGGGCGGCCACGATCTGCAGCCCGGCCGGCAGCCCGTCGCCGTCGGTGCCCACGGGGACCGTCGCCGCGGGCTGCTGGGTGAGGTTGAAGGGGTAGGTGAACGGCGTCCAGCCGGTCCAGCGCCGGTGGCCGGACCCCTGGGGCACCTCCTCGCCCGCCTCGAACGCCGTGACGGGCAGGGTGGGCGTGACCAGCAGGTCGTACCGCTCGTGGAAGCGGCCCATCCGGCGGCCGAGGTCCATGCGGACGTCCACGGCGGCCAGGTAGTCCAGTGCGCTCGCCTTCGCACCCTGGGCGCAGATCTCGCGCAGGCCGGGGTCGAGCAGCTGCCGCCGGTGCGGCGAGAAGCTCTGGGTGAGCCGGGCCGCGCCGCTGAACCACAGGGTGTGGAAGGCGTGCACCGGGTCGCTGAAGTCCGGGTCGGTCTCCTCGACATAGGCGCCGAGGTCCGCGAGGTGGGCCACCGCCCGCCGCACGGCCGCCGCGACCGCCGGGCGGACGGCCACCTGCCCGCCCAGGGTGGGCGAGTACGCCACCCGGAGCCCGCGCACGCCCCGGTCCAAGGCCGCGGTGAACGACTCCGGGGGCGTGGGCAGCGCCGACCAGTCGCGCGGATCGGGCGTGCCGATGACGTCCAGCATCAGCGCCGCGTCCGCCGCGTCCCGGGTCATCGGGCCGACGTGCGACAGCGTGCCGAACGCGCTCGCCGGATACAGCGGCACCCTGCCGTACGTCGGCTTCAGCCCGAAGATCCCGCAGAACGCGGCCGGGATGCGGATGCTGCCGCCGCCGTCCGTGCCCAGCGACAGCGGGCCCGCGCCGAGCGCGACGGCCGCCGCGCTGCCGCCGCTGGAGCCGCCCGCGGTGCGCGAGGGGTCGTACGGGTTGCGGGTCACGCCGGTCAGCGGGGAGTCGGTGACGCCCTTCCAGCCGTACTCGGGTGTCGTGGTCTTGCCGAGGAAGACCGCGCCGTGCTCACGCAGCCGGGCGACCGAGGGCGCGTCCTCGTCCCAACGGCCCTGCTCGGACACGGTCCTCGAGCCGCGCAGGGTGGGGTGGCCGCGCAGCAGCAGGATGTCCTTCACCGTCACCGGCACCCCGTCCAGCAGTCCGGTGGGCCGGCCGCGCCGCCAGCGCTCCGCCGACTCCCGCGCCCGCGCCAGCGCGTCCTCCTCGGTGAGGCGCACGAACGCGTTCACCTCCGGCTGGATCCGCCGCGCCCGCTCCAGGGCCTGTTCGGTCGCCTCCACGGGACTGAACTCGCCCTTGCGGTAGCCGTCGAGGAGTTGTACGGCGGTCAGGTCGGTGAGCTGCATGCACCCTCCTGGTGGTTCAGTGACCGGGGACGTAGCCGCGCTTCTTGTCGACCACGTTCACCAGTGATCTGCCCGCCGCCCACCGCTCGTACAACTCCACGAACTGAAGGCCGAGTTCATCCCGCCACCCGACCGTGTCGCCGCTCATGTGCGGGGAGACGATCAGCCCCGGCAGCCCCCACAACGGGCTGTCCTCGGGCAGGGGCTCGGCGGTGAAGACGTCCAGGGCCGCGCCGGCGATCCAGCGCCTGCGCAGCGCCTCGGCGAGCGCGTCCTCGTCGACCAGCTGACCGCGGCCGACGTTCACGAAGACCGCCGAGGGCTGCATCACGCCGAACCGGCGGGTGTCGAACATGCCGTACGTCTGCTCGGTCAGCGGTGCGGCGGCGATCACCCAGTCCGCGCGGGCGACCAGCCGGTCGAGATCGCCCGGGCCGTGGATGCCGGTCCGCGGGACCCGCCCGACCAGCGCCGTCGTCACGTCCAGGGCCTTCAGGGTGCGGGCGATGGCCCGGCCGATCGGCCCGGAGCCGACCACGCACGCGCGCGTGCCCGCCACCCGCCGGGTCTCCCGGTGCCGCCAGGTCCGCTCCCGCTGCAGTTCCAGCGTGCGCGGCAGATCCTTGGCGACCGCCAGCACCAGGGCGGCCACGTACTCGGCGATCGGCTGGTCGAAGATCCCGCGCGCGTTGGTCACCACCGTCTCGGAGGCGGCCAGTTCCGGGCACATCAGATGGTCCACGCCCGCGCTCGCCGTGTGCACCCAGCGCGGCCGCGGCCCCGCCCCGGGCCAGGCCTCCCGTACGGCGTGCGAGGTGAAGTCCCACACCAGCAGCACGTCCGCCTCCGGCAGCCGCTCGGCCAGACCGGCCGCGTCGGTGTGCACGATCCGGGCACGGCCGGTGAGGCGGCCGAGCCGGGGTGGCGGGTCGGCGTCCAGGACGAGGAGGGTGGGCTGGGTCAGCGTCATTCGGGGCCGCTCCGGGCGTCTGACATGCGCGGATTGACCACGCTCGCACCGGAACCTACCTTCGTCAACACGGGCGTACCCACCGACCGTTCCTCCGTCGTCTCTCAGCATGAGGACGGTGCCCCTGCCATGGACATCTCCTTTCTCGGCGGCCCCCGCCCCCAGCGCGGTGTCGGAGTGGTCGCCCCCTTCGACTTCGCCCTCGACCGCGAGCTGTGGCGCTGGGTGCCCGACGAGGTGTCGCTGCACCTGACCCGCACCCCGTTCGTGCCGGTCGAGGTCAGCCTGGACCTGGCCCGGCTGGTCAGCGAGCACGAGACCCTCGGCGAGGCGGTGCGCGCGCTGACCGCCGTCGCCCCCGAGGTCGTCGCCTACGCCTGCACCTCGGGCAGCTTCGTCGACGGGATCGCCGGCGAACGGGCGATGTGCGCGGCGATGACCAGAGCCGGCGCGCTGCCCTCGGTGACCACCTCGGGCGCCCTGCTGGAGGCCCTGGCGGAGCTGCGGGTCCGCCGGGTCGCCCTCGTCACCCCGTACACCGTCTCCGTCACCCGGGCCCTCCAGGAGTTCGTCGCCGAGGCCGGCGTGCGGGTCACCGGCTGCGCCTTCATGGGGCTGACCCGGCACATCTGGCAGGTGCCGTACCGGGACGTGGTCGCGATGGCCCGCACCGCGGTCCGCCCCGGCGGCGCCGACGCGCTCTTCATCTCCTGCACCAACCTTCCGACGTACGACGTCATCCCGCAGCTGGAGGCCGAGCTGCGCATCCCCGTGCTGTCGGCCAACCAGGTCACGATGTGGGCGGCGCTGCGCCGGCTGGGTACCCGAGCCGTGGGGCCCTATCAGGCGCTGCTGGACGAGGCCGCGCGGGAATGGCCCGTACTGCCGGAAGAAACGCAGGAACACCAAGAAGGGCCGTCATGACTGCACTCGGACTCCTCTACCCCGGCCACTCCGGCGAGGACGACTACCCACGCATCGAGCAGCTCCTGGGCAGCGACATCCGGGTGGACCTGGTCCACACCGACATCGGCGTGGACGCACACCGGGTGGACGCGCTGCGCGAGATGGGCTCGGCCGAGCGGCTCGCCGCCGGCGTGGCGGAGCTGCGGCTCACCGGCGCGGAGACGGTGGTGTGGGCGTGCACCAGCGGCAGCTTCGTGTACGGCTGGGAGGGCGCCCAGGAGCAGGTGCGGGCGCTGGCCCGGCAGGCCGGGATGCCGGCCTCCTCGACGTCCTTCGCCTTCGTGCACGCGGCCCGGGAGCTGGGGGTACGACGGGTCGCCGTGGGCGCGACCTACCCGGAGGAGGTGACCGCGCTGTTCGCGGACTTCCTGCGGGCCGGGGGGCTCGACGTGGTCGCGGTGCGGTCGTCGGGGATCGTCACGGCGGCGGAGGTCGGGACCTGGGGGGAGGAGGAGGTGCTGACGCTGGCGCGGGCGGCGGACACCTCCGGTGCGCAGGCCGTGTTGCTGCCGGACACGGCGTTGCACACGGCCGCGCACATCGGTCTGCTGGAGAAGGCGTTGTCCAAGCCGGTGCTCACGGCGAACCAGGTGTCGGTGTGGGAGGGGCTGAGGCTGGCGGACCGCCGGGTGAACGCGCCGCGCCTGGGGACGCTGTTCACCAGGGAACCGATCGTGCAGGTCTGACCCGGTCGATCGAGAAGGAATAAGCGGAGACAGCCTCCTGTTATCGCCGAGAACGACAGCTCACGGCCACAACAGGAGGCTCACACCGTGTCGGCAGACGAGATCCGGGGCACGACGCACGGGACCGCCCCCGTCCCCCTCTCCGTACTGGACCTGGTGACCGTCGGTGCGGGCAGTACCGCCACCGACGCGCTGCGCACCAGCGTGGAGCTGTCCCGGTTCGCCGAGTCGCGCGGCTTCCACCGGTACTGGGTGGCCGAGCACCACTCCATACCCGGCGTCGCCTCCTCCTCGCCCGCCGTGATCCTCGCCCACCTCGCCGCCCACACCGACCGCATCCGGCTCGGCTCGGGCGGCGTCATGCTGCCCAACCACGCACCCCTGGTGATCGCCGAGCAGTTCGGCACGCTGGAGGCGATGGCGCCGGGGCGGATCGACCTGGGCCTCGGACGGGCGCCGGGCACGGACGGGGCCACCGCGGCCGCGCTGCGTCGCAGCGACACCCTCAACGAGGGCGCCGACGACTTCCCGGAGCAGCTGGCCGAGCTCACCCGCTTCCTGGACGACGACTTCCCGGACGGGCACCCCTACCGGCGCATCCACGCCATCCCCGGCCCCATCCAGGGGACCAGCCCCGGTGGCGTCCAGTCGCCGCACCGCCCGCCCGTCTGGCTGCTCGGCTCCTCCGGCTTCAGCGCCCGCCTCGCCGGTCTCCTCGGTCTGCCCTTCGCCTTCGCGCACCACTTCTCCGCGCAGAACACCATCCCGGCCCTCGACCTGTACCGGCAGACCTTCCGGCCCTCCGCGGTGCTGGCCGAGCCGTACGCCCTCATCGGCGTCTCCGCCCTCGCCACGGACGACGAGCGGGAGGCCGGCCGGCAGGTGCGGGCGGCCGCGCTGAACATGCTCCGGCTGCGCACCGGCCGCCCGGGCCTGTTCCCCGACCCGGGCGACGCCGAGAAGCACGAGTTCAGCCCGATGGAGGAGGACTTCGTCGCCTCCTGGACCGGCAACATCGTGCACGGCACGGCGGACGAGGTCCGCTCCGGCCTGGACGATCTCCAGAAGCGCACCGGCGCCGACGAGTTGATGCTCACCTCGCACGCCCACCGCGGCGAGCTGCGGCTGCGCTCCTACGAACTGATCGCCGACGCCTACGGCTTGCCCACCACGTAGGCCTGCTCGCCCAGCAGCTCGGAGATACGATCCGGCGGCACCGGACGGGAGTACAGCCAGCCCTGCCCGGTGTCGCAGCCGATCCGGCGCAGCCGCGTGGCCTGCGCCGAGGTCTCCACGCACTCCGCGGTGACGGTCAGGCCGAGGCGGTGGGCCAGCTGGATCATCGCCTCCACGATCACCTCGTCGGCCGGGTTGGGCGGCACGGCCACCGTGCTCTTGTCGCCCTCGTACTGGAAGCCGCGCACGAAGGAGCCGTCCAGCTTCAGCACCGACACCGGCAGCCGGCTCAGATAGGCCAGGTTCGAGTAGCCGGTGCCGAAGTCGTCGATGGCGATGCGGACGCCCATGTCGCTGAGTGCCTGGAGGGCCTGCAGCGGGCGGCCCGCCGAGCCCATCACGGCCGACTCGGTCAGCTCCAGCTGGAGCAGGTGCGGGGCGAGCCCGGTCTCGGCGAGCGTCTCCGCCACGTCCGCCACCAGGTCGGAGTCCCACACCTGGCGTACGGCCACGTTCACGCTGACGAAGATGGGCGGCTCGCCGGGGTGGTCCAGCTGCCAGCGGCGGGCCTGCCGGCAGGCGGTCGCCAGAGCCCAGCGGCCGAGCTGAACGATCGAACCGTCCTCCTCGGCCAATCCGATGAACCGATTCGGCGCCAGTGTGCCGAACTGAGGATGATTCCAGCGGATCAACGCCTCGACCCCGCTCAGTCGTCCGTCCTCCATGCCCACCAACGGCTGGTACTCCAGGGCGAACTCGCCCCGCTCGATGGCCGGGCGGAGGGTGGAGGAGAGGGCCTGACGGGTCACCAGGTGCGCGTTGCGCTCGGGGTCGAACAGGGTCCAGCGGGCCTTGCCGTCCGCCTTCGCCCAGTACAGCGTCGTGTCGGCCGCCTGCATCAGCCCCGTGGCGGTCGTACCGGCCGCGTGCCGTTCCACGACCCCGACGGACGCGGTCAGCGACAGCCGCTGTCCGGCCAGGTCGAAGGGTGCCTCCAGGGCCTTCAGCGCGGACTCGGCGAGGTCGGCGAGCTGCTCGGTGCCGGTGGAGTCCTCGACCAGCAGGGCGAATTCATCGCCGCCGAGCCGGGCCACCAGGGGGGTGCCGGCCCGGGCGTACCCGGTCTCGTCGGCGACCCGGGTCAGCCGCTCGGCGACGGCCGCGAGCAGCCGGTCGCCGACGCGGTGGCCGAGGGTGTCGTTGACGGCCTTGAAGCCGTCCAGGTCCAGGTAGCACAGGCCGATGCGGCCGGTGCCGCTCTGCTCGTACGACTCCGCCTCCAGCGCGGCGGTCAGGCGCTCGAAGAACAGGGTGCGGTTGGGCAGCCGGGTCACCGGGTCGTGCATCTGCAAGTGGCGCAACCGCGCCTGGAGTTCGCGGCGGGCGCCGATGTCGGCGACCGACACGAGGACGCCGGGCCCGCCGTCGGCCAGCGGGGCGACGGTGACCTGCGCCCACACCGAGTGCCCCTCGGGATGCTTCAGCCGGCGGGTGCAGCGCAGCCTGGCCTGCCGGCCGCGCAGGACCTCGCGGTAGGCGTGCCAGGTACGGGCGTCCGAGGCCAGGTCCACCAGATCGGCGGCGACCCGTCCGGTCAGCCCGTCCGGGTCGCCGCCGAGCAGGTCGCCGAAGGCCGCGTTGGCGCTGACGACGAGCCCCTCGCGATCGACGACGGCCATGGAGAGCGGGGCCGCCGCGAAGACACGGTGGTAGATGCCGTGGTCACTGTCTGTGACGGCTGACCGGTCGAGGTCTGCCGCGGGCGTCGGCCCTTCGGAGGTTCCGCTCACCGCTCGCTCCCGCAGTGCACTCGATCTGTGTCCGTGCCGGAAAGTGTGCCGATCATAGAGGCTGGCCCTGGGGCCTTCCAGCCACTCTCCAGTCTCCCGGACAGACCACAGGTTCTGACAGATCGTTTCTGCCCGCACCTGGACGGGTTCTTCAGGCCCCCGACCAGTTGTGACGTTCCGTGAGTGTTTCGGGGTGTCGGCTCTAGGTGCACGCCGGAGCCCAAACGGGCGCACTCACCCTTCTGGTTCAGGCAAACAGGACGAACATCAATGAACTACCACAGTCTGGATTCGGTGTCCCGCGAACCGAATCCGGAGGTCCTTTCGTGCCCAAGCTGCGCAGCACCGCCGCCGTGTTCACCACGATGTCGGCGCTCGCCGCGACCTCGATCCTCACCGGCCCGTCGGTCGCCGAACCCTTCTCGACGGCGCCCTGCGCCCTGCACCGCAGCGAGGCCCACCACTCGGAGGGCGTGGACACCTGGAACCCCGACTACACCCGCCCGACCGGCACGCTCGACGCCGTCATGATCTTCCTGTCCTTCCCGGACGCCACCCCGCGCACCACCCCCGCCGAGCTGGCCGCCGACCACTTCCCGGCCACCAGCCGCTTCTTCGAACAGGCCTCGTACGGCCGGTTCACGCTGCGCCCGCACCCGCTCGGCCACTGGCTGCGCATGCCGCGGCCGTCCGTCTCGTACGCCATGAAGCGCGACTGGAGCCCCGAGAACCGCGCCGCCTATCTGCGCGACGCGTTCGCCGCGGCCGACCGGGAGGTCGACTTCTCCCGCTACGACGTCGTCTACTTCGTCGCCGACCCGGACGCGCCCGGCGTCGACTCGGACGCGACGAAGGTCGTCAACCTCGACACCCCCATGCACGTGGACGGCACGGACGTACGGCGGGTCGTCACGGTCTTCGAGAAGCACCCGCCCGACCGGCTGGTTCTCGCCCATGAGACCGGCCATGTCTTCGACCTCCCCGACCTCTACCACCGCCCGGTCGACGGCAAGGGCGACTGGGACACCTACGTCGGCGACTGGGACCTGATGGGCAGCCAGTTCGGACTGTCCCCGGACCTGTTCGCCTGGCACAAGTGGAAGCTGGGCTGGCTGGATCCGCGCCAGGTGGTGTGCGTGCGGGGTGCGGGGCCGACCCGGCTGACCCTGGAGCCGCTGGCCGCGGGCCCCGGCGTCCCGGTGCAGGGCGCGGCCGGTGCCCCGGCCTTCGGCCTCGGCCATGGCGCGAAGCTGGCGGTCGTGCGCACCGGCGCCGACAGCGTCCTGGCCTTCGAGGCGCGCGGTCCGGTGGGCAACGACCGCGCGGGCTGCCGGCAGGGGGTCCTGGTCTACCGGGTGCGCGGTGGCGCGGAGTCCGGCGGCGGCCCGATCGAGGTGGTGGATGCCCACCCGCACACCGAGGCGTGCTGGGAGAACTCGGTCTACCCGCCCCTGGCCGATGCCCCGGTCTCCCTCGGGGAGAGCTTCACGGTGCCCGGGGAGGGCGTGAAGGTGGAGGTGGAGGGGCGGACGGCGTCCGGCGCCTGGACGGTGAAGATCACGCCGGGGGTGACGGGCTGAGCGCGCGCCTTGCAGGAGCTTTGGTATACGAAAAACGGCGGGCCGGATTCTTTCGAACCGACCCGCCGTCGTCATGTGCGCCGCCAGGGACTCGAACCCCGGACCCGCTGATTAAGAGTCAGCTGCTCTAACCAACTGAGCTAGCGGCGCCTGCTGACGTCGTAGACCTTAGCATCCTGGTCGGCGGGAGGAAAAATCGATATCCGTACGGCCGCACGGGCCGCTCGTACGGCCGCCCAGAGCAGGACCTCGGGGCCCGGCAGCCAGGGATGACGCGTGTCCGGGGCGACCAGCCAGCGGGAGCCGCCCGGGGTGGGGGACTCGTCGCCGGACAGGGACGGGACGGTCACGGCGTCTCCCGTGCCGTGGCAGAGCAGCGGCGGAACCGCCTCCGTGCGGTGGGACCCCCACTCCTCCCAGCTCAGCAGCGAGGGCAGCCGATGGGCCGTGCCAGGGGCGGTGAACAGCAGCATGCGGCCCCGGAACACCGCGACCGGCCCGGACCCCGGACCCTCGTCCCATAAGCGGTCCAGCATGCGGCGCCCGAAGATCGCCGGGGCGCTCACCACGTCGAAGACGGAGCCGCAGGGGAGGACCAGCGGGGCGTCGGGTCGCTCCCGCCACAGGGCGAGCGTGCTTCGCGGATACGTTCCTGCCGAGGCGAGCCACGCGGCTCCGTCGGCGGTGGCACAGGTGACATGCGGTGTGCAGCTCATGACGACTACATGTACCGGCCGTGAGCACGCGGCTCTTCTGGGTTGCGGAAAACCGGGACAGGGGCGGGCGGGGAGGAGTATCTTGCCCGCCTGGCATATGCCAAGCGGGTGACGCGTGGGCTAGACGGGGTCGACGGGGCTCCGGCCCTCGGTGTCGACTCCGCGCAGCAGATCCCGGCCGAACTCCACCATCTTCTTGGCGTAGTCCTCGGTCCACTCCGCCCGCTCGGCGATGTCTGCCGGGGTCAGCCGGTCGAACCGGCGCGGGTCGGCGAGCTGGGCCGCCGCGATGGCCTGGAACTCCACGGCCCGGTCGGCCGCCGCCTGGAAGGCCAGGGCCAGCTCCGTCGCCCGCGCCAGCAGCGCCTGTGGATCCTCCATCGACTCCAGGTCGAAGAAGTGCTCGGGATCGGAGGCCGCCTCCGCGGGCTCGAAGATCAGGGGCGCGGGGCGTAGCCGCGGTTCATGCCGACGCGGCGTGGGCTCCGCCATGTCTCGTCTCCTCCTCGTACGGTCCGGTGGGCGCCGCCTTCAGGTGGTCCACCCTCCATTGTCTCGCGCGGGCGCAAGGGGACCTCGGGTCTGCCCGAAGTCCCGCGTACACACCAAGAAACTCAAGGCCGCCAGCTCACCCGATGTTCCGCCAGATGAGCCAACACCGCGTGATTCGCCTCCCAACCGTCAGGGCTGTATCCATTGGCCGCCTCCGGCGGCGTGCCGGACTCCGTCCGGCGGATGGACGGTGCTGGTTCGTGGCTTGTCGGCCCGGCGCCGTGGGTCCGGTCATGGGCGCCAGCCGACGCGGTGCTCTGCCAGGTGCGCCAACACCGCGTGATTCGCCTCCCAACCGTCAGGAAACTTCACCAGCGTCCCCAGCTGGACCGGCTCTGTGGAGGGGTAGTCGTCCAGGAGGTCGCCTACGCCGGCGCGGCAGACGACGATGCAGGCGTGGCGGTGGCGGGAGGCCAGGACGCACAGGCGGCCGGTCTCCAGGTGGAAGGCGGTGGCGTCGGGGCGGCCGGAGAGCGGGTGGAGGACGACCGTGACGTCGTACTCGCGGCCCTGGAGGCGGTTGGCCGTGTCGACGGTGACATCCGTGACGCCCAGCTCCGCGAGCGCCGAGCGGACCGCCGCCGCCTGGTCGCGGTGGGCCGTGCCGACGGCGATGCGGTCGGGGGTGAGCGGGGAGGGGGCCGGGGAGCGTTCCGAGACGGCGGCGCCTTCGCGGTCCAGCAGGCGCCGTACGACCGTGGCCACCGCCCGGACCGCCTCCGGGTCCGTGCGCGGGGTGTGCCGGCCGGGCAGCTCCAGCAGGCCCCAGCCGGATTCCGCCGCCTCGTCGATCACCCGGTCCGGGCCCGAGCCGTCGGAGGGGACGGCGAAGGCGAGGCGGCGGTCGTCGGGGCCGGTGCCGCTGCGGAACGGGGTGTAGGGGTAGAAGGCGTCCGAGACCAGCGGGGCCGCGGAGGCCGGGAGGCGCCAGGAGACGGGCAGGCGATGCTGGGGCAGGCCCGGGTTGTGCGCCAGGAGGGTGGTGACCGCCGAGGCCGAGGGGTCGTACGACAGGCCCGCCCACTGCTCGCTGCCCACGATCGCGAACGGGTCCAGCTGGCCCGGGTCACCCACGAACAGCGCCCGCTCGAACAGGCCTGCCACGGCCAGCAGGGAGTCCGAGCGCATCTGGTACGCCTCGTCGACGATCGCGTGCCGCCACGGCTCGTCCACCTTGACG
Source organism: Streptomyces diastatochromogenes (assembly GCF_002242805.1). Classification (GTDB taxonomy): domain Bacteria; phylum Actinomycetota; class Actinomycetes; order Streptomycetales; family Streptomycetaceae; genus Streptomyces; species Streptomyces diastatochromogenes. The sequence goes on along the minus strand of NZ_MCGQ01000003.1, from coordinate 47,125 downwards.
TGCGCCCACTTCGCGGCCGTGGACAGGACGACCGGGAGGCCGGCCAGGTCCGCCGCCTTCGCCGACGTGCGGACCTGCGGGAGGTCGTCCAGCGCCTTGTCGTAGGCGTCCGTGTCGCTGCTGTGCAGGCGGCCGACGGGCAGGTCCGGGTTCTTCTCGGCGAGGCGGAGGACGAGGTCGTCCACCTGGGCGTTCGTCTGTGCCACCACCATCAACGGGCGGCCCGCCTCGGCCAGTTCGAGGGCCGCACGGACCACCAGGGTGGACTTGCCGGCGCCGGGCGGGGAGTCGACGACCACACCCCGATCGGTGCCCTGCAGGGTGTCGTGGAGGATCGCGGCCGTGGCGCGGGCGGCAGCGGCTCCGGGGTCGAAGTCGACCGTCGTCACAGCACGTCCTCCTCGGTCGTCGTGTCGGGCGCTTCCGGTACGGCTTCGCCCGGCGGGCCGCCGTGCGTCCACGGGGTCTCCTCCGGGTCGGGCAGCTTCGCGCCGCCGCGCTGCTCGTGCTCGAAGAGGGTGAAGCAGACCGCGTCGCCCTTCTCCGGCACCGAACCGGGCTCGGGCTCCTTGCCCCGGCCCATCTTGTCCACGATCCGGAGGACGAGGACTCCCTCGTCAGGAGAGCCGTCGTATCCGACGAACTCCGCCGCCTGCGGCTTGCCGCCCAGCGAGCGGAAGACCTTCGCGCGCTCCGCCAGATGCGGCCGGTCGTCCGTGCGCACCGTCACCAGCGGGCGCGGGCTGGGCCGCTTGCCCTCGCTGTACGCCAGGACGACATCGGTCACCTCGCCCGCGAAGGCCTCCCCGGCCAGCCGCCGCCCGGCCAGCACCAGCGGGTCGTCCAGCGCCTCCTGCGCCTCCAGCCGGGCCTGCTCGCGCTCGCGCGTGGCCAGCTTGTTCGCCGCCGTCACCGCGTCGTCGCGGCGCGGCTGCGGGGGTTCACCGGCAAGGACCCGGTCGCGGTGGCCGGTGAACGACCAGCGGTCCCGGGTCCACCGCTCCTCGACACGCGCCCCCTCCGGCAGCGCCCGCAGCAGGTCCAGGCCCCGCCAGACCGCGTCCCAGGTGGGCCGGGTGCGGCTTTCGACCAGGTTGCGGATCTCCCGCTCGGCCGCGGTGAGCGCGGCCAGCCGGTCGTCCGCCTGCAGGGCGTCCTCGGCGGCGGCCAGCGCGCCGCGTGCGCGGTCGTAGCGCTCGATGGCCGGGGCCAGGAGCTTGTTGTCGAACGCCGGGTCGGTGGCCGGGCCGGCCGGCGGGCACAGCAGCTGGCCGTCGGCGTCGCGCGCGAGTTCGGCCCGGCGGGCGGCCTCGGCGCCGGTGCTGTCCGAGGCAGGGTCGATCCAGGCGAGCAGCGCGCCCAGGTGCTGGTCCTCCAGGCTGGACTGGCCGGTCGCCCAGTGCCGGGACAGCACGTCGGTCAGGGCCAGGAGCAGCGAGGAACCGGGTACGCGGGCCCGCTCGCCGTAGTGGGTGAGCCAGCGGCCCAGCAGGGGGATGCGGGGCGGCGCGGGGTGGGGCGTCTCCGGGTCCTGTTCGGCGGTGCGGCGGAAGCGCATGGAGCGGCCGAGCAGCCGTACGAAGTCCAGGCCCGCGCGGCTCGGCACGATCAGCTGGGGCGCGTCCGTGCACAGCTCGACCTCGACCTTGACCCGCTTGCCGGACTCCGGGTCGGTCTCCGTGCGCTCGGCCGCCTCGACGGCCTGCGCGTAGGAGTCGAGGTACGGCAGGACGACATCGGCCAGCTCGGCGAGGAACGCGAACCGCAGGTCACGGTCGCGGGGCTGGGGTACGACCAGCAGCCGTGGCGCGTCCCGGTCGGTGCCCACCAGAGCACCGAGCGGGGCGCCTGCCTCGCCGGCGGTGGTGAGCGGCACGAACACCAGGGGGTGCTCGGACAGGTGCCGGTGGCGGACGGTCGCGGCCGGCTGGGCACGTCCGGTGCTGACGGCCTCCAGCCGGGCCAGGGTGGCGATCAGGGACACGGGGCCACCGCCCGGCCGGCCGTGGCGAGTGCCTCCGCGCGCAGGGCCGCCGCCCGGCGCAGCGCGGCCACCGTCGGGTCGTCGGGGTCGCCGCTGTCGCCGCGGGCCGCCGCGAGGACGTCCTCGACCGTGGTCAGGCCGCCCAGCTCGGCCCGCAGGGGGCGGCCGAGGCGGGTCACGGCGTCCGCCGCGCCGGCGCGTTCCCGGCAGTGGAAGGCCAGTTCGCAGGCCGACAGGCACTCGGGCGCGTATGTCGCCGGGACCGTCTCGACGGCCGCCGTCAGCTCCTCGGCCGGGCGGTCCGGTGCGAAGCACACGCCCTCGGGCAGGGCGTCGGCGATCTCCTCGATGCGGGTGAGCCGGGCCAGCTGGCGGGCGGTGACAGCGCGCTGCTTGCGCACGTCCACGGCGGAGGCGGTGGCCAGGTTGGAGAAGTCCTTCGGGCACACCAGCAGCACCCGGTGCCGTACCCGGGGAGCGGGGTGGTCGAGACGGGCCGCGACCTCCTCCAGGGCCAGCACGTACACCGCCGCCTGCCGGGCGGCCGCGCCCACCTTCGCCGGGTCGGCCGAACCGTCCAGCATCGGGAAGGACTTGATCTCCACGACCGTCCAGCTGCCGTCCGGGTGCACCACCACCGCGTCCGGCTCCAGGAACGCGAGCGAGCCCGCCACGTCCAGCGCCAGCATCGGGTGGTCCAGCAGCGTCCAGCCGCCCGCGGCCACGGCCTCACGCAGCGCCAGCGCCGTACGGGCCGTCCGGCCCTCGGGGCCGAGCGCGGACAGGTCGGGGACGGCCGCTCCGGCGGGCGGTTCCGCGCCCGGGTCGAGCCGTGTGTGGACCAGCCGCAGCAGTTCGGCGCCGCCGTCCGCCTTCACCCGTGCCTCGAACGCGTTGCCCCGGGTCAGCGCGAACTGCGACTGCCCGAAGCCGGAGGGCGCGCCCAGCGCGCCGGCCAGCGCCGCCTTGTCCACTCCGGCGCCGTCCAGGATCGCCCGCCTGCGGCACCCGGGGTTCGCGGCGAGCGCCGCGAGGGCGCGCGCGTCCAGGGCCTTGGCCGGTACGTCGGGACCGCGCAGCTCAGCGAGCCGCTGCCGGAGCCTCTTCCCCTGCGTCGCTGGGGGAGCCGTCCGGTTCGGCTGCGGATGCGAGCTGCGACTCGCGCTGCCGTGGAATTCGCTCACCCGCGGAAGTCTGGCATCCGCCACTGACAATCGGGGAACCCGTGCCCGAAGGGACCGCTGGGGTACGGCGCTCGAAGCGGGCCCGCAGCAGATCCGCACCGCGCAGCACGCGCGGCGCGAGCAGCAGGCCCACGCCCATCACCGCGACACCGGCGACCGCGTCCAGGGAGTAGTGGTTGGCGGTGCCCATGACGACGATCGCGGTCACCAGCGGGTAGGCGACGCCGAGGGCCTTCGTGAGGCGGGTGCCGCCGTACCGCCACAGCATGACCCCGCACCACAGCGCCCAGCCGACATGCAGGCTCGGCATCGCCGCGTACTGGTTGGTCATGCCGCCCATGCCGCGCGGCGCGCTGGCCTCGCCGCCCCACCAGCCGTACGAGCTGTACTGGGCCATCGTGTCGACGAAGCCGTGGCCGTCGGCGAGCAGACGAGGCGGGCAGGTGGGCAGCAGGGTGAAGCCGATCAGGCCGATGAACGTGGACGTCATCAGCCAGGTGCGGGCCGCCCGGTAGTGCTCGGCGCGGGCCCGGAACAGCCAGACGAGGATGACGGGCGTGACCAGGTAGTGCAGGGAGGCGTACCAGAAGTCGGCCGGTACGCCGAGCCACGCCTCGCGCGTGAACAGCCGGTTGAGCGGGTGCTCGGCGTTGAGGTACAGGGCCTTCTCGATGCGCAGGATGGCCAGGCCGTGGTCGACGGCGGTGGAGACGTCACCCCGCGCGAGGAGGCGGCCGGCCGAGTAGCAGCCGTAGACCAGCAGGATCAGGGGCAGCTCGGTCCACCACCGCAGCCGGGTTCGCGGGGCCACCTCGGTGCCCGGTGTCTCGGTCTGCGGCATCCGATCGCCCTCCCCCTTCTGCCTGGTGCGCCCCGACGGGCGACCGTGCCACTTTACGGTGTCCATATCCCGGCCATGCGGGCGCTTCAGCCCTCAAAGACGCCGAGATCGCGCGGTGGGTTGCCCCTGCGATGATGGAGGGACCCCTCCCTGCTTCTGGAAAGGTCCCCCATGGCACCGCGCATCCTGCTGGCCCGGCACGGACAGACGGCATGGTCGCTGTCCGGCAAGCACACCGGCAGGACCGATGTGCCGCTCCTGGAGGAGGGCCGGCGCGGGGCCAAGCTGCTCGGCGAGCGGCTGCATCGCCCTCCGCTGGACGGGCTGCCGGGTGTCGAGGTGCGGACCAGTCCGCTGGCACGCGCGCGTGAGACGTGCGAGCTGGCCGGGTTCGGTGAGCGTGCCGAGTCCTGGGACACGCTCATGGAATGGGACTACGGCGCGTACGAGGGCATGACGCCCGCCGAGATCCAGGCCGTGCGGCCGGGGTGGCTGATCTGGCGGGACGGCGTCCCCGAGGGCGAGACCATCGCCGAGGTCACCGCGCGCGCGGACGAGGTCGTGGCCTGGGCCCGCTCGGCCGACCGTGACGTACTGGTCTTCGCCCACGGGCACATCCTGCGGTCCATCGGCGCACGGTGGCTCGGCCTGCCCCTGGACTTCGCGGCCCGCATACGCCTGAACCCGACCTCCCTTTCGATACTGGGCTGGGCCTACGGCGAGCCGGCGATCGAGAGCTGGAACGACTTGGGGCACTTGGCGGGGTAGCCGGTACAGCCCCCGCTCCTACCCCCGCCCGGCCCGCGGCAGCGAAGCATGGCGGTCCAGGAAGTCCGACACCCCCGAAGCCCGCCGATGCGGCAGCAACACCCGTGCCGTCCCCGCCAGCATCGTCTGGATGCGGGAGGACTGGACCTGGTCCAGCAGGGACAGGACGTGCAGCGCGGCGGCGGCCGCCTCGTCGGGGCGGCCCTCGCGGGCCAGGTCGTCGGCGAGTTCGGCGGTGTAGAGGGCGATGTTGCGGGTGAAGTGCGGGTCCTGGAGGTCCGCCGCACGGCGCGCGTGCCGGGACGCGCGCCGCCAGTCGCCCAGCGTCGACCAGCACTGCGCCTCAAGACCCTCCAGCTCGGCCTCTCCGTAGAAGCTCATCCACTCGGCGTCGGCGTCCGAGTGGCCCCGCTCGAAGAGGGCCTGGGCCCGGGCCAGTGCCTGTTCGCAGCCGGTGCGGTCGGCGAGCCCCGCCCAGCCGCCCGCCTCGCGCAGGGCGAGCAGGGACATCAGACGGGGGGAGCCCAGCGGGCGGGCGACGCGCTGGGCGGCCTGCGCGGCGCGCACCGCCTCGCGGGGGCGTCCGGCGTCGCGGGCCAGGAACGCCGTGTTGCAGAACGCGTGGGCCTCCAGACCGGGGTCGCCGGTCATCCGGGCGGTCGCGAGCGCCTCCGCGTAGTGCGAGCGGGCGTCGTCGAAGCGCCCGGAGTCGTGGGCCAGCCAGCCCACGGAGATGGCGAGTTCACCGGCGCCCGAGTGTAGTCGCTCGGCGGTCGTCTGCCGGGTCGCTCCGGCGTCCAGGAGCGCGTAGGCGGCGCGCAGTGGCGCTGCCGCGCGCCGGTACAGGCCGTCCGCGCCGTGCCGGTCGTCGAGCAGCCGGATGCGGCGGACGGCCTCCTCCAGGGCGGCCGCCTCGGGGGTTCCGGCGCGGCGTGGCGGCCGGGCCGCCGCCACGGCGTCGGTGGTGAGCCCCAACGGGCTCAGCGTGGCGGCGGCAACCGTGGCGCCTCCGCCGGTCATGAATGCGCGACGCAGCACGTCGCTCTCCTCGTGGTCCAAGTGGTCGTTCTCGTACGGCTCGTGCGGGTCGTACGGGTTCTGCGGGTCGTACCGGTCCGGTGTGTCATACGGCTCGCACGCCCCCCGCGTCTCAGCGGTGCCGAGCGCCGGGGGCGCCTCCCCGGGCGGACGCGCCGCGCGTCCGCGGACGGAGGAGCGCGGCGCGAAGCCGAGGTCGGTGAGCGTGCGGCCGGGGAACATGTGCAGGAACACCCGTTCGTACGCGTAGTTGGGACAGCGGATCTCACCCGCCTCGACCCTGCCGATGTAGCGCGCGTCACAGCTCACCCGCTCACCGATCTCGCGGGCGGCCCGCCGCACCAGTGCCGCGAACTCGGCCGGTGAGCGCCGGCCGCGCAGCTGCCGGAAGGCGAGGTTCGGCCGGGGTGGCCGTTCGGGCTGTGACGAGGTCTCGGTTGACGACGCCATGGCCGGGTCCTCTCGTGCGAACCGTCGAACCATGCCGGATCCGGAGTGGATTCGGGCTGAGTTGTCCTGTGACACCCTGGTTCCGGCGAGCAAGAACGTACCTGCTGTGTCGGACCCGCCACGCTTTGTTTAGCTACAAACCGGATATCTCATCCATGATCTGCCATGAACTGCCATCCTTTGCGGCGCACTTGCGCCGTAGCCGTTGACGCGCTCGCGCGTTGGACTCCGTGGACTGCAACAGGGCGGCGTGGTGGAGGCCGGCATGGAGACCAGCCAGAGCAACGATCCTTGTATGCCGGATACGCCGGTCGCGACGCCGCCGATGACGGCGGGCGACGCGGCCTGCGACCTCGTCACGGTGCCGACCCGGCAGGGGCTGGAGGCGGTCGACATCCTGCGGCGGGGGGCCGGGGAGGCCGTGGGGCCCGTCCTGCACGACGACGGATGCGACACCCTCGGCTTCCTGGTGCCGGCGGGCACCGCCGCCTGCTGGGACGTACCGGGCAGCACCTGCACCGAGACCGACGGGCGGGGGCTGCGGCTGACCCCGGAGCCGCCGGTGGAGGGCTCGGACTGGCTGGTGCCGCCCGGCGAGTCCGACCTCGCGACCGACCCGGTGGTGCTGCGCCGGGCCCTCGGGGAGGCGGCCCGGCTGATCAAGGCGGCCGACAGCTGCCGGTGAAGCGGGCACCCGCGGCAGCTGCGAAAATGGACCGATGGGCAGGTCCAGGAACAACCGGCGCAGGTCGGCCGCCGTCGAGGCCGTGGTGGAGACGGTCGACGGCGGGCTCGCGCAGCTCATACCCGACCCGGACCGCGCCCGGGCCTGGACGCTGCTGATCGACGGGGCGCCCCAGTCGCACGTCGACCTGGACGACCCGGAGTACCTCTCCTTCGAGTACCAGCGCCGCCTCGGCCATGTCATCGACCTCGTCGCCCCGCCCGGAAAGCCGGTGCAGGCGGTGCACCTCGGCGGCGGCGCCCTCACCCTCGCCCGGTACGTCGCCGCCACCCGCCCCCGCTCCACCCAGCAGGTCGTCGAGCGGGACGCGGCCCTGGTCCAACTGGTCCGCCGCGAGCTGCCGCTGGACCCGAACGCCCGGATACGGGTGCGGGCGGCGGACGCCCGCGAAGGTCTTGCCAAGGTGCCGGACGGCTGGGCCGACCTGGTCATCGCCGATGTCTTCAGCGGCGCCCGGACCCCCGCCCACCTCACCTCCACCGAGTTCCTGGACGAGGTCCGCCGGGCCCTGAAGCCCACCGGTGTCTACGCCGCCAACCTCGCCGACGGCCCGCCGCTCGCCCATCTGCGCGGCCAGATAGCCACCGCCGCCGCCCGCTTCCCGGAACTCGCGCTGATCGCGGACCCGGCCGTGCTGCGCGGCAAGCGCTTCGGCAACGCCATCCTGGCCGCCTGCGACCTCCCGCTCCCGCTCGCCGAACTCACCCGCCGCGCCGCCTCCGACCCGCACCCCGCCCGGGTCGAACACGGCAAGCAGCTCCTCGACTTCACCGGCGGCGCCGCACCCGTGACGGACGCGGCGGCGGTGGCCTCCCCGGCCCCGCCGCCCTCGGTGTTCCGTTAGCGCCGACGGCTCAGTAGGTGCCGACCTCCACATGCGGCGGCCCGTCGTGCCAGGTGCAGAACACCGACACCCGGTCCGCGCCGCTGCTGAACTCCACCCGGATCCACGTCTCCGTCTTCCACACCTGCATCGACCAGCCGGTCCCCGGGGTCGCCGAGACGAGCGTGGCGCTCGTCGGCCCCAGGTCGAAGACCGCCCGGCCCCCGTCGGTGTCGTAGGCCTTGACCCGGCCGGAGGCGGTGGCCGTGGGGGAGGGGCTGGTGCTGGGGGTCCGCGTCCGGGACGCTGTGGGCGACGGCGGCTCGGACGACGGGCTCCTCGACGGGGCCGGCCGCGCGGTCGGCGTGTCCGGCGGCTTCGAGCGCTGCGTGGTCGCGTCCGTCGCCGTGATCGGCAGGGCGCGCGGCGGGTCGTACGCCGTCCCGGCCATCACCGTGTGCACGCCCCACCACGACAGCGTGACCGCCGCGCCCGTAGCGAGCAGCCACGCCATTACGTGTACGAGTCCTCTGCGCATCGCGGGCCATACTGCCTCAGGGTTACCGCCGTGCGCACTTGCCCCGAGTTATCCACGGCGCCGGACCTCCCCCACGCTCGGCTTCGCTCGCGCGGGGGGACCCCCAGCACCGCATGGCGTACGGTGCGGCGCATGGCAAGTGTGCTCGTGGTCGAGGACGACCAGTTCGTACGCTCGGCGCTCATCCGGCATCTGACCGACGCCTCGCACACCGTGCGCAGCGTCGGTACGGCACTGGAGGCGCTGCGCGAGGTCGCCCATCTCCGTTTCGACGTCGTCATCCTGGACCTCGGACTGCCCGACCTGGACGGCTCCGAGGCCCTGAAGATGCTGCGCGGCATCACCGACGTGCCCGTCATCATCGCCACCGCGCGGGACGACGAGACGGAGATCGTGCGGCTGTTGAACGCGGGGGCGGACGACTATCTGACCAAGCCGTTCTCGGTCGAGCACCTGTCGGCGCGGATCGCGGCCGTGCTGCGCCGGGCTCGCTCCGCCGGCCGGGAGGCCCCGCCCTCGCCCGTCATCCGGGTCGGCGGGCTGACCGTCGATCCGCTGCGCCGCCAGGCCGAACTGGACGGCGTCCGGCTCGACCTGACCCGCCGCGAGTTCGACCTGCTCGCCTTCCTCGCCGGCCGCCCCGGTGTCGTCGTGGCCCGCAAGGAACTCCTCGCCGAGGTCTGGCAACAGTCCTACGGCGACGACCAGACCATCGACGTGCATCTGTCCTGGTTGCGCCGGAAGTTGGGGGAGACGGCCGCCCGACCGCGCTATCTGCACACCCTCCGGGGGGTCGGCGTGAAGCTGGAGCCGCCCGTGCTCGCCGACGGGGAAGGGGAGCCGCCGCGATGAGATGGGCCCTGGTCAAGGTGTGCCTGGCGGTCACCACGATGGTCGTGGTCGCCTTCGCCGTCCCCCTCGGTCTCGTCGTCAAGGAGATGGCCCGCGACCGCGCGTTCTCCAACGCCGAGCGGGAGGCCGCCGCGGTCGCCCCCGCACTGTCCATCACCACCGACCGGGACAAGCTGGAGCGGGTGGTGGCCTCGGCCGGCGCCGACTCCGGGATGGCCGTGCACCTGCCCGCCGCCGACGGCCAGGCCGCGCTCGACCTCGGCCGCAAACGCGCCGCCGACCGGGACATCGAGGCCGTACGGAAGCTGGGCCGCGCTTCCACCACCTCGGTCACCGGCGGCTCCACGCTGCTGCAGCCGGTCGCGCTCGGCTCCACCGCGATCGCGGTCGTCGAGGTGTACGTCCCCGAGTCCGAGATGAGCAACGGCGTCGGCACGGCCTGGGCGGTGCTCGCCGGCGTCGGACTCGCGCTGATCGTCGGCTCGGTCGCGGTCGCCGACCGGCTCGGGGTGCGCATGGTGCGGCCCGCGCAGCGGCTGGTCGAGGGTGCGCACGAGCTGGGCGAGGGCAAGCTGGGCGCCCGGGTGCCGGAGGAGGGCCCGACCGAACTCAGGCTCGCGGCGGTCGCGTTCAACTCCATGGCCGACCAGGTCGTACAGCTCCTCGCGAACGAGAGAGAGCTGGCGGCGGATCTCTCCCATCGCCTGCGCACCCCGCTGACCGTGCTCCGGCTCAACGCGGCCTCCCTCGGCGGCGGTCCGGCCGCCGAGCAGACCCGGACGGCCGTCGCCCAGCTGGAGCGGGAGGTCGACACCATCATCCGCACGGCCCGGGAGGCCAAGCCGCAGACCGCGGCGGCCGGGCCCGGCGCCGGGTGCGACGCGGCCGAAGTGGTCCGCGAGCGCATGGAGTTCTGGTCCGCGCTCGCCGAGGACGAGGGCCGCAAGTGGCGGGTGGCCGGAGTGGAGCGGCCGGTGCGCATACCCGTGGCCCGGGCCGACCTGGCCGCCGCGCTCGACGCGCTGCTCGGCAACGTCTTCCGGCACACCGCCGAGGGCACCGCCTTCGCGGTCGACGTGCACAACGGCGAGGACGCGGTGATCGTGCTGGTCTCCGACGCGGGGGCGGGCATACCCGACCCCGAGGCGGCGATGGCCCGCGGCCGCGGCTCCGGCAGCGCGGGCTCGACCGGTCTCGGCCTCGATATCGTGCGCCGGCTCGCGGAGGCCACCGGCGGCGACGTCCGCATCGGCTCCTCGGTGCTGGGCGGCACCGAGGTGCGGATCTGGTTCCAGCTGGACGGGCGGGGGCCGGAGGACAGAGGGCGCCGGGGAGCGGTGCGGAGGCGCCGGCCGCGCAAATTGGTCTCGACCTTTAACCGTCCCCGATCCCTTCCTTAAGCGCACCATAAGATCCCCAACAGCCGCCCGTATCAAGCCGTTTGTCCGATTCTCGCTCGCTAGCGTGCTGCCGCACCTCACCTCCCCGTGAACAGCGAAAGCAGGCACGCGCATGAGCATGCACCGGCGCAGGATCAGTGGCAGGAACAAGGCGATCGGCGGCCTGGTCGCCGCGGCCGTGGTCGGCGGCGGCGCGGTCCTGCTGACCGGCACCGCGAACGCGGCCGGCGTGAACGCCGCGTACACCAAGACCAGCGACTGGTCGACGGGCTACACCGCGCAGTACGTCGTCACCAACAACAGCGGCCAGGCGGAGAAGACCTGGACGCTGGAGTTCGACCTCCCCGCGGGCGCGAAGCTCAGCTCGCTGTGGAACGGCGAGTCGAGCGTGAGCGGTCAGCACGTCACCGTGAAGCAGGCCAAGTGGGACACCGAGGGCCTCGCGCCCGGCAAGTCGGTCACCGTCGGCTTCGTCGTCAACGGCGCCGGTGATCCCACCGGTTGTCGGATCGACAACGCGAGCTGTTCCGCGGACGGCGGCGCGACCCCCGAGCCGAGCGGCCGCCCGACGCAGACCCAGTCGCCGGCCCCGACCCCCACCCAGACCGCGACCCCCACCCAGACCGCGACCCCGACCCAGAGCGCCACCCCCACCCAGAGCGCGACGCCCACGCCGACCGGAAGCACCGGCAGCGGCACCACCGCCTCCGCCGGCTTCGCGCCCTACGTCGACACCTCCCTCTACCCGGCCTTCGACCTCCTCGCCGCGGCCGACGCGACCGGCGTGAAGAACTTCAACCTCGCCTTCATCACCGACGGCGGCGGCTGCACCCCCAAGTGGGGCGGCGTCACGGACGTCACCAGCGACGGCGTGGCCGCGCAGATCGGCTCCCTGCGCGCCAAGGGCGGTGACGTCCGAGTCTCCTTCGGCGGCGCCTCCGGCTCCGAGCTGGCCACCACCTGCTCCTCCGCGGACGCGCTGGCCGCCGCCTACGGCAAGGTCGTCGACGCCTTCAAGCTGACCAAGGTCGACTTCGACGTCGAGGGCGGCGCGCTGCCGAACACGGCCGCCAACACCCGCCGCGCCCAGGCCATAGCCAAGCTCCAGGCCCAGCACCCGGGCCTGGACGTCTCCTACACCCTCCCGGTGATGCCCGAGGGCCTGACCCAGGACGGCGTGAACCTGCTCTCCAACGCCAAGTCCAACGGCGTGAAGATCGACACCGTCAACATCATGGCGATGGACTACGGCCCCTCCTACAGCGGCGACATGGGCACCTATGCCGAGCAGGCGGCGACCGCCACCCAGGCCCAGGTCAAGAGCGTGCTGGGGCTGTCCGACTCCGCCGCCTGGAAGACGGTCGCGGTCACCCCGATGCTCGGCGTCAACGACGTCTCCTCCGAGGTCTTCAAGGTCGACGACGCCACCCAGCTGGTGAACTTCGCCAAGTCCAAGGGCCTCGGCTGGCTCTCCATGTGGTCCGCGACCCGCGACAAGCAGTGCGACGGCGGCACCAAGCCCACCGCCGATGCCACGTGCAGCTCGATCACCCAGGACAAGTTCGCGTTCTCGAAGGCGTTCGGCGCCTTCAAGTGACCGAGCCGTACGGCTCCTGACCGGCGAGGCGCGGCACCCCTCCCCCCGAGGGGTGCCGCGCCCCTTGCCGCTAGGCGGCCGACACCCCCGGCAGCGCCCCCGTCCGTGCCGCCTCCCCGTACCACCGCGCGCTCGACTTCGGGGTCCGCTCCAGGGTCGCGTAGTCCACGTACACCGCGCCGAAGCGCTTGCCGTAGCCGTACGCCCACTCGAAGTTGTCCAGCAGGGACCACAGGTAGTAGCCGCGTACGTCCGCGCCGTCGGTGAGGGCGCGGCGGACCGCCGAGAGGTGGGAGTGGAGGTAGGCGATGCGCTCGGGGTCGTGGACGTTGCCGTCCGGGTCGGGCTTGTCGTCGTAGGCCGCGCCGTTCTCGGTGATGTACAGCGGCAGGCCGGGGGCCTCCCGTGAGTAGCGCATGATCAGCTCGTGCAGGCCCGTCGGGTCGATCGTCCAGCCCATCTCCGTGCGCTCGCCCGGGGTCTGGTGGAACAGCACACCGTCCGCGGCCGGCCAGGGGGAGTGGTCGCTGGCGCCGTGGCCGTCGGCCCGCGGGCCCCGGACCGTGTCGGGGGCTGCCGAGACGAGGGTCGGCGTGTAGTAGTTCAGGCCGAGCGCGTCCAGCGGCGCGTTGATCGTGCGGACGTCGCCGTCGAGGACGTACGACCAGTCGGTGACCGAAGCCGTCGCCGGGAAGAGGGTCTCGGGGTACGCCCCGTGCAGCATCGGCCCGTGGAAGATCCCGTTGGCCAGGTCGTCGATGCGGCGGGCCGCCGCCAGGTCGGCCGGGTCCTGCGAAAGGGGTCGTACCACCGAGGAGTTGAGGCTGATGGCGATCTGGTTGCGGGCCGGCATCACCGAGCGCAGGGCCGCCGTACCCAGGCCGTGGGCCAGGTTGAGGTGGTGGGCCGCGCGCAGGGAGGCAGCCGGGTCGGTGCGCCCGGGGGCGTGGACGCCGGAGCCGTAGCCCAGGAAGGCGCTGCACCAGGGCTCGTTGAGGGTGATCCAGTGCTCCACCCGGTCGCCCAGCGCCTCGCCGACCAGCTGCGCGTACTCGGCGAACCGGAGCGCGGTGTCCCGCTCCGGCCAGCCGCCCGCGTCCTCCAGCTCCTGCGGCAGGTCCCAGTGGTAGAGGGTGACCGCCGGCTTGATGCCGCGCGCGAGCAGCTCGTCCACCAGGCGGCGGTAGAAGTCCAGGCCCACCTGGACCGCCGGGCCCCGCCCGGTCGGCTGCACCCGGGACCAGGAGACCGAGAAGCGGTAGGCGTTCAGGCCCAGGTCCGCCATGAGCGCCACGTCGTCGCGGTAGCGGTGGTAGTGGTCGACGGCGATGTCACCGGTCTCGCCGCCGGCCGTCCTGCCCGGCGTATGGCTGAAGGTGTCCCAGATCGAGGGGGTGCGGCCGTCCTCCCGCACCGCCCCCTCGATCTGGTACGCGGAGGTCGCGGCGCCCCAGAGGAAGGCGGGAGGAAAGGTCACGGAGGTAACGGGTTCAGGCATGGAAGCGCTCCCATTGAGGTCGTAGGAGACCGACGAAGTGGGTGGGGAGGTGGGGGAGGAAGGGGCCGGGGCGGCGGTGGCCCGGCCCCCTTGCCGGAGGGTGTCAGCCCTTGATCGCGCCCTGCATGATCCCGCCCACGATCTGCTTGCCGAACAGCAGGAAGGCGATCAGCAGCGGCAGCGTGCCGAGCAGCGCACCCGCCATGATCACCGCCTGGTCCGGGACATAGCCGGTGCCGAGCGAGTTCAGGGCCACCTGCACGGTCGGGTTCTGCTGGTTCAGGGCGATGATCGGCCACAGGAAGTCGTTCCAGGCGAACACGAAGGTCAGCAGGCCGAGCACGGCCATCGCGGGCCGGGCGGCCGGGAACACCACGTGCCACACGATCCGGATGCTGCTCGCCCCGTCCACCCGGGCCGCCTCGATCAGCTCCGACGGCAGCGCCTGCACCAGGTACTGCCGCATGAAGAACGTGCCGAACGCCGTCACCAGGCTCGGCAGGATCACCGTCTGCAGCTGGTTGGACCAGCCGAAGTTCGACATCCACAGGTACAGCGGTACGACGGCCAGCTGCGGCGGGATCATCATCGTGCCGATGGTCAGCAGCAACAGCAGGCCGGAGAACCGGAACCGCAGCTTGGCGAAGGCGAAGCCGGCCAGCGTGGCGAACAGCACCGTGCTCACCGTGATCGTGCCCGCCACGATCACCGAGTTGAACATCGCCGTACCGAGCCCCGCCTGGTCCCAGGCGGCCTGCATGTTCTTGAACAGGTTGCCGCCGAACCACAGTGGCGGCGGAGTCTGGGCGAGCCGCCGGTCGGTGCGCGAGGCCGCGATCGCCGTCCACACCAGCGGGGCCAGCGAGACGAGAGCGAAGATCGTCAGGACGACGTACGTCACCGGGCCCGCGTGCAGCTGCTTGCCCGCGCCCATCACCCGGCGACGCTTCACCTTCGTCGCCTTCGCCGCGGGCAGCGTCAGTTCACTGGTCGTCATTGGGACTTCCTCAGCCGTCGGGTGAGCAGCAGATTGACCGCGGCGACGATCAACAGGATCAGGAACATCGACCAGGCGATCGCGGACGCCTTGCCGAGGTTGCCGATGATCCAGCCCTGGTCGTACATGTACAGACCGAGCGTCTGGTACTGGTGCTCGGAGCCGCCCTTGGACCCGCTGACCCCGCCGAACAGCAGGACCTCGCCGAAGAGCTGGGTCGCGCCGATGGTGGAGACGACGATCGTGAACAGGATCGTGGGCCGCAGCTGCGGGATCGTCACATGCCGGAACTGCTGCCAGCGGTTCGCGCCGTCGAGCGCCGCCGACTCGTACAGATCCGTCGGGATCGCCTGCATCGCCGCCAGGTAGATCAGCGCGTTGTAGCCAGTCCAGCGCCAGATCACGATCGACGACACCGCGAACTGCGAACCCCAGTCCGACTCACGCCAGTTGACGGGATCGACCCCGACGAAGTGGAGAATCCAGTTGATCATGCCGCCGTCCCACGAGTACAGCAGCGTGAACACCAGGGTCGCGGCGGCCACCGAGGTGGCGTACGGGGTCAGCATCACGACCCGCCACACGGTCGAGCCGCGCAGCCTGTAGTTCAGCAGATGGGCGAGGCCGAGCGCGGCCAGCAGCTGCGGAACCGTGGAGATCAGCCCGATGGTGAACGTGTTCTTCAGGGCGTTCCAGAAGAAGTCCGAGGACAACAGGTTCCGGTAGTTGTCCAGGCCCGCCCAGGTCTGGTGGTCCAGCGCCGACAGCTGGACGTTGTGCAGCGAGTACCAGGCCGTGTAGAGCAGCGGGACCAGCGTGAAGGCCCCGAACAGGACGAAGAAGGGGGCGACGAACGCGTACGGCGACGCCTTCATGTCCCAGCGGTACAGCCGGCTGCGCCAGGAGTCGGTGCCCGCCGGCGTACCGCGACCGTGAGCGCCCCGGGCCGCGCCCGGCGGGGTGCCGGGCGCGGCCTCGGCGCTCGACGCGGGGTGCGCGAGAGCCTGCTTGGAGCTGGTCACTGGCCGAGCACGTCCTTGATCTCCTTGGACGCGGCGTCCCAGCCCTGCGCGGGGGACTTGCCCTTCTGCTCGACCTGGAGGATGCCGACGTCGGTGATCGCGGTGTTGATCGGCTGGTCCTTCGTGCCGAAGTACTGCGTCGGGATGGTCTTCGCCGAGTCGGAGAAGATCTGCGTGATCGGCGCGTTCGAGAAGTACGCCGTGGTGTCGGCGGCCGGCTTCAGGCTCGCGTACGCCGACGGGGTCGACGGGAAGCTCGCCTGCTTGGCGAAGACCTTGGCCTGCTGCTCGGGCGCGGTCAGCCACTTGGCCAGCTCGACGGCCTCCTTCTGGTGCTTGCTCGCCGTCGGCACACCGAGGAAGGAGCCGCCCCAGTTGGCCGCGGTCGGGGCCGCCGCCACGTCCCACTTGCCCTTGCCGGAGTCACCGGACTTCTGCTCGATGTAGCCGATCATCCAGGCCGGGCAGGCCACCGTGGCGAAGGTGCCGTTGGCGTACCCCTGGTCCCAGGTCGGGTCGAACTGCTTCAGCTTCGCCGACATGTTGCTGGTCGCGACGGACATTGCCACGTCCCAGGCCGTCTTCACACCGCTGGACTTGTCCCAGACGACGTTGCCGTCCTTGTCGTAGTACCGCTGGTCGCCGCCGCCCAGGGCCGCGTTGTAGACGGAGGACGCGGAGTCCACGAACTTGGTGCCCTTGGGCGCCTTCTTCATGTACTGCTTGCCGACGTCGACGTACTTGGCCCAGTCGCCCTTCCACTGTGCGGCGAGCTTGGTCCGGTCGGTCTCCAGGCCGGCCTGCTTGAACAGGTCCTGGCGGTAGCAGATGGCCATCGGCCCGATGTCGGTCCCGAGCCCGATGAGCTTGCCGTCCTTGGTGGTGGCCTGGGCGTTCTTCCAGTCCAGCCACTGCGACTTGTCGACGTCCTTGCCGAGGTCGACGAACTTGTTCCCCTGCGTCTGGACGGCCTCGGTGATGTTGCCGACCTCGATGGCCTGGATGTCGTCGGTGCCGGAGCCGGCCTGGAGGCGGGTGAGCACCTTCGGCCAGTAGACGTCGGTACGAGTGGTGACGTTCTCCTTGATGTTGATGTTCGGATGGAGCTTCATGTACTCGTCGTAGAGGCCGGCCTGCTTGTAGCCGAAGACGCCGAAGGTCCCGATGGTCAGCGTGATCTTGCCCTTGCCACTGCCGTTGCTGCCGCCGTCCGCGTTCGACGAGCCGTCGTCCGAGTCGTTGGCGCAGCCGGCCAGCAGCCCTGTGGTCAGCGCGGCGACGGCCACGAAGGCCCCCAGCCTGCGGGACCGGCGGATGCTCGTGCGCATTGCGTCCTCCTGTTGCCTGACGTGCCGACCCCCCGGCCAACTGCATGGTTGGGCCCGTTCGTACTCGCTGCGGCTCGGGCGGGGAACGTGCGGGATGTGTATGTGTCAGGTACTGTGGGAGCGCTCCCACCAGTGATGTGTTGAAGAGTCGTCGGTTCGCGGCGGGGTGTCAAGGGAGCGGACGCGGAGGGATGCGTTCAGTTATCCGAGCGTTAACTGGCCTTCCCCGGACGTCCGCTGCCGCTCGCCGCTCTGGCCAGGACTGTTAGATTCCAGCCAGCCAGGATGTTGGTGTGAGGGAGGCGGATCCCATGGCAAGCCACGGAGCGCGGGGCCGGAGCGGGGGGCGTCCCACGCTCGAGGAGGTTGCCGCCCGGGCCGGGGTCGGCCGGGGCACGGTCTCGCGGGTGATCAACGGCTCGCCCCGGGTCAGCGACGCGACCCGCGCGGCGGTCGAGGCGGCGGTCGCCGAACTCGGCTACGTCCCGAACACGGCGGCCCGCGCCCTCGCGGCCAACCGCACCGACGCCATCGCGCTGGTCGTCCCCGAGCCCGAGACCCGCTTCTTCGCGGAGCCGTACTTCTCGGACATGCTGCGCGGCGTGGGCGCCGAACTCTCCGACACGGAGATGCAGCTACTGCTGATCTTCGCGGGCAGCGACCGGGAGCGGCAGCGCCTCGCCCAGTACCTGGCGGCCCACCGCGTGGACGGCGTCCTCCTGGTCTCGGTCCACGCCGACGACCCCCTCCCGGATCTGCTGGCCCAGCTGGAGATCCCGGCGGTGATCAGCGGCCCGCGCTCGGCCACGGAGACGCTCACCTCGGTGGACTCGGACAACTACGGCGGCGGCCGCTCGGCCGTGGAGCACCTGCTCTCCCGGGGCCGCCGCAAGATCGCCCACATCACCGGCCGCCTCGACGTCTACGGCGCCCAGCGCCGCGTCGACGGCTACCGCGACGCCCTGCGGGACGCGGGCCGTCAGGTGGACGAACTCCTCATCGAACCCGGGGACTTCACCGAGGAGGGCGGCCGCCGCGCGATGACCACGCTGCTCGCCCGCCACCCCGACCTGGACGCGGTCTTCGCCGGCTCCGACGTCATGGCGGCGGGCGCCCGCCAGGTCCTGCGCGAGGCGGGCGTGCGGATCCCGGACGACGTGGCGCTGGTCGGTTACGACGACTCGGCCATCGCCCGCCACATGGACCCACCACTGACCAGCGTCCGCCAGCCCATCGAGGAGATGGGCCGCGCGATGATCGACCTCCTGCTCACGGAGATAGCCGACCGCCGCCCGGCCATGTCCCGGGGGCTGGAGCGGCGGCATGCAGTGTTGTCCACGGAGCTGGAGGTGCGGGCTTCGTCTTGAGCGGGGCGGGTGACCGCCGGAGCGAGTTCTACTGCACCGGGTCGGGGTGCGGTGGGACGCGCGGAGCCGTCGGCGTACGAGCCAGGAGTGGAGGGCGTCAGGCGCGAAAACGAATCAGCCGGTGACCCGTCTCTCGACGGAGTCACCGGCTGATCACTCAGGGTGAGTGACGGGACTCGAACCCGCGGCATCCTGGACCACAACCAGGTGCTCTACCAGCTGAGCTACACCCACCATGACCGGTGGTGGAACTTGTCGTTTCCCCGACCGGCCGAGAAGAAGTCTACAGGGTCCGAAGGGGTGCTCGCGCACAGGTTTTCGCGGGGGCTTCCGACGGGGTTCTACTGGGCCGGCAGGACGTGCTTGGCGGCGATCGACTTGGCGGTGTCGGAGTCCGGGCCGGGCTGCGGGACGAAGACGGCCTCGCGGTAGTAGCGCAGCTCGGCGATCGACTCGCGGATGTCGGCGAGGGCGCGGTGGTTGCCGTTCTTCTCCGGGCTGTTGAAGTAGGCCCGGGGGTACCAGCGGCGGGCCAGCTCCTTGATCGACGAGACGTCGACGATCCGGTAGTGGAGGTAGTCCTCCAGGGTCGGCATGTCCCGCAGCAGGAAGCCGCGGTCGGTGCCGACGGAGTTGCCGCACAGCGGGGCCTTGCCGGGCTCCTTCACCCACTCCCGTACATACGCCAGCACCTGCTCCTCGGCGTCGGCCAGCGTCGTGCCCCCGGCCAGCTCGTCGAGGAGCCCGGACGCGGTGTGCATCTGACGCACCACCTCCGGCATCGTCTCCAGCGCCGAGTCCGGCGGACGGATGACGATGTCCACCCCCTCGCCGAGTACGTTCAGCTCGGAGTCGGTGACGAGGGCGGCCACCTCGATGAGAGCGTCGTCGGACAGCGAGAGGCCGGTCATCTCGCAGTCGATCCACACCATGCGATCGTTCATGTGTCTCACCTTACGGCGCGAGGTCGCTCCGCGGGTCTGCCGTGCACGGGGTGATCTCGCCGCTGGAGGTATAGAGGAGAGGGGGCGGGTGTGTGCCCGCCCCCTCTCCTCTGTACGCCTCGCTCAGCTGCCGCTGCGCGGTCCCGGCAGCAGGCTCACCGGCTGGCGGCGGCTCTGCATCGGGACCCCGCTCTCCCGGTCCGGGTGCAGGACCGGGGGCGTGTGGCCCAGCGGTCCGGGACCGGGCAGGCCGGGCGCGCCCGACAGTCCTGGCTGCGCCACCTGCGCCTCCGTGTCAGCGTGCCGCTCGCCCTGCGGCCGTCGGGCCCGGTAGGCGGCCCGGTAGGCGGCGGGGGACGAGCCGAGCTGGCGGCGGAAGTGCCCGCGCAGCGCGACCGGTGAGCGGAAGCCGCAGCGGCCCGCCACCTCGTCCACGGAGTAGTCCGACGTCTCCAGCAGCCGCTGCGCCTGCAGCACCCGCTGGGTGATCAGCCACTGCAGCGGGGCGCTGCCGGTGAGCGAGCGGAACCGGCGGTCGAACGTACGTCGGCTCATGTAGGCGCGTGCCGCCAGCGTCTCCACGTCGAACTGCTCGTGGAGGTGTTCCAGCGCCCAGGCGACGACCTCGGCGAGCGGGTCGGCGCCGATCTCCTCTGGTAAAGACCTGTCGAGATAGCGCTCCTGGCCGCCGCTGCGGCGCGGCGGGACCACCAGCCGGCGGGCCAGCGCGCCGGCCGCCTCGTTGCCGTGGTCCGTCCGCACGATGTGCAGACACAGGTCGATCCCCGCCGCCGTACCGGCGGAGGTCAGTACGTCTCCGTCGTCGACGAACAGTTCGCGCGGATCCACGTGCACCGACGGATAGCGCTTGGCCAGCGTCGGCGCGTACATCCAGTGTGTGGTCGCCGGGCGGCCGTCCAGCAGTCCGGCCGCGGCCAGGACGAAGGCCCCGGTACACAGCCCGACGATACGGGCGCCCTCCTCGTGCGCACGGCGCAGTGCGTCGAGCGCCTCCTCCGGCGGCGGTGAGGTGATCGAGCGCCAGGCCGGTACGACGACCGTACCCGCGCGCGAGATCGCCTCGAGCCCATGCGGTGCGGTGAGTTCCAGGCCCCCTGTGGTCCGCAGTGGGCCTTCCTCGCCGGCGCACACCAGCAGTCGGTAGCGCGGCACGCCGGCGTCCTGGCGGTCGATCCCGAACACCGACAGCGGAATGGAACTCTCGAAGATGGGGCCGCCGCTGAACAGCAGCACCGCGACGATTTCCTTGCGGCGTCGCCCGGAGAGTTTCCGGGCCGCGGCTTCCGGCGCGGCAGTGGAGTCGTGGCTCATCCTGCTAAGCCCCCCTCGGTGGTCGCGGCTCCTCGGTTGTGTCGCTCCTGCACGTTTCCCCTCGGTCCTGCACGAGTCCCCCGCCGTAATCAAGATCGAATCTACTGGCTACCGCGGTCTCACGGTGGCCGGTTAGACACGCCGGACATTGTCGACATGACAACTTGGCGTGAAGCATTCGATCACGAAGGGTTGCACTCGTGGGCCGTGCAGGGAAGTGCGCCTTGTCGCAGTGGCCAAACCGCGTAGGGTGCGCGGGTCCGCTCAGACCCTTTCCGTGCAGGTGGAACGGGGGTTGGGGGGTGGGTACGACCCCTCCGGAACGGTATCCAGAAGTTGGCCGAAAAGAAGCGTTCCTAGGCGCAAAAACCGGTCAGTCGACCGGTGTCTTCTCCTTGGTGTGACGTCCGCCTCTTTGCGCGGCGCAACGCTCGGACCGCCGCAGCAGGACGCGGCAGGCGGCCGTGACGGCGGCGAGGCCGAGGGCGGTGCCGGCGGCACCGGCGAGCGAGGTGCCGTACCAGACGAGGACCACGGGTACGAGGACGCAGCTGAAGGCCGCCCAGCGGATCACGTCGCTCGTGGTGTCCGGGGCGGGGTGCGGGTCGGAGGTGGAGCGGGGTCCGGACATCTCGTACTCCCTGTGGCGATGGCTCACCGGGGTTCAACGCCTGTTCGATCGGTCGGTCACCGGCCGTCGCCCCGGGATCCTGTGCAAACCGCCTGTACGGGGCAGCAACCATTGCGTTACGGGCGCTGCTCGTGCATGCTCCGGGGAACCCCTACGGACACCGGGGGGCCGCTTACGGAGCGTGTGCGCGATCTGGGCAGAGGAGGCGTGCCGCCGTACCCTTGGGGGTATGGGGTTGGGAAGACGAATCCCGGACACAGCACCGCCACCCGATGTCACCCCCCACCCACAAAGGATCACAACGCCGAGACAGCCATGGCCGGTCACGAATTCTTCGAACCCGCGGACCGCAAGCGGCCCGTCGCCGATCCCACGGCGGCCGAGCCCCTGGCGGCGGAAGAGTCAAGCCCTTCCTGCGACCCCGCCTTCAAGCACGGTGTGGTCGTCGGCTTCGACGGCTCGACGTCCAGCGAGCGCGCCCTCGCCTACGCCATCGGCATGGCCCACCGCTCCGGCTCGGGCCTGATCATCGTCCACGTGGCCAACCGGCTGCCCACCACGGTGTGGGCCGGCTGTGAGCCGCCCGTCTTCGTCGACGTGCCGGACCACCGCACCGAGGTGCTGGGTCTGGAGTTGGCGTGCGCGGACTATCTGGCCGAGGTGCCCTGGATCCTGGTCGAGCGCGGCGGTGACATCTGCCACGAACTCGAAGAGGTGGGGCGGGAGTACGAGGCCGACGCGATCGTGGTCGGCTCGACGCACGGCATCGTGGGCCGGATCTTCGGCTCCGTGGCCGGGCGGCTCGCCAAGCGTGCACAGCGGCCCGTGATCGTCATTCCCTGAGCTTCCGACACTCTGTCAACTCCCTTTGTGCAGCCTGAAACTACTCGCGCGTAGAGGTGTTTGTGCCCTTGTGAAGGGCATATATCGGTCACCGCGCAACTGCACATGCATGAAGGGAGCCCGCCGTGGACAACGACGTCTCAGCGGGAAGTGGAAACACCACCGTGGTCGGCCGACTCGCCCTGGGTATCACCCTGTTGGCGTTCGGGCTCGGCACAACCGGCGTGATCGACGGCGTAGGGGCATCCGACGCCGTGTCACTCGCTCACTACGTGGGCGGCATCGCCCTGTTCCTCGTCGGCCTGCTGGCCTTCCGTGCCGGTGACAGCGGCTCCGGCACCGGCTTCGTGGCCCTCGGCGCTCTCTGGTTCACCTGGGCCGTCGCGGGTCAGATGTCGGCCAACGCGACCGGCCTGTTCCTGCTGCTGTTCGCCCTCGTGGCCCTCACGCTGACCCTGGCGGGCGGCGACAGCCTCGGTCAGCTCGTCCACGGGCTCCTGTTCCTGGCGATGCTGCTGCTCGCCGTCGCGGCCTTCGCCGACAGCTCCTCTCTCGCGAAGGTCGGCGGCTGGGTGGCCGCGGTCTCCGGTGCGGTTGCCTGGTACGCGGCGACGGCGGCGCTCGCGCACTGGCCGACGGCGCTTCCCGGACGTGCCGCCCGCCGGGGGGTGACGGCCACCGGCTGATGTGCGGCGGCACGGAGAGGACCCCCACGTGATCGGTGGCACACGTGGGGGTCCGTTCTGTTCGTCGCGCCTGTGCGGGTGCGTGGGGGCTGGTCGCGCAGTTCCCCGCGCCCCTAGGGAGTTACTCCACTGTCACTGACTTCGCGAGGTTCCTGGGCTTGTCGATGTCGCGCCCGAGGACCTTCGCCGTGTGGTACGACAGCAGCTGGAGCGGGATGCCCATGAGGATCGGGTCGAGTTCGTCCTCGTTCTTCGGGACCACGATCGTCTCGTCGGCCTTCTCCTGGACCTGGTGGGCCACCGCGAGGATCTTGCCGCTGCGGGCCTTGATCTCCTCCAGGGCCGCGCGGTTCTTCTCCAGGAGGTCGTCGTCGGGGACGATCGCCACCGTCGGCAAGGCCGGCTCGATGAGGGCCAGCGGGCCGTGCTTCAGCTCGGAGGCGGGGTAGGCCTCGGCGTGGATGTAGGAGACCTCCTTGAGCTTCAGGGAGGCCTCGCGGGCCACCGGGTAGCCCCGCACACGGCCGATGAAGAGCATCGAGCGGGCCTCGGCGTACTGCTCCGCCAGCTTCTTGATCTCCTCCTCCTGGTCGAGGATCTCGGAGATCTGCGCGGGCAGCTTGCGCAGGCCCTCGATGATGCGCTTGCCGTCGCGGACCGAGAGGTCACGGGTGCGGCCGAGGTGCAGGGCCAGCAGCGCGAAGGCGACCGTGGTGTTGGTGAAGCACTTGGTGGAGACCACGCAGACCTCGGGGCCGGCGTGCACATAGATGCCGCCGTCGGCCTCGCGGGCGATCGCCGAGCCGACGACGTTCACCACGCCGAGGACGCGGGCGCCCTTGCGCTTCAGCTCCTGGACGGCGGCGAGGACGTCGTACGTCTCACCGGACTGGGACACGGCCACGTACAGGGTGTCGGGGTCCACGACCGCGTTGCGGTAGCGGAACTCGGAGGCCGGCTCGGCGTCGGCGGGGATGCGGGCCAGCTCCTCGATCATCTGGGCGCCGATCATGCCCGCGTGGTACGAGGTGCCGCAGCCGAGGATCTTCACCCGGCGGATCTTGCGCGCCTCGCGGGCGTCCAGGTTCAGACCGCCGAGGTGCACGGTGGAGAAGCGGTCGTCGATGCGGCCGCGCAGCACGCGGTCCACGGCGTCGGCCTGCTCGTGGATCTCCTTGTGCATGTACGTGTCGTGGCCGCCCATGTCGTACGACGCCGCCTCCCACTCCACGGTGGTCGGTTCGGCCGTCGTACGGGTGCCCTCGGTGGTGTACGTGCGGAAGTCGTCGGCCTTGAGGGTGGCCATCTCGCCGTCGTCCAGCGTCACTATCTGCCGGGTGTGGGCGACCAGGGCGGCGATGTCGGAGGCGACGAACATCTCCTTCTCACCGATGCCGAGGACCACCGGGGAGCCGTTGCGGGCCACCACGATGCGGTCGGAGAAGTCGGCGTGCATCACCGCGATGCCGTAGGTGCCCTCGACCACGCGCAGGGCCTGGCGGACCTTCTCCTCCAGGGTCTCGGCCTGGGAGCGGGCGATCAGGTGGACGAGGACCTCGGTGTCGGTCTCGGAGAGGAACTCGACGCCGTCCGCCTCCAGCTTGCGGCGCAGGTCGGAGGCGTTGTCGATGATGCCGTTGTGCACGACGGCGACCTTCTGGTCGGCCGACATGTGCGGGTGGGCGTTCACGTCGGAGGGGGCGCCGTGGGTGGCCCAGCGGGTGTGGGCGATACCGGTGGTGCCCTTGAAGCGCGCGGGGACCTTGGCCTCCAGGTCGCGCACCCGGCCCTTGGCCTTGACCATCTTCAGGCCGGCCGTCTTCGGGGAGGTGACGACGATGCCCGCCGAGTCGTAGCCGCGGTACTCCAGGCGCTGCAGGCCCTCCAGGAGGAGGGGCGCCACGTCACGCTTCCCGATGTATCCGACAATTCCGCACATATATAGGTATTCCTCAGTCCGTGGTTCCGACTGGTTCTCAGCCGTAGACCATGCGGCGCAGCTGCCTGAGCGTCAGCTCCGGCGGCGCCACCGCCCGGTATTTCAGGTCCGCCTCGATCCGTTCGAAGATCTCCGTGTTCTGCAGGCCCTGGGCCTGCAGTTCGCGGTGGCGGCGACGGACGTAGTCCTGCGTCGTCTCGTCGAAGAAGGCGAGCACGTCCTGGACCACCCGCAGCGCCTCGCCCCGGTTCAGGGGCGTGGACCGCGTCAGATGATCGACAAGTTCCTCGTGCACCCGGTAGATCCTGGGGTACCGGCGCGAGTTTCGCAAGAATCGTGCCCGATTCCGGGCAAGCGCCTGTTGAAACTCTTATGGGGCTCTGTTCGCAAGCTGTCCATCCTGCGTCTTGTGCCGCGTCGCCCGGACCCACGAGTTTCAGACGCCATGGACATTCCTCGTATGGGAGTACCCGAGAAGCTGGCCGAGCGCATGAGCATGGCCGAGCAGCATGAGTACCTGCGCGCCAGATTCTCGCGGCGCACCATGATCAGAGGCGGTGCCGTCACTCTGGGCGCCGTCACGGGCGGCGCGTTCATACCGGGCGGCACCGCCCAGGCCGCCGTACCGACCCAGCGCACCGCCCCCGCCACCGAGCAGGTCGACGGCGCCTATGTCGCCCCCTTCGGCCGCCACCTGGCCTGGGGCAACGACCCGCGCACCGAGATCACTGTCTCCTGGCAGGTCCCGGTCGCGGTGAAGGACCCGTTCATCCGCATCGGCGGCCACCCGTGCGACCTCTCCCGCAAGATCCCCGCCGAGGTCCGCACCCTCTACACCCCGGCCGGCGTCGGCGCGAGCGGCGACCACACCCAGTACTACATCCACGCCAAGCTCACCCACCTGCGCCCGGGCAGGACCTACTACTACGGCGTGGGCCACCAGGGCTTCGACCCGGCCGAGCCGCACCTGCTGGGCACCCTGGGCACCTTCACCACCGCCCCCGCCCACAAGGCGCCGTTCACCTTCACGGCCTTCGGCGACCAGGGCGTCAGCTACCACGCCCTGGCCAACGACAGCCTGATCCTCGGCCAGGACCCGGCCTTCCACCTGCACGCCGGTGACATCGCCTACGGCGACCCGGCGGGCCAGGGCAAGACCACCGACACCGGCTTCGACTCGCGCACCTGGGACCAGTTCCTGTACCAGACCGAGTCGGTCGCCAAGCAGGTCCCGTGGATGGTCTCGTACGGCAACCACGACATGGAGGCCTGGTACTCGCCGAACGGCTACGGCGGCGAGGAGGCCCGCTGGAGCCTCCCCGACAACGGCCCGGACGCGAAGAACCTCCCGGGTGTCTACTCCTTCGTCTACGGCAACACGGCGATCATCTCGCTGGACCCGAACGACGTCTCCTTCGAGATCCCGGCGAACCTGGGCATCTCCGGCGGAACCCAGACGAAGTGGTTCGAGGATCAGCTGAAGAAGTTCCGCGCCTCGGACGACATCGACTTCGTCATCGTGTTCTTCCACCACTGCGCGTACTGCACCTCCACCGCGCACGCCTCGGAGGGGGGCGTGCGCCAGGAGTGGGTGCCGCTGTTCGACAAGTACCAGGTGGACCTGGTCATCAACGGCCACAACCACCAGTACGAGCGCACCGACGTCATCAAGGGCAACCAGGTCGTCAAGAAGCTGCCGATCGGCGAGACGGCATACTCCGACACCGAGGGCGTGGTGTACGTCACGGCCGGTGCGGCGGGCCGCAGCCTCTACGCCTTCACCGCCCCGGACTCGTACGAGGGTCACGAGCACGAGGTCGACTCCGTGGCCTCCTTCGTCAACCTCAAGGACGGCAAGCAGAACGAGACCGTCACCTGGTCGCGCGTCCGCTACCTGAACTACTCCTTCCTGCGCGTGGACGTCACCCCCGCGCCGAAGGGCCGCTACACCACCCTGAAGGTCCAGGGCATCGCCGAGACCGGTGACCGGATCGACCACTTCACGGTGGCACGCAAGGCCAAGTAGGCCTGCTGAGAGCAGGCGGTCCTCTGCGTGCGTCTACATGCGCCTCAGGACCGCCTGTTTCGCCAGGGCGAACTCCTCGTCCGTCAGCACCCCCGAGCGGTGCAGCTCGCCCAGCTCGCGCAGCCGTCGCAGCAGTGCGTCGTGGTCGTCCTCGGCGGGGGGCGCGTTCGTGAGCTGCGCCGGCCCGGGTCGTACGGCCGTCTCGGCGGGCGGGGCCGACGGGTGCGGCAGCCGGGCCTGTACGGCGGCCGCGATCAGGGCCATCAGCGGGTCCCGCTTGAAGCCCCACAGCTCGACCGCGTTGGGGTCGTACTTCGGCGGTGCGGTGGCGGGCACGCTGCGCACGGTGAAGCGCAGATGGCCGTTCTCCAGCCCCGCCGCCGGCTGCCACTCCACGGCCGTGATCTCGGTGAGCGCGATCGTCCGGGGACCGGTGGCGGCCTTCGCGTCCTCCGTCTTCCAGTTCCACTCCAGACGCACCCGCTCGCCGTCGAAGCCCGCCGTGCCGTCCCCGGCCGAGACGGACAGCGGCACGGACGGCCCCGGCAGCAGGTACCCGGCGACCGGATCCGGGGAAACCCCGTCCAGCAGCAGGGCGTTGCGGACCTCGTCCGCGAAGTACTCGGCGACGCCGTACCGGTCGGACTCCACGGTCAGCTGGTACGGGTCGTGCGGCTCGGTGAGCCGGCCGCCGGTGGCGTGCAGCAGCGGGTCGGCGCCGTCGCGCAGCCGCAGCCTCAGCCGCCCCGACTTCTTCCCCTGCTCGAAGGAGACGCCCGCCAACGCGCCCAGCGGTACGACGAGTTCACCCAGCGTGCCGCGCAGCAGACCGACGTTCTTGTCCCGCCCGGGGGTCAGCCTGAGGGCGTCGCCGTCGAAGGCCCAGGTGCCGTCCTTCTGGATGATTTCCGCCATGCGGGGATTGTTTCACCGGATCTGCGGGAGAGTGGTCTTTACCACTCGTGAAGGGAGCGCATGTGAGACCGAACCACAGCACGACTCCCCGACTGACCCGGATCCTCGGGTCACTGCTGCTTCTGGCGGCGGCAGGCGTGTTCACCGTCGGCGCGGCACCCGTCCCGAGCGCGGCCGCGACGACCCCGCTCGACCGGGTCGTCCCCGCGCCCGCCTCGGTCAGGCCCGCCGGATCCCCGTACCGCATCACCCGCGCCACCCGCCTCGTCGTCGACGGCTCGGCCGAGGTCCGCCGGATCGGCGCGTACCTCGCCGGCATCCTGCGCCCGTCCACCGGCTACCCGCTGCCGCTCACGGAGCAGGGTGGCGGCGGCATCCGACTCCACCTGACCGACGGGCCGTTCGGCGCCGAAGGCTACCGCCTCGGCAGCGGACCCCACGGCGTCTCCCTCACCGCGAGCACCCCCGCAGGGCTCTTCCACGGCGTCCAGACCCTGCGTCAGCTGCTCCCGGCCTCGATCGAGAAGAAGACCGTCCAGCCCGGCCCCTGGCGGATCGCCGGCGGCACCATCGAGGACCGCCCGCGCTACGGCTACCGCGGCGCCATGCTGGACGTCTCCCGGCACTTCTTCACGGTCGCCCAGGTCAAGCGCTACATCGACCAGATGGCCCTGTACAAGATCAACACCCTGCATCTGCACCTCAGCGACGACCAGGGCTGGCGCATCGCCGTCGACTCCTGGCCGCGGCTGGCCACCTACGGCGGCTCCACCCAGGTCGGCGGCGGCCACGGCGGCTACTTCACCAAGGCCGACTACCAGGAGATCGTCCGCTACGCCGGTTCCCGCTATCTGGAGGTCGTCCCCGAGATCGACCTGCCCGGCCACACCAACGCGGCCCTCGCCTCCTACGCCGACCTCAACTGCGACGGCGTCGCACCCCCGCTGTACACCGGCACCAAGGTCGGCTTCAGCTCGCTGTGCGTGCCCAAGGAGGTGACGTACACCTTCGTGGACGACGTCATCCGCGAGCTGGCCGCGCTCACCCCCGGCCGCTACCTGCACATCGGCGGCGACGAGGCGCACTCCACCAGCCACGCCGACTACGTGAAGTTCATGGACCGGGTGCAGCCGATCGTCGCCAAGTACGGCAAGACGGTCGTCGGCTGGCACCAGCTGACCGGCGCCACGCCCGCCCAGGGCGCCCTCGCCCAGTACTGGGGCGTGGACGGCACCAGCGCGGCGGAGAAGGCCCAGGTGGCCAAGGCGGCCCAGAACGGCACCGGGCTGATCCTGTCGCCGGCCGACCGGCTCTACCTCGACATGAAGTACACCCGGAACACCAGGCTCGGCACGAAGTGGGCGGGCTACGTGGAGGTGAAGCGCTCCTACGACTGGAACCCGGGCGCCTACCTCCCCGGAGCACCCGCCTCGGCCGTCAAGGGCGTCGAGGCGCCCCTGTGGTCCGAGACCCTCACCAAGTCCGCCGACATCGAGTACATGGCCTTCCCGCGCCTCGCGGGAGCGGCCGAGCTGGGCTGGTCCCCGGCGGCCACCCATGACTGGGCCCGCTACCGGGTCCGCCTCGCGGCCCAGGGCCCGCGCTGGAAGGCCCTCGGGATCACGTACTACCGGTCGCCGCAGGTGCCCTGGCCGGCGAGCTGAGCACACGCTGACGGACGGGCACCCCCAAGGACCGTAATCCGGGGTGCCCGTCCGTCCGTGTGAGCCGTCAGAAGCCGGCGATCGGGTTCTTCAGGGTCCCCACCAGCTGGAGCGCGCCCGACGGATCGGCGAGGTCCACCATCTGCCGGTTGTTGCGCAGCTGGAGCCGGTTCAGGCAGGACAGCGCGAACTCCGGCGCGAACATGTCGTACTGCGCGAACCTGTCGGCGAGTTCCGGCGCCGACTCCTGGTACGCACGGGTGACCTCCGCGACCGTGCGCCAGAAGCCGTCCTCCTCCAGGATCCCCTCGGCGGCGAGGTTCGCCGCGAGGAACCGGAAGAAGCAGTCGAAGACGTCCGTGAAGATCGACAGCAGCTTCTTGTCCTCGGGCACCTCGACCCGGATCCGCCGCACCTCCGGCGGCAGGATCGCGTCCGGGTCCATGACGGCGATCTCCTCGGCGATGTCCTTGTAGATCGCGCGCTGCACGACCCCGTCCTTCAGCACCAGGATCACGTTCTCGCCGTGCGGCATGAAGACCAGGTCGTAGGCGTAGAAGCTGTGCAGCAGCGGGGTGAAGTAGGCCCGCAGGTACTGCCGCAGCCACTCGGCGGGTGCCAGGCCCGACCGCTCGATCAGTGCGCCCGCGAACGAGGCGCCCTCGTGGTCCACGTGCAGCAGGGACGCCATGGTCGCGAGGGACTCGCCCTCGCGCAGCGACGGCACCGGGCTCTCCCGCCACAGCGCGGCCAGCATCTTGCGGTACGGCGAGTAGCGGTCGGTGGCCTGCTCGTACTCCAGATGCCGGTAGCCGACGGCCGCCCGCTCCCGGATGATCGACAGGCCGGTCGACTTCAGCACGCTGTCGTTCTCGACGAGCTGGGCGAGCCAGTCGTTGATCGCCGGCGTCGCCTCCATGTAGGCGGCCGAGAGCCCGCGCATGAAGCCCATGTTGATGACGGACAGGGCCGTCTTCACATAGTGCTTGTGCGGGTCGGAGGCGTTGAAGAAGGTCCGTATGGACTGCTGGGCCAGGTACTCGTCGTCGCCCTCGCCCAGGCACACCAGGTGCCGGCGGGCCACCTCGGCGGCGAAGGTGACGCTGAGCTTGTTCCACCACTGCCAGGGGTGGACCGGGATGAGCAGGTAGTCGGCCGGGTCGAGACCCTGGTCGGTGAGGGTGGCGCGGAAACGGTTCAGCGTCCGCTCACCGAGTTCCTCCCGCAGGAAGGACTCGTACTCGATCCCGACCCCCGCCGTGAACGCGGCCCGCGACCGGTGCGCGGCCAGCCACACCAGCCGCACGGGGCTCGCGGTCTCCGGCGCGTACGACAGGTACTCGTGGATGCCGAAGCCGAGCCGCCCGTTGTTGGCGACGAAGCAGGGGTGGCCCTCGGTCATCCCGGTCTCGATCGCCTGGAAGCCGCTGCGCGTCAGCTCGGCGGAGGTGACTTTCGGCTTGGTGAGCTTGTAGCAGGTGCCGGAGAGGGTGGAGGAGATCTCCTCCAGGTAGACGGGCAGGATCTCGTCGCTCAGCCCCAGCGCCTGCCGCAGCTCGATGAAGAAGTCCAGGGCGGCCAGGGGGAGTTCGGTACCGGCGCGATGACGGGTGATCGAGCCGGCGTCGACCGCCCAGTGGTCGAGGCCGCGCAGGGTGGCCGCGAACCGGTAGGCGGTGAGCCCGTCGTCGCTGCGGACGACGTACCCGTCGCCCTCCGGCTCGGGCGTGATCAGCCGCTCATGGGCGAACTCGGCGAGCGCCTTGCGGACGAGGAGGCGGTTGGCGGTGTCCCAGCGTTCCGGGGACAGATGGGCCACGGCGTCGGCGAGACTCATGCGGCCACCCCCGTCGCCGCGACGAACCGCTCCCGCGTGCAGAAACTCAGCAACGCCTGCTTCTCCGGCTTCCGTATCTCCCGCTCGGGCACGAACCCGACGGCTTCGTTGAGGGCGTGCACGGCCTTGTTGCGGACGTCCGGCTCGACGACGACCCTGCGCGTGGCCGGGTCCTCGAAGAGGTGGGCCATGACGGCGGTGATGACGGCCTTGGTGAATCCGTGTACGGGGGTGTCGGTGGCCGGGGTCAGGAAGTGCATCCCGACGTCACCGGGCTCGGGCTCGTACAGCCCGACCAGCTCCCGGTGGGCGGGGTCGTACTTCTCCATCAGGAAGGCGGGCACGCCGTCCCGCAGCCCGAGCAGGGCGTCGTGGTGCTCGTCGGCCGCGATCTCCATGTAGGCGCGCTCGACGTCCTCCAGCTTCGCGTCCTGCATCATCCAGAAGGCGGCCTTGGGGTGGGTGACCCAGCCGTGCAGCAGCTCGGCGTCCTTCAGGGGGTCGAGGGGGCGGAACGTGAAGGTCATGTCCGTGCTGGTCATACGGCGAACTCCTGGAAGGCGATGGTCTTCTCGACCGGGTAGTACTCGGTGCCCAGCAGCTCGCGGATGATGTACGAGTTCCGGTACGCGCCCATGCCCAGGTCGGGGCTGGTGATGCTGTGGGTGTGGACGCCGGCGTTCTGGAGGAAGACGCCCCGGCCCGTCACATCGATCGCGTAGTTGCGGGCGACGTCGAAGCGGCCGTGGCCGTCGAAGCGGAGGCGGTCGCGGATCGGGTCGAGGAAGACCGGGGGCTCGTAGTGGTAGCCGGTGGCCAGCACCAGGCCCTCGGTGTGGATCTCGAAGTCCTTGTCCTGCTCGTCCTGGTGGGAGCCGAGTGTGTACGAGCCGTCCTCGTAACGGGCGCTCGTCAGCGACGAGTTGGTGAGCAGGCGGGTGGGGACCGGGCGATCGCCGCTTTCGACGTTCTTCTGGTAGAGCAGGTCGAAGATCGAGTCGATCAGCTCCGAGTTGATGCCCTTGAACAGGCCCTTCTGCTGCTTCTCCAGCCGGTAGCGGGTCTCCTCGGGGAGCGCGCGGAAGTAGTCGATGTAGTCCGGAGAGGTCATCTCCAGGGTCAGCTTGGTGTATTCGAGGGGGAAGAAACGGGGGGACCGGGTGACCCAGTTGAGGTCGTAGCCGTGGACGTCGATCTCGGAGAGCAGCTCGTAATAGATCTCCGCCGCGCTCTGGCCGCTGCCGACGATCGTGATGGACTTCTTCGACTGCAACTCCGCCTTGCGGTGCATGTACTGCGCGTTGTGCAGGAAGTCGCCGCCGAGGCCCTGGCACGCCTGCGGAACATAGGGGACCGTTCCCGTGCCGAGGACGAGGTGGCGGGCGCGAAACGTTTCCCCGCTCTGGGTGCGGACGACGTACCGGTCGTCCTCGTACGTCACCTCGGTGACCGTGGTGCTGAAGCGGACGTTGGTGAGTTTGTTCGCCGCCCAGCGGCAGTAGTCGTCGTACTCGACGCGCAGGGGATAGAAGTTCTCGCGGATGTAGAACGAGTAGAGTCTGCCTTTCTCCTTCAGGTAGGTGAGGAAGGAGTACGGCGAGGTCGGGTCGGCCAGGGTGACCAGGTCCGACATGAACGGGGTCTGCAGATGGGCGCCGTCCAGGAACATGCCCGCGTGCCACTCGAAGTCGGGCTTGGAGTCCAGGAAGACTCCGTCCAGTTCGGCGATGGGCTCGGTGAGGCAGGCGAGGCCGAGGTTGAAGGGGCCGAGCCCGATCCCCACGAAGTCGTAGGTCTTGGTCGGGGCTTCAGGACGCGCGGTCAAGGGACTCTCCCAGGTACTGCTCGGCGTGGCCGGCGATCAGGTCGAGGACGGCGGCGATGTCGGCCGGCGTCGTCTCGGGGTTGAGCAGGGTGAACTTCAGGTAGTGGCGGCCGCCGACCTTGGTGCCCGCGACCACGGCGTCGCCGGAGGCGAACAGGGCCTTGCGGGCGTACAGGTTGGCGCGGTCGATCTCGGCCGGGTCGGTGACGGCCGCCGGGATGTAGCGGAAGACGAGGGTGGACAGCGAAGGCTCCACGACGACGTCGTAACGGGGGTCGGCGGCGAGCAGCCGCCAGCCCTCCTGGGCCAGCTCGCAGACCTGGTCGAAGAGTTCGCCGATGCCCTCGGCGCCCATCACCCGCAGCGTCATCCACAGCTTGAGGGCGTCGAAGCGGCGGGTGGTCTGCAGGGACTTGTCGACCTGGTTGGGGATGCGCTCCTGCACCATGCGGCGCGGGTTGAGGTACTCCGCGTGGTAGGTGGCGTGGCGCAGGGTGGCCGCGTCCCGGACCAGCACGGCGGAGGAACTCACGGGCTGGAAGAAGGACTTGTGGTAGTCGACGGTGACCGAGTCGGCGCGCTCGATGCCGTCGATACGGAACCGGTGCTTCAGGGAGGCGAGCAGCCCGCAGCCGTAGGCCGCGTCCACGTGCATCCAGGCGCCGAACTGGGCGCACAGTTCGGCGATCTCCGGCAGCGGGTCGATGGAGCCGAAGTCGGTGGTGCCGGCGGTGGCGACGACGGCCATGGGGACGAGGCTGTCCCTCTTGCAGCGCTCCAGCTCGTGGGCGAGGGCGACGGTCTGCATCCGCTTGTCGTGGTCGACGGGGATGGCGACCACGGCGTCCGGGCTCAGCCCGAGGAGCTTGGCGGACTTCTTGACGCTGAAGTGGCTGACCTCGGAGGCGAAGATGCGCAGGTCGGCGAGACTGTCGGCCTTGGCTTCCTCGCGGGCGAGCAGCAATGCCTGGAGGTTGGACTGGGTGCCGCCGGAGGTGAACACGCCGTCGGCGGCCGGACCGAGGCCGATCCGCTCGGCCGTCCAGTCGATCAGTTTCCGCTCGATGAGGGTGCCGCCGGCCGACTGGTCCCAGGTGTCCAGGGAGGAGTTGACCGCGGAGAGCACGGCCTCGCCGAGCACCGCCGGGATGACCACGGGGCAGTTGAGGTGGGCGAGGTAGCGGGGGTGGTGGAAGTAGATCGCGTCGCGGAGGTAGAGGTCCTCCAGCTCGTCCAGGACCGCGGCGGAGTCGCCGAGTGGCCGGTCGAGGTCGATCTCGTCGATGCGGGGGGTGAGGGCGTCCACGGTGACGCCGGTGAACGGACGGTCGGTGGTGGCGAGTTTGGCCGCCACCCGCTCGACTCCTTCGGTCACGGAGCGGCGGTAGTGCTCCGCTGTGAGGCCATTGAGCAGGTGCGAGCGCATGTGGGGGTCCTCCGAGGGGACTGTCCGTGCGGGGAGACAGGGGGAGATGCCGGGAGAGGCCGAGAGATGAACTTAGGTTAGCCTAACCTAAGTTTCTTGGATCGAGGCATGCCTCTCCCGTGACTGGGGTCACTTCAGGGGGAGTTACTCGGCCACGCGGAGCTGTTCCTCCGTCATGCCCTTCCGCCAGTACCCGACGAAGGTGACGCGCCGCCGGTCGATCCCGCGCTCACCGACGAAGTGCCGGCGCAGCTCCTTCACCCGGCCGGACTCGCCGGCGATCCACACGTACGGCGCTTCAGCGGCCGGAAGTTGAGCGGCCCGTACGGCGTCGACGGCCATGCGGGACCCGTCGTGCCGTACGAGCCACGTGATCTCCGCGTCCGCCTCGGTCGCCACGTCCTGGATGTCACCGGCGTGCGGTACTTCGAGCCAGGCGCGCACGCGGGTGCCGGCCGGCAGGGACTCCAGGATGGCGGTGGCGGCGGGCACGGCGCTCTCGTCACCCCAGAGGACGACGAGGTCGGTGTCGGCCGGCGGCCGGAACCGGATGGCCCGGTTGTCGGCGATCGCCGGCCCGAGCAGCAGGACACGGTCACCGGCGGCGGCCCGGGAGGCCCAGCGGGAGGCGGGTCCGGCGGGGGTGTGCAGGGCGAAGTCGATGTCGATCTCGTCGGGGTTCCGGCGCAGCGCCCTCAGGGTGTACGAGCGCATCACCGCCCGTATGTCGTCGGGCAGTTCACGCCAGCCCTGCCACCAGCCGTCCCCCAGGTCCAGCGGGACGACGGGCTCGCTCTGCCCCGGATGCGGCAGGAACAGCGACAGGGACTGGTCACGCCCGTCGGAGTGGAAGGCGTACAGGTCGTCACCGCTGAAGGTGACCCGGACCAGGGACGGCCCGAGCCGCCTCGTCCGTACGACCTGAAGGGAGAAGAAACGGAACGGGGCGGCTACGGCCGTCGTCATGGGGACTCCTGAGGCTGGGGTTCAGGAAGGGATGTGAGCGGGGTTCAGCTGACCTTCTTGGCCTTCTCCAAGGCCTCCGCCAGGTTCGTCAGCAGCGGAACGCACTTGTCGTACGACAGG
The DNA here is from genome assembly GCF_002242805.1 of Streptomyces diastatochromogenes. Classification (GTDB taxonomy): domain Bacteria; phylum Actinomycetota; class Actinomycetes; order Streptomycetales; family Streptomycetaceae; genus Streptomyces; species Streptomyces diastatochromogenes. The sequence continues at coordinate 11,539 of NZ_MCGQ01000003.1, read as the reverse complement.
ATCGGCTCGGGCGACCGCGCGATGACCTGCCCCGCCTTGACCGCGGGCAGCTTCTTCCACGTCGCCTTGGTGATGTCGGCGGGCTGAATCGCCGAGGACCGGTCGTCCATCATGATGATGTCGGCCTGGTACTTGTCGACGTTCTCCCAGCTCAGCGACTCGTACCAGCCGCCGCCCTGCTTCTTCGCGCTCTCGGGGGGCTCCACGAAGTTCACGCCGAGGGCCTTGAAGTACTCCAGGTCGATGGAGAGGTTGGTGCCGGAGACGTAGAAGAGCTGGTCGCTCGCGGAACCGGCCATCACCTTGATGCCGGGCTTGGCCTTGGCCGCGGCGCGCAGCCGGGCGGCGGCGTCCTCGAACCGCTTCTTCGCGTCGGTGACGGCGGCCGCCTTCATGTCGGCGCCCAGCGACTCGGCCAGCTCCCACATACGCTGCAACGGCTGTGTGAGCTGGCGGTCGTAGACGGAGATGCCGACGCTGGGGGCCAACTGGGCGATCTTCTTCTTCGACTCGTCGGGGACGTACCAGAGGGTGCCGGTGGCGTCGAACATCGTCGTGATGAGCACGTCGGGCGCGAGGGCCGCGTACTTCTCGATGTTGAACTGGCCCCAGGTGTTGCCGAGGACCGTCACCTTGCTGACGTCCATGTCGCCGGCCTGGACGTCGGCCTTGCCCGCGGTGGTCTTCGTCGGGCCGAAGACGCCCTTGACCTGGATGCCGTAGTCGTACAGCGCGGCACCGACACCGGTGAACGCGACGATGTTCGCCGGGACCTTGTCCAGCTTCACGGTCGTACCGCGGTCGTCCTTGAAGCTCCAGGGGCCGGACTTGCCGCTCTTGGCCGCCTTCCCGGAGTCCGCGTCTTTCCCCTTGTCGTCCCCGCAGGCGGCGAGCGCCGCACCGAGTCCGAGGGCGCCGCCCGCGGCGAGCAGGCCGCGGCGAGTGAAGTGGGTGGCACGGGCATGGGACATGGGTATGACTGCTTTCGAACGGGGCGAGGCGCCCGCCGGACAAGTTCGAAGGTAGGTTAGCCTAACCTCACTCGATGTCCAGTGGGTGGGGCGCCTCGCGCCCGAACCTGTGTGCGACCTGTGGGCCGCCGGAGCTATGTCAGCTCACCAGCCCCAACTCCCGTGCGATCAGCATCCGCTGGACCTCGCTGGTGCCCTCGCCGATCTCCAGGATCTTGGAGTCGCGCCACATGCGGGCCACCGGATACTCGTTCATGAAGCCGTAGCCGCCGTGGATCTGGGTGGCCTCGCGGGCGTTGTCCACGGCGACCGTGGAGGAGTACAGCTTGGCCAGGGCCGCCTCCTTCTTGAAGGGCTCGCCCGAGACCAGGCGGCTGGCCGCGTCGCGCCAGGCGAGGCGGGCCGTGTGGGCCTTCATCTCCATGTCCGCGATCTTGAACTGGATGGCCTGGTTGGCGCCGATGGGCCGGCCGAAGGCGTGCCGTTCCTTGGCGTACTTGACCGACTCGTCGACGCAGCCCTGGGCCAGGCCCGTCGCCAGGGCCGCGATGGCGATGCGGCCCTCGTCGAGGATGCGCAGGAACTGGGCGTAGCCCCGGCCCTCCTCGCCGAGCAGGTTGGCGGCGGGTACGCGGACATCCTGGAAGGACAGTTCGCGGGTGTCGGAGGCGTTCCAGCCGACCTTCGAGTAGGGGGCGGCGACCGTGAAGCCCGGCGTGCCCGACGGGACGATGATCGACGAGATCTGCGGCTTGCCGTCCGGCTTGCGGCCGGTCACGGCGGTGACCGTCACCAAACCCGTGATGTCCGTGCCCGAGTTGGTGATGAAGCACTTCGTGCCGTTGATGACCCATTCGTTCGTGTCCGGGTCCAGGCGGGCCGTGGTGCGGGTGGCCCCGGCATCCGAGCCGCCGTCCGGTTCGGTGAGGCCGAACGCGCCGAGGATCTCGCCCGTGCACAGGCGGGGGAGCCACTCGCGCTTCTGCTCCTCCGTGCCGAACAGGTGCAGGGGCATGGCGCCCAGCGAGACACCGGCCTCCAGGGTGATGGCCACGGACGAGTCGACCCGGGCCAGCTCCTCCAGGGCGATACCGAGGGCCAGATAGTCGCCGCCCATGCCGCCGTACTCCTCCGGGAACGGCAGCCCGAACAGGCCCATGCGGCCCATCTCGCGGACGATCTCGTACGGGAACTCGTGCCGCTCGTAGAAGTCGCCGATCTTCGGCGCCACGACATCGTGCGCGAACTCCTCCACCGTACGGCGGAGTTCCTCCAGCTCGGGGGAGAGGCGGTGGTCCATCGTGATCACTGCTCCTTGTGGGACAGGGCTCGGACGGTGCGGGACGGGCTGGGTCGGCCCAGGTGGGCGGCCATCCACACGCTGGTGGCGACGAGACGGCCGAGGTCGACTCCGGTGTCGATGCCGAGGCCCTGCAGCATCCACACGAGGTCTTCGGTGGCGAGGTTGCCGGTCGCGGACTTGGCGTAGGGGCAGCCGCCGAGACCCCCGGCGGAGGCGTCGATCGTCGTGACCCCGTGTTCCAGTGCCGCGTAGGTGTTGGCCAGTGCCTGGCCGTAGGTGTCGTGGAAGTGCACGCCGATGACGTTGGTCGGCACGCCCTCCTCGTTGAGCAGCGAGAGGAGTTCGAGGACGTGGCCCGGGGTCGCGACCCCGATGGTGTCCCCGAGGCTCAGTTCGTCGCAGCCCATGTCCAGCAGCGCCTTGCAGACGCGGGCCACCTGGTGGAGGGGGACCGCCCCCTCCCAGGGGTCGCCGAAGCACATGGACACATAGCCGCGCACATGCCCGCCGGCGTCCTTCGCCTGCCGCACCACCGGGTCGAACACGGCCAGCGACTCGTCGACCGTCCGGTTGAGGTTGGCCTTCGCGAAGGACTCGGTGGCGCTGGCGAACACCGCGATCCGGCGGGCGCCGAGCGCCAGCGCCCGGTCCAGGCCGCGCTGGTTGGGCACCAGCACGGGGAGTTCGACGTCGAGGTCGCCGAGGAGCGGGAACAGCTGCTCGGCGTCGGCCAGTTGGGGCACCCACTTGGGGTGCACGAAGCTCGTCGCCTCGATGGTCGTCAGGCCCGCGCCGGCCAGCCGGCGGATGAACTCCGCCTTGACCTCCGTCGGCACGGTCATCTTCTCGTTCTGCAGCCCGTCCCGCGCGCCGACCTCGTGGATCCGCACCCGCGCGGGCAGGTCCTGGGCCGGTACGACCATGGGCAGTCCGTCGGCGCTCATTCCGCCACCGCGCCTTCCTTGTCGTGGGGTGCGATCACGGCGAGGACCTGGTCCATGGCCACCGTCGTGCCCGGGGTCACGTCGATCTCGGCGACCGTGCCGGCGTGCGGGGCGGAGATGACGTGCTCCATCTTCATCGCCTCGACCACCAGCAGGCTCTGGCCCGCTGCCACTTCGTCGCCGACGGCGACCTTCACCACGGTCACCGTGCCGGGCATGGGCGCGGTCAGCGAGTCGGCGCCCGCGTGCCCGGCACCCGTGAGGGAGGCGGCCACCGGGTCGTGGTCGCGCACCTGCCAGGCGTCGCCGTCCCGGCCGATCCAGTCACCGGCCCGGTGGAAGGAGTGCCGGACACCGTCGAGGGTGACGGACACCCGGTCGTCGGTGACGGCGTGGGCGCCTCGGGGGGCGTACGTGACCGGATCGGCCACGCGCAGGTCGAAGGCGGGCTGCTTCGGGGTCCCGCCCAGTCGCCAGCCGCTCGGCACCGAGAAGGGGTCGGTCCAGCCTTCGGAGCGCGGCCGCAGTGCCTCCAGCCGGGCGGCCGCCGCCGCCTCGTACACCTCGTCCGGTACGTCGGTGGAGACCAGCTCGTCCACCACCCGCTCGACCAGACCCGTGTCCAACTCGCCCGACACCACGGCCGGATGGGCCAGCAGCCGACGCAGGAACCCCGCGTTGGTCTGCACGCCCAGCGTGACCGTCTCCGCGAGGGCCGACCGGAGCTTGCGCAGCGCCGTCGCGCGGTCGGGGCCGTACGTGATGACCTTGGACAGCATCGGGTCGTACAGGCTGCCCACCTCGGTGCCCTCGCTGAGCCCGGAGTCGGTGCGGACGCCGTCGCCCTGGGGCTCGTGCAGGAGCTGCACCGTTCCGCCGGAGGGAAGGAACCCACGCGCTGGGTCCTCGGCGCAGATCCGCGCCTCGACCGCGTGCCCGGTCAGCGTCACGTCCTCCTGGGCGAAGCCCAGCCGCTCGCCGGCCGCCACCCGCAGCTGCCACTCGACCAGGTCCAGGCCGGTGATCAGCTCGGTGACCGGGTGCTCCACCTGGAGGCGGGTGTTCATCTCCATGAAGTAGTACGAGGACGGGTCGCCGCCCGGCACGATGAACTCCACCGTGCCCGCGCCCCGGTACCCGCACGAGCGTGCCGCCTGGACGGCCGCCTCGCCCATCGCGGCCCGGGTCTCCTCGTCGAGGAGCACGCTCGGCGCCTCCTCGATGATCTTCTGGTGCCGCCGCTGCAGCGAGCACTCGCGCTCGCCGAGGTGGACCACGTTCCCGTGGCCGTCCGCCAGCACCTGGATCTCGATGTGCCGGGGCCGGTCCACCCACCGCTCCACCAGGAGCGTGTCGTCACCGAAGGAGGCGCGGGCCTCACGGCGGGCGGCCGCGATCTCCTCCTCCAGCCGGGTCACGTCCCGGACCAGGCGCATGCCCTTGCCGCCACCGCCGGCGCTCGGCTTCAGCAGCACGGGGGTCCCGATCTCGCGGGCGGCTTCGGCCAGTCGGTCGTCGGAGAGCCCGCTGCCACTGGAACCCGGCACGACCGGCACCCCGGCCGCCTTCACCGTCTCCTTGGCGCGGATCTTGTCGCCCATCAACGCGATGGCGTCGGCCGACGGGCCGATGAAGACCAGCCCCGCCTCCTCGCACGCGCGCGCGAAGCCCGCGTTCTCGGCGAGGAAGCCGTACCCGGGATGCACCGCTTGGGCGCCGGTGCGGGCGGCGGCCTCAAGGAGCCGCTCCACCGACAGATAGCTCTCGGCGGCCGGCGCCGGACCGATCCGTACCGCCGTGTCGGCCTCCCGTACGTGCCGCGCGTCCGCGTCGGCGTCGGAGAAGACCGCCACCGAGCGCACGCCCAGCGAGCGGAGCGTACGGATGACGCGTACGGCGATCTCGCCCCGGTTGGCCACCAGCACTGTGTCGAACACGGTTCCCCTCCTCACATCCGGAAGACGCCGAACTGGGGGTCTCCCAGGGGCGCGTTGGCACAGGCGGTCAGGGCGAGGCCCAGCACCTGACGGGTCTCCAGCGGGTCGATCACGCCGTCGTCCCAGAGCCGGGCGGTGGCGTAGTAGGCGTTGCCCTGGCGCTCGTACTGCGCGCGGATGGGTGCCTTGAAGGACTCCTCGTCCTCGGCCGGCCAGTCCTCGCCGCGCCCCTCCAGCTGGTCGCGCTTGACCGTGGCGAGGACGGAGGCGGCCTGCTCGCCGCCCATGACCGAGATCTTGGCGTTGGGCCACATCCACAGGAAGCGCGGGGAGTAGGCCCGGCCGCACATCGAGTAGTTGCCGGCGCCGTACGAGCCGCCGACGACCACGGTCAGCTTGGGGACCCTGGTGCACGCCACGGCCGTCACCATCTTGGCGCCGTGCTTGGCGATGCCACCCGCCTCGTAGTCCCGGCCGACCATGAAGCCGGAGATGTTCTGCAGGAACACCAGCGGGATGCCGCGCTGGTCGCACAGCTCGATGAAGTGGGCGCCCTTCTGGGCGGACTCGGAGAACAGGATGCCGTTGTTGGCGACGATCCCGACCGGGTGGCCGTGGATCCGGGCGAAGCCGGTGACCAGGGTCTGCCCGAACTCGGACTTGAACTCGGCGAAGCGGGAGCCGTCCACCACGCGCGCGATGATCTCGCGTACGTCGTAGGGGGTACGGGAGTCCACCGGGACCGCGCCGTAGAGCCCGTACGGGTCCACCTTCGGCTCCGCGACCGGCGTGACCTCCCAGGGGAGGGACTGCCGGGCGGGCAGGGTGGCGACGATGTTCCGCACGATGCGCAGGGCGTGCGGGTCGTCCTCGGCGAGGTGGTCGGTGACGCCGGAGATCCGGGAGTGGACCTCGCCGCCGCCCAGCTCCTCCGCGGTGACGACCTCACCGGTGGCCGCCTTCACCAGTGGCGGGCCGCCGAGGAAGATCGTGCCCTGGTTACGGACGATCACGGCCTCGTCGCTCATGGCGGGCACGTACGCCCCACCCGCCGTGCACGACCCGAGGACCGCCGCGATCTGCGGGATCCCGGCGCCGGACATCCGCGCCTGGTTGTAGAAGATCCGCCCGAAGTGCTCCCGGTCGGGGAAGACCTCGTCCTGCATGGGCAGGAAGGCGCCCCCGGAGTCGACCAGGTAGAGGCAGGGCAGCCGGTTCTCCAGGGCGACCTCCTGCGCCCGCAGATGCTTCTTCACCGTCATCGGGTAGTACGTGCCGCCCTTGACGGTGGCGTCGTTGGCGACGATCACGCACTCGCGCCCGCTGACCCGCCCGATCCCGGCGATCACACCGGCGGCCGGTGCCTGCCCGTCGTACATCCCGTCGGCCGCGAGCGGGGCCAGCTCCAGGAAGGGCGACCCGGGGTCGAGCAGCGTGTCCACCCGGTCCCTCGGCAGCAGCTTGCCGCGCGCGGTGTGCCGGGCGCGGGCCTTCTCGCCGCCGCCGAGGGCCGCGGCGGCCAGCTTGCCGCGCAGCTCCTCGACGAGTGCGAGATGGGCCTGTTCATTGGCCCGCCAGGCCTCCGACGCGGGATCTGCCGCGCTCGTCAGCTCCGGTGCCTCCTGCATCCTGCGGTCCCCTCACCCAGTGGTCGTACTGTTAATGAGCGTTAACCATTTCCTCCAGGTTAACGACCGCTAACCTCGCTGTCTAGAATTGCTGGCATGGTCACCAGAACCGACGCCCCCACCCGTCGCGAGCAGATCCTCAAGGAGGCCGCCCGGCTCTTCGCCGAGCGCGGCTTCCACGGCGTCGGTGTCGACGAGATAGGCGCCGCGGTCGGCATCAGCGGCCCCGGTCTGTACCGGCACTTCCCGGGCAAGGACGCGATGCTCGCGGAGCTGCTGGTGGGTATCAGCGGCCAGCTGCTGACGGGGGCCAAGCGGCGCCTGGCGGAGGCCGACGGGCAGACCGGCGCCGAGGCGGTCCTGGACTCGCTCATCGAGGGCCACATCGACTTCGCCCTGGACGACCGCCCCCTGATCACCCTCCACGACCGCGAGCTGGACCGCCTCCGCGACAGCGACCGCAAGCTGGTGCGCCAGCTGCAACGGCAGTACGTGGAGCTGTGGGTGGAGGTGGTCCGCGAGGTGTACCCGGCCCTGTCGGAGCCGTCGGCCCGCTCCGCCGTCCACTCGGTCTTCGGCCTGCTGAACTCCACCCCCCACCTCGGCCGCGCCGGCACCCTGCCCGGCCGCGGGGCCACGGCGGAGCTGCTGCACCGGATGGCGCGGGGGGCGTTCGCGGCGGCGGGCAGCGACTGAGCCGCGGGCCTCGCCCCCGGCGGCCTCCCACAAGTGACGAGCGTTACCCCCGTTCAACCCTGGACCACTCCGCGTACTCACCGGTACGGTTGGTTCTGAGCAAGCGCTTAGACATGCCGAAGTTCGTGGAGGTGGCGGAGTGCGCCGCACGCTGTTCAACGAGGATCACGAGGCGTTCCGGGAGACCATCCGCGCCTTCATCGAGGCCGAGGTCGTGCCCGTCTACGACGAGTGGTTCGCCGCCGGGCAGGCCCCGCGCGAGTTCTACTACAAGCTCGCCGAGCTGGGCGTCTTCGGTATCCGGGTCGACGAGGAGTACGGCGGCGCCGGCATCGACTCGTACAAGTTCGAGGCCGTCCTGTACGAGGAGACCGCCCGCGCGGGTGTCTCCTTCGGCGGCTCCGGCGTGCACGTGCTGCTCGGCCTGCCGTACATCAAGCTGCTCGCCTCCGACGAGCAGAAGAAGCGGTACCTGCCGAAGTTCGTCTCCGGTGAGGAGATGTGGGCGATCGCGATGACCGAGCCGGGCACCGGCTCCGACCTCGCGGGCATGAAGACCACCGCCAAGCTCTCCGAGGACGGCACGCACTACGTCCTCAACGGCGCCAAGACCTTCATCACCGGCGGCGTGCACGCCGACCGCATGATCGTCTGCGCCCGCACCGCCGCGCCCACCAAGGAGGACCGCCGCCACGGCATCTCCCTGTTCGTGGTGGACACCAAGGCCGAGGGCTACTCGGTCGGCCGCAAGCTCGACAAGCTCGGCCTGAAGACCTCCGACACCGCCGAGCTGGCGTTCGTCGACGTGAAGGTCCCGGTCGAGGACCTCCTCGGCGAGGAGAACAAGGGCTTCTACTACCTCGGCCACAACCTGGCCTCCGAGCGCTGGGGCATCGCCTTCGGCGCCTACGCGCAGGCCAAGGCCGCCGTCCGGTTCGCCAAGCAGTACGTCCAGGACCGCGTCGTCTTCGGCCAGCCCGTCGCCGCCTTCCAGAACACCAAGTTCGAGCTGGCCTCCTGCCAGGCCGAGGTCGACGCCGCCGAGGCCGTCGCCGACCGCGCCACGGAGGCCCTGGACGCCGGCGAGCTGACCCCGGCCGAGGCCGCCTCCGCGAAGCTCTTCTGCACCGAGGTCGCCCACCGCGTCATCGACCGCTGCCTCCAGTTGCACGGCGGCTACGGCTTCATGAACGAGTACCCGATCGCCCGCCTGTACGCGGACAACCGCGTCAACCGCATCTACGGCGGCACCAGCGAGATCATGAAGACGATCATCGCCAAGGACATGGGTCTGTAAGGTCCCCGCAATCACTGGCCGGTACAACTAACGCCATGAGCCAGGCACTCCAGGACCTCCTTGAGCTGCTCGATCTCGAGCAGCTCGAGGAGGACATCTTCCGCGGCCAGTCCCGCTCCGCCGTCGTCCCGCGCGTCTTCGGCGGGCAGGTCGCGGCGCAGGCGCTGGTCGCCGCCGGGCGGACGGTCCCCGCGGACCGGCTCGCCCACTCCCTGCACGCGTACTTCCTGCGCCCGGGCGACCCCGGCGCGCCGATCGTCTACAGCGTCGACCGCATCCGCGACGGACGGTCCTTCACCACCCGCCGCGTGGTCGCCGTCCAGCACGGCAAGCCGATCTTCCATCTCTCGGCGTCCTTCCAGACGTACGAGGAAGGCCTCGACCACCAGGCCCCCATGCCGCCCGCCCCCGACCCGGAGACCCTGCCCACCTCCCAGGAGCGGCTGCGCGGCTACGACCACCTGGACCCGGCGGTCGTGGAGAGGTTCCTGGAGGCCCGCGAGGCGATCGACCTGCGCTATGTGGACGAGCCGCCGTACGGGAAGTTCGGCGAACCGCGCGAGCCGCACAGCCAGGTGTGGTTCCGGGCCAACGGCAAGCTCGACGACGACCCGCTGCTCCATGTCGTCCTCGCCACCTACGTCTCCGACATGACCCTCCTCGACGCCGTGCTGCTCGCGCACGGGCGCGGCGGCTGGGCCGTCGGGGACGTCGTCGGCGCGTCCCTGGACCACGCGATGTGGTTCCACCGGCCCTTCCGCGCCGACGAATGGCTGCTGTACGACCAGGAGTCGCCGTCCGCGCACGGCGGCCGGGGCCTCGGCCAGGCCCGTATCTACACCCAGGACGGGCAGCTCGCGATCTCCGTGATCCAGGAGGGCGTGGTCCGCGTCCCGCGCTGACCCCCGCGCAGCTGTTGAACGGGCGAACACATGCGGAGCGTAACGAAGTTGACGATCCGGCTGCGGGCCGCGTGCCCGGCTGCGGGGCGGGTGTGTCCAGGGCCCGGTCCGGGGTCCTGGGCAGCGCATCGTCGCTCGAAGTGACGAGTGACGCATGGGGTACTAGGCTTTTCGAGTGAAAGCCGCAGCGCACGGTTTGCCTGGCTGGCGAGGCTCCGTACCCCTCGGACCTCAGCCGCAGCATCCGATGGCGTGACCACGCACCGGTGGCTGCAGGTGCCGACATCGTTGGCATGCACCGTGCCGCTCAACACACTGCGGCGACATCTGAAGACCGCGCCGCATCTTCCCCTTTGCCGCGGCGTCGGCCATCACCTCGCGCCCCTCTCCGGGAGCCGCGAGCGACGATGGAGATGGAAGGTATATCCCATGCGATCACAGCGCACGAGGCGTCTTGTCGCGATGTCCGCAGCCGGGGTGCTGCTGGCAGGCGGAGCCGCCATCGGCACGGCGGGCACCGCCTTCGCGGGCTCGTCCCACGATGACCACAGCTCCTACAGTAGAGGCTGTGACGACGACAACGGCGGCTACGGCGGCTACGGCGACGATGGCGGCTACGGCGGCGACCACGACAACGGTGACCACGGCGGCTACGGCGGCGACCACGACAACGGTGACCACGGCGGCTATGGCGGCGACCACGGCGGTGGAGACCACGGTGGCGGAGACCACGGCGGTGGAGACCACGGCGGCGGTGGAGGTAACGGCGGAGGAGGCCACTGACCCGACCACGAACTGAGCACGATGTGCGGCTCTGCCGGCAGAGCCGCACATCGTGGCGCCCGTCGGCGCGTTATGCCAGGCCCGCCTCCGCCAGCAGGTACGCCGTCATCGGGTCGTAGTAGCGGGGGCTCACCACATGGTCGTCGAGCGGCACCGCCACCTGGAGGGTGCCCTCGGACTCGGCGAGGAACAGCGCGGGGTCGTTGCAGTCGGCGTATCCGACGGAGTCGACGCCGTGCTGTCCGGCGTACCCGGCCCAGCCGTGGTCCGCGACCACCAGGTCCGGCAGCGGACGCCCCTCGCGCTCAAGTCCGGTCAGGATGGCCCGCATCGGCTCACCGGAGTGCGTGTGCCACAGCGTCGCGCCGTGCTCCAGGACGGCCACGTCCGCGAACTGCATGACGTACCCCTCCTCCGTCTGCAGCCCGTCCGGGATGACGACGATCTCGCAGCCGGCGGCGCGCAGCGCGGCGGCCGTGGCCCGGTGCACGTCCAGCAGGCCGCCCGGGTGGCCGGTGGCGAACAGCACCCGCTGCTGCCCGTCGGCCGCCTTGCGCAGCCGGAGCGCGAGGCGCTGCAGCGCGTCCACGGTCAGCTCGGGGTCGATGGTGTCCTGCCCGTACCGGTACTCGGGATCGTCGTTGACGCCCACCCGTTCGGCCATCACCGCGAGCACGTCCTGCTCGTCCGACCAGCGGTCACCCAGCTCCAGACCGAACCAGTAGTGCCGGTCGCCGTTGGCCAGCTTGCGGTAGTGGGAGAGGTTGTTCTCGCGGGGTGTGGCGACGTCCCCCGCGATACGGGTCCTCACCAGGTGGTCGACGAGCTGGGCGCGGCTGGGTGTCCCGGATATCGGCATGCCTCCCATTGTGGGGCAGCGGACCTGCCGAGTCGTCGGCATATCGCACCCTGGGACGTGGCTCACTCAGCCCTGGCGCAGCGCGAACCACAACTCCATCCGTACGTCCGGGTCGTCCAGGTCCGCCCCGAGCAGCGCCGCGCACCGGGCGATCCGCTGCCGCACGGTGTTGCGGTGCACATCCAGTGCCACTGCCGTACGGTCCCAACTGCCGTGCAG
>NZ_MCGQ01000002.1 GCF_002242805.1 Streptomyces diastatochromogenes | reverse complement strand
CCCCGACCCCGACCCCGACGAGGACGACTACCCCGACACCGTTCCTCCGCCGCGACCGATATTCCACGTCGAGCAGGCCCTCCTCGGCGCTCTTCTTCTCGATCCGCATCGTCTCGGCGACGTGACCGGGATTGCCGCCGCCTCGTTCTCCACCGCCGCGCACGCCGCCCTGTTCGCCGCGATCAACACGCTGCCCGCCCCCGACCCAGCCGAGCACGCGAAGAACACGAAGTGGCTCGACCAAGTGCTCGCCACGGCCCGCACGCAGGCACGCGGACTGACTGCCTCCTACCTGCACACCCTGATCCAGGTCTGCCCCTGGCCCCGCCACGCGCCGGCCTACGCGCGGATGGTCGAGGCCGAGCACGCCCGCCACGGTCTGCGGGCCGCCGCCGAGCGCCTCGTCCAGGCCGTCCACGATGCCTCCCTCCCGCACCCCGTCCACACGGTGCTCGCCGAGGCCGACACGCTCGCCGCCGTCGTGGACGACATCGCAGCCCGATTCCCACCCCGCGCCGGCGCCATGCCCCGCACCCCGGCACCAGCGCCGACCCCCGCACCCAACTACGCCGAAGTGGTGGAGGAGGAGCAGCTGCTGCTCGCGACCGCCACCGCCCACCCCGCGGACATGGAATCTGTCCAGTGGCTGGCCCCCGACGACTTCAACCACCCCCTGCACGCCAGCCTGTGGAAGTGCCTCTCCGCCCTGACCCGGCGCGGCGACCCTGTCGACCCCGTCACTGTCCTATGGGAAGCCCAACAGCGTGGCCTGCTGGACCATGACAGTGAGCCGGGTGAGGTGCTCCGTCTCCTAGCCGAACCGGCAGGTTCCGTGGAGCACTGGGGCGAGCGCACCCTGCAGCGTTCCCTGCTGACCACCGCCGACTACGCCGGCCGTCGCATCGAGGCGTACGCCTGCGACCCGGCGACCACGCCGTTCCAACTCGTCGTCGGCGCCCGCCGGGCCCTCGCCGACCTCGGCGCCATCCGGACTCGCTGGCAGCACGCCACCGGACTGGTCCCACCACAGCGACCACGCCCCGCGGCCACCACCCGCGCCGGCCCGCCGACCACCACGGCCGCGCGCGCCGCCCGAGCAACCCGATAGCACCCAACTACGCCGGTGGCCGGCCCCCGGAGGTCCGGTCACCGGCAGAAGCGACGACGCCCAACATGACCACCACACACCCCCCATCGACGCCCACGTCCGCCTCGACACTCACCCCACTCATCCCAGCGCCGTGACCGCCGTCCTGGCCGGATCCCAGGCCCACATCCTTCCGTGGGCCTAGAGGCCGCCGACTGGACCGTCGTGGCCAAGAACACCCTGGTGCTGGCCCGCGTCGATCACGAGGAGCCCTACTGGGCCGAGAAAGCAGGGCAGCAACTGACGGCTGGCGGGATCACCGTCGAGATCACCCCCCGGCTCCAGGAAGCCATGGCCGAGAAATGGACCTGGGCCGACTACCCGATGCCCTGGTGCACCCGCAGCGAGGTCCGCGAGGTCTCCAACGAGCCCCAGAAGATCCGTGACGACATCCGCCACGGCCAGCTCCTCATCCACGCCCACGCCGAGGAACTGGCCACACCATCGTTGCGGTCGGCACCTACCTCGGCAGCGGCAAGAGCGTCTACCTCCACGGCGAGGACCACCTGCGGCAGGTCGCCGACGTCTTCGACTCGCCCGCCCAAGCCCTGGTCGCCTTCGAGCGAATCCACGGAGCCACCATGCTCCCCGGCCCGGCGCCGATGACGGACACCGAGCGCGCCGCCGCCGAAGCCCGAACCCCGCTCGCCGTACCCTCGATCCAACCTGACCCCACACGCCCAGAACGGGAAACGGTCCCGGCGTACGCAGCCGATGCCGGCGACCACGATGCCCTCCTCGAAGCGTTCCTCGACGCGCACGGCGACTGGGAGAAGTGGAGGACCTGGTCCGATGAAACGACCCACGCCATCCACGAATCCCAGACCCTGCGCATCGAGCGCATCCACGAAGCGCCCTCCCACGAGACCGCGTGGACCGTGGCCGCCTACGAGAGCCCGGTATCCGACCGCATGTGGGTCTTCACCCTGACCGGCGGCACCCCCGCCCCCGTGCTGCGGGAGCTGCTGGATCACCTCGCCGACGGCTGGGACGCGGACGCCAGCGCAGACGAGAAGACCGTCACGGCCGCCACGCAGCCCCTTTCCGACGCCGGGTGGAAGCACACCCTGGACGGGCGATGGATCCGCTGGACGTCCCCTGCCGGGGACGCAGGGGTCCAGTTCGACGCCTTCGCCACCCAGCACCCGCAGCAGACGCTCGCCACCTGGACCGTCTGGGCTGGCCCAGAACCCGACCGCCCGACTTGGACCCTCACCACGTCCCCGCACACCCCGAGTTCGCTGCTGACCGCCCTCTCCGAGAACCTCGCCCACGGAACCGGCACCCGTCAGGCGAAGACCGCGGGCCGCGAATGCAAGACGAGCCTCGGCACCACGCTGCCAGCCATCGCGGCGGTCACGGCCAGTCCCGCAGCCAGCCGTACACGCTGATCACCAGGCCGTCAGAGCGGCGCAACATAGCGCGGGATCGCCGGTTAGCCAAACCGGCGATCCCGCGAATCATTGATAGTCCACCGCCACGACCTGCCCGCACGTCGAAAGGGATCACTCGACGACCACAGATCCGACACCTACCGCTCATGGCCAGGATGCCGTCGAGCGATCAGGCAGCCGCGTAGCTCGCGCGGAACAGATTCTGCGCTTGCTCCACGTCCCTCGGCGTGCGGAGCTGCACCTCCAAATCGCCAGTCCCGTGGTGGCCGAGCCCGGACACGTCCCGGGTGAACCCGGGAAGAAGATCGACGTGCTTCGGGTCGACCTTCAGGTAGACAAGGAGCTTGCTCCGCTGAGGCGGGCACACGCAGGCGAAGTTCCGCACACGCTGATACGCCCGGTACTGCTTGCGCTCCACGCGGTTCACACCGTCCCCGAGAGCGAGCAATGCCTCGTCGACCGCGGTCGCCAGCTCTACCATCGACGCGCCCCGAACATCGGCTGCCGCGCGCGCGACAGCCTGCCGGCGCGCCCGACGGGCTACCTGCGTCCCGCCGCTCACAGACGCCACGGTCTCAAGCCCGAGCAGGTCGTTGCCGAAGAGTCGGTAGCGCACCAAGTCGATCGACCTCCGGTGCTCGCGCACGGCGTGCACGTCGTAGCGCGTGAAATCGCCGGCGATGCAGATCAGGCGCGGCTCGCTCCACAGCACCTGGGACGCGACCGTCGCCCCGAGCCGGTCGCAGACCAGGTACTCGAACTCGGCGCGGTGGTCCATCAACCACGCGAGGTAGAACAAGCCCTGGTTGATGACGCCGGCATCGACACCCCGCTTGTACTCGACGATGACCGGAAATCCGTTCTCGTCGAGACCGAGCGAGTCTATCCGGCCGCCGTGGACCGGTCCCGTGCTGTACTCGCTCGCCAGGAATTTCACACCCAGCAGCATCTCCATGTGCGCCTCGACGAGGCCCTGTACCTCCGCCTCGACCTCAGCAAGACGCGGCATGACCTCGGTCATGCCGCTATTCGCCGTGTGGAATAGCTTCAGGCCGCCACCTTCCCCTCCTCGGCTCAGAGACCATGAACGCCCAACCGCGGCAAGATTGTTTCCACGGGAGGCTTCGGTCCTGTGAAGATGGTGTGAGGGACTACCTGCGAGCCACCGAGGCGCACGCTTCTCGGGGATTTGCTGTTCCCACATACGGCCCACGGATCCCTGGAACAACCGCATAAAGTGCTGCGTTTTCGCAGGTTACCGCTCGCTCGTCTCGCCGACATCCGTCGGCACCACACGAAGCAGCGCTGAGCCGTCAGCCGACACACGGTTCCCACCCCACTCCGCAGCTTGTCAACAACAGCCTTAACTCCCCGTACAGGGAACGAATGTCAGTGGCACCTGTCAGGGTATGTCGCAGTGTGCAACGGACTGAGGGGGCACAGGTGTTACGACGTGATGACTCGGGAGTCTCCGAGTCATTCGATCTTGATTCATTGACGGTGGGTGACCGCCTGCGACTGTTCAATTTCACGCAGCGTGATGACCACATCGCCTATCTATGGGTGCTGCGGGCGATGAACGTCCTACGAGCCGTGCACCAACTGCAGGTCCACCCCGACGACGTCGCGAACGCACTGAACGAGCTCGCCATTGCGCACGACGAGGTGCCGTCCGCTGCTGGCTTGAACCTGCGGGCCATGCTCGACAATCTCTCGTCGGACAACGAGCAGGTCCTGTATCGAGTGGAGGACGCAGCGCGGTGCGGCAACTTGGCCGCGTACCGGAACCGGCAGTCGGTCTACCAGTTCACGGAGATCGGCTACCGCGTCTATTGCGCGGTGGAAGAGGTCATCGGCTCCCGGGTGCAGGACGCAAATCTGTCGCGGCTGGTCTTCGCCGACATCTTGGCGGACTTCAAGGCGCTGGCGAGTGCGAACCGGGAGGGCGACCAGGACGAGGTGTACCGCAAGCTCGCCCGGCTCGACACCGTGCTGGAGGACATGACCCAGCGAGCGGCACGCTTCTATCTGACCTTGAACGACGTGGCGCGTACGACGGACATCTCCCCGGAGACGTTCCTGCGGTACAAGCACGCTCTGCTGGCGCACATGAGTGAGTTCACGGCGGAACTGGAGCGTTACGCGCCCCGGCTGGCCGAGGCCGTGTACGAGGTGGAAGACAGCGGGGTGGAGACCCTGTTGGAGCGGGCGGCCGCAGTGGATGAACGGCCGATGATGCGGCCGGCCGCGCGGCTTGAGGACTGGCGGCGGCGCTGGATGGGGCTGCGCCAGTGGTTCTTGGCCGACGGTCCTGTGGAGACCAAGGCGGCTCAGCTGCAAGGCGCTACCCGCACGGCCATTTCCGGGGTGATCGCCCTGCTGCGGCAGGTGACGGAGTCACGTCGAGGAGGGGTAAGCCGGACCACCCAGCTGCGGCATCTGGCCGCCTGGGCGGCGGCTGCGCCGGATGAGCAGGCTGCGAACGCGCTGGTGTCCGCCGCCTTCGATCTGCGTTCGGTACGGCATCTGTCAGGCGCTCACGACGATGACGACCAGATCTCGCCGCGGGCGACATGGTGGGATGCGCCCGGTGTGGAGATCAGCATCAGCCTGTTCCGGCATGGCAAGCGGCCCGCACCGGGCGGGCCGCAGCCGGTCCGTACGCGCCGTGGTGCGCATCTCCGGCTGCGAGAGCAGCAGCTGGCGGCTCGGGCCGCGGACCGGGAGGCCGCCACGGATCTCCTGGACCACGGTCCCCACGACCGGGTGCTGAGCGAGGCGGAGACCCGCGCCGTACTCAAGCTGCTGACTCGCGCCCTCCAGGCGCGAACGGTCGTCGCGGGCCGGCTGCGTTCGGGCACCGGCAGCAGCGACGTGCTGACGCTGCGCCTGGTCCCGAACGAGCGCGGCAGCCAGTTGCGGACCGAGACCGGCACGCTACACCTCCCCGGCTTCGCCTTGGAGATCAAGCCCCATGGTTCGATGCGCCGACGCCGAACGGAGAAGCCCTGATGCCCGCCCATCGCGTAGCCGCCTCCGTAGAGGCTGCGGACCTTGGCTCGTACCAGCAAGCTGCCCGACTCATGCTGCTGCACGGCGTCGTCACCGAGAGCTATCCCCGAGCCAAGGCGCTTGCGCTGGTGCTGCAGTGGGCTGACGAACTCGCCAAGGACTTCCGTGACTTGTTCGGCTACTCCTTGCAGACCAGCGCGCGTCACGCACGGCTGCTGCGGCGGCTGGACGCGTTTGATGCCAGCCAGGCGTTCCTCACGGTGAAGAGCAAGAAACCATTTGACCGGCGACGGCTGGCCTACCTATGCCTGATCCTGGCCTGCTTGCACCGGTCACGCATCGAAATCAACCTCGCCGATCTCGTCAAGCTGCTCACACCGTCCGCTAACGCGATCGAGCACCTGGGGTTCGATGCAACCGCACCGGGCCACAAGGACGCAGTCGTTGACGTGATGGACTGGCTTGTCGACCGAGGGGCGCTGCGGATCTCCGATGGCTCCATGGAGGACTGGGCCCGTGACCACGACCGCGGCGATGCACTGTTCGACATCGACCACGACACCTGCGCGGCGCTCTTCAGACCGAACAAGCCACTGCAGCACCTGGTCAGCGCTGCCGGCCTGCTGGACACCCAGACCGCCGGCACCGGACGGGACCCTCGTCGGCGCTTTGCTGCCCAGCGAGCCCGTCGCATGCTGATCGAGTACCCGGTGGTCTACTTCAGCGACACCGACACGGAGACAGCGATAGCGCTGCGCCAGCCCACCCTCGCCGAGGACATCGCACGGCTGACCGGATTGCCTATCGAGCGCCGGGCCGAGGGCATCATGCTCGTCGACACCACTGGGCACTTCACTGACAAGCGATTCCCCGGCCGCGGCGGAGCGGTCAACCGCACTGCCGGGTTGATGCTCGCGAAGATCGCGGACTTGCGGGAAGACCCGGACCGGGCCAGCAGTCTTCAGTACCTCCTGCCCGCCGGTCCAGGAGAGGAACACGCGGACCTGCTGAGCCGAATCGACATGGCGCTGCCGCAGGCAGGCACGCTCGAAGCCTTGGCGCACGACCCGGATGCGGACACTGATTGGTCCGCGGACGAGGCCGATCCGGACGTCCCAGAACATGAAGGACAGACGGGCTTGCCCTTCGTGGAACACGGCACGCTGGAGCAGATGATCAACGAGCTCTATGAAGAATTCGGCCCCTCCTCCTTCACCAACAAGTGGCAGGCCGACCCCGGCGGGCTGCTAGCAGAGGCAGTCGCACTCCTGGCGGACCTGCGCCTGGTCCACGTCGTCCCCGGCGGGATCCTGGTCCGGCCCGCGGCCGGCCGCTACCGCAACATCACCGCCGTCCTGCCACGCCTCGCGCACGACGGCCAGTTCGCTCTCGACTTCCCCACTGAGGAAACCTCTCCATGACTCTCATCCCCCACTCCCGCACCGCTGACGAGTCGGAGGTCCGCTTCAAACCCACCCGCGCCGGAGTGATCGGCCTCTGGGACTACACCGACGAGGAGTTCGTCTTCGCCGATGGCCGACTGGTCCTGCGGGGGCACAACGGCTCCGGCAAGACCAAGGCCCTCGAAGTGCTCTTCCCCCTCGTGCTGGACGGTGTCCTCGACGCAAGGCGTCTTGATCCGTTCAGCGGCGAGGAGCGGACCATGAAGTCGAACCTGCTCTACAAAGGGCAGGAGTCCGCCTACGGCTATGTGTGGATGGAATTTGCCCGCACCGGACCCGACGGGGAGGTCCTCGAAGCCGTCACCGTGGGGATCGGGATGCGGGTGACCAAGCAGATGGCCACACCCGCCCGCTTCTTCTTCGTCACCGACGGCAGAGTCGGCATCGACTTCGGCCTGCTGGACGCTGCCTCACGCCCGCTGCGAGAGAAGGCCCTGGAGAAGCTGCTAGGCAAGAAGGCCATCCTCGATACGGCGGAGGCGTACCGGGAGAAGATCGATGACCGGCTCTTCGGGCTGGGCCGTGAGCGTTACAGCCAGCTGGTCAACCTTCTGCTCCAGTTGCGGCGCCCGCTGCTGGCCAAGGATCTTGACCCGGTCAAGCTGTCCGACACCCTTACCGCCGGCCTGCGCCCCGTCGACGATGACCTCATCCTGCAGGCCGCCCGCGACTTCGAGAACCTCGCCGAGATTCAAGCGCTCCTCAACGCCCTGACAGAGGCGGATACCGCGGTCCGCAACTTCCTGCGTGAATACACCAGTTACCTGCGCGCCCATGCCCGTGACCGCGTCGACCACGTCACCGGGCGCATCCAGGACACGGCCGCCCAGTGCGAGAAGATCATGGAGGCGGCGGAGGACCGCCGCACCTCCGAGCGGCAGCTGGCCTCCGCACAGCAGGAGCGGGATAGCGCCGAACGCCAGTGCAACGAGCTCGGCGCACGCCTGGCCGAATACAAGAACCACGACGCCATCAAGCAGCAGCACGGGCTCAAGGAACTGCGCGACCGCGTACGCACTGAACGCCGGGGCATCGCCGACAGCGAACGCCACCTCAACCAGGCTCAGAAGAACTTGGCCACCCTCAGGGGAGAGGCTGAGCGCGCTCTCCAGCGGCACGATGAGCTGCGCAAAGCGGCCTCCCGGCACACCCACAGCCTGATGGACGCCGCACGCCGCTGCGGCATCCTGCACGACGACGCCGCGCTGGATCTTGGTGCCGAGCTGCACACGGACCTAGCAGGTCGCGTAGCCGCGCGTCGCAACGAACTGGAGGACGTACGCGCCCACCTCAGCGCCTTTGAGGATGCAAGGAAAGACCAGGACCGCGAGCAGGACCACTGTGACGCGGCCGACGGTGAGCTGACTGAGACCGAGCGGCAGTCCGCCGCGGCAGCCGAGAAACTCGGGATCGCCCGCACCACGGCCAGCCAGGAGCTGGACCAATTCATCGGCCGCTGGAGCAGCGGCAACGACATCGCGGTCTTGGCCGCCGCCGACGGTGACGTGCTGCGCGCGGCGATCGGCGCGGTGGGGGAACCCGAAGCGACCCCCCTGCCGGAGGTGTTTCGTTCCCTCACCGACCAGCGCCGCACCAAGGCCCTCACCCGCGTCGAAACCTTGAAGCGGGAGCACGGCGACACTGCGGACGCTCTGCGCAGCAAACAGGATGAGCGCGCCACCGTGGCCGCCGAGGCTGATGACGCGCCCCCACCCAGTGACCTGCGTCCTGCCAACCGCGATGAGCGGCACGGTGCTCCGCTGTGGCAACTCGTGCAGTTCGCCGATCACGTCCCCGACGACCACGCAGCCGCTGTGGAGGGCGCCCTGTACGCGGCCGGCCTGCTCACCGCCTGGCTGCACCCCGACCCTGCACTGACCGACGAGGCACTGCACGACAAGGTCGCCGACGCCTATCTGCGCGCACTGCCTCCCGCGCAGCGGCCGACCGGACGCACCCTGGCCGATGTACTGGTCGTCGAAGATCAGCAGCTCGTGGACGCCGCGGCCGTGCAGGCCGTCCTGGCGTCCATCGCCGTAAGGGACGACGCCCTTGCAACGGACGACGCGCTGTACGGCCCTGCGGTCACGACAGGCTCCCACTTCTGCCTCGGCGTCCAGATCGGTGCACATCCCAAGGAACAGCCGGAGTACATCGGAGCCACCGCGCGAGCCGCCCGTCGGCGCGAACGGCTGCGCCTGCTCGAAGAATCCATCGCCACCCTGGAAGCTCAGCTCGCCGGCATCGAAGAACGACAGCGATACGCGCAAGAAGCGTACGACGACTTCGACCGCGCCAGGGGTGAACTCCCCCGCGCCCAGCCGATCACCGAGGCGGTACGCGAGGTGGCCGTGGTGGCGGAGAAGGTCGCCGGCGCCCGCCGCCGCCTCACCGAAACCCGCAAACGCCTCGACGGGGCGATCGCACGCGCCCACGAGAAGAACCGCCAGCTTCGGCATGCCGCCTCAACCGCACGGCTGCCCACCCTCCGTGAGGAACTGAACAACGTCGCCCAGGCCATCGACGACTTCGCCGACGCCGGCAAGGCGCTCTCCACCTGCCGTGAGCAGGCCGATGCCGCCGAGCGCGACATCGCCAGCCGCAGGGAGATCATCGCAACGCAGACCGCGTCCTGCGCAGAACAGGCTGAGGCGCTACAGGCGCGTAAGGATGAGTTCGCCGTTCAGGATGAACGTCTGCGCACCCAGGAAGCGACACTCGAAGCCCCGCTGCAAGAGATTCTGCAGCAGATCGCGTCCTCGGAAGAGCAGCTAACCTCGGCGCAGAAGACGTACGGCCGTGCGAAGAAGGACGCGGAAGAGCAGCGAGATCGGCTTCTTAAGGCTGACCATGCCCTGGAATTCGGCCGTACAGCACTGGCCACGGCCGTGGCTGAGCAGGTGCGCACCACGCTCACGCTGGAGCCGTATGCCCGGCCCGACCTTCTCGGCCTCCTCGAAGCGAACGCCGAGACCGTCTGGCTGCCGCACGACATGTGGCCGAGCCCCGAGCAGGCAGTCCAGGCCCTCATGGACCGCCTGACCTCGCCCGGCACTTCTCTCACGGGCACGGAGGCCGCCCAGAACGTCGTCCCCGCATCCGTCGCCTCCTTGATCAGCGCACTCGACGAGGCGACCCGAGGCCGGCCGATCACCGCGAGCCTCCTGAAGACCGTGACGACCAAGATCTCTACCGCTATCACCGCGCTGGAGGCAGCCCTGCTGGAGTCCGATCAGGGCTACCTCTTTGAATGGGAGCCGGCTGGTGACATCATCCTGGCCCGGGTGACCGACAGCGAAGGGCCAGCTCCCGTAGCGGACTTCGCCCGCCATCTTGCCGAACAGCTCGCTGATCAGAGCGTGCTGCTGGAAGACAAGGAACGGACTGTCCTGGAGGACGGACTCCTGACCGGGCTGGCCGAGCAGATCCACGACCGCACCGTCGCCGCCCGCGACCTGGTCAAGAACATGGACGCCGACACCCGCTCCAAGCCGATGTCCTCCGGTACGACGGTGGGCATCAACTGGGTCATCTCCGACGCGCTCACCGACTCCCAGCAGGCTGTCAACAAACTGCTCGACAAGGACGCCTCCGGTCTTGGCCCGGCCGGACTGGCCGAACTCCGCTCCCACCTGCGCAGCCAGATCCGCGCCAAGGCCGCGGCCGACAAGAAGAGGAGCTACCAGCAAGTGATCGCGGAAGTCCTGGACTACCGCGCCTGGCGCAAGTTCGAGCTCCGTCTGTTCCGGCCGGGCATGAGCGAGGAGGAGCGGAAGAAGGGAGAACTGCTCACCAAGGCCAAGCACAGCGTGATGTCCGGCGGCGAGAAGTCCGCATCCATCCACCTGCCGCTCTTTGCAGCCGCTCACGCCCAGTACAGCTCCGCGTACCCTGCCTGCCCGCGGCTGATCGCACTTGACGAGGCTTTCGCCGGCATCGACGAGAAGTACCGCCCCGACCTGCTCGCCCTTACGGCCAAGTTCGACCTCGACCTCTTCATGACGGGCTACGACCTGTGGATCACCTACCCTGACGTGCCGCAGATCTCGCACTACGACATGAAGCATGACGAGGCGTCTCACACCGTCTCCGCCATGCTGCTGGTCTGGGACGGCGAGCAGATCCTCGATGACCTCGAGTATCCCGGATCCGACGATCTGGCTGCCGAACTCCTCGGCTTCGCGCCCCGCCGGCACGTTCCCGCAGAGGCAGGACTGCTCGCGGACATCCCTGAGGACGAGCCGACGAACGACGATGCCGAGGAAGCAGAATGACCGGGTCAGCAGAGGCATACGAGCGCTACCGAGCCCCCGAGTTCCGTCGGCTCCTGGCCGCTGCCCGTCGCTCGCTCGAGCGCAACGGCGGCGAGATCAAGGGCTCCATCGGCCTGACCAACCCGACGACGGCCGAGCGCAACGCCATCATCGGCATCACCGGTACATACCGGTCAGCCGACGTCCGCCGCATCACCGTCCCCCTCTCAGCGTTGGAGCAGAGCGTCCGCAACGTCACAGCCATGTCGCTCCGCGATGTCCTGGAACGAATCGGCCCCGAACTGCGCTTTCGCGCCGACGAGCGGACCGCACTCGATCAGGCCCGGCAGACGATCCGCGCCGAGGGCGAGGCCAGCCCGCTGCACGCCGAGCACTCCTGGTACCGGCAGTGGCTGGCCGGCCTCGCATCCGACGGCACGATCACCGGACTGATCAATAAGAAGGACACCCACTTCTTCAGCCAGGCCGTCCGGGTCCTGGAACACCTCTACAACCAGCCCAGCGACGCTCCACCGATCATGCTGCCCGCCCTGGCCGACGCCACCACAGGAGACACCAAAGCCCTCAACCCCGGCCGCGGCTCTCTGCCGACTCTGGTCCTGCGGGCCCTGGCCATGGCACGTGGAATCCCACTCGAGTCAGGAGCCGAGGCTCGGCGCGAGCTGTGGGACGCCTTCGACGTCATCGTCGATGACCTCGCCAGTCGTGTCCTCGTCCTCAATCTACCCGCGGCCGGCCAGGGGCTGGGCCAGTGGCTCACCGACGCCGCCCGCTACGGCACTCCTTTCCACGTCACCCTCCACCAGCTCATCACCCTTCCGATCACCGTGGACCTGCCAACGGTGTACGTCTGCGAGAACCCGGCTGTGCTCCGCCGCGCCGCCGGTGAGCTCGGTGCCGGCAGTCCGCCGCTGATCTGCGCCGAGGGCCGTCCCTCGACCGCCTTTCACCGGCTGGCGCGACTGATCGTCGAAGCTGGCGGCACCTTGCGCTATCACGGGGACTTCGACTGGCCCGGCATCGACATGACCAACCAGCTCCGCGCCCGCTACCAGGCCGAACCTTGGCGGATGACCGCTGCGGACTACCTAGGCGGTGTTCGCGCCGACAGCGATCACGCCCAGCTGAGCGGAAAGCGGCAGGACACCTGCTGGGAGCCAGAGCTCGCCGAGGCCATGGAAAGGGAGAACCGCGCTGTCTACGAGGAGGCGGTCACCGACATACTTCTGGCCGATTGGTCATATGAGTCACAGGGCAGATCCAGCGAGGCATAAGAAGTAGCTCGTGCCACTGATAATCTCAGCGTCGTTGACGTGTGACGCATCGCGTCCGGCGCATTTCGCCTTCATCTGCCCGGTCGCGGAACGGGGGGCGATGGTGTTCGAGCCGCTGCGGGAGAACGACCCCCGAGAGATCGCGGGCTTTCGGCTGACCCAGCGCCTCGGCCAGGGCGCGATGGGCGTCGTCTACCTCGGATACCGCAGCCCCCGCCCCGTGGCGATCAAGGTCATCAAGCCGGCGCTGGCAGACCAGCCGTACTTCCGTCAGCGCTTCGCGCAGGAGCTGGAGGCGATCCGACGTGTCGGTGGATTCCACACCGCGGCGCTCGTGGACGCCGACCCGGACGCGGAACAGCCCTGGATTGCCACCGAGTACGTACACGCTCCCTCGCTCGATGTACTGCTGAACCAGCATGGCGCGGTGAGTGAGCTTGGGGCGTGGTGGCTGGCCGCGAGTCTGTCCGATGCTCTGATTCACATCCACTCTGTGCGGCTCCTCCACCGCGACCTGAAGCCCAGCAATGTGCTGGTCACCACACAGGGCACTCGCGTGATCGACTTCGGCGTCTGCCATGTCGGAGGTGCGACTGGCCTCACCTCCGGCGACGCGCCGGTCGGCACTCTCGTGTACATGGCACCGGAGCAGGCCATGGACTCCCGCAAGGCGAGTGAAGCCGCGGATGTGTACAGCCTGGGCGCGACGCTCGTGCATGCGGCGACGGGGCACCCCCCGTTTTACGCCGATATTCCGGTACAGCGGATACTGGACGTCCCCCCCGATCTTTCGGGCTTGCCCGAGAGCCTGCGAGGACTCGTTGTCAGTGCCTTGTCCTACGCTCCGGAGGACCGGCCGACCGCCCACAGTGTGCTGGAGGCAGCCATGGACCGGCTGCTAGAGCACGCCGTGCCCGTCAGCGGTCCGCTATACCCACCACTGCCTGGTGCGTTCCTCACGGACGTCCTGCAGGTGGAAGGTGCGCCTCCGGTGCCGCCGGATCCTCCTGAGGCAGTGTCGGCTCAGGAGGGTCTTGCGGGTCCTGCCCTCGGGGACGAGGTATCGCCCGCGGAACCCGCCGTCGCAGGCGCGTCCAGTGGCGCAGGCGCGGCATGGGCTGACCGTTGGCGCGGAAAGATCCGCGATCGGCGGTCTGACTTCGGCGGCTGATTCCGCCGGGTGCACGGCGGGACAGGCAGTAGAGCACGACGAGGCAGTTCAACAGTGATCGAAGGAGAGAACCCGGTGACCAGCGCCGCAGGCACAGCCAAATTCGCCGCGGGCATGCAGGTTCGTGCACGGGATGAGGACTGGCTGGTCGTCGAGGTGTCCGAGACCTCGCACGACGGCACGCGCCTAGACGTCCGCGGCATCTCCCCGCTCGTACGCGACCAGCGAGCTGTCTTCTTCGCCCACGAAGCCCTGGACCAGGTCACCCCTCTGCGGCCCGAGGACACCGACCTGGTCGTTGACGACTCCCCGGAGTGCCGCCGCTCCCGGCTATTCATTGACGCGCTGATCCGCAAGACCCCGCTTCCGCTGTCCGAACAGCGGCTTGCAACCGTCGGCACGCACCTCCTCGACAACCTCGCCTACCAGCGCGAGCCTGCTAGGGCAGCGCTGCGCGGCCTGCGCCCGAGGCTGCTCATCGCCGACGCCGTCGGACTGGGCAAGACCCTAGAGATCGGGCTCCTGCTGTCGGAACTCATCCGCCGGGGCAGGGGTGAGCGCATCCTCGTCGTCACGCCCAAGCACATCCTGGAGCAGTTCCAGCACGAGCTGTGGACGCGTTTCGCGATCCCCCTCGTACGCCTGGACTCGACCGGCATCGAGCGCATCCGCCAGAACATCCCGGCCGGCCGCAACCCCTTCTCGTACTACAAGCGCGCCATCATCTCCATCGACACCCTGCGCTCTGACCGCTGGCGCAGCCACCTCATGCAGGTCACCTGGGACGCCGTTGTCATCGACGAGTCACACAAGCTGATCAACACGGGGACCAAGAACAACCGGCTCGCAGGGCTGCTTGCCCCACGTACCGATGCCCTGATCTTGGCTAGCGCCACTCCCCATAACGGTCAGCGCGAGTCGTTCGGTGAGCTGCTGAGCCTGCTCGACCCGACCGCTATCCCCGACACCAGCGACTACGACGAGACCCAGCTCGACCACCTGTACGTTCGCCGGCACAAGATGTCCCCCGACGTCTCGGCGGAGATCGGCCACAAGTGGGCCACCCGCAAGCCGCCCGTGGCCTTCGACTGCGTCGCGAACCCCGCCGAGCAGAAGATCTTCGAAGAGCTATACGACGTTTGGATCAGGCCGGAAGCGGGCCAGTCGGCTCCGGTGAGCGGCAGGGGCGCCCGGCTGTTTCCATATACGCTCCTGAAAGCCTTCCTCTCCTCGCATAAGGCGTTGGCCGAGACGGTGGAGAACCGGATCGAGCGCATCAACGAGGAGGTCCAGAAGCACCCAGAGAAGGGTGCGCAGCGGGCCGCAGAGCGATCGGCGCTGACGCGGCTGAGCCAGCTCGTCGGCGAGGCCACGGTGGTGGATGCGGCGAAGTTCCGCCGCCTGGTCGACGAGCTGAAGGCCATGGGGGTCGGGCCGGGGTCCGACAAGCGCGTCGTCGTCTTCTCCGAGCGCCGGGCCACCTTGCAGATGCTCCATGACGCTCTGCCCGGTGAGCTGGGCTTCAAGGCGAGTGAGGAGAACGGGCGCGGGGCGATCCGCCAGCTGCACGGCGGCCGGCCCGACGACGAACAGCAGCGGACTGTGAAGGACTTCGGCCTTGCGGACAGTGAGCTGCGCGTCCTGCTCACGGGTGACATCGCCTCTGAGGGCGTCAACCTGCACCGTCAGTGCCACCAGATGATCCACTATGACCTGCCCTGGTCGCTGATCACCATCGAGCAGCGCAATGGCCGTATCGACCGGTACGGCCAGCAGACGTCCCCGGAGGTCCGCGCCTTGCTTCTAGTCCGCCAGGACGAGGACCCAGATGTGCCCTCCGCGGACCGACTGGTCTCCCGGCGGCTGCTGGAGCGCGAGGACGAGGTCCACCGCACGCTCGGTGAGGCCGCCTCCATCCTCGGGCTACGCGACGAGGAGGCGGAGGAGACCGCGATCAAGGCGGGGCTCGCGGATGGGCGGATGTTCGACGAGATCGTCCCCGCACAGCCGGTCGATCCCTTCAGCCTCTTCATGGCCCACCACACCGTCGACGGGTCGGGGGCCAACTACCGCGTGCCGCAGCTGTTCGCCTCGACACGGGCCTTCGTCGAGGAGGCACTCGACGAGGTCTACGGCAACCCCGAGGAGAAGATCGGGAAGGCGTGGGACAAGGACTACCCCGAGATGCTCTCCTTCGCCCCGGACCGCGAACTGCAGCGGCGCCTCCTCGTCCTCCCGCAGACCTACCTGGACGAGCGTGGAGTGCTCGACAAGCTCAGGGTCACCTTCGATCCCGGGTTCGCTCAGCAGCGCCTGGACCGCGCCCGCGAGCGCAGCGGCGAGAGGACCAAGGGCGCCGTCACAAAGCAGGAGCGGCGCGAGACCTCCGGCTGGCCCGACGTCAGTTACCTCACAGACCAGCACCCGGTGGTGGAGTGGCTCACCGACAAGGTCCTGGTCCGGCTCACCCGCAACGCCGCGCCCGTCATCACGGCCAACGTCCCTGGGCCGGTGTTCCTGATGCAGGGCATGTACTCCAACGCCAAGGGCCACCCGACAGTCCTCGCCTGGTCCTGCGTGACCGGACTGGAACGCGGCACCCCCGTGTTCGATGACGACCTGGTCGGAGTCCTGGAGCGCGCCGGCGTGCAACCGAAGATGCTCAACCGGCCCTTCGCTGGGGACATCGATGCCCTACGCGATCTGGTGCCGCGTGCGGTCGAGGCCACACGGCAGCACCTGCTCACTCTACGTAGCAGCCAGGAAGAACCGCTGATCGAGCAACTGGCCGAGTACGAGAAGCGCCTGGCAGCCTGGCGCAAGGCGAGCCAGTCGACGTTCGAGCAGCTCACCCTCGGCATCCGACGCGAGCACGAGGAACAGCGGGTGGAGACCACCGCGATAGAGGTCGAGCAGCTGATCGAGCAGCTCGCCACCCAGGGCGATTCGATGATCCGCGTCATCGGGGTACTGGCCCCCGCCGCCGCAACCGGTGAACAGAAGGGTGCGTGACCACCGTGGCATTCGAAGCGATCATCAACCGCGGTGAGTACATCTCCGCCCACTACCTCGCCGAGCTCTTCGCCAAGGACCTCGCTGACCTGCGTAAACGCTGGACAGCAGCGGACCGGGCCGGACAGCCCACATCTCGTTCGGGCATGAGGAACCTGGGCCGCGACTACTTCAAGGCCAAGGTCCGTATCACCGAGAAAGACGACTTTGGCGGATCCGAGCTGCGCAAGCTCAACGACGCTCTGCTCGCCGCGCTCGCCTACATCCCCCGTGGAGACGAGCCTCCGGAACGCGAGGACGACACCCACACCAGGGTCCAGCGGTGTGTCTTCGAGGTCATGCACGGCGACAAGCCCCGCGAAGTCCCCGTCGCCTTCGCGGTGAAGGGCCCGGGGGGCGTCGAGCTGATCGCGCTGGACGTCACCTGGAGCACAGACGCCGAACTCGTCGCCTCAGACATCGAAGACGGCGGCGCGCAGCTGCTCGCTCCCATCGCCCTCGACGGCAGAACCGAGATCACCAGCGCGGCAGATGCTGTCACCTTCCTCTTCGGCAGCGAGGACGCTTACGCGCCCAGGTTCGTACTCCTGCTCGCCGGCGGTGCCGTGCTGCTCGCCGACCGCACCGCGTGGCACGAGGGTCGCTTCCTGGGCGTCAGCATCGACGCTGCGCTTGACCGCAACCTTGCCGCCGACGGCGGCGAACTGGAGGCCGTCTCGGCCCTGTTCGGTGCGGAGTCCCTGCTGACGGAAGGCGGCGCCGCTGGATTCCTGGACAGCCTCGTCGACAAGGGTCGCAAGCACGCCGTCGGCGTCTCCAAAGAGCTGCGGGAGGGCCTGCGACAGTCCGTCGAGCTGATCGCCCAAGAGATCCTGGACCGCATCCACGATCAGGATGGAGACCCCTCCGAGCTCGGTGACAGCACCGAACTCGCCAACCGGCTCACCCGCGAATCGCTGCGCTACCTCTACCGCATTCTGTTCCTGCTGTACGCAGAAGCCCGACCGGAACTGGGCATCCTGCCTAGCAAGGACGACGCCTACCAGGACGGCTACGGGCTCGGCCGACTCGGTGAACTCGCCTCGTACGACCTTCCGGACGAGGCTCAAGACGGCTTCCACTTCCACGAGTCGTTGGATCTGCTGTTCCGTCTCGTCGACCAGGGGCACCGCGCACTGGAAGAGAAGGAGCCGAGCGGCACCCGATGGGACGCGGACGGCATCCGCTTCGAGTCCCTGCGCAGTGACCTGTTCCACGCGAATGCCACGCCGCTGATCGGATCGGTACGCATCGACGGCCAGCGCGTCGACACCCGGCTGCGCAACAAGGTTCTGTGGCGGGTGCTGAACCGCCTCATGCTGAGCCACGGCACCGGCAAAGGCTTCATCTCCTACGCCCAGCTCGGCATCAACCAACTTGGCGCGGTGTACGAGGGCCTGATGTCGTACACCGGGTTCTTCGCCTCCGAGGACCTGTACGAGGTAGCCAAGCCTGACTCGGACGGGCTGGCCGGCACATGGGTCGTCCCCCAGCGCGAAGCCGACAACTACGACGACGAAGTCTTCGTCAAGCGCCCCGACGAGATCACGGGCGTACCCAGGCGGGTCGAGCACAAGAAGGGCTCCTTCGTCTACCGCCTCTCTGGCCGCGAGCGACAGCGCTCCGCCTCGTACTACACCCCCGAGGTCCTCACCCGCAGCACGGTCATGCACGCACTGGCCGAACTGCTCGACCAGGACGGCGATACCACACCAGCTCGCGACATCCTGAACCTGGTGGTGTGCGAGCCAGCCCTCGGTTCGGGAGCGTTCCTCAACGAGGCCATCAACCAGCTGGCCGCCGAATATCTGCGCCGCCGTATGAATGAGCTCTCTGTGGAGCGCGGCCAGGACATGCAGCTGCCGCCGGACCAATACGAGGCAGAACTGCAGAAGGTCAAGGCGTACCTGGCCCTCCACAACTGCTACGGCGTCGACCTCAACCACACCGCAGTCGAGCTGGCCGAGGTTTCGCTGTGGCTCAACGCAATGCACGAGGGCCTCAAGGCCCCGTGGTTCGGTCTCCACCTGCGCCGCGGCAATTCCCTCATCGGTGCGCGCCGGGCGGTCTATGCAGCCGAGGCTCTGAAGAAGAAGCTGTGGCTAACCGCAGTGCCAGTCGACCGCCCTTTGAGGGAAGGCTCCGAAGTAGGCGGCTTCAAGGAAGGCGAGGAGATCCATCACTTCCTGCTCCCTGCCAAGGGCTGGGGAGCAGTGGCCAACTCAGCCGAAGCCAGGGAGCTGGCCAAGGAAGACCGGGATCAGCTTGCCGAATGGCGTAGTCGAGCCACGTCCACCCCGAGCACTGCCCAGCGCAAGCAGCTGCTGGCTCTGGCCACCAGAGTCGAGCGTCTCTGGGAGCTGGCCAGGCGGCGGCTCGTCATCTCCGAGAGGGAGATTAGCCGTGACATCGCCGTTTGGGAGGTGGAGCCAGACCGGCCACTGCCTCGATCCTCGGGAGCCGTCTCACGGGAGCGGATCGAGACAGCCCTCAAAGAGCCTGGCGCCCCGCTGGGCCGACTGAAGCTGGTCATGGACGCCTGGTGCGCCCTTTGGTTCTGGCCAGTGGGCCAGCACGATACACCCGAGCCCCCGGACCTCGTCGAATGGCTCGACTTCTGCGAGGCCGTCCTCGGCGTCCCACCC
Organism: Streptomyces diastatochromogenes; assembly: GCF_002242805.1. GTDB lineage: Bacteria > Actinomycetota > Actinomycetes > Streptomycetales > Streptomycetaceae > Streptomyces > Streptomyces diastatochromogenes. Next base: position 79,718 of record NZ_MCGQ01000002.1, on the reverse strand, counting down.
GCCAAAGCGAAGGCCGCCAAGGCAAAGGGGGTCAAGAAGGCTAGCGCCGCAGGACACGACGACCTCTTCGGTCTCTTCGGCGACACTGGTGACTTCGACCAACTCGCCGTGGACGACTCCAACGACCGGCTGATGAGCCAGTGCGCGGAGATGCCAGCGATCGCCCTGCGCTTCCCCTGGCTGAGCGAGATCGACGCGATCAGTCGTCGGGAAGGCTTCTTCCACTGGGAGCTGGAGTTCGCCCATATCTTCAGCCAAGGCGGCTTCGACCTTCAGGTGGGGAACCCGCCGTGGCTCAACTCCGAGTGGAGAGACGATCTCGCAGTAGCAGAGTACGACGCCTGGTTCGGCTTGGAGAAGCAAGCATCCGAGGGCGTCAGAGCTGAACGGCGGGCGATGGCACTGTCCGAACCTGAGGCATTGCGGGCCTACCTCGCAGACCTCTCTTCCTGGGTCGGTAGCGACGCACACCTAGGCTCGGCTGTGGACCACCCAATGCTGAATGGACTTCGAACCAACCTCTACCTCAATTTCATGGAGCGCACCTGGCGGAGCATGCGCCCAAGAGGTACGACCGCGCTGATCCACGAGGAAAACCACTTCTTCTTCCCCAGGGGCGGTTCTTTTCGCGCTGCCACTTACGCAAGGCTCCGACGCCACTTCCAATACGGCAACAACATTCTGCTGTTTGAAGATGTCGACAACAACAAGCCCTTCGGGGTGAGCGTATACGGTCCCCCGCGCGAGATCCGTTTTCTGCAGATCGCCCGCGCCGTCCACCCCTCAACGGTGGACGACTCCTTCACGCACAGCGGCGAAGGAGCACTGCCGGGGATCCAGTTTCCCGAGGGCGGTTGGGACGTCCGTCCTCACCGGGACCGTATCGTTCCGGTTGATCTGCGGGTCCTCGCCAGTTGGGCCGCCGTCATCGACGAGCCTGGAACTCCAGCCGAGCAGGCCAGGGTGCTGCGCCCGGTGACAGTCGAAGACAACCAAGCCCTGCGAGTCCTCGCGGCATTTGGCGAGCGGCTACATGATCACGTCTATTGGTGGTCATCCGAATTGAACGAGAAAACCTCCAGGGAGAAGGGAGTTATCGAGAAGCGGAGCGCCGTCCATGCTTCATGGGACGAGGCCGTTCTCCAGGGCCCTCATTTCTCAGTCGCTACTCCCTTCGCCAAGCAGCCCAACCCAGGATGCAAGTCCAACAAGGACTACACCGACTGGGACCTGGAAATGCTGCCCGAGACACTGGTGCCCCGTACCAATTACGCGAGGGCATGCTCGAAGGTGGACTTCGCTGCGGCGCGCCGGTCGTGGGACGATGTGCCCTCGGGGGACTTCTACCGAGTCACATGGCGCAGGATGATCACGTCGAATACGGAGCGCTCACTTCAGCCTGCTCTGTTGCCTCCAGGACCAACTCACGTAGATGCAGTTCACACCCTGGCCCTCGACTCAAACCGAGGCACCGGCATCGTGGCTGGTCTCTGGGCCTCGCTCGCCTTCGACTACTTGGTCAAGGTCTCAGGCACCTCCAAGGTCAATATCGAGCTAGCCCGTAGTTTCCCCACGCCCCTCTCCCACCCTCTTGCCACCCCTCTCCTGCTGCGCACCCTTCGCCTCAACTGCCTTACGCGTGACTACGCCCCCTTGTGGGAGGAGCTTTTCGACCCCATCTGGCTCAAAGACCATTGGACCGATCCCGCCACCTCCCGTCCTGCACTCCAGCAGGTGAGCGAGGCTTGGTCCATGGCCACGCCGTTGCGCACCGAGTACGACCGCCGGATGGCCCTTGTGGAGATTGATGCGCTCGTGGCTGTGATGCTCGGTCTCAGTGCCGAGCAGCTGTGTGCCATGTACCGCTCTCAGTTCGCAGTGCTGCGCAAGTATGAGTGGGAGGCGTTCTACGCGGCTGACGGCCACAAGATCGGGGCGGCCACACACAACGTGGGTGTTCGTCAGACGCCGGAGGAGGCAGTCTTCGTCAAGGCATGGGTGAAGGCTGCTCGTGCCGGCGACCCGACGCCCGAGGCTCCCGAGGGCTGGGTGAAGCCCGACCGTGAGGCCGAGATGACCCGGGCCCATGCGGACTTCACCGCGCGACTGCTTGCCGGCGAGTACGGCGACTACGCCGCGTACTCGGCCGAGCACGGGGATCACGGCAACCTCCTCGGCTCGGCCGAAGCCGAGCAGCTCCTCGCCGACGTCCCGGTAGAAAGCAGGTAAGACGCCGTCATGCTGCCCTCTCTGGTCGCCGAGGACCTTCGCCGCGCCCTCGCCACCTACCTGACGACGAGCTTCGCTCTCGCCGATGACGACGTACGCGATGAGCTCGACGCGTTCCTGGAGCGGCCAGACAGCCGGCTGTTCCGGGGGCCGTATCTGCGTGTGCGCACTCCCTTCCGGGAGGCAGGCCCAGGTTGGGAGGATGCGCTCGACTGGTGCCCGAAGCACTTCACGCCGTACACGCACCAAGCTGCGGCCTGGCAGCGGCTGTCCTCGAAGGCGGGGCGGCGGCCGGAGCCGACCATCGTCACCACCGGCACCGGGTCCGGCAAGACTGAGTCGTTCCTCGTACCGATCCTGGACCACTGCGCTCGTGCTCGCGCCGCGGGACAGCAAGGTGTCAAGGCCCTGCTGCTGTACCCGATGAACGCCCTGGCTGATGACCAGGCTCGCCGAATCGACGACTTCCTCGGTACGGAGCCGGCGCTGAAGGACGTCACCGCCGGCATCTACATCGGCGGCGCCTCCGGACCGCGTTCGGCTTCGGACGAAGACGAGAACGAGCCCGGCTCGTACGGCCGCGACACCGGCGCGACATCACTCACCGGCGATCCCACCATCAAGCACCTGATCACCGATCGGGACGCAATCCGCTCCGACCCGCCAGACATCCTGCTGACCAACTACAAGATGCTGGACCTCCTGCTCCAGCGCATTCCGGATGCCCCGCTCTGGAAATCAGATTCACTCGCCTTCGTCGTCCTCGACGAGTTCCACACCTACGACGGTGCCCAGGGCACCGACGTGGCGATGCTGTTGCGGCGCCTCGGCGCAGCCACCGGGGCAGCCCGTGAGGGCCGCCCCCTCGGCGACATCACGCCTGTGGCAACGTCGGCGACGCTCGGCGGGGGAATGCCCAGCAGCACGTCGTCGCTGGCTCTGGAGGGGCCTGAGAGGTCCGACCGGGAACTGCTGCGTGAGTTCGCGGAGAAAGTCTTCGGTACACCGTTCCCCGACGCCGCGCTCATCGGAGAGGACCGGCTGCTGCCCGGAGAGGTCGTCACCGACCCTGACTTCCTGCTCCCCTCGCCGGTGCCTGGGGCGCTGGCTGCGCTGCCCGACCCGCTGGACGACGAGTCGGCCCTTGAAGAGCTGGCCCAGCTCATGCTCGGCCAACCCCTGAGTGATCCGATGCAGATCGGTGCCAAGCTCAAGCAGCACATCCTCGTCAAGGCGATCCTCGACGTGGCCGGGAGCAGCCCGGTCAGCATCCCCGACGTCGCGCGCGAGTTCGCCCAGCGCGGTGGCGGACCGGCCTGGGACGAGGCCGCACGCAGTGACCCTCGGCTCGTCGAGCTCGCCTTCGCACGGATTCTCGCCCTGATCTCCCATGCCCGTACCCCGCACCCGGTGACAGGGAAGCCCGGCCCGTTCCTGCGGGTTGAGGCCCAGCTATGGGTGCGTGAGGTCCGGCGCGTCATCCGTGCTGCGACCTCCGAGCCACACTTTCGCTGGTACGACGATGACGGGCCGACCGGAGACTCCCGGCCGAACCCCGCCAACCTCGCCATCTATCAGCCGGCGGAGGTCGACAGCGCTGGGGAGAGCGGAGAGCGGACCGATGCGTCGCGTCGCCCTGTTGGGCCGCCCTACCGGCGGCATCTTCCTGCCGTTTACTGCCGTCATTGCGGGCGGTCCGGCTGGGCTGCGTTGTCCACGGAATTGGAGTGGCAGCAGCTCAAGACGAACACCCTGGAGATCTACAAGGCTTCGGCGCAGAAGAAGCGGGCCGTACGCTGGATGCTGCGGGCTCGCCCGGACGAGTTCCCCGTACTGCACCTGCACGCTGAGAATGAGCGGCTGACGACCAACCCGACCGAGGACACCGTCGGGGTCATCACGCCCCATGGGCCGTTGCCCGCGGCCCCTGACGAGGAGTGCCCCTCGTGTGGTCTCGACGACGGCATGCGCTTCCTCGGTGCCGGCACCGCCACTCTCGCCTCGGTCACCACCACGCAGCTCTTCTCCGACCGGGGACTCGCCGGCGACGAGCGGAAGCTGCTCGTGTTCACCGACTCGGTTCAGGACGCCACCCACCGCGCCGCGTTCATCGCCAACCGCAGCTTCGGCTTCACCTTCCGTGGTCTGCTGACCAAGCACCTCACGGCGGGCCAGCCTGTCGCTGTACATGACCTCGCCGCTGACGCCGCCGAGGCTGTCGTTACGGCCGCAGGCGCGGGCAAGCGCAGCGAACTCGCCTCCATCGTCCCACCGGATCTGCGAGAGAACCCCGACATCCTCACCCTCCTCGACGAAACAGAGGACTTCAGCGATGCCGGCGCGGACATGCTGCAGAGCCGTATGGTCTTCCAGACCCTCATGGAGTTCGGTCTGCGCTCCCGCCTGGGCCGCACGCTGGAGCTGACCCGAACCGCTGCCGCGGAGGTCGACCTCAAGGATCTGCCCGCGCTCTGCAGCGAACTGCGGGAGCGGCACCAGCGCCTGCCCGGGCAGATTTCACTGCCTCCAGACGACGGGGCGTACGCGGTATTCCTGCGCGGTCTGGCCGAGCGCCTCCGCCTGCGCGGCGCTCTGTATCACCCCTGGCTGCAGGAGTACATCCGGCAGGCCGGCGCAAGACGCTGGCCGGTCTGGGGCGGCCGTCCCACCGGTATGCCTGCCTTTCCGAGGGGCCTCGCTGCCCCCGCTTTCCCCGTGTCGGGCGGCACCCGCACCACCGGCTTCGACTCACTGACCCGCGACAACACCTGGTTCGCGGACTGGGGTCACCGTTCGCTGGGCTGCGACCGGCGCGAGGCACGCGCGGTGGCCGAGCTCGCCATGAAGCTGCTCGCCCAGCGCGAAATCCTGGCCACCTACCACGCCGAGGGCGGCGCGCTCGTTTACGCGCTCAAGCCCCGCAACGTCCTCATACACCGCATCGACGACACTGCCGCACCAAGCGGGGAAGACGGCGTGAACGCGTGCGGAGTGCGCTGCGACACCTGCACCTGGCGGCAGACCGTGCCACCGAGCCGCCGCGAGGGCTGGCTGGGCACCGCGTGCCTGCGATTCCACTGCTCGGGCCACTTCGTGGAGGACGACCGCGACTACACCGCCGACTACTACCGGCACCTGTACACCATCGACCGTCCGGGCGACGTACTGACCGCGGAACACACTGGTGCGCTCAGCCGGGAGCGGCGTGAGCGTGTCGAAGCTGCCTTCAAGAACCGGGCCTCGGCCTTCGACCCGAACGTTCTCACCTGCACGCCCACCCTTGAACTCGGCATCGACATTGGCGACTTGTCGGCAGTACTCCTCGCCTCCATGCCGCCCGCACCTGCCAACTATGCGCAGCGGATCGGCCGGGCGGGCCGCAGCACCGGCAACTCGCTCACCGTCACGTTCGTACCGCGAGGCGCCCGAAGCCACTACTACCTGCACGTTCCGGAGCAGATGTTGGCGGGCCGGATCATCCCGCCGGACTGTTACCTGGACGCCTCGGAGATCCTGCGCCGCCAGTACCTAGCCTTCCTCTTCGACCGCGCCGCGGACCGCAGCCTGTGGGAAGGCACGTCGATCCCCGAACGACCCATGCCGCCGCGCATCGGCGAGCTCTTCGGACATGGCCTGGCCGAGGACGGCTGGTTCAGGCGTTTCCTCGACGTGGCGGGCGCTCGCCATGCCCAGCTGTCCGCCGCGTTCATCGCTCTGTTCCCCGCGATGGCCTCGGCCGCGGCCCAGGGTGTCCAGCACTTCGCCGCCCAGGGCCTGGAGGAAGCCGTCGGAGCCGCGGCCAGCGCGTGGAACAAGCGAGTGGCTGCCCTGCGCTCGAGGATGCGGCAGATCGGCCGGGCCTTCGACGCGCTGTCTACCGCTTCTGGTGATCCCGAACGCGACAAGCAGCGCCGCCAGCTCTTCGCCGAGCAGCGGACCGTACGCAAGCGCCGGGACGCCCTCGTCTCGGAGAACTCGATCAACGCCCTGGTGCGGCTTGGCCTGCTGCCCAACTACACCCTCCACGACGACGCGACCGTCCTAGACGCCACCTTGTGGTGGAAGGACAGCGACGGGGAGTTCGACGAGAGCTCGACCGACTACGGCCGCGGCTCCCGGCTCGCGCTGACCGAACTTGCCCCCGGCAACATCTTCCACAGCGACGGCTACAAGTTCATCGTCAGCACCGTGGACCTCGGCACCGGTGTCGGCGGCGGCGAGACCGCGTACGCCCTGTGGCGGTTCTGCCCCGAATGCGGATTCGTGGCCACCGAGGAAACCGGGCTCGACATCACCGCTTGCCCGCGCTGCAAGGCACCGCAGATCGCCGACCCGGGGGCCGTACACAAGGTGCTGGTGCCCGAGCGGGTCCTCGCCCGCGAGCGACGCGAAGACGCCCGGCTGACCGACGAGCGGGACGAACGCGAGCGCAAACAGTTCGACGTGGTCACGCTCGTCGACATCGACAAGGACCAGCCGCAAGGGCTGAGGGCGTGGCGCCGCTCTGGCAGCGGCCTGCCCTTCGGCGTCGAGTTCGCCCGCGTGGCGACGATCCGCACGATCAACCTCGGACCATCAGCCGCACCTGGGTCGACCCACGCGATCCGCGGAGAAGACGTCCAGGTCTCCGGCTTCGAGACGTGCCTGGAATGCGGAGGTGTGCGCGGCACCCACCCGCAGGCATGGGACCCCTCGGCCCAGCGGATCGGCACCCGGCACGCGTACTGGTGCTCACACCGTGACGACGGCGTCACCCACGAGCCGACAGAGAAGCTGCTGCTCGCCCACGAGCTCACCACCCAGGCGCTGCGCATCCTGCTGCCCGTCTCCACGATGGACCTCGCCGACCGCCTCATCTCCTTCAAGGCGGCCCTGCTCCTGGGCATCACCAAGCACTTCGGCGGCGCTCCCGATCACATCCGTGTGGTCACTGACAGCATGCCCGGCGATAGTCAGGAACTGCGACGGCGGTTCCTCGTCCTGCACGACTCGATGCCCGGCGGCACCGGCTACCTGGAGCACTTGGCCGACGCCGCGGTGCTGCACCGCGTTCTGACCCTGGCACAGGCAGCGCTACGGGACTGCCCCTGCCAGAAGGAGGAGCAGCGCACGCCCTGCCACCGCTGTCTGCTCCCCTTCGTATCCAGCAGCGAACACCCGCACGTCTCGCTGCGCATTGCGAAGGAACTCCTGGACGAGATCCTCAAGGACTGGGCGGTCGAAGCGGTCGACACTCTCTCTGGCGTACGCATCGACCAGCTCGTCGATAGCGAGTTGGAGGACCGGTTCGTCCGCACCCTCATCACCTGGGGCCGCAGGGACGAGGAGGACGGATCGGTCGCCGCCAAGGCCGGCCAGGGCGGAGTGGAGCACGAACTCCGTTTCACCCGCGGTGATGCGGCCACGCGCTGGCGCATGCGGGACCACGTACGGTTGAACACCTCCGTGCCCAGCGAACCCGACTTCCTCCTGGAGCGGACCGACGGCCCAGCGGAACGGGTCGCGGTCTTCCTCGACGGCTTCGCCTTCCACGCGAGTGAGAAGGTCAACCGCATCGCCGACGACGCCGCCAAGCGAGCGGCCCTCCGGGCGGACGGAGTATTGGTGTGGCAGCTGACCTGGGACGACGTCATGACGTGGGCAGCAGGTGTCGGCAGCGCCGCGGAAGGGCAGCAGGTTCGTGCTCACACCAGGCCACTTCACACAGATGCCGCACTCCAGCTCGCCCGCCAGATCCACCAAAGCCTGGTCGGCCAGGCCCGCCCCGACGACACCCTCGACCCGGTGCTGCGCAACCCGGTCGAGACCCTGCTGGAGTTCCTCGCCGACCCCGACCGGGCCAAGTGGGCTCGAAGGGCAGCCGGCCTGCTGGGCGGCTTCGGAGCAGCCGCGCGCCCCCAGCCGGTGGACCGCGAAGAGACCGGACGAGCGCTTCCCGACGTACTGCGCGGCGCGAACCTGTCGGCCTCGGCCGCGGCTGCAGAGGCCGTCGCGTTCGACGCCCGCGCCACCGGCCAGACGCGGATCATCGGCCTGCTGGACCGTCGGCCTGAGCCGCGCAGCAAGCAACCGGACATGCGGGCATGGTCTGCGCTGGCCGTGCTCGACGACCGGCCGGAAGCCATCACAGGCAACGGGCACAAGGACTGCTGGGCGGACTGGCTGCGCTGGTCGAACCTGCTGCAGTTCCTGCAGCCCGCCGCTGGCGACGAGCTCCCCCGCTCCTTCCACCAGGTCGCGGTATCCACCAGCGACCAGGTCGATCCGCACACTGTGGCTCTCCTGACCAGTGCGCTGCCCACAGAGGCAGGAGCCCCACAGCCGCTGCCCCAGGCATGGACCGAAGCGATCGAATGGGCCTCGTCCCAGGTCGAGGACGTCCTGCTCGCTCTCGTCAAGGAAGCCCGCCATGGACGCATCGACGTTCCGGAAGTCGGCTTCGAGTACGGAGACCAGGCGATGCAGGCCGAACTCGCCTGGCCAGACGAGAAGGTCGCCATCTTCATCGACCTGGACGAGCAGCGAGATGCCCTCTTCGCACGCGACGGGTGGTATGTCGCGAGAGCCAGCGCCGTGAATGTAACTGAGCTCATCAAGAAGTTGGAGGGGAACTGATGTCCGGCGCCAAGGTGATCATGGCGGACGTCTTCGGGAAGTCCTATGACGCGCTGGACGGCTCCGTCCAGCCGCAGGTGCTGCAGTTCATCATGAAGATGCAGCGCGACCCGGACTCCAACGGCCTCAACCTGAAGCCGCCGAAAGGCGCCAAGGACAAGAGGGTCCGCACCGCACGCGTCACCGACAACTACCGGGCCGTGCTCATGCACTACGCCGACCGCATCTACTACCTGGTCGCAGTGCTGCCTCACGACGACGCCTACGACTTCGCCGCGAACATCCTCTTCGACATCAACAAGGTCACCGGCGGGATCGAGCTGATCAATCTCGGCAGCCTCTATGGCACGCTCAGCGGACAGCCGAAGGCCGCCGACATCGCGCCCGACACCCCCTCGCTGTTCGCCGGCGTCTCCGACGCTGACTTCGAACGACTGGGCGTCCACACCTCCATCGTTCCGGCGCTCCGCGAGATCCGCAGCGAGGACGCGGTCCTCGGCATCGTCGAGACCCTTCCCAAGCTGGCTCGCGACGTGATCCTGTGCCTTGCCGACGGCATGTCCGTCGAAGAGGTCTGGGAACAAGTCAGTTCACTCGCGGCCACCTCTGACAAAGTCGACACCCAGGACTATGAGGCCGCGATCGAACGCCCTGCCACCAAGGAAGCCTTCGTGGTCACCGGCGACTTCGCCGAGTTCGGGCGGATCCTCACCGAGCCCCTGTCAGCCTGGCGGATCTTCCTGCACCCGGCACAGCGGGCGCTGGCCGAGCGCAAGAGCCCCTACAAGGGCTCCGTCCGCGTCACCGGAGGGCCTGGAACAGGTAAGACCGTCGTGGCCCTGCACCGCGTCAAGGCCCTCGCAGAACGCCTGCCCGCCGGGCAGGCCATCCTGCTCACCACCTTCACCACCAACCTCGCCAACCTGCTCAAGTCCATGCTCAAGGACCTTGGCGGCGCCCAGCTGCTCGCAAAGGTCGATGTACGGAACATCGACAAGGTCGCCTACGGCACCGTGAAGGAGACCTTCGGCGCGGAAGCGCCCAGCAGGCTCAAGGACGGCGAGATCCTCAACCGCTGGATCGAACTCTCCCAGGAGCAGCAAACGCCTCGCTTCGACGGCCGTTTCCTCGACGCCGAGTGGAAGCAGGTCGTGCTGGCGCAGGACATCCGCAGCCGCGACGAGTACTTCGCCGCCAGCCGCGCCGGGCGCGGACGACGCCTCAACCGCCCCGAACGCGCCCAGGTCTGGTCCCTCGTCGAGGAATTCGAGCGCAGACTCGACCGCGAAAAGGCCGCCGGCGTCACCCAGCTCGCCGTTCAGGCAGCCCGGATCGCCTCAGGCTGGTCCGACGAGGAGCGGCCGTACCGGCACATCGTCGTGGACGAGGCGCAGGACCTGCACGCCGCCCACTGGAAACTGCTGCGCGCGCTGGTCCCCGAAGGGGACGACGACCTGTTCATCGTCGGCGACGCTCACCAACGGATCTACGACAATCGGACGTCCTTGAGTGCTCACGGCATCAAGATCCGTGGCCGTTCCAAGCGGCTGACCCTCAACTACCGCACCACCCGGCAAATCCTCGCCGCATCCCTGAACCTGCTCGGCGACTCCAAGTTCGACGACCTCGACGGAAGCCCGGAGCATCTGCGCGGATACCGCTCCGTCCTGGCGGGGGCCAGACCTGAAACCACCGGCTATCGCACCCCCTCCGAGGAGATGACAGCGCTGGCCAAGCGCGTAGACATCTGGCAGCAGGAAGGGATCAAGCCCCACGAGATCGCCGTCGTAGCCCGAACCCACGCGATCGCCGACAGCGCTGTTCAGGCACTGCGTGACGCCACGCTAGCCGCCGTGAAGGTCGAGGACTACCGCGTCCCCGACCCCGACGAAGGCATCCACGTCATGACGATGCACCGCATTAAGGGACTCGAGTACCGCGCTGTCGCCATCGTCGGAGCCGGCGCCCAGCACATGCCGCTGCCCAGCGCTGTCACCCCAGAGACCGAGGACCGCCTCCAGTGCGCCGCAGACGTCCGCCGGGAGCAGTCTCTGCTCTTCGTCTCCGCCACTCGCGCCCGCGAGCAGCTGTCGATCACCTGGTCAGGCCGTCCCAGCCATTTCCTAGGTCCTCGCGTATCCGGCTAAAGAATGTCGAGCGGGACCAGTATCCCGACCATGGACTGCCGAGGTGAGGCTGCGGCCGTCTGCACCTCGGCGCCTCCACGTGAAGTCGTACAGCCTGTCGCATCAGCGACCGATCACTCCGTCAGACCAGCGGTGACATGCCGTGTCCAGCGGGACCGAACGGCGTGCGACCCGAGCCGACGGACAGGGAAAGGCCCGGTCGGCTGACTACATGTAGTGGGCGTAGCGGGTGGCGACGGCTTGGTCGGGCGGGCAGAAGCGCAGGACGGATTTGACCTGGTTGGCCGTGCGCATGGTGACGGGGAGGCGCCCGTCCAGACGTGTCTGGTTCCAGTTCATCTTGGTCAGAGCGAGAACTTCGGCGGCTAGCTCACGCGGGTTCCGGGTGGGGCCCACGGGCCTGATGCCAATCGGGCGTGGAATGTACATGCCGGGGTAGGTTCGATAGAACTCGATGCTGCCTGTGGCGTACAGCGCGAGTTCGCGTTCACCGAGGATGACGAGGGTGCCGCGCAGGGGCGGCGCATCACCCGCACGGAAAGCTGCGGCACCTTCGCTGCTGGTGATCCAGCTCATCTCCAGCGTGTCAATGAACCGTTCGTCCGCGGCGTCCTGAAAACCGCCGGCCTCCTCGTCGGTGAAGGCCGAGGTCTTGTGCAGCACGATGCGCGCGGGTGCGGTGCGATGTTCGCGCCGGTAGGCGTCCAGGGCATGAACCAGGAGGGCGTGCGCGTCGGCACGGGCAAGGTGGGGCTGGCGGTCGGTGCGGCTGATCCTGGCCGGCCCTCCGCGCACGATCACCCCGTCCCCGCGCTCGTTAAAGACCTGCGCGACCGCGGTGCTCAGAGAGCTCCCGTCGTCGCTGCGGTAGAACGCGACACCGACATAGCAGGTCGTGAGATCAGCGGGATTGCGTAGGAGGCGCCACGGGACGCCGCCGGCCTTGTAGTAAAGGGCGACGTGCAAGTTCCAGGCCCGACTGGCCTCGTCCTGGCGGCTGTGGCCCTCGGGAGGCCGGGTGGCTTCGTCCCAGGTACTGCGGCGAATGATCTGGATGGGCTGGCGCAGATTCAATAGCCGGGCCTTAAGCAGGTCGTGGAAGTTGGCAAACCGGGCCGGGGTCGGCTCGTCGTGCCCGTCCTGCGCCGGAAGGTCGCCGGCCTCCTTCAGGCCGTTGGCGGATCGACCGACGGTGTCGATGAGCTGCTCGGGTCTGGCGACCAGGAGTACGTCGACGCGGTTCTCATCAGCCAGTGACCTGATCTCTTCCGCGTAGATACTCACGGCGTTGGTCAGGGCTGCTGGCTGGCTGGCGGCCTCGATGGCGCGAAGGTCGCGGCTGCTGATCGCCCGCGTATTGCGGTCGCTGAAGACCAGGGTGGTGTGCAGGCCGCGGTCGATGGCGCAGCCGGGGAATTCCGGGAAGAGATGCGGGTACTTCTCGTCCTTAGCCGCGATGGGTTCCCGGCAGCGCTCCAGCCATCGGCGCAGCCCGTCGAGTTGGTCCGCAGGACCGACCAAGCCGATGCGGATCTCCCGGGGCGCGTCGGCCGCGCCGAGATCGGCGGGGCCGTAGTTCGTGATCCCGAACCGTGGATCGATGTGCCGGGCCGCTCCGCCGAACTCCAGTTCTGGTTCGTCAAGGATCACCGAGTCCATCACCGGCCTCGCCTCGCACCGCTCGCCCGTCCCTGACGGGGCGTCCGCAACCCTGCAGACCTGGCTTTGCTTCCGGGGCTTCTTCGTCGAGGAGCGCCGTCATCGCTCTCGCCGCTCTCGCCTTCCTGCAGCAGGCTGAGGAGATCCTGGGTGTCCGCATCCGCGACAGCCAGGACGGCGTCCAGGCTTTCCTGTCCTCCGGCGGAGGGGTCCTGGTCGTCCTCGGGTGCGGCCCCGGACGGAGCCGGCCCCCACCACCGGTCGTCGATACCGCGCTCGACCGTCATGGTGGCCAGTTCACCGAACTGGACAGGCCGCGCTTCCGTGAACAAATCTGCTTCCTGACGCAGGTAGTTGGCCCACACGCGGGTCCAGCCTCTGACCGCCGGATGCCGATCGAGACGTTTGATCCCCGCCAGAAGCCGGTCGGCGAACGGGTACTCGGTGTACCCGTCGGTGGTGAAGCAGTAGTCCGGTTCCAGCTGGCAATACCAAACTCCGTCCAGGCGCCGGAATCTGGTGCGCAGTGCGGCGTGGTGGTAGTAGCCAACGCGCTGCGGATCGGACTTGGAATAGTGCGGACCGAACACGGTCCGGCCACGTGATCCGTGACCTCTGCCCGCCTTGCGGGGCCCCAGGTGCGAGGTCGCGCGAAAGTGCATGTGCTTGCGGTTCTTGTGCCACCGCAGCTCCGGATAGGAGTCCTGAACAGTCCGGGAGAGCAGATCAGCGAAACGATGCTGGGTGTCGAGGTCGTCGCTGTCCGCCCACTCTCTGGTTTCGTGCCGCTCGGGATCTCCGTCGCACAGCACCCGCAGAGGTGAGTCCCGCAGGTCGCGGAACGACAGGACCAGCTTGTCCCGCAGAATCCAGCCGGACTCCCGCCGGCCCTGCGCCTCCAGGGCATCACCGGCCGCGCGGTAGTCGGCGAAGACCGTCGGGGCCAGATGCACGGTCGACGGCATCTCGATGACGGGCAGCAGGTTCGTGGTCAGCACTTCGGTGATCGGCGCGGGGCGCAAGTACAGGCCCGTCGTCCGAGACATCGCCAAGCGCAGCAGTGCCTGCGCGGCGTCACGGTCGAAGCGCTGGGTGTGCTTGTCGATGTCCACGCGGCGGGTAGCACGGCTGACCGCGTCCGGGAACGCCGCCTTGACCTCAACCCACCACGCCTCATCGCTCCCGGGGTGGGAAAAGACCAGGATGACCGGCGAGTTACCGGACAGCCAGTGATCAAGATCGCGCTGGTCGCAGAGATAATGGAAGCCGTCGTCCGTCTCGCCAGAGAAGCGCCGGTCCTGCGCTTTGCTCTGGACCAGCAGGGTCATGTTCAGCACGGCACGGCTGTCGGGGTCGACCAGATCAATGTGTCCGTCGATGCCGTGATCGACGCGCCGGGGATGGAAGAGGTGGCCCATCTCCAGGCAGCGTCGCTCGATCAGGGCGATGCCCTTCTCACCGATGAACGTCTGGCGCGTCACAGTCTTGCGATCAGCCATCGCCCCACCCTCCTTGCTGGACACGGCTCGTCGACAAGTAGCCGACTGAGGTGCTCATTCAGGGTATGCGGCACCACTGACAGTCAGGCCCGCCCGCATCCAGCGCTCCGCTGACGATCAGCCGTGACGATGCCTGTGCCGACACCATTTTCGAGACCGTCACCAACGACGAAAGCGAATGAGCGGCACCGGGCTGCACCAACTCGACGTGTCGGCCACTCGGACTTTGGGATGTGATTTTCGCAGGTCAGCGACATGGTGAAGTTCATACACTGAACCCGATTTCGACCATCCGCCCACCGGGCCTGCCTCCGGAGGCACTCGAACCTCTCTCGACGGCTTACTGCACCCGACTCAGACTCGAAGAGGCCCGCTGGCGCGCGTCGACGCTGGCCAACTCAGCGAGGCGGTGTCACCCGGGCTGGGCACGGGGGAACGCGCTGTTGGTGACGCTGCTGGTGCAGCTCGGGGTGGTGGCGGTGACGGGGCTGCTGAATCTGCGGCTGCCCCGGTTGGCCGGCTGAGACGCGGGTGCTCGGCCGAGAGCTGAGCGGGGCAGGCCGCGCCCGGTACGGCAGCAGGGCCCGGACCACGTGTCGCGGTCCAGGCCCTGCCCCGTGCGGTGCCGCCCTACGGTGGCGGTGCGTCAGCTCTGTGCGGTGTTGTCGCCCGTCTGCCCGGCGCCCTCCGCAGTGCCTGCCTTCTCGCGCATCTTGCGCACCAGCTCCGCCTTCTGGTCGGCGGCACCCTGGCGGTCGAGGTTGCGGTGCGGACCGTTGTTCTGCCGTTCGGCGCGGGACAGCTTCTTGCGCTGGCCGCCGCCCATGCCCACGGGGTTGTTGATGTTCTTGCTCACGGGTTCTCCCGGAATGTTGTGAAGTGATCTACGGATTCATCGGTGGGGGACGGGCACGGCGACGTCGAAGGACGTCAGCAGGGGCCCATCACGCTCTCACTCGTAAATCGGCGTCTGGAAGAACATGAGCAAGACGTTACCTGGTCCCGTCGGCTCCGCATACTAAGTTCTCACCGTCCCGGCGTCGGCCGGGCCTTCGGTGAGGGCCCAGGGGCAGCCGTTTCCTTCCAGAGCCAGCAGGGGCTCTGCAGCGCCATTCCTGTCACGCCCTTGCCACGCTGAAGCGGAGCGAAGAACGTGGCCCGGCTCGCGTTACGGGCTCACGAATACGGCTGCTTATCCTGTGCTTCCGCAGGCCCGTCGGCGACTTGCTCAATGAGCCGTCGCCGGTCCTTCGGCCCGGAGGCGTAGGCATCCATGCCTGCGGCGGCCAAGGGATGAAGGGGATCTGTCTCGAGATCGCCGTGCAGGCGCAGCAGTACATGGTCGTCACCGACCAGGCAGTCGGTGTACGGAAGGGTGTGCGACAGCAGGCGGGCGAAATCGTCGCAAGCCGCCCGGACGTCCACCCTGTCGAGGCCGAGCCAGACGTGCAGCGTGCCGTCCTGAACCGTCAGCTCGACGTCGATGCGGGTATCGGCCGCCTCGGCGGCTTCGCCGCCCCACTTCAGGGTCTCGTCCAGCGCGCCGAGGTGGATGGGGAGCGGGCGGAAGACCTCCTGACGCATGTCGTCGCGGACCGTGACGCCGGTGGCCGGGGCCTGATCGCGCCACCAGTCCTGCACGACGTCGCGAACGGAGGCGGCCTGCGGCCCGCTGCTCAGCGCTCGCCGTACGGCGTCCGCCGCGTTTCGCCGAACCACGCTCGCGACGTCGGGTCCAGGTTCGGCAGCCATACGGCGTAGGAGCGATCCAGGCCCGAGTCGGGTGTCGTCGAGGACCTTCGGGTACAGCTCGCGCAGCGCGTCCGGTACGGCTGTGCCGTCCGGCCCGAGCATGGGGCGGATGCGTTCTGCCCAGGCAAGAAACGCCTCGATGTCACCCGTGGTGAGGAGGTCGGTGCCGAGGTCGCCGCGGGCGAGCATGCGGGCGCGCTGCCTTTCCGTCGGCTGGCCGAGGCCATCGAGTTGGGCGCGCAGGAGGAAGACGAGCAGGTCCCGTTCCGGTGCGGGGAGATCGTCGACGGCACCGTTGACGGGGGCGGCGAGGATGTCGAGGACAGCCTCGGCGGTCGCCCTCTTCGCCTCCGGCTTCCCGGGGGTTCCGGGCAAACGCTCGGTCCACCGGTGCACACGGCCCCGAGCGTCCCGCAGCCTGATCGTGGCGGTAAAGCTCTTCAGGTGGTCCGGCCCCGAGACGTCGTACGTGTAATCGTGGTCGATCCCGTATGTGGTGGCCATGATGGCGAGGATGGTCACCGGGTCGTGCTGGTGTTCCAGGCCGGAGAGCCAGTCGTCGAGGACAGCGGGCCGGCGCCTGAGCAGCCGAGGCCCGTGGACGCGCCAGGCCGCGGCGACAACCGCCTGGGTGGCGTCCGACACCGCTGTGCGGCTCTGTCCGCTCTCACCGCGGCTCGTCAGCAGCCCTTCGGCGAGCTGGAGGGTCGCACCGAGCCGGGCGGTGTCGTCGTCAGAGGTGGTGAGGATGCGTGCCTCGTCCTCGTCGGGGGTGAGGCCGTGCGCGAGGGTCTGGCGGACGCGGACGTGGGCGGCGAGGTGGTTCACCACGTGCGAGCCGTGGTGGGCGAGGAGGTGGTTGTCGCGCTGGCGGGCGGCGGTCACCGCCGCCTGGTTCTCGTGGACCCACGAGGCATGAGTGAGGGCTTGGGCGAGGAGCCCGTCCGCGCGATGCCCAAGCTCGAACATCGCCGACAGGTCGCTCACGGCGTCCCGCTGCCGGTTGCCCGGCTGCGCGTAGGGCAGCGGCGACGCGGTAGGCAGGTTCGCGGGTGTCGCCTTCCGCTCGGCGCCCGCCGCCGCAGCCACCTTCGGGTATGCGTCGAGCAGCGCTCGTGCCGCAGCCACCCGCGCCGCCTTCTTGGACTGTCCGGTGCCTTCCGCCGTGCGGCCGGTTCCGGTGCGGACGACGGCGCGGAAGACCTTGCGGTGGTCCGGGCCCTCCTCGTCGTAGTCATAGGTCAGTCCTTCCTTGTGGAAAGCCGTATGCGCCAGAGTGACGGGATCAGCTCCCGTCTTCGAGGACGGCCGGTCGAGGTCGGGCCACACGGAGGCGACCAGCCTCTGCGCGATATCGTGCTCGCCACAGAGACTGAGCACGCCGAGGATCTGCCGGGCCACTCCTTCGAAGACGGACCTGGCGGGCTGCTGCGCCTCCCCCGCGCCCATGCGCACCAGCCCTTGCTTGGCAGCCCACGCGCCGAGCGCAAGGTCGGCGGCGGCACGACGCCGGGCGTGTTCGCTCGACTGTTCGCCCACCTTCCGAGGGGTCGCCCGTCGCGCGTAGGCGTCGAGCAGAATCACGTCGAGCGCGGTGGCACCGAGCCGGTCGAGCAGACCGAGCACGTGCGGTGTGACCTGGTCGGCGTGGTGACTCTCGTAGAGGTGACTGCGGTGTTCGGCGGCTAGGCCGAGCCAGGCGGTGACTTCGGGGCCGGCGTCCCATCCGCGCACGGCCTTCCCCACGATCTCGCGGACCTCTTGCCCGTACGTGCCCACCAGCGATACGGGCGGCTCGCACAGTGCCGGGTACGTGACGTCGTGGACGTCGAGCCGCCGTTCGGCGCGGGAGTAGGGCCGGACCGGCTCGGGCGACGGACGCTGTCCGGCCGCGGGCGGGGCCGACCGCGCGGGCCGGGGCGGGCGGGCGGCTTCGGGGGGTGTGGTCCGGACCCGGCGGGTGGACGCCGGGCGCTGGTGGGCAGGACGCGAGTCGGTGCGCCGAGGGTGCGCCTTCCGCCCGCCGGTCGGCGATGTGCCATACCTGCCGTCCAGGAGGTTCTGGAGTTCGTTGGTGAGCCAGGAGGGCAGTCCGGTCGGGGGGTGGCCGCCGTCGAAGAAGTCGCCGGCCAGGTCAACGCAGTACGCGTACCGCTCCCACTCGTGGTGGCGCGCGTGTTCCTGACCGAGCGTGCGCAGCGCCGACCGCATCCGCGCGTACGGCACCGTCTGGCCGGCCAGCTGGTACGACGTCCGGTTCCGCGCGGCATCGATGGCGAGCGCGATGCGGTGCACGGGTGTCGGCGGCGCAGTCTCGCGCAGCGACACGATGCCGACCCAGCGGTTCATGGCCCTCCCCCTGCCGGGTGACTCGGCCCTGCCCGGCCCCGGCACGCGCTCCCGGGTAGCGTCGGTGCGCTGTCCCGGTGCTTGCGTACGGGCGGCGGTCTGCCCCCGGTCCTGCTGTCCCCTCCTCCCGCCGCGCCTCACGACTCCCGGTGATCACGGCGGCACTGGCCGATCAGCGTAGGCCGCCTGACGCGGGTTCGGAAAGGGCTGCATCGCGGGCAAGAGGTGAAGCCAGTTGCCCCACCACGTGCCGCTACTGGTGCCGTCCGCCGCTCCACCACCGGCGCCGCTGGGCGGATGGCGGTTGCGGCGGGTTCACTGGCGCCGCCGACTGTGCGGTCACGGCCGCGTCGCCCAGCACTGCGGTGCGGATCGCCGCCCAGTCGGCGGCACGCCACCAGTTGAACAACTCCACCGTGCTGATGACCGTCACCGGTAGTGAGTCGAGCGAGGCGACGAACTCGGGCCGCGCGTACACCGCCGCCGTCCGCTCCGACGGGTGCAGCTTGTGCTGATGGTTGACGATCAGTACGCCGTCGGAGACCGGTTCGTCGGGCCGCAGTTGCGGCCAGGTCTCCAGATGCCGCTGGAGATGCCCGACGAGATGCTCCTGTGCGGGACCGGAGGCGCCCTTGACCTCGACCAGGCGCGATGCCATACCGTCGGCGCCGACGAGCAGGTCGGCTGACTTCGTCCCGCCGAGCTCCTCGTCCAGGTCCACGGTGTGCATTCCCGCCGCGGTCAGCACCCGCGCGACCGCATGGACCAGGTCGGTGCCGCTGCCGTACAGCAGCCCGTACCGCACCGGCTCCGCCGTCTCCTTGGCCTGTCGCAGTTCATCCTCCAGGCGATGCTTCTCGGCCGCGTACCGCGCCTCCAGATCCTCCAGCGCGTCGCGGGCGCTCTGCTCACCGACGGTCTGCAGATCGGGGTCGATGAAGAACGGCGACCGGGCACGGCGCAGCGCTGCGGGCACGTACTTCGGCAGTGCCCGGTGCACCAGCCAGCCCAGGACGCTCTCCCAGCGGGTGGCATCGGGGATGAGATACCACCGCTGGTCGCCCTCCGGCGGCGTCCAGGCCGCGACCACCGGCTCCCCGAGCGAGTCGACGAGGATGGGATGCAGTTCGCCCGCAGCGGGGTGGTCCACCCTGCCGGAACGGTAGCCGTCGTACGACTGAGAGCCGTACAACTTCAAACTCCACCACGGCGCGCCCTCGGGACGGGTCAGCAGCCGGAGCGCCAGATCACGGTCGGCGCCCTCCAGACCCGGCGCGATCTCGGGCCGCATCCCCTTGGGCAGGCGCCGACCACCGGCGCTTGTGGACTGGTCACCGAGGCGTACGGAGGCGTCCACCGACGACAGCGGGTTACGCGGACGGTCGCCGTCCGCGTGGCCGACGACGGCGAAGACCAGAGCGACCTCGCCGCGCTGCCGTGCACCGCCGAGGAAGCGCTCGAACTCCTCATGGCCCTGCCCGGAGAAGAAGCCCGGCTCCACGGCCGCTGGACAGTCGCTGCTCTCCATGCCCCACCATCGCGGCACGAGGCCGTGCTGCTCCCAGGGCACGTCGCCGGGGACACGCAGCGGCTCTGGCGGGCCCATCTGGTTCAGAGCTCGCTCCCTGCGGAGCAGCAGCCCCTGCTCTTCCTCGGAGCCGGGCTCAGGCTGGCCAATGTGCACCGGCACCAGGCCGGTGGTTGAGCTGCTCATCGCCGCAGGCTAGCACCCCTGTTGACACCCGGTCGGCGTACGGCCGACTCGCCAGGCAGCCCGCCTGAGATCAGCTGATGAGTAGCCGAACAGTCACCAATAAGAGTTCACCGCTCGGCCCGCAATCGGCTACGCGGGCGCCCGGCGGATCACGACACACTCTCCAGACGTTCGGGGTCGACGACACGGTCGGCGGGGCTGGATGTCCGTAACTGGTGGCTTCCTATGCCGGGACGCGGCTGCGAGTAGCCGATCACCGCTGTGCTTTGCTGCATGGGTATGGCTGTGCTCGTACTGCCCGGCGTCCCTCGTGAACTCCTTGCTGTGCAGGCTCTGCTGGTGATGCGCACAGTCCGCGCCTGTCCAACCGTCACGGGGGCGTATGGTCGGCCGGGGTGATGAACAGACACGAAACTGCTCGCCGGGTGGGGTGGGGTCAGCCACTGGTTGCGGAGTTGATGGCGCCGCGGATGGCCATGTCCACGGTGCGCTCCCGCGTCAGGTCGGCGAAGTGCCCCGCGCTGTCGGGGTATTCGCGCAGGACGGCGGCGAGGATCTGAGCGGCCTGCCCGCGCAGTTGGCGCAGCCAGTCCCGGATGGCGTCGTGCTGGTCCCACTCGTTGGACGCCGCGTCCCAGGTACACATACCGCGGGCCGCTTCCTCCAGAAGTTCCCACTGCTTCTCCCGGGCGGCGCGGACGGCGACGCCGCGAAGCCACGCGATGGCTCTCTTGGACTCGTTCCAGTGAGGCTGGCCGTTGCCATCGCCGTGGACGTGCCCGGTCATCGCATGCACGAGGGTGAGGGCCTGCTCGGGGTTGGCGAGGAGGAGCGGAGTGGCGCCCTTCATCTCCAGGTTCGGTAGGACGTCCAGGTAGAGCTCGTAGTCGTCGCTGTGGTCGGCGGCCAGTGCGAGCAGCCGGCCGACGGCATTGGTGTCCCCCTCTTGGGCGGCCGTCACGAGTTGCTGGGCACGTGCGATCGGCAAGTCGATGTGAGGCGAGGTCTCCCGCTCGACGAGGTCGAGGAATTCGGCGATGGTCTGCGGACGCTGGAGCGGGTCCCGGTACGTGCACTGCCTCACGACGCTGCGCCAGGGGCCCGGTGCCGGCAGAAGGGGCACGTTCGCCTCGGGCTCGATGCCCGTCAGCAGCCAGCCGATGACCTTTGCCAGGCTGAAGATGTCGCTGGAGGGTGTCGCGTTGTGGGGGTCGACGGACAGTTCGGGGGCCCCGAACTCAGCGGTGCCGATCTTGGTGCCAGTGCGCTTGGGGTTGGTCGTCTGGCCGCGGGGGCGGCGCACGATGCCCCAGTCGCCGAGTACCCAACGGCCGTCGAGGCGCAGGATGTTAGCGGGCTTGATGTCCCGGTGCAGGTAGTCCAGGCGGTGGGCATCGGCCAGGGCCGCCGCGACCGCGTCCACCAGGGCCCGCAGTTCCTGGCTGTCGTGCTGCAGCTGCGGCTGGAGGCGTTCGGCGGTGTCCTGGGCCAGCGGCATGACGAACCACTCGGCCCGCGGGCTCGAGTCGAGGACCGGCATGACGTGGCGGTTGCCGCCGAGGGCCTGGGCGACCTCGATTTCGCGCAGCATCCGTGCGGTCAGCTGCTCGCGCAGCGACCTCGGCTTCTTGAACGCGACGACGGTGCCCGTCGGCTTGTGCACGGCCTCGTGGACGATCCCCATACCACCCTCGCCGCCAGGCATCGGGAACTTCTCCAGGGCGTAGTCGCCGCGATTGCCGCAAGCCTGCTGGCGCACCGCGGCGTATGGATCAGCGGCGGGAGCTGGCGCCGGTTCCTCCTCGACCGCGGGGGAGACGGCAGGGGCGTGGCCGGTGATCTTCACCAGCACGGGGTGGACGACGCCGATATCGTTTGTCGGCAAGGAACCCAGCAGGTAGGCGGGCCCGCCCTCCGGCGCCTGGGCGAGTCCGAGGACTTCGCCGAGCTGCACCGCGGCCACCGGGTCGCTCTTGTGGGCCGCCGCGTCGACGGTGTGCAGTTCCACGCCGATACCGGATCCGGCCCGCCCGGCCACCAGGACCGTGTCACTCCCCATGCAGGCCATGTGGCCCGGGTAGGACACAGGCGTCGGCGTCCAGTCTTCCCGCCCGCCGACGCTCGTACCGACGGCGAGGTCGACGACGGCGCTGTGCCCGCCAGCGGCGAGGAAGAATCGCCGCCCGTCAAGCCAGTCGGCCGACCGCACCGCCGCGTCGAAGGCGATGGAGAACCGCTGCTGATCGCCGACCTCATCGCTCAGACGCGTGAGTGCAAGGGTCGAGCCGGCGCCGGCGCCGAGCGTCGCCCCAGACCCGGACAGAACCCACAGGCTCGCGTCGGGGCCGAGAAGCAGGCTCGCATGCGGCTCGAACCCCCCGCCCACCGCCCGCAGTTCACCGTCGCGCCACATCACTACCGCAGGCCCGCACGGGACGCACACGGCTCCGTCCGGCAGCACGACAGCGGCGCCATGCACACCGGGCAGTGGCAGCCGCCACCGCACCCCGCCACGCTGCAGATCCACCTCGGCCAGCCCGGCCTCGGTGGTGATCAGCGCCCGCTCGGCCGACTCCCAGGCAAGCCCGCTCGGCGGCAGCGGCCAGTCCTCTCCGGCCAGGACTACGGAGGCCACGATGCCCGGCTCCGTCCGGGCCGGCACGGTGATCGGTCCGGATGGCCGCGTCGGCAGGGACAGGGCAGGGGCCGGCTCCTCCGGCTCGTGCAGCAGGAGTTCGTGCAGCGGGGTGTACGGCGGCCGTGGCGTGCGGAACGCCGACCGGATCAGCTTCGCGAGCGGGACGAGGGCGCACACGGCGGCCTCCAGATGGTCCCGGTCGAGTAGCACACCCCGCGTTCCCAGGACTGCGCGCAGGCCATCATCCACCGCACTGGCCGGAGTCCTCGCACACACTAGGACCCATCGCATACCAGGAGGCAGGTCCCGCTGGTCAAGGGCCCGCGCCGCGGCCGTGGCCGACTCGGCCACATCGGTGCCTGACGCAGCCGTCACGGTGATCACGTAGTCGCGTCCGGCGAGTTCGAAGAACACGGCCGGATCATCGGGCGAGTGGTAGTCCACCGTCGCCTCGGCGTCGGTTCGCCGGATCAGGGCCGCCACCACGTTAACCAGGAGCCGGTGCCTGTCCCGCTCCGACACCTCGTCACTGTGACACTGACCGTACTCGGCCAGCAGCTCCCGTACGTCCTCCATCGACCCGCCCCGTGCATCGTGCCTGCCGGGCACCACACCCTGCGGAGCGATTGTCGCCCACACCCGGACACGACGCGCGGTGTTCAGGGAGATCCGTCCACACCCACCTGGGATCTCGCGCGTGAGCCGCTCGCCGCCTCTTGCTTCCCGGCCGGGCATCGGGCCGTCCGCGGGTGTTGACCACAGGCACCCTCCGCCCTGCATGAACCATCGGCGCGCACCTGCCGGACGATAGGGCAGCAGGAAGTCTCAGTTGTGTGATATTCCCACGAGCGCGTCCCCCAAGTGGTGTCAGTCGAGAGGAAATAGAGAGCGGCAGGAGGATCCCCAGCCGGCCCGGCCGGTCAACACTCAGCAGCACCAGCGCCCAGCGTCCGACAAGCCACTCCCCGGGCAAGGCGGCCGGTGGCCCGGAAAAGGAGTACGGCAACCTCCGAGGTCCAAGCTGTTCCTCGGTCGGGAGGGGACGGGTCTGGATGACCGATCTCTGTGCACCCGGACAGGACGGTGAACTGCAGTAGCGCTGCGCCGGATGCTGTGAGCTCGTTGAAGTGTCGCTTGCTGAGATGGCGTTCCGCCTCCGGCCTGAGGAAAGGCAGCATGCCGGCGTCGTTGTCCAGAAAGCCGTCTTCGGTGAGGGAGCGCAGGAGGAGGGCCATGGACCCGAGGGAAGGAGCGAGGCCGTTCCACTGCCGTGTCCACAACTGGTCGCCCGGCTTTTACAGCTGAAGGATGTCGGCAGCAACTGCAAGGCCACGAGGCGGCACTGCTCGGACGGCGGGACGACCAGTTCCACCCAGCCGCGCGCCTGCATCAGAAGCAGCCCGGACGCCTGCAGTAACCTTTCCTCTTCAGGTCGACGTAGTCCGCTGAGGCGGGGCCGCGTACGGTGCCAGCGGCGTCGGTAGGGTCCTCTCGTGACGTACATAGTGACCCTCACCCCGGACCAGGTAACCGACAACGAAGACGACTGGCTCGTCTCGGAGCGCTTCACAAAAGGACTACCCACAGGGCTCGACACGTCAGATACCGGCACCCGGTTAGCGTTCTTGGTCTGCGACAGCCGGGCGCGTTCCGCGAACAACGGCCGCCACGGGCTCACCGATCACGGCCGCTTCATCACTTGGATGGGCTCGGTCCAGCGCATCAACACCGTGGGCCCGGTCGACAGAAGCATCACCATCGAGCCCATGCGTAGATGTCCAAAGCCGGTGCCCCTGGACGGTACCGACGGAATCCTCGCGTCCCTGCCCTCGACACACCGGGCTCACGTAGAGCGGGCTCTCTCCGGAAGCGCGGGCCACTTCGGCATGACGACCTGGCAGGCTCTGCGGGAAGCACTCCTGAGACGTCACCCCGAGTTGGCCCGGTACATCGACTGGTTGCTCGCCCATCTCAACCCACTCGTCTTCAACGTCGAGGACGCAGCAGACCGTGCGTGGCAGGAGCAGAAGGACGCGGCTCAGACCCTCACTCGCGTGACCGATTTCCCGCACTCCGCGCTGTCGGCCTGGGGACGCCCATCGTCCCGGGACGAGCCATACCTGGCGGGACTCATTCCGGACCCGGTGGAGAACAGCCTGATCGACCACGACGTATGGGCCGGGCTGGGCGGCGAAGCGCCCCTTTTCGACGACTGGCGACAACGCGGTGACGTGCGATGCGACATCCACGTGCTGGAAGACTCCACAGGACGCCGTCTCGAGGTCGTCAACGTCAATGCCACGCCGGTCGAGAGCCGACTGGGCACGGACATGATCTACTACCACCACCCCACGCACAGCTTCATCCTTGTCCAGTACAAGCGCTTGGAATCCCGGCACAAGGAATACCGGGTGAACAAGCAGCTCTTGGACCAGATGGACCGCTTGGAACAGGTTTCACAGCTGAGTTCAACACCCGCCCGCTCTCACGAGTGGCGCCTCTCCCCGGACGCGTGCTTCCTGAAGTTCGCACACTGGCGGAACGGGGCGGCTTCCAGCACCGAACTGGCCCAGGGCATGTACATTCCCCTCTCCTACGCCCGCGTCCTCCTGGAGGACGACTGCACGCTCGGACCCAGGGGTGGGCGCATTTTCAGCTACGAGAGAGCGGCCAGCTACCTCGTCGGGTCGGAGTTCGCGGAGCTCGTGAAGCTCGGCCGAGTCGGAACCGTGGGGACCAGCGTCGAGCAGTTGAGGGACTTCGGGCTGCAGCGTGCCCGCGAGGGATACAGCGTCATGCTGGGATTCGAAACGAGCGACGAGACGCCCCGCGAACGGGCTGTACGTACCCGGAGCCGCAGCGCGAAGAACAGGCCGAAGGTGAACTCTTACTCCCCGCCCACCTCGCAGCAGCCGTGAGTGTTCGCGATCTTCGAACGTGCCGGTCGGAGGGGGGGTGGAGCGAGTCTCCATGAAGTTGCTTGGCTACCCGATCCCGTAAAGACCCGGCAGGTCGACCAGCAGGAGATCATCGGGCCAGCAGTGCGGACACGCCTCCACCTCCGCCAGCGCCCGCAGCGCGACGTCCCGGGGCACACCGCGGCACCGCCCGCCCGCCATGTGGCAGCCGCCAACATGGACGTACACCGCAGGACCGGCGCCGATGCGGGACTCCAGGAGCCAGTCCGCTGCGGGCAACCGGGCCTCCCGACCGTGCTGCCGTTCCCGCTCGCGCCTTTCGGCCCCCGCGATCGCCTGCCGCACCTCGGCGAGACACAGCTCGAGCCACGTCTCCATTCTGTGGAATCAGCTTTGTCAAGCTCGCGGGGCGTTGCTGCGTTGGGCTGACTGTCGGCGGGCCTCGTGGCCTGGTGCTGTCGTGCGCGAGTGAAGGGCGCGCACCTGCCCACTCGCCGTCGCAATGGCGGCAGCCGAGACCTCGATTGGCAGAAACTAGAAGTCGCCCACATCGCGGCGGTTGATGACCAGCAGCAGCGCCCCGGCCGGCCGGGGCGCACCACTCCCCAACCGCGGTCCCCTCGGGGCTTGTGGAGAGCCGGGTGCGGTGCCAAGTCGCATGCCCGGTTCGGGGAGGCGGCTCCGGGGAAGCGGACCGGTCGAAAGACCGGCACCGCGCCCGGGCCGACTTCACCATTAGGCGAGCCCCTCCTGTTCAGGCCTGAAGGTCGCCGGAACCTCTTCGGGCTGGAGCAGCGCGACCCTCTGCCAGGTTGCCAGGACGTCCTGGGTGGCCGTCGTCAGGGGCTCCATGTCCCATCCGAATTGGTGGTACATCCGCCGAAGAAGCGACAACGCGGCGAGCGGAGCACAAAGACACAGGAGAGCAGCGTCCTCGGCTTGCACCTCGATCGATGCGACCCTGTCCGCCACCCATTCCCCTGGAGGAAGCCCTCCGCAGCGAGCACAGCTCATCACGACGCAGCGCCGCGTCATAGGCAAGCGCCAGCATCACCCGGTTACGCACCGGCTCACACCGCGCAACGTCCAGAAGATCCCGCCACTGCCGCTCGTCCGGGATCCACGGCAGCTTGGAGAACCGGGGCACCAGGCCCCAATGGTGAGCACTCCCGCGCCGGCCCGGCGTGTACCGCCCGCGGCCCACGGGATTCGAGTCACGCAGCCCTTCCTCCATGAGGAAGTCGTAGAACAGGCGTACCGGCACCAAGCGCTGCTGGATCGTCGCATTCGCCAGCCCCGCCCCCGACTCGATCGAGACGACGTTCCCCCCGCGCCGGTGAGACCGAGACATCAGCTCACGGACGAACACCCCCACGTGCGTCCGGCCCGCGACCAGCGGATCGACGCCCTCCTTCTCGCACAACGCCAGATACTCCGCCATCCCCCGTGCATACGCATCCAAGGTCCGCGGCGCACGGCCGAGGTCCTCCCACGCCTGCAACCACGTCGCTGCGTGCTCGTGCCGTGCCAGTACCGGCCGCTTGGCCACGAGTACCGATGTCCTCAAGCCGTTCCCCAGGTTCATGGATGAAGCCGGGCTACATGATCACCCGGGCAGATTCCACGTAACTTCTAGCGTTCGGAGGCGCGGCAGGTCGGGGGCAGGTCGGTCGCGACTCCAGTTTGCAACACGAATCGAACAGGTGATCCCATGGGATCACGGGAAGATCCCCGGCCACAGGACGGTTCCGCCTGGCCTCGATGGTGCCACCGTAGGATCTTCGCCGACTGGTGGGAGGAGGAGACCGGAGACAGCGTCCGCGAGAACTCGGGCCGCGCATCACCCATGAGCAGATCAGCCTGCTGTAACCCGCACCTACAACGGCCCGCCCCGCCCTGCGACCGGGGGGGACCTGGCCCGGCCCGCTGGGTGGCTACGCAGCCTCCGACCTATGCCGCCAAACGGCATGCTCCAGTCCGCTTTTGTCGTGCCCAAGAATCGCGGCGGCTTCCTCATACACTGCGCGCAACTGGTCGTAGGGGAGGTTCGGAAGGCCCGCATCCACGGCGAAGGCGCGCAGATGTACGTCAACGGCGACGTGCGAACGGCCGACGAGGTTGCCGATGTAGTCGATGCTCTTCGGCCCCACCCCCTTCACCGTGCGCAGAACGGCGCGATTGGCCTGATGACCGAGCCACGTGTGGAGGTCGTCACGGGTATCGACCCCGTGGGCAGCGAGGAGGTCGGTGATGGCGTGGGCCGTCGCGACCTTCTGGGCGTGGTTGAACTCCATGGCCACGGCGAGGTCTCTCGTAGCGAGCTGGCGCTGGAAGCCGCGGACCGTTCTTGCATCAGGCCAGCTCAATTGCAGCCGGAGGAGCCGCGGTCGGAGAGTCCTCTCGTAGTTGCACCGGGGCTGGAAGCTGACGTCGCAGATGACAGCACCCATGTGGGTCCATCCGCCAGGCTGGGGAAACGGACCGCTGCCAAGTAGGTGTTGAACGTGGTCGGCGAGCCGCTGGGCAAGGCTGGATGCGAGCATGGGCCAATGATGGCGCAGCGGTCTGACAATCTGGTTGGAAAGCTCAAAACTCTCGAATGGATGGGGCGAGGGAGGTGCCGTTCTGTCGGGCAGCCCCCTCCATGACGGGGAGACTGCCCATTTCGGCTACCGCGTCTCCGTCGAGACCGGGGCAAGGCGGAAGACGCACTGGACCGTGTTGAACTCAACCACCTCGGCGACGAAGCGGAACTTGTCGCCAACTGCAACGGTGGCAGGGACCTGCCTGCCGGTCAGGTGCAGGTTGCCGGTGTTGACGTCCTCGTACTTGAAGTTCGGGCCGTCCGTCGTCTGCGGTCCCTTGTCGCCCGGGCCGAGAAGGAAGTCGTAGCGGGTCCGGTCATCCCCGTAGGACGCCATGTGCCTGATTGACCCGTCGAAGGCGACCACCTGCCCCTCGTGCTTGGTTGCGAAGTTCACGTTCGCCTCGTCGCACGGGTCCGCCTTCAACAACGCTGCGAACTTCGGATTGTTCTGCGCCGTGATCACCTCAGCGGCAGTCGGCTCGTCTGCGGTCGGCGTAGCGGAAGGCTTCTCGCTCGTAGCCGTCGACCTGGCTGACGCATCCCTCTCCTCGTCGCCGTCGCTGAGCGCAACGCCGGTGCCGATGATGGCGGCCAAGACCACGAGGACGGCAGCACCCGCCCCGATCAGACGCCACGGCAGGGGCTTCTTCGGCCGACGGAAGTTGAGGGTGGTGCGAAGTCTGCCCGGGAGCTGTTCCACGAGCTCCCAGCCGTCCTTCTGCATCTTCGAGATCACCAAACCGTCGGTCCCCCGAACCGTCTGCACGGTCTTGTACTCGTACTTGATCTCATCGGCCATGCGGCTCCCCGCCCCCTGAAACGAACTGGTCATACCAACTGGGCGCGAGCATAGGTGACTCCGCGAAAAGCCCGGCATCACGAACTGGCGGCTCATCACCGAGACCTGTCGCGACAAACTCGACCAGGAGCAGCGAAACGCCCTCCGACAGCTGGGCCTCGACTGGGCGGGACCGGCACCGGCCGCCCAGGCCGCCCCGGATCAACCCGCCCCCTTCCGCGCCTTGAAGCGTCGGCAGGGGGCGTCATGGGTTCATGAAGGGTAGAAGCCGCTCCGTTCCGCCCCGGCGGTGTGGAAGGGGTAAAGGGTGGCCGTGCCGCTGAGATCGTGTGGGGGGCGACGTTCTCGACGATGATGACCTGGACGCTGGGGTCGTCCCGGAGTGTGCGGTAGAAGTGGGCGACGACGTCGTAGGGAATCTTGATGTCGTCTTCGTCGGGTTCCCGGTAGGTGAGGAGCGGGGAGTCGAGGACGACGAAGCCGGGGTGCGGCAGGTTTCGGCTCGCTGTGTACCGGGCGAGGGCGCCGGTGAAGGCCGCGTGGATGATCGAGCGCATGCCCCGTCTCCAGGCGCTGGATCTGGGCGTGGAGGGCCAGGTCGGTTTGGATCTAGCTCCGGGTGGTGAGCAGTGCCTTGGTGTCTTCTTGAAGGGGGGCCAGCCGCTCGTCGAGGCGGCGGACTTCGGTGGCGAGAGCTCCGCTCTCTGTGGTGAATGCGGCGTGCCAGGTGGGACCGTCAGCGCGGGCAGGCGGATGCGGCCACTCCAACAGAGCCGCCGCCCCGAGATCGGCATCAGTCAAGATCCGGACCAGTCCCGCGGCTGCCATATTCGCAGGTCAGCGAGCTGCTTGCGCTGTACCACCAGCAGACGAAGAACCTGTTGACACCGGACGCACCGGCCCTTCTGCTGCGACTGGCCTTGACGACCTAATGGCCCACCTATACGAAGCCCCAGACCTGCCTGTCGACACCTGCCCGCATTAATTGCCGCGCCGTGTCCGTCACTCAGCGTTTCTATGGCGCGGCGTGGACGGACGGGCAGCCTGTGTCGCAATCGCCCCCGAGCGACGGCAAGCGCCGGGGAGAATCTGGGGAGTCCCGGCGGCCCTGGGGAGCGCGTGGGGAGAACCGACTACATAACGCGGCACCTCCCTGAAAGACGCCGAAAGACTCATGTGCGCAGGTCACAGGCATCCCAGATCGAATCGGCGCAGGTCAGAGGCGTCTGGTAGACAACTTCATGACGTACGTCCCGAAGTCGTCGGCCTCGACGAGCCCCGGCAGCGAGCCGCC
This sequence comes from Streptomyces diastatochromogenes, assembly GCF_002242805.1. Lineage (GTDB taxonomy): Bacteria > Actinomycetota > Actinomycetes > Streptomycetales > Streptomycetaceae > Streptomyces > Streptomyces diastatochromogenes. The sequence continues at coordinate 49,518 of NZ_MCGQ01000002.1, read as the reverse complement.
CTCACGCAGCGGCGTGACGTAGCGGGTGGCGATGACTTCCTTGAGCATCGCCCCAGGTTACTGTCGGCGGGAGCGGCGCCCCGCCGACAGCTTGTCGACAGCCGTGGTTTACGGCCGTCTCATCCCCGCCAGGCAAGGATCTGGGTGCCCGTCTGAACAGGTGGTGCCCCAGGACCGTACCCCTGGACGGATCACGAGAAGCTCCGCGGAAGGGAACGCCCACATGACCAGCGCCTCGCTCAAGCCCGAAGCAGGACCGGCCCGCCGTACCGTCATGGCGGCGGCCGGAGCGGCCGGGCTCGCCGCCGCGCTGACCGCCTGCGGTTCGGGCGACGACTCGTCGAACACCGTCAACACCGGGTCCGGTTCGTCCGGCACGACCGGGTCCACCGGCTCCACGGGATCGACCGGGTCCTCGCAGGACAGCGGCTCCTCGGCCTCGGGCGGTTCAGCCGGCGGCACGGCCCTCGCCAAGACCGCGGACATCCCGGAGGGCGGCGGCAAGATCTTCAAGGACGAGGGCGTGGTGGTCACGCAGCCGACAGCGGGCACCTACAAGGCGTTCTCGTCGAAGTGCACCCACCAGGGCTGTGCGGTGGGCAGCGTGGCGGGCGGCGTGATCGTCTGCCCGTGCCACAACAGCCACTTCTCCGTCGAGGACGGCAGTGTGAAGCAGGGTCCCGCGACCCAGGCGCTGGCCGCCGCGAAGATCACCGTCTCCGGCGACGAGATCAAGCTGAGCTGAGCGGCGTCACGCGCGCCGGCGCGGCCGTTTGAAGCAGCCGAGCACCTCGTCCGTGGACGTGATCGTGGCGACCAGGGCGAGGGTGTTGCGGATCATCGCGGGGGTGTAGTCGGCGGGCACGCCCGCGATGGCGTCGGCCGGGACGACGGCGGTGTAGCCGCGGTTGACCGCGTCGAACACCGCGTTGGGGACGGCCACGTTGGCCGAGACGCCGGTGACGATCAGGGTGCGGCAGCCGAGGTTGCGCAGCAGCGCGTCGACCTCGGTGCCCTGGATCGGGGACAGGCCGTGCAGCCGTCGTACGACGAGGTCCTCCTCGGTGACCTCGATCGGCGGCGCCACCCGCACCGCGGTGGTGCCGGTCAGCTGCTGCACGGGGAGCCGCTCGGCGGCGCGGAAGAGGCGGGCGTTGCGGCTCGCGCCGCGGCCGTCCGGGCGGCGCTCGGCCAGGGCGTGGATCACCTGCACCCCGGTCTCGTGCGCGGCGGCGACCAGCCGGGCCACGTTGCGCAGCGCGCCGGAGGAGCGGGCCTCGCGGGCCAGTTCGGGCAGCGCGCTGTCCGGGCCGACCACTCCCTGCTGGCACTCCACGGTCAGCAGGACCGTGCTCGCGGGATCGAGCAGCTCGCCGAGGTGTTCGTACGACGGCATGGCGCCTCCGTTCGCCGAGGTGCGGGGCGGTGAGAGTAACCACAACGAGGCCGGAGCGGAAGTCGACCCATTCCTTTTTCTGACGTGATGTCAGAGGATCAATACGCACGGAAGTTCCTCTGGCACGACGTGGGAGAAGAGGGAGCCGTATGACCGTCACTCAGCAGCGCCGCGGCCGGAAGATCATGATGACGCCCGGCGAGCTGGACGAGTTCCTCACCAGCCAGCGCACCTGCCGGGTCGCCACCGTCTCGGCGGACGGCGCGCCGCACGTCAGCGCATTGTGGTTCGCCTGGGACGGCACCTCGCTGTGGCTGTACTCGGTGGTGCGCAGCCGGCGCTGGACCCAGCTGCGCCGCGATCCGCGGGTGGCTGTCGTGGTCGACTCGGGCGAGGAGTACGACCAGTTGCTCGGGGTCGAGCTGTCCGGGCAGGTGGAGTTCGTCGGCGAGGTGCCGCGGACCGGGGAGCTGTGCGCCGAACTCGACACGGCGGAGACGCTGTTCGCCCGCAAGAACTTCGGCCTGGACGAGATGCCGCACGACGGCCGGCACGCCTGGGCGCGGCTGACCCCGGAGAAGATCGTGTCCTGGGACTTCCGGAAGCTCGGGGCGTAGCGCCGGCGCTCAGCCGAGCTGCAGGGCCGAGGTGCGCAGGGCCTCGACCGCTGCCCGGATCGAGGGGCGGCGGTCGGCGTCCGCCCGCCAGATGACGTACACATGCCTGCGTACGCGCTGCTTGAGCGGGACCAGGACGATGCCCGGCGGCACCGGGTGGCGGCCCAGCAGCGGTGCGATGCACACACCCAACCCGGCGGCGACCAGGCCGAGTTGAGTGTGGGTCTCGCCGGCCCGGTGGCCGACGATCGGCTCGATGCCCTTCGAGCGCAGCGTGAACATCAGCCACTCGTGGCAGAACTCGCCCTCGCCCCAGGTGATCCACTCGTCCTCCGCGAACTCGGCGAGGTCCACCTCGTCCCGGTCCGCGAGCCGGTGCCCGACGGGCAGGGCGACATCGGCCGCGTCGTCCAGCAGCGGAGCCTTGACCAGGCCGTCCGGCACGGGCATCGGCTTGTTGTACCAGTCGAGGACGACCGCGAGATCGAGGTCGCCGCGCACCACACCGGCGATGCCCTGCTCGGGTTCCAGTTCGCTGGAGCGCACCCGCAGCCCCGGATGCTGGGCGCGCAGGGCGGCGAGCGCGGTCGGGAACAGGCCGCGGGCGGCAGTGGGGAACGCCGAGAGGCGCAGTTCGCCGACGACCTGGCCCCGGTGCGCCTCCAGGTCGGACTGGGCCAGCTCGACCTGGGAGAGGATGCGGGCCGCGTGCTCGGACAGCAGCCGCCCGGCGTCCGTGAGCCGCACGCCCCGCCCGTTCTTGGCCAGCAGCTGCTGGCCGATCTCCCGCTCCAGCTTGCCCAGCTGCTGCGACACCGCGGACGTGGTGACGTGCAGCGCGTCGGCGGCGGCGCTGACCGAGCCGTGCCGGGCGAGGGCGTCGAGGGTACGCAGGCGCTCCAGATTCAACATGTAAGCAATCCTAAGAGGTACCGGGTGGGAATTCTCGATTGTGCTACGAAGTTGCCTCCCGCATGGTTGATGCCATGAGCACGGTCACCGCACCCCGAACCCAGTCCCCCGCCCCTGCCCGCCCCCGCACCCGCCTCGACTGGCGGCTGCGCTTCGCCGTCCTCTCGCTGATCTGGGGCTTCAGCTTCCTGTTGATCAAGGTGGGCACGGAGGGGTACGCGCCCTTTCAGGTCACCCTGGGCCGGCTGGTCTTCGGTACGGCGGTACTGGCGGCGGCGATGGCCGTGAAGCGGGAGCGGCTGCCGCGCGGGGGGCGTGTGTGGGGTCATATGGCGGTCGCCGCGTTCTTCCTGAACGCCCTGCCGTTCTCCCTCTTCGCCTACTCGGAGCTGACCATCCCGTCCACGCTGGCGGGCATCTGCAACGCGACGTCACCGCTGTGGGGCATGGCGCTGTCCCTGGTCGCGCTCTCGGAGGACCGGCCCACGCGGGTTCGCTTCGCTGGACTTGGCCTGGGGTTCCTGGGGGTGCTGACGGTGCTGGGGGCTTGGCAGGGGTTCCATGGGCTGGATGCGACGGGTACGGCCATGGCGCTGTTGGCCTCGCTGAGCTATCCCATCGGGTGGATCTATGTTCGGCGGAATCTGGCGGGTACGGGGAACTCCCACTTGTCGATGACCGGTGCGCAGTTGCTGTTGGCCACCCTTCAACTGGCCGTTGTGACACCGCTGTTCACTTCGGTTCCGGATCACTTCTCGCTGGTCCCGCTGCTGGCGATCGCCGCGCTGGGGGCCCTGGGGACGGGGCTGGCGGTGCTCATTCAGTACGGGTTGGTTGCTGAAGTGGGGCCGACTACGGCGCAGATGGTCACGTACTTCATTCCGGTGATCGCCACGGCTGCGGGGGTGGCGATTCTTGGGGAGTCGCTTCGGTGGACCACGCCGGTGGGGGCGGTGGTCGTTCTTGCAGGGGCTGCGCTTACTCAGCTTCGGCGGGGCGCCTGAGGGGGTGGGGTGCGGGGAGTGTGCGCGAGTGCCGGTTCGATGTGGCTTGTCGCGCCCACGCGGCGGAGTCGCATATCGATACAGCCCCGCGCCCCTAAGTCCATTGGCCCGCGCTACACATAAGTTCGCACCGGTGTCGGGCCCATTGCCGCCGCTACTGCATCCGCCAGCTCACCGGTCTCCTCCCTCGTCAGCGTCGAGATCGTGATGCGGATGCCCGGTGGGGCGTTCAGGCGGAACCTGGCCCCCGGAGACACCGCCCAGCCCGCGTGCAGCAGGCGGGCCACCGCGCCCGTCTCGTCGGGGACCGGTACCCAGACGTTCATGCCGCTGCGGCCGTACGCCGTCACGCCGCGCGCGGCCAGCGCCTCGATCAGGGCGTCCCGGCGGGCGCCGTACGAGGCCGCCACCTCGCGCGGGTCCACCGCGCCGTCGCTCCACAGCCGCACGACGGCCCGCTGAACGAGCCGGCTCACCCACCCGGGGCCCAGCCGCTGCCGCCCACGCACCCGGTCGAGGGTGACCGCGTCCCCGGTGAACGCGGCCAGTCGCAGATCCGGGCCCCAGGCCTTGGCGACGGAGCGGACGAAGACCCAGTGGTGGGTGACCCCGGCGAGCGGGTGCAGCGGCACGTCGACGATGCCGTGGCCGTGGTCGTCCTCGATCAACAGCGTCTCGGGGTACTCCCGGAGCAGTGACCGCAGTGCACGCGCGCGTGGGGCGGTGAGCGCGGCGCCGGTGGGGTTCTGCGCCCGGTCCGTGACGATCAGCGCCCGCACCCCGGACTCCAGGGCACGCCGGACGTCGTCGGGGCGTGGTCCTTCGTCGTCGACGCCGACGGGCACCGTGCGCAGACCGAGCGCCGGGACCAGATCGAGCGCGCTGCCCCACCCCGGGTCCTCCACCCCCACCTGGTCGCCCGGCTTGAGGTGCGCCGTGAGGACCCGCTCGACGGCGTCCAGGGAGCCGGAGGCCACGGCGATGGGGCCGTCGGGCACTCCGTCGGCGTCCAGGGCGGCGCGGGCGAGGCGCGCCAGCTCCGGCTCCACCGGGTCGTGCCCGTACAGCACGGGTTCCCGGTCGCTCAGCGCGGCGGCCGCCGCGAACGCCTCCGCCAGGCTTGGCAGCAGCGCGGTGTCCGGGTTGCCGTCGGCCATGTCCCGCACACCCTCGGGCACGGCCACCCGGATCTTCTCGCGCCCCGTCGTCGCCGGCTTCGGCCGGATCCGGCTGCCCCGGCGGCCGGCGGTCTCGATCACCCCGCGCTCACGCAGGGTGCGATAGGCGGCCGCGACCGTGTTCGGGTTCACCCCGAGCCGGGTCGCCAACTCCCGCATGGGAGGCAGCGGTTGGCCCGGTTCCAGCTCACCGGCGCCGACCGCGCGCTCGACACTGGCCGCGATCTCAGCTGCGCCGTGCCCCTGAATCGGATACTCTCCTAGCACAAAGCCAATTATGCACTAGTGCAATGGAGAACGCCATGCAGGGGACCCAGGAGACTCCGCCGAAGCCCGTCTCGTACACCCCGACCGACCGCACCGTGCCGACGCGATCCGCGCAGAAGGCGTCGTACTACAAGGACGTGGTGCACGCGATACTCGACGAGGGCTACGTCTGCCACCTCGGCTTCGTCCGTGACGGTGCCCCGGTGGTGCTGCCCACGCTGTACGGCCGGGTCGGCGAGCGGCTCTATGTGCACGGGTCCACCGGTTCGCGCCCGTTGCGGATGACCGGCGAGGCGGACCCCGGCCTCGCGGTCTGCCTCACGGTCACGCATGTCGACGGGCTGGTGCTGGCCCGCTCCGCCTTCCACCACTCGATCAACTACCGCTCCGTGGTGGTGCACGGCGTCGCGCACGAGGTCACCGACTCCGAGGAGCGGCGGCTGGCCCTGGACGCGCTGGTGGACCAGGTCGTGCCGGGCCGGTCCGCCGACTCCCGGCCCGCGAACAAGAAGGAGCTGGCCGCCACCGCGGTCATCCGCCTCGACCTCGACGAGGTCTCGGCCAAGATCCGCACCGGCGGCGCGAACGACGACCCCGAGGACCTCGCCCTGACGCACTGGGCCGGGGTCGTCCCGCTCCGCAAGGGCTACGACACCCCGCTCGACAACGCCGACCTGGCGCCCGGCATCGAGGTCCCGGAGTACGTGGCGGCGCTGTGACCCGAGGGGTCACACGGGGACCGGTTCCCGGCGGTCGCGGGCCTCGGTGAGCGCCAGGCCCGCGACCGCGCCGAGCAGCAGCAGGGTGCCGGTCACCGTGGCCGCCGTGACCGGCTCGCCGAGCAGGACCACGGCGAGCACGGCCGCGGTCACCGGCTCCAGCAGCATGATCACGGAGACGGTGGCGGACCGTACGACGGCGGCTCCCGCGAAGTACAGGGCGTAGGCGAGGGCGGTCGGGACGGACGCGATGTACGCGAGGAGCACCAGCAGCCGTACGGGGTGGTCGGTGTGCGGGAACAGCCCCTCACCCAGGGCGAACGGCAGCAGGCACAGGGCGGTGACCCCGAAGGCCCCGATGGTGGTGCCGGAGGCGTCGGCTCCCGTGTCGCGCCCCCACCACCGGGTCAGCAGGGTCATCGCGCAGTAGCCGGCCGCCGACGCGAGGGCCCAGAGCACGCCCGGCGGCCGGACGGTCGCGGCCGAGCCGCCGAGGGTCAGCACGGCCAGCCCGGCCACGGCCCCGGTGACCGCGAGGACACCGCCCGCGCCCAGCCGCTCCCCCAGGGTGAGCCGGGCGCCGAGCGCGATGAGGACGGGCCCGGCGCCGAGGGTGACCACGGTGGCCACGGCGAGCCCGGTCGACTGGACGGCCGCGAAGTAGGCGGTCTGGAACACGGCGAGCCCGATACCGGTGGCGAGGGCCTTGCCGGCCCTGCGGCGCAGGGGCTCGGGCGTGGCCGGGCGGACCCGGGAGCGCAGCCGGCGGCCGGCCAGCAGCAGCACGAGTCCGGCGGCGCAGCGCCAGAACGAGAGGGCGAAGGGGCCCATGTCCCCGGTCCGGTAGACCAGGGAGGCGGCGGCGCCCACGGTGCCCCAGATGGCACCGGTGACGATCAGATAGAGCAGGCCACGCCCGACGGGCAGGCCGGAGACAGCGTTCGACACGAGGTTTCTCCGCAGAAGCGCACAGAGGTGCGGAAGTTCGGAAAGCGGCCCGCCTCGGCGGGGCGTACGGACTTCGTCTGCGGGCAGCACCGTCCCGCCCGGCGCTACGCGCGGGGCGTGTTCTTCCCGGAGGCCCGCCTCAGGCGGCCGGGGGCGGAAGGACGAGCGTGCTCACGTGCATGATCGGCACCCTAGGCAGTCGTACCCGGGGCGGACAACTCCCTTTCCGCGCCGCCCGTGGCCACCGGCTCGGCGGAGCCCTTGGCCGGCGTCGAGGACTGGGCGATGAACGCGCCGAGGAGGACGACGGCGCCGCCGAGGATCTGCGGCGCCGAGAGGTGCTCGCCCAGCAGCACCCAGGCCAGGACGGTCGCGACGACCGCCTCCAGGCAGGCGACGACGCCCGCGACCTGCGGGGACAGTCGCCGTACGGACAGCACGCCGGTGATGTACGCGACCACCGTGGCGACCAGGACGATCCAGCCGAGCAGGGCGAAGGCCGGGACGGCGGTGCCGTTCATGTCGGCGGAGCCGGCCAGCACCGACCAGTCCATGCTCCAGGGACGGGCCACGACGGTCAGTACGACGGCACCCACGAGCAGGCCGTACGCGATGACGCCGAGCGGGTTCGGCGCCTGCTCGCCCGCCTCACTGCCCTGGTCGGCCAGGACGAAGTAGCCCACCTGGCAGCAGGCGGCACCGAGCGCGAACAGCAGGCCGAGCGCGTCGAGGCTCAGCCCCGACCACACCTCCACCACGCAGGCGAGTCCGCCCGCCGCGAGCACCACACCGAGCGCGGCGGCGCGCGACACCGGCCGCCGCTGCACGAACCGCACCCAGCCGAGCACCAGCGCGGGGGCCAGGTACTCGATGAGCAGCGCCACTCCGACGGGTATCCGGGAGAGCGCGGCGAAGTAGCAGGCCTGGGCACCGGCCACGGCGAGCAGTCCGAACCCGGCGAGCAGCGCGGGACGGCGGAGCACCAGGGCGCGGTGCCGCACCGCGAACGGCAGCATCACCAGGGCCGCGCCCGCGACCCGCAGCCACACCACGTGGAGCGGGTCGAGTCCCGCCTCGATCAGCGGCTTGGCGGCGGGACCGGCCCCGCCGAAGGTCAGCGCCGATGCGAGCGCGAGACCGAGCCCGACGCCCTTGCCGCGGCTGATCTGCCCGCCCTGACTGCTCTCAGACGTATGCACCGGCACATGATGACAGGCGATGACATGAGCGTCATCCCTGTTGACACCTGTCTCAGGAGATGGAATGCGGGGGGGCCGGCCGGGGCACCGGAACCCTGCTTCAGCAGGCCGCGCCGCCCTCCTCGGCGTACTCCGCCGCGCGGGCCTCGACACGGGCGCGCAGGTCACAGGCGGGGATGCCGGCACGTTCCAGGACCTCGACGGCCCGGGACTGCGGGTCCACCACCAGCGCGGCCAGCAGGTCGGTGCCGCCCGCGCGGGTCTCGCCACGCCTCCGGGCGCGCCGGCGGGCCTCCTCCATGGCGGCGGCCGCGACGGGCGACCAGCCTCCGGCCTCCTTGGGTTCACCGCCGTACGGGGCGGGGTCCGGTACGACCGCGATGGCGCCGGAGTCCTCCACACCGCTCTGCCAGCGCAGCCCGTAACCGATGCTGCGCTGCACGAGATAGCCGAGCAGCCGGGCGAGCTGCGGGGCTTCGCCGACGGTGGCGCGGACCTCGGGGTCGGACTCGAGAAGGGAGTGGAGCAGATGGGCGGTGTCGATCTGCCGGTCCCCGTCCCGCAGGGCCCTGCGGCGGGCACCGGCGACCACCGCCACCAGCTCGGCACTGAGCCCGGCGTCGTCGTCCATGGGCAGGCCGCCCTGGTCGTGGGCGGGCTGACGGGCTGTACGGTGTTGCACGACCCCTACCCCATCAGCCCCAACGGGCCGAGTCATCCTCGAGGGGGTCCATCTTCGTGTCCCGCAGAGAGTGGACATCACCGGCCGGAATCTCATCCTTACGGAGGAGATCAGGCCGTTCTCCGGCCGAGGCACGCACCCGGGGAACACAATTCCTGACGGTTCATCAGTATTGAATGTTCGAGGCCCTGAGGCTACGTTCCGCGACACCGTAGCCCGACACGAAGGGGTGGTCGCATGGCCGAAGTCAGCGCCGAGGCACGCATCCAGGCACCGGCCGAGAAGGTATGGACCCAGCTCACCGACTGGTCGGCGTACGGCGAGTGGAACGCGACCCACACCAGCTTCCCCCAGGGCGGGCCCGAGACCCTGGCGGTGGGCGGGACGTTCCAGGAGAACATGAAGCTGATGGGCTTCCCGGCGGAGGTCGACTGGACCATCGAGGAGCTGGAACCGGCGCGGGTGTTCGCCATCCGCGGCAAGGGCCCGATGGCCGTGACCGTGGCCACCCGCTACACGCTGACCCCTGACGGCGACGCCACGACGGTCCGCATCGACGGCGAGTTCACCGGCGCCGCGGTGTCGCTGATGGCGGGCAAGCTCAAGGACTCGGCGACGGCCGCCCTGAACGAGTCACTGCGCAAACTGGGCGGCCTGGTGGCCTGACCACCTCGAACTCACCCCCCACACACAGACACGGACACGGGAAGGCGCCCCGCGGAGTCCCCACGGGGCGCCTTCCGTCGCCGTGGACCTCAGTCCTCGTCGGCGAGGATGAGGTACAGCTTCTTGCGGGCGTCGTTGACGACGGCCAGCGCCTTCTCGCGCTGCTCCTTGGTGCCGGTGTTCCAGACCTGCCCGAAGGCCTGCATCAGACCGAAGCCGGCCTGCCGGATCTCCGTGAGGGCCTCCCAGTCGACCCCGCGAGAGGCTTCCTCCCAGGGAGCGTCCGGACCTTCCTCGGCGGCGCTGCGACCGCTCTCGGTCAGGGAGAACAGCTTCTTGCCGCCCTCACTCTCGCTGGCGATCAGGCCCTCGTCCTCCAGCAGCTGGAGGGTGGGGTAGACCGAGCCGGGGCTGGGCTTCCACGCTCCGCCGCTGCGCTCGGCGATCTCCTGGATCATCTCGTAGCCGTGCATGGGCCGGTCCTTGAGCAGGGCCAGGATCGAGGCGCGCACGTCACCGCGCCGCGCCCTTCCCCTCAGGCCGCCACGTCCTCGCGGCCCCCAGGGCCCCGGTCCGAAGCCGGGCCCGCCGGGCCCGAAGCCGGGACCACCCGGCCCGAACGGCCCGAAGGCACCCCGGCGCCCTTCGAATCCACCGACCCCGCCCCAGCCGCGCCGACCCGGGCCGTCCTGACGATGTCCACGCTCGAATCCGTGGGTACGCATAGCGATCACTCCATTCCATCGTTGATCAGTCACGTATCACTCGCGTTCCTTACGCGATGCCTCAACGATATATCGGAACTGTTCGCATGACAACGCCCTTGATATGAGCGCGCTGGATGGCTGTACCGGCTGGGTCAGGCATCCGTCCCGGTTGCCCGCAGCGGGCAACCGGTGCCGACGCGGGCGGTGAGATCCGCGCGGAGGGCCGTGAGTTCGGCCATGCGGGCGTCGATGATGCGGATCTTGTCGGCGAGGAGGGCGGACAGTGCCTCGGCGCTGTCCGGGGCGTGGCGCAGGTCAGCGCCGTGCCGGGCGATCTCCGCCAGCGTGAAGCCGAGGGTCTGTGCGGTGCGGACGTAGTGCAGCCAGGTCAGCGTCTCGGGCGGGAAGTCGCGGTAGCCGTTGGAGAGTCGGCGGCCCTCGATCAGCCCGATCCGCTCGTAGAAGCGAACGGTGTCCTTGGACAGGCCCGCCTGTGCGGCCAGTTCTCCGATGCGCATGACTCCCCCACCGCTCCCCGGACTTGACCTTGGAGCGTACTCCGCTGTTTAGCGTGAGCCGCGTCGGAGCCGAACCCCGCCCGAGGAGCCCTTCATGAGTCTTTCCCCCATCCCCTCCCGTCCTTCCTATCTGCGCCTGGTACGGGCGAGCGGCTGGTACGACCTGCTCGTCACCGCCGGTTTCGCCACGCCGTGGACGTACGCGCTGGTGCACGACCTGCTGACGGCGGCGGGTGACGCGGCCGGGCTGGGTGCCTTCCCCGCGCTCGACCCGATGCAGACCCTCTACGCCAACCTGATGGGCTCGGTCGTGGTCGTCTGGTCCGTCCTGCGGGTCGTACGACCGCTGCCGCTGCACGGCCTGCTGGACGGGGTCGCGCGCACGCTCTTCGCCCTGTGGCAGGCGTACGCACTGGCGCACGGCGGTCCGCAGGTGCTGTGGCCGTTCCTCGTCGTGGAGGTGGCGTTCGGCGTCGGCCAGCTCGCCCCGTGGGTCACGGCCGGCCGCGCCACCTGGGCGAATTCGGTCCAGAGTTCGTGAATTGGCCTTGGTCCGCGGCTTCCCGCAGCCCTAGCGTCGGGCCCATGCGCATCCGAATCGTCGACGCCTTCACCGACCGCCCCTTCGCCGGCAATCCGGCCGGAGTCCTGATCCTGGACGACGTCTTCCCGGCCGACGACCGGCTCCAGAACGTGGCCCTGGAGGTCAACCACGCCGAGACGGCGTTCGCGCACCGGCTGCCCGAGGGCGGCCCGGCGGACTGGGCGCTGCGCTGGTTCACGCCCGTCACCGAGGTCGCGATGTGCGGGCACGCCACGCTCGCCACCGCCCATGTCCTGTTCAGCACCGGTGCCCACGAGGGACCGGCGCGGTTCGCCACCCGCAGCGGGGTGCTCATCGCCACGCCGGGTGCGGACGGCTCGATCACCCTGGACTTCCCGACCGCCCCGCTCACCCCGGTCGAGATCCCGGCCGGGCTCGCCAAGGCGCTGGGCGCCGAACCGCTCGATGCCCTCGACACCGGCCCCGACGTCGGCGACCTTCTGGTGGAGCTGGCCGACGAGGGCACGGTCCGCGCGCTCGCCCCCGACCACCGGGCCCTCGCGGCCCACTCCCCGCGCGGCGTCATCGCCACCGCCCGCGCCGAGGATCCGTCGCTCGGCTACGACTATGTCTCCCGCTGCTTCTTCCCGAACCTGGGCATCGACGAGGACCCGGTCACCGGCAGCGCCCACACCTCGCTCGCCCCGTACTGGTCCGCCCGCCTGGGCCGCGACGACCTCACCGGCCTGCAGGCCTCCCGCCGCACCGGCCTGGTCCGCACCGGCCTGCGCGGCGACCGCACCCTGCTCACCGGCCACGCGGTCACGGTGATCGACGGCGAGCTGCTCGGCCAGGTGACTTCAGAAGACACCCCCTAGGCCGTGGGCAGCCAGCCCACCTTGCCCGCGAGCAGGGCGTAGCCGACGAAGGCGCCGATGTCGAGCAGGGAGTGCGCGACGACCAGCGGGCCGACCCGGCCCCAGCGGCGGTAGAGCCAGACGAAGACGACGCCCATGACCATGTTGCCGAGGAAGCCGCCGATGCCCTGGTAGAGGTGGTACGAGCCGCGCAGGACCGCGCTGGCCACCAGGGCGGTCCCCGGGGTCCAGCCCAACTGCCCCAGTCTGCGCAGCAGATAGCCGACCACGATGACCTCTTCGAGGATCGCGTTCTGCAGGGCGGACAGGACCAGCACCGGGTACTTCCACCACACGTCGGGCAGCGCCTCGGGCACCACGGTGAGGTTGAAGCCGAGGCCGCGGGCGGCCAGGTAGAAGGCGATGCCGGTGCTTCCGATCACGGCCGCGACGCCCGCGCCCCGGCCGAGGTCGGGCCAGGGGCGGGTGCGGTCGAAGCCGAGCGTGCGCAGGCTCTCGCCCTCACGCAGCAGCAGATGGGCGACCAGGGCCACGGGGACCAGGGCGCTGGCGATGCCGAAGAGCTGCCAGGCGAGGTCGAGCCAGGGGCGGCCGGGCGCGGCCGAGGCGTTGAGGGTGGCCGCCTGCTCCTTGAGCCCGCCCGGTTTGGTGACCGACCCGACGAAGCTGATCAGTGCGGACACCCCGCTCGCCCCGAGCGAGAGCCCGAGGACGAGCAGCGTCTCGTCCCGGAAGATCCGCCGCGAGAACCGCTCCCGCGGGTACGACTCGGCCACCGGGTCAGCCTCCACGTGCACTCCTGCCTTCGGTCCGGTCATGCGAGGTCACAGCATGCCGGATCGACATTCGGAGCGCTTGCCCGGGCGGGGCTTCCCGCGTGGACCGGCGGCCCTCAGCCGAGGGGCGCGGGTTCGCGAAGCCCCACCGGCCAGGTGTGCACCGGCTCCCCGGCGTGCATCAGCTCGGCATAGCGCCGGGTCGTCGCGGCGAGGGCCGCCTCACGGCCGAGGCCCTGCTCCAGGGCCCGGTGGAAGGTCGCCGCCTGCCAGGACGCCCCGTTGACCCGGCGCCGGCACCGCTCCTCGATGACGCCCAGGTAGAGGTCCCGGTCGGCGGCCTCCACGCCCCACGCGTCCAGTCCCGCCGAGGCCAGCGGCAGCAGCTCGTCACGGACCAGGGTGACCGCGTCGACCTCGCCGGTGCCGCCATAGCGTCCCCGGCGCGGCCAGACGAAGCGCGCGTCGATGCCGTACCGGCACGCCGCGTCGAAGTTGGCCTCGGCCGCCGCGAAGGGCAGCCGGGTCCACAGCGGCCGGGACTCCTCGGCGAGGGCACGCACCAGGCCGTAGTAGAAGGCCGCGTTGGCGATCACGTCGATGACGGTCGGTCCGGCCGGCAGCACCCGGTTCTCCACGCGCAGGTGCGGAACGCCGTTCGCGATGTCGTAGACGGGCCGGTTCCAGCGGTAGACCGTGCCGTTGTGCAGGACGAGTTCGGCGAGCCGGGGCACGCCGCCGGCGTCCAGGACCTCCAGCGGCTCCTCGGCGTCGCAGATCGGCAGCAGGGGCGGGAAGAAGCGCAGGTTCTCCTCCCACAGGTCGTACGCGGAGGAGATCCAGCGTTCGCCGAACCAGATGCGCGGCCGCACCCCCTGGGCCTGGAGTTCCGGCGGGCGGGTATCGGTGGCCTGCAGGAACAGCGGCACCCGGGACTCTCGCCACAGCTCGTGCCCGAACAGGAAGGGCGAGTTGGCGCCGACGGCGATCTGCGCGGCCGACGCCACCTGCGCCGCGTTCCACACGTCGGCGAAGCGGCCCGGAGTGACCTGGAGGTGCAGCTGGACGGAGGTGCACGCGGCCTCGGGGGCGATGGACTTGGAGGTGCGGGTCAGGTGCTCCACACCCTCGATGTCGAGGACGAAGTCCTCGCCGCGGGCGGCCACGATCTGTTCGTTGAGCAGGGTGTAACGGTCCGCCTCGGAGAGGTTGGCGGAGACCACGTCGTCGGGTTCGAGCGTGGGCAGAATGCCGATCATCACGATTCCGGCGTCCACCTCGCCGGCCTTCCGGTCGGCATACGCGAGGGAGGTGCGCAGTTCCTCGGCGAGCCGGTCGAATACCCGGCCGCCCAACCTGTGTGGGGCTATGTTGACTTCCAGATTGAACCTGGCGAGTTCTGTTTGGAAATCACGGCTGGCGATGCGCTCCAGCACCTGACCGTTCAACATTCTCGGCATGCCGTCGGGGCTGGTGAGATTCAGTTCGATCTCCACACCCATGAGGTTCTTCGGGCGGTCGAACCGCTTCTCGACCAGCAGCCGCTCCAGTCCCGCCAGACACTTTTGCAGCTTTTCGCGGTAGCGCTGGCGATCGGACAGGTCGAACTGCCCCGCCACGACCTTCTCCCCCATCGAAGTGTCCCTCCTCGGATGGGCGGGCCGCAGATCCGGCCGCCGGGGTCCCGGGTCAGGTGGGATGATGCCCAGCCGAAGCGATCGATAACGTCCCCTGCGGGCTCGGCACCCGCTACTCTTTCGGAATGTTCCCCGCGGCACATTCACGGGGCATGCCGCAGTACGCACCTTCGGGTACCCGGACGGCCTCGTGAAAAACGCCGACGACATTCGGCCGACCGCTGTGACGATGTATTCCGAGGTCAGCAGCGCGGTCCCGGACCGGAAATCTGGATGATTTACGCGTATCTCCGGCTGAATGACCCCTTGCCGAGTCAAGCGGAATCCGGTAGACGAAACATCGTCTGAACACGTGTCGTATAAACTTCGCGAACAAGGCCTAAGGTTGGTGCCCGCGGTCCCGGTTCCTGTCGTGATCCTGCCGTCGAACTGACGCGCGGCAGGCCTCAGCCGCACCCTCGTCCACCGATCCGGACCCCCCACCTCTCCAGGCCCACCCGTGAGCAGACAGCGTCGTCCGCCCCACCCTTCTCGCGCCGCCGCGCCTGTCGAACGAGAGGCGACCCACCATGCCGCTGCATGTGCCCCTTGCACCCGCGCCCGCCCTGCGCTCCGTCCTCACGGCCCTCGGTTCCCCCACCGCGGTCCGTGAGGCCCGAACTCCCTCCCTGCGCGCCGCGCAGGGCCCCGCGACGCCCGAACTGCCGCTTCCCGTGCACGTGCTGGACCGGATCACCGCGCAGGGCCTGTCCGCGACCCGGCTGGCCGGGTGGCGCTTCCTGATCCGCTGCGGCGACCGCGCGGTCGCCGCGGCCGACACCATGCTCACCCCGGACGGCTGGGCCTTCTCGCACTTCTTCGAAGGCCCCTACATAGCCTCCACCGAACGGGCTCTGCAGCAGGCCGAGGCGCTGCAGCAGCAGTACCAGCCGCGACTGCTGTCCGTGCCCGGCCTGTACATGCTCACCCTGTGGCTGCACGGCGAGGTCGCCGCGGAGCCCGCCGAGGGCCATCCGGCCGCCACCGACCTGCTGATCCCCCTGGCGCCGGCGCCGCCCGGCATATCCGCCCACCGGCCCTACCGGGTCTCCGAGTTGCTTCCCGTGCTGACCCTTCGGGCGACCCCCGTCCCACTGCTCGGCTCACCCGCCTGAACGACGCCCGCGTACCCCGCCGCCCGGAAGGGAAGCGGGGTACGACTGTTTTTGCCGGGATGCGAATACTTTTCCGGGGCTGCGGCGCCCCAGGGGAATAGAATGTGCTCGTACGAGCAATTACCCGCTCCGACGAGCCGGAAAAGGTTCTCTTCCGTCCGGACTAGCCCTATCCGGCCACCCGGAACCACCCAAAGGGACAGTGCAGTTGGACTGAACCGTCCGCGCGGGTGACGCGTCATGAACCTGTGAGAAGCGGTGCTGCGAAATCCCTGCGGAATGACGCCCAGAGGGCAACACTGGGTTCCGACCGACTATCACCACGGGGGACGAACATGACCACGAACGAGCGAGAGATCCCACCCATGTGCCAGCACCAGCCACCGTGTCCGCAAGCCGAGTCCGCCGACCGGGAGTCCGCCCGCCTCGTGGCGCACCACCCGGAGCAGGGATGGAGTCTGCTGTGCAACGGCGTCCTGCTCTTCGAGGACACCGGTGAGCTGCTGCCCGACGGCCGCGTCATCGCCCCGCACCGCCCGCTCGGTGCGGACCAGGTGATGACCGCCGCCTGAGCAGCGCCCCGGGCGGTCCGCCGCACCGCCCGGTGACCCAAGAGGGGCCGGCCGCACGCCCATGGTGCGCACCGGCCCCGACGTGTGTCCGGGGGTGGCTACGGTCCGTAGCCGAGCGCTATCGCAGCGCCTCCCGCAACGCGGTGTAGGCCGGCTTGGGGTTCAGCTGCTCGTCCCAGGGCAGGGCCGCGCCCTCGCCCGGGAAGAAGGCCGGGATCCAGGAGTACTTGTCGGTGTAGTCCCAGATCGTCACGCCGACGCAGCGACGCACGGCCAGGCAGGCCCCGGTCAGGTCCCGGTACCAGTCCGCCTGCTCGGCGAGCTTCTCCTCGGTCGCGGGCAGTTGCATGCGGACGTCGACCTCGGTGAGGGCGGTGTCGAGGCCGAGGCGGGAGAAGCGGCGCAGGTTGTCCTGCAGGGTGGTGGGATAGCCGTACTGGAGGGCCAGATGGGCCTGGAAGCCGATGCCGTCGAGCGGGACGCCCTGCGCCTTGAGGTCCTGGGCCAGCCGGTAGTAGGCGTCGCTCTTCGGGCCGACGGCCTCGATGTTGTAGTCGTTGAGGTAGAGCCTGGCGCGCGGATCGGCCTGGTGGGCCCAGCGCAGGGCGTCGGCGATGTAGCCGGGCCCGAGGGTCTTGTACCAGAGGGTCTCGCGGTAACTGCCGTCCTCGTTGAAGGCCTCGTTGACGACGTCCCAGGAGTAGACCTTGCCCCGGTAGTGCCGTACCTCCGTGGTGATGTGCTTCTTCAGCACGGCCCGCAGTTCGGTGGCCGTCCACTGCTTCGAGGTGAGCCAGTCGGGCAGCTGGCTGTGCCAGACCAGGGTGTGGGCGCGGACCTTCTGTTGGTTCTTCCGGGCGAGGTTCACGATCTGGTCGCCGTTGGTCCAGTCGAAGACGCCCTGCCGCGGCTCGGTGGCGTACCACTTCATTCCGTTGCCGGGCGTGATCATGTCGAACTCGCTGCCGAGGATCTTCGTGTAGGCGCTGTCGGTGAGTTCGGGATTGTCGGTGGCGCTGCCGAAGTACCGGCCGTGGCGCTGGGCGAGGTCGGCGAGGGTGGGCTGCCGTGCGTGGGCCTGGGCGGCGGGGCCGGTGGCGAGGCCGGCGGCCACCAGGACGGCTGCGAGGACGCCGGTCAGTCCGAGGCGCGTGCTGCTTTTGGGCATGGTGCGACTCCTGTCTCTCGAAAGGTGCTCGAAGCGTGTGCTCAGCCCTTCGTGGCACCCGCGGTGAGGCCGCCGACGAGCTGGCGCTCGGCGACCGAGTAGAAGGCGAGCGCGGGGACCATGGCGAGCACGAGGTAGGCGAAGACGCGGGCGTAGTCCGAGGAGTACTGGCCCTGGAACTGCTGGACGCCGATGGGCAGGGTCCACCACTTGGAGTCGGTGAACACGAGCAGCGGGAGAAAGAAGTTGTTCCAGCTGGTGACGACCGCGAGGACGGAGACGGTGCCGAGCGCGGGCCGAGCCATGGGCAGCAGCACCCGCCAGAAGAACCCGAAGGAGCTGCAGCCGTCGAGGGTGGCCGCCTCCTCCAGCTCGCCGGGGATGTCCCGGAAGAAGCCGCGCAGGATGATGATCGTCATCGGCAGTCCGAAGGCGGCCTGCGGGAGGATCACGCCCAGCGGATTGTCCAGCAGGTCCAGGTAGCGCAGCAGCAGGAACAGCGGCAGGGCGGCCACCGCGAAGGGGAACATCAGCCCCATCGTGAAGACGGTGAACAGCACTTCCCGCCCGCGGAAGGCGAACCGGGCGAAGGAGAAGGCCGCGAGCGCGGACACGGCGACCACCAGCACGGTCGTGCCCACCGCGATCAGCGTGCTGTTGCCGACCAGCCGCCAGAAGTCGCCCGAGCCGAGGATGCCGGTGTAGTTGCCGGTCAGCCAGTGCTCGGGCAGCCCGAACGGGTTGCTGGACAGCTCGTCGGTGGACTTGAAGCCGGAGAGGACGGCGTACACCAGGGGTACGACCATCACCGCGCCGACGGCCACGAGGATCACGTGCAGCGGCAGGGTGCGCACGCTCTTGCGGGTCACTTGCCGGCTCCCCTCATCGTCGTGGTGGCCCCTTCGAGGTCGCGGCGGAGCACGAACCGCTGGTAGGCGAGGGCGAAGACGAGGCAGATGCCGAACATGACCACGCTGATCGCGCTGGCGTAGCCGACCTGGTAGCGCTTGAAGCCGTACTGGAACATGGTCACGGCCATCGTCTCGGAGTGGTGGTCCGGGCCGCCCTGGGTGATCACCCAGACCAGGTCGAAGAGTTGGATCGCCCCGATGACGGACAGGAAGACGCTGATGCGCAGGGTGGGCGCGAGCAGCGGCAGGGTGACGTTGCGGAAGCGCTGCCAGGGATTGGCACCATCGATCAGCGCGGCCTCCGTCAACTCGGCCGGGATGGACTGGAGTCCGGCCAGGTAGAGCATCATGTGGAAGCCGAAGTACTTCCACGTCATGACCAGGAAGAGGGTCGCCATGACGTAGGAGGGATCGGCGAACCACTCCCCGCCCAGCCCGTCCAGGCCGATGCCGCCGAGGACGTGGTCGGCGAGTCCGTCGTCCGGGGCGAAGACCATGCCGAACAGCACGCCGGTGATGGCCTCGGACAGGACGTACGGCGCGAAGAACAGCATCCGGTACACGGCCCGTCCGCGCAGCCGCTGGTTGAGGGCCACGGCCATGGCGAGCGCGAACGGCAGTTGCAGGGCGAGGGACAGGACGACCAGGACCAGGCAGCGCCACAGGTCGCCCAGGAAGACCGGGTCCTGGAAGAGCCGGGTGAAGTTGTCCGCGCCCGTGTAGTCGGAGGGCATGCCGAAGCCGCCCCAGCGGAAGAAGGCGGCGTACAGCGCGAACAGCATCGGCAGCAGCACCAGCGCGATGAACAGCACCAGTGCGGGGACCTGGAAGCCGACCGCGGTGAGCCAGTTCAGGGTGCGCCGCCGGGCCCGCCCCCGGGCCGAGGCCACGGCCGGGGGCGGTGGGGCGACGTCGGGGCCCGACCGCTTGTCCGGGAGGAAGGTGGAGGTCATCGCCGGCTACTGCTCTTCCTTCGCGGTCTTGGTGATCGACTGCGCGACCTGCTCGGGGGACTTGGAGCCGGCGATGAGCGCGGCGACGCTGTCGTTGACCTCCTGGCCGACGGCGGGGGCGTACGCCTGGTCGAGGTAGAGCTGGAAGCCGGTGGCGCCCTTCAACTGCGCCTGTACGGCCTTGGTGTTGGGGTCGGAGATGGCGCTCTCGGCGGCCGGGACCACGGGCAGGACGCCCGTCTTCTTGACGAGTTCGACGTCGGTGCTCTCGGCGACGAAGAACTTCAGGAAGTCGACGGCCGCCTGTGGGGCGCCCTTGCGCAGGGCGTGCCCGCCGCCACCGCCGAACACCTCGGTGATGGCGCCCTTCCCGCCCTCGACCGCGGGGAACGGGAAGAAGCCGAGGTCCGAGCCGAGGCCCTTGCCGGCGTCGGCCTCCACGACCGGGGCCCACTGGCCCATGAGTTCCATGGCCGCCTTGCCGTTGCCGACGGCGGCGGCCTGTCCGGTGGGCGTGGAGTAGGCCGCCCCGAGGAACCCCTTCTGGAACGGCTGGAGCCCGACCAGGTCCTTGAGGTGCTGCCCGGCCTCGACGAACCCGGCCCCGGTGAAGTCCTTGGCGTCGTCGGCCTTCCGCAGGGCGTCGACGCCGGCGGTCCGCATCGCGAGGTAGGCCCAGTAGTACATGCCGGGCCACTTCTCCTTGCCGGCGAGGGCGAGGGGGGTGATGCCCTTGGCCTTCAGCTTGCGTACGGCGTCGAGGAAGCCGCTCCAGGTGGTCGGGGGCGCGGTGATGCCGGCCTGCTTGAAGAGCGCCTTGTTGTACCAGAAGCCGATCATGCCGATGTCGAACGGGATGCCGTACAGCTTGTTGTCGAGGAGGTACGGCTGCCTGGCCACCGGCAGGAGTCCGTCGGCCCAGGGCTTGGTGGGGTCACTGAGGTCCTCGACCAGACCCGCGTCGACCTGCTGCTTCAGCACGCCGCCGCCCCAGGTGTGGAAGATGTCCGGCAGCTTCCCGGAGGCGGTCAGTGCGGTCATCTTCGACTTGTAGGCGTCGTTCTCCAGCTGGACGATCTTCACCTTGACCTTGGGGTTCTGGGCCTCGAACTTCTTGGCGAGGCCGGCCCAGACGGTCTTGGTGGGCTCGGTGGTGGAGATGTTCCACCACTCGATGGTGGTCGTCCCCGAGGACGACCCTCCGTCCGAGTCGCCGCCGCAGCCGCTGAGTGCGGTCACACCGAGGCCGGCGGCGACGGAGGCCGCCAGGAAGCCGCGGCGGGACAGTGCAGGGTCGCCCATCATGCGCTCCTTCGAAACTTTCGGAGTTGCTTCGGAGAGGGTCCCGAGAAGGAAAAGCGGGCCCACCGCATGCCGCCGGATCGTTCACCGCATCCCGGTGGGCACTCCGGTTGACATCCCGGTGGGCCGAAACATTCGATTGAATCTCCGAACGTTCCGAACCGCGACTCTAGGAAGGCGCATGGGGAGCGTCAAGATGTCGTGCGTCAGGTCGCGGACTCGTAGTCGAACCAGTCGAAGGCCGCGCTCCCCTCGGTGACGTACATCCCGAGGACACGGCCGGTGAAGCCACCGGCCACCTCGGTGGACACATAGCGGCCGTCCAGTTCGGCCAGTCGAACGGATCCTTCGGAAGTTTCGATCGAGAAGGCGATGCTGTCGGGCCCGCTCAGGTGCGCCGGCTCCCGGTCGGCACGGATGTCCAGGGCCAGGGTGACCGGACCCGGGGGCACCGGGTGTGCGGCGATCCGCTGCCGCACCGGCCCGATCCGTACGACCAGGGCCGCCTCGCCCCCGGCCACTTCGAGGTCGTAGTGGTGGGCCTCGTCCAGGCGGACGGACAGCCCGGAGCGCGACGACGGTCCGGGGTCGAGCAGCACGGCGGCCCGGCAGTCGGGGTGCTGCTGGCGGCGGCCGACGAAGGTGTGCCCGGGCCGGTCGAGGCTGTCACCGGTGGCCGTCAGCGTCAGCCAGCCGGGCCGCTCGGCCAGGGACCAGCAGCCGTCGGGCCGGCTGCGCGGGGAGATCCAGTGCGCTGCGAGGGTCCGGTCGGTGAAGTCGTCCCGGACGGGCGCCGGCCCGTGAGGCGCCCAGGCGGCCGGTGCCGGGTGCCGCTCCCGCACCGGCCCCACCCGCGGCCAGCCGTCCGCCCACTCCACCGGCACCAGGAAGGTCTCGCGGCCCAGGACGTGGAACTCCGGGAAGTAGCCGCGCGGCCTGGTGCCGAGCAGCACCATCCACCAGCTGCCGTCGGCCGCCTGGACCAGATCGGCGTGACCGGTGGACTGGACGGGCAGGCCGGTGCCGCGGTGGGACAGCAGCGGGTTGCCGGGCGCCGGTTCCCAGGG
Organism: Streptomyces diastatochromogenes; assembly: GCF_002242805.1. Classification (GTDB taxonomy): domain Bacteria; phylum Actinomycetota; class Actinomycetes; order Streptomycetales; family Streptomycetaceae; genus Streptomyces; species Streptomyces diastatochromogenes. The sequence goes on along the minus strand of NZ_MCGQ01000002.1, from coordinate 27,743 downwards.
GCCGCGCGGGGAGCGGGCGCGGGCGGCCGAGACGCCGTGGCCGAGTGCGGTGCCGCCCTCGGCGATCAGCAGGTACCACCAGTCGCCGACCCGGTACAGATGCGGCGCCTCGGGGTCCCTGAGACCGGTGCCGGACCACATCGGCAGCGGCCCTTCGAGGGCCTTCCCGGTCCGCGGATCGATGCGGGACACGGTGACCCCGGCCATGGCGCACCAGCACTGCCCGTCCTCGTCCCAGGCGAGGTCGGGGTCGATGCCGGGCAGGTCGATCCAGACCGGGTCGGACCAGGGACCCTCGGGGCGTTCGGCGGTGACGAGGAAGGTCCCTCCGGCGCCGACGATGGTGGTGATGACGTGAAAGAGCCCGTCGTGGTGCCGGATGGTCGGCGCGTAGACGCCGCCGGAGGCCGGCACGTCGTCGGGCAGCGCCCACTGCCCCGGCCGGTCGAGGACGTTGCCGATCTGACGCCAGTGCACCAGGTCCCGGCTGTGGAACAACGGCAGGCCGGGGAAGTACTCGAAGCTGGAGCACACCAGGTAGTAGTCGTCCCCCACGCGGCACACGCTCGGGTCGGGGTGGAAGCCGGGGATGACGGGGTTGTCGTACGTCCGCATGCACGCCTCACAGGATGCCGAAAGTTTCGAACCTGGCGGCGAATCTTACTGGCCCACTACCGTGGGACTCAGGCGGACGGAGCAACTGCAGGGCCCGGGCGGTCCGGCCGGCGAGGGAGGGAGGACCGGGCCGCCCGGGAGTCCGGCATGCGGCGGCGTGACGTGGAACGGGGTGGCGTCAGACGCCCACGTCACGGCTGCACAGGTCGGCCAGCGACTCTCGGCGGACCAGCAGGCGGGCCCAGCCTGCGTGCACGGCGGGCCGCCCCGGAGTCCGGCATGCGGCGCAGCGACTTGGGACAGGGTCGCGTCAGACGCCCACGTCACGGCTGCGCAGGTCGGCCAGCGACTCACGGCGGACCAACAGGCGGGCCCGGCCGGCGTGCACGGCGACCACCGGCGGGCGGCCGACCAGGTTGTAGCCGGAGGCCATGGACAGCTGGTAGGCGCCGGCCGCGGGTACGGCGAGCAGGTCGCCGGGGCGTATGTCGGCGGGGAGTTGGGCCTCGGCGAGGACGTCACCGGCCTCGCAGTGCCGGCCCACGACGGTCACCGGGGTCAGGGGCGCGGTGGCGGGCCGCCCGATCAGGCGGGGTGCGTAGCGGACGCCGTACAGGGCGGGCCGCGGGTTGTCGCTCATGCCGCCGTCGACCGCCACGAAGGTGTGGTCGCCGGTGCGTTTGACGGCGAGGACGTGGTAGACGGCGATGCCCGCCGGGCCGGCGATCGCGCGGCCGGGTTCGATGATCAGGCGGGGCACCGGCAGGTCGGCCGCCGCGCAGGACGCGGCGAGTTCGGCGCGGACCCTGCGGGCCAGTACGGCCGGGTCGAGGGCCGGCTCGCCGGGGCGGTAGGCGATGCCGTGCCCGCCGCCGAGGTCGAGTTCGGGCAGCACGAGGCCGTGCTGGTCGCGCAGCCGGGCCAGCAGGCCGACCATGCGGCGCACGGCGGTGACGTACGGCTTCACGCTGGTGATCTGCGAGCCCAAGTGGCAGTGCAGGCCGACCAGTCGGAGCTGCGGCTGGTCGAGGACGCGGGCGATGGCGTGCTGGGCGTGGCCGTCGGAGAGGGAAAGCCCGAACTGCTGGTCCTCGGTGCCGGTGCGGATCTTCTCGTGCCCGCCCGCGGCGACCCCGGGCACCACGCGGACCAGCACCTGCTGCCTGCCGTCGGGGCCGAGGGCGGCGGCCAGCCGGGCGATCTCCACAGGGCTGTCGATCACGATCCGGCCCACCCCGAGGCGCAGCGCCAACTCCAGATCGTGCGGCGACTTGGCGTTGCCGTGCAGCACGATCCGCTCGGGCGGGAACCCGGCGGTGACCGCCAGTTCCAGCTCACCGGCGGAGCAGACGTCCAGGCCCAGGCCCTCCTCGTCCGTCCAGCGGACCATGGCCCGGCAGAGGAACGCCTTGGCCGCGTAGAGGACTTCGGCCTCGGGGAAGGCCTGCCGGTAGGTACGGCAGCGCTCGCGCACCTCGCCCTCGTCGAGCAGGTAGACGGGGGTGCCGAACCGGTCCGCGACCTCGGCGAGCGGAACTCCGCCGACGGCCAGGTCACCGGGACGGGGTTCGGTGGCCGAGGCGGGCCAGACGGACAGGTCGGCGGGGGTGGTGGGGGCGGTCGGGGTGGTGGGGACGGCTGCCGCGTGCGGGGTGGTCGCTTCGTGCAGGGTGGTCATCGGATGCTCCCCTCCGTGACCCGGAAGGCCGGGAGCGGGATCGACGGGGCGGCGGGTACGGGCGCCGGGGCCGAGAACGTGGGGTCCACGGTGACGGTGGTGACGTCGAGCGGCGCGGTCAGCGCACGCAGTGCGGGCTCGGCGAGCCGGATCCACGGCTGGTCGGGACCGAGCGTGCCGGCCAGGCGGCGGGTGGAGGTGAAGGCGACCGCGGTGCGGTCGCCGAGGGGGGTGCGGAACAGGCGGGCCGCGCACCCGGCGGGTCCCGGCCGGACAGGGACGAACAGGAGTCCGGCCGGGGTGCGTTCGGAAGGCTCCGGGTCGTCACCGCAGACGAGTTCGGGCATGGGTTGCCTCCTGGGAGGAGCGTGGTGGCCTTGAGCGCCCCGGACGCGGGGAGGCGGACCGGGGCCGCTTCGACGCTATGCCCGGCCGGGCCGGTGTTCCGATCCCTCATGACGCGATGCTGACGGCGAACGCGGCGACACTGACGGGTTGCTGACGCACGCGGGCGCCGGACAAGCCGGGGCCGTCAGCGACCTGCCAGGAATTGCTCCCGTCGGCTGGTCGAATCGCCGGTACGGGAGTGGGATGGGAGAGAAGCCCTGTACGCGGACCCACCCACGGGGGCAGCCCGCGGGCATCCATGAGGAGCGGTGGAGTCATGTCCGGTTACGACGCCTCGGCGGCCGCCCGTGTGGTGGTCGGGGTGAGCGGTTCCCTGGGCAGCGTCACGGCCCTGCGCCGGGCCGCGGCGCTGGCCCGGCGGCTGGGAGCGGAACTGTGGCCGGTGCTGGCCTGGGAGCCGCCCGGCGGCGATCCCGCCGCGCGCCGCTCCCCCGCCGCAGGTCTGCTGGTCGAGGAGTGGCAGCGGCTGGCCAAGCAGCGGCTGGCCTCCGTGCTGGAAGAGATCTTCGGGGAGAGCGGGCCAGGGGTGCCGATGCACGCCCTCGTCGTCCGCGGCACTCCGGGCAGGGCGCTGGTGGCGACCGCCGACCGCGAGGACGACCTGCTGGTCGTGGGCGCCGGCCGGCGCGGCCTGCAGCGCGCCTTCTCGGGCCGGGTCTCCCGGCACTGCCTCACCCATGCCGACTGCCCGGTCCTCGCGGTACCGCCGTCGCCGCTGGAGTCGGACCTGGTGTCCGTCCACCGGCGCAACGCATGGCATCGGCGCATGGACACCCGGGGTCTGTGAGGCGTTGCGAGCGCGTCAAGACCCGGCGCGGCGCCGTCAGGGTCCCGTCAACATCGCGCACGGCCCTGTCCCGGCAGGCTCTCCGCTCCCTACCGTCGAACCCATGGAGCACCGCGACGACACCCGCTCCGAGGTGACGGTCCCGCACCCGCACGGCTCCTCGTCCGTGGTGTACGACCGCCAGTGGGCCCCGGACCTGTACAGCTCGGCCCGCTGCGCGGCCGTGCTGCTGGGCATGCTCCTGCTCGTCGACGCGGTGGCCGGCACCCTCACCTGGTGGCGCTCGGCCCTGTGGATCTCCCTGGCCCTGTTCCTCTTCCTCGTCCTCCTCCCCGCCCGGGTCTCGGCCGGCGAGGGCTGGCTGGCCTCCCGCCGCCTGCTGCGCACCCGCCGCGTCCGCACCGACCAGCTGATCGCGATCCGCCCACGGGACGGCGTCGCACAGAGCCTGGTCCTGCGCGACGCCCTCGGCTCCCGCGTCGAGATCGACCCCGAGGTCCTCCTCCGCAACCCCGACCTCTGGCACCACCTGGCCGAGGCAGCCCACACCTCGGAGACCTCCGGCACCCTCCGCTCCGGCACCACGGCCCTGCACCAACTGACGGAACGCATCGACCGGGAGACGGCCCTGACGGTGTTCCGGGCGTCGGGTCTGGAGTAGCGGACGCAGGGGCCGTGCGGCTGCGGTTCCGCTGTCCGCGGGGCAGCATGGAGGTGTCGTACGAGATGACGCTGGGTGTCCGGGCCGGAGTCCGCGGCTTTCCCTCCTCTTCACGGCCCAACGCGTGCCGTCGGCCGCCGGGCCTCCGCTTCTTGATGTGTCACCTCCTTCCGTCGGGTCTTTCTTAACGCAAGATTGACGCCCCCGAGCCCAGGATCCGTGGGCCCAGGCGTCACTCTCTGCTTACGCTGGTGCCGCCGTCCGCGTGATGGCCGGAAACAGCTGAGCCGCACACCAGGAGCACGCCGATGGCCACGACCGAGCACCCTCCTCCCAGTCGCCTGCGCACCTGGATGCTGGAGGGGCTGTCCGACATGGGCAAGGGTGGCCATGCCCGCCCCGAGGCCGAGCCAGAGCCCGCGCACAAGGGCCAGCGCTGGTGGCGCGTGATGTGTCTGACCGGTGTCGACTACTTCTCCACCCTCGGCTACCAGCCGGGCATCGCGGCCCTCGCGGCCGGTCTGCTCTCGCCCATCGCGACCATCGTGCTCGTCATAGTCACCCTGGCCGGCGCCCTGCCGGTCTACCGCCGGGTGTCCGAGGAGAGCCCGCACGGCGAGGGTTCCATCGCGATGCTGGAGCGACTGCTCTCGTTCTGGCAGGGCAAGCTGTTCGTCCTGACCCTGCTGGGCTTCGCGGCCACCGACTTCCTCATCACCATCACCCTGTCGGCCGCCGACGCCTCCACCCACCTGGTGGAGAACCCGCACCTGACCAGCGCGCTCCACAGCCACCAGATGCTGATCACCCTGTTCCTGGTGGCCCTGCTCGGCGCGGTGTTCCTCAAGGGCTTCCTGGAGGCCATCGGTGTCGCCGTCGCCCTGGTCGGCATCTACCTCGCGCTCAACCTCGTCGTCGTGATCGTCGGCCTGTATCACGTGGTGACCGCCGGGCACGTGATCACCGACTGGACCACCGCCCTGACCGCGGAGCACGGCAACGTCTTCGTGATGATCGGCGTGGCCCTGATCGTCTTCCCGAAACTCGCCCTCGGCCTCTCCGGCTTCGAGACCGGCGTCGCCGTCATGCCGCACGTCGAGGGCGACGCGGCTGACACCGAGGAGCGGCCGGCCGGCCGGATCCGGGACACCAAGAAGCTGCTGACCACCGCCGCCCTGATCATGAGCGCCTTCCTGATCGCGACCAGCTTCATCACCACGCTGCTGATCCCGGCGGACGATTTCAAGCCCGGCGGCCCGGCCAACGGCCGCGCGCTCGCCTACCTCGCGCACGAGTACCTGGGCGGAGCCTTCGGCACGGTCTACGACGTCTCGACCATCGCCATCCTGTGGTTCGCCGGCGCCTCCGCCATGGCCGGTCTGCTCAACCTGATGCCTCGCTACCTTCCCCGGTACGGCATGGCCCCGCACTGGGCGCGCGCCGTCCGCCCGATGGTCATCGTCTTCACCCTGATCGCCTTCCTGGTCACCTGGATCTTCGACGCCAACGTCGACAAGCAGGGCGGCGCCTACGCCACCGGTGTGCTGGTCCTGATCAGCTCCGCGGCGATCGCGGTGACCATCGCCGCCCGTAAGGCACGCCAGCGGGGCTGGACCATCACGTTCGCGATCATCTCCGTGGTGTTCCTGTACACGACCGTCGTGAACGTCATCGAACGCCCCGACGGCGTGAAGATCGGCGCCTGCTTCATCGTCGGCATCATCCTGGTCTCGCTGCTGTCCCGGCTGGCCCGCGCCTTCGAGCTGCGCGTGACGCACGTGGCCATGGACCCGATGGCGGAACGATTCGTCCGGGACATGGCCAGCCGCAAGATCCGGTTCATCGCCAACGAGCCCGACCGGCGCGACAAGGCCGAGTACCGCGACAAGGTCGAGCAGATCCGGGCCGACAACGAGATGCCCGAACAGGAGGACTTCGTCTTCGTCGAGGTCACGGTCACCGACCCCTCCGAGTTCGAGGCGGGCCTGACCGTGCGCGGCGAGGTCCTGCACAACCGCTACCGCATCCTCACCCTGGAGTCCTCCTCCATCCCCAACGCGCTCGCCGCGATGCTCCTCCACGTCCGGGACATGACGGGCTGCACCCCGCACATCTACTTCGAGTGGACCGAGGGCAACCCGTTCGCCAACTTCCTGCGCTTCTTCCTCTTCGGGCAGGGCGAGGTCGCCCCGGTCACCCGCGAGGTCCTGCGCGAGGCGGAACCGGACCGCGCCCGACGCCCGCGCGTCCACACGGGCTGAGGCACCCACCGGCCGGGACCGGCATCACCGGCCCGGAAGCCGGCAGTCCCATCAGCCGCATCAGCCACATCGCATCAGTCCAGGAAGACGGCACGCGTCTCAGGCCGTCGCCGTCTTCCCGCCGAACAGCCGCCGCGGCGGGCGCACCTCCAGCCGGCCCATGTTCAGCCGCCCGTGTATCTCCACGCGCAGCACGACCGGCACCCCGGGTTTCCCGGCCGGCCGCACCTTGGTCGTGCCGTAGCCGATCACCAGGGAGTCGGTGTCCACGACCACGCCGGGCCGGGTGATCAGCCGCAGGGTGCCGCCGCGCAGGTCCAGGTCGATGCGAAGGGTGTCGTGGGTGATAGCCGCCCGGGTGAAGTCGAGGGTCACATCGCCCCACTCCGAGTCGATCTCCATCCGGCGCGGCACCGACCATCCGTCGCCCCGCGTGGTCGACGAGGCCTGCTGCTCGATGCGGACGACATCCTTGACGGGCGCCGCCCCGGCCGCGTCCGGCAGGTCGGCCGTCAGCTCCGCCAACTCCCCGAGCGTGCGCGCGGACAGGGCGGCGCCCACCCGCTCCTCGTGCTCCTCGGCGGTGAGCCTGCCGTCCCCCGCGGCGGCCGTCAGCGCGTCCACCACGCGATCCCGGTCCGCGTGCGAGGCCCGCAGCCCGCACGGCACATCCATGGGCACCAGCTCGGCCGACATACCCTCACCCCGATTCAGACGCCCCCACAGGGGCCCACCGTCACGCACTAACGCTATATCGCGTTATACCTAACGGCCAACCCCACGTCCACGGTTCCCGCGCCATGGCCCTATCGTGACCGGCATGCAGTCCTACACGATCGGCCAGGCCGCACGGCTGCTCGGCGTGAGCCCCGACACCGCCCGCCGCTGGGCCGACGCCGGCCGGGTGGCCACCCATCGCGACGAGGCCGGGCGACGACTTATCGACGGCAAGGACCTCGCCGCGTTCTCGGTCGAACTGGCCAAGGCCGGCGGCGGTGAGGAGGACGCCTCCTACACCTCGGTCCGCAACGCCTTCCCGGGCATCGTCACCGCCATCAAGCTCGGCGACGTCGCCGCCCAGGTGGAGATCCAGGCGGGCCCGCACCGCCTGGTCTCCCTGCTGACCCGGGAGGCCGTGGAGGAACTGGGCCTGGAGGTCGGCATGGAGGCCACCGCGCGCGTGAAGTCCACGAACGTGCACATCGACCGCGTCTGAGAGCGGGTCCGGGACCGGGTCCGAAGGGGCCCCCTCAGCGGCACAGCAGCGCCGCCCACAGGTCGAGCCGGTCGCGCAGCCGGGACAGGTCCCGCCCGGTGAAGTGCTCGATGCGCTGGATCCGGTAGTGCACGGTGTTGACGTGCAGATGCAGCGCCTGAGCCGTACGCGCCCAGGATCCGTCGCAGGCGAGGAAGGTCTCCAGCGTGCTCAGCAGTACGGCGGTGGCGGTGCGGTCGGTGTCCAGCAGCGGGCCGAGGACCGTTCGGCTGTAGGCGGAGCGCACGTCGGCCGGCACACCGGTGAGCAGGGCGTCGAGGCTGGTGAGAGCGGTCGCGTCGGTGAGGACGGAGGCGTCCGGCGCGGTGGTCCGGGCCGAGGTGAGGGCGTACTGCGCCTGCGCCAGCGCCCCGCCCAGCCCCTCGGGCCCGTCCGCGGGCGCCCCGGTGCCGCCATGCAGGGCCACTTCGGGCGCACAGCCGGCGACCAGCGACCAGACTTCGCCCAGGACGCCGTCGGACACACCGGAGAGCACCGCGAACGCACACCCGTCCGGCAGCCACCCCACCACCGCGGCTCCCGTCACGGTATCCGCCGACCCGCGCGTGGCATGACCGCCGGCGTTCAGCGCGCCGCGCACGGCATCACCCCCGGCACCCCCGGCACCCCCTGCCCTCTTCGCACCTCGCCCCGCCGTCCCCGCACCTTCCGCCACAGCAAGCCCCGCCAACTCCACCAGCGCCCCCTCGGCAGCCCCCGGCCGCCGTGGCCCCGCGTCGGCGACGACCACCCGGTACGGCCCGGTCTCCGGCACCCCACACCGCCGTAGCGCCGCCTCCACCGCCCCGGCTTCCGGACCCGGCGACGCGAGCAGCGCGCCCAGCCGGTCCGCGGCCCCGCGCTCGGCCGACCGACTCCGGTTCGCGGCCTCCTGACAGTGGCTCAGGGCTGCGGCGACCTCCTGCAGCATGCGCGGTGGCGCGCTGTCGGGGTCGGGCAGATACAGCAGCCAGCGCTCGTAGGGAGAGGCACCGTCGGCCTCGACGGACACCGTCACCCCGGTACCGTCGGCCACGAGCGCGACCGCCTCCCGCGCCGCCACGCCCGGCGCCCCTGCCGTGGCCGCGACCGTCCGCCCCGAGGGCGTGAACACGTAGGCGGTGATGGGGTCGAGGTGGGCGAAGGCGGCGTCGAGGACGTCGTCCGGACCGGCATCCTGGGCGAGGAGCCGGCGCAGCCGCACCCGCGCGCTCTCCGGCAGCGCGGGATGACGCGGCGCGTGCCGGCGGCTCAACTCCCCCCACTGCCGCAGGTACACGGTGTCGGTGATCGACCGGAACATGATGTGCGCCGGCACCCCCGCCACCGGCACTCCGTACCGCACGCAGGCCTCGACCAGGTCGGCCGGCACGCTCCCGTGCGTCTCCTCCCCCGCGAGCAGCGCCGCGGCCCCCGCGCCCTTCAGCGCCGAAACGAACCGGTCCGCCTTGCCCTGACCGCCGTCCGGCGACCACCACACCAGTCCGCTGAGCACGACCTCCCCGGGCCGCACGAACCGGGCCGGGTCCTCCAGATCCGTGACGGTCACACCGCTGATGTCGCGCCTCAGCAGGATGTCCTCCGCCCACAGCAGGCGCAGTCCGAGGGAGGCGTCCCCCAGGAGGTGTTCGACGTGCATGTGCTGGCTCCTCGTACGGCCGCCGGGCGCTGGACAGAACGCCCGACCTCTCGCATTCACCAGGTGAGTACGAGATAAAGCATCGTAAATGCAAGCTCAGAGGAGGGGAATGCTGCCACCTGCACCATCGCCCAGCTCTCCCGTTACGCACGGACGTCGCTCGCCCCCGCGGCGCCCCTGTTCGAGCAGTGCTGCCGGAGGTTCCTCGCCTCGTTCAAGATCTGGAACATGGCCACGGCCGGCGGCAACCCGTGCAACGCCCTGCCCGCGGGGCCGATGATCTCCCTCGCGGCCACCCTCGACGGGGAGCGCCTACTCATCGTCCAGGACGGCGTACGGCGCCTGGTTCGACCGACGCCATCGGGCCGCTGGGCGCCAAGTCGATGAGCGAGAGCCCGTTCAACCCGGTCGCCCCGGCCCTGGCCAACGCCCTGCGGGCCGCGACCGGCGTGCGGTTCACGGAGCTGCCGCTGACGCGCGACCGGGTGTGGCTGGCACTGGAGCGCCGAAGCCGTAGCCACCATCCACCCGGATCGCCGTGATCCCGCTGATGTGCCGGCCCCCGCAGCGGTCCTGCGGCAGCACCAGCTGAGGGCCGGCCTCGTCCAGCGGGGTGCCGTCGATCGTCACGGCGAGCAGCACGGGGGCGTCCGCGAAGTCGGGGTCGATCTCGGCCCAGGACAGCAGGGCGTGGTGGCCGTCGGTGCCGGTGACGGCGATGAGGAAGCGCAGCCGGTCCTTGCGCCGGGCCGGGTCGAAGCCGGGCCCCGCGTCGGCCAGCACGTCGTACAGGCGCGGACCGGCGAACCGGTGGTGCTGGATGCCGCTGGTGGCGCATTCGAAGCTGACGTCCGCCCGGTGCTGCGGCCAGCCGAGCAGGTCCGGCACGGTCAGCCGGGCCGGTCGTACGAGATCGCCGGTCAGGGCGAGTTCCGCGAGCATCACCGCGACCACCTCCCGCAGGACCGTACCCCTGCCTGAGCACCGTACAAACGCACATGCCACCTACAAGTCACAACTTCGCAGCTCATGCGATGCGACAAGAGACTTACACCTGGCAGATGCGGCAGTATCATCGCCGCACGGCCGATGGCTCGGCCGTGCCTGGGCGCGACCGTTGTTCCACAGAACCTAGGAGTAGATCCGTGATGACCCGTTCCGTGCGCCGGACCCGGATGCTGCAGCTGGCCGGCGCGGGAGCCGCTGCCCTGATGGCACTGAGCGCCTGCTCCTCCTCCGACAGCTCGTCGACCACCAAGTCGGACAAGTCCGGCTCCGCCTCCCCGAAGCTGTCCGGCAAGGTCACCGTGTTCGCGGCCGCCTCCCTCAAGGAGAGCTTCACGGCCCTGGGCAAGGAGTTCGAGAAGGCACACCCCGGCACCACGGTCAGCTTCAACTTCGGCGGCAGCGACACCCTCGCCGCGAGCATCACCAGCGGCGCCCCGGCGGACGTCTTCGCCGCCGCCAGCCCCAAGACCATGGCGATCGTGACGGACAAGCAGGACGCGGTCGGGACCCCGGCGACCTTCGTCCGCAACCAGCTGGAGATCGCCACCCTGCCGGGCAACCCCGACAAGGTGGCCTCCCTGAAGGACCTCACCAAGTCCGGCCTGAAGGTCGTCCTGTGCGACAAGACCGTGCCGTGCGGCGCCGCCGCGCAGAAGGCCCTGGACGCGAGCAAGCTGAAGCTCACCCCGGTCTCCTACGAGCAGGACGTCAAGGCCGCCCTGACGAAGGTCGAGCTGAAGGAGGCCGACGCGGCCGTCGTCTACAAGACCGATGTGAAGGCGGCGGGTGACAAGGTGGAGGGCGTGGAGTTCCCCGAGTCCGCCAAGGCCATCAACGACTACCCGATCGCCCTGCTGAAGAACGCCGGCAACGCCACGGCGGCCAAGGCGTTCATCGCGCTGGTGCAGTCCGCCGAGGGCCAGAAGGTGCTGACCGGGGCCGGGTTCCTCAAGCCGTGACCTCGCTCGACAAGCCCGGCGCCGCGACCGGCCCCCGCACGGGTGGGCCGCGGCGCCGCCGCGTCGGCACGGGGGGCCGACGCGGGGTGCCGTTGCCGCTGCTGGTGCCGGGCCTGGTGGCGCTGGCGTTCCTGCTGCTTCCGCTGGTCGCGCTGCTCGTCCGCGCTCCCTGGCGCAGCCTGCCGCAGCTGCTGACCAGCGCCGAGGTGTGGCAGGCGCTCCAGCTGTCGCTGGTCACCGCCACGGCGGCAACGGCCGTGAGCCTGGTGCTGGGGGTACCGCTGGCGTGGCTGCTGGCCCGTACGGAGTTCCCGGGCCGCGGTCTCGTCCGCGCCCTGGTGACCCTGCCCCTGGTGCTTCCGCCGGTGGTCGGCGGTGTGGCTCTGCTGCTCGCCCTGGGCCGCAACGGAGTCGTCGGCAAGTGGCTCGACTCCTGGTTCGGGATCACCCTCCCCTTCACCACCACCGGCGTCGTGATCGCGGAGGCGTTCGTCGCGATGCCGTTCCTGGTCATCAGTGTCGAGGGCACCCTGCGGGCCGCCGACCCGCGCTACGAGGAGGCGGCCACCACGCTCGGCGCCTCCCGCTTCACGGCGTTCCGCCGGGTCACCCTGCCGCTGATCGCGCCCGGCATCGCCGCGGGCGCGGTCCTGGCCTGGGCCCGCGCACTCGGCGAGTTCGGCGCGACGATCACCTTCGCGGGCAACTTCCCCGGCCGCACCCAGACCATGCCGCTCGCCGTCTACCTCGCCCTGCAGAACGACCCCGAGGCCGCCATCGCCCTCAGCCTGGTCCTGCTGGCCGTGTCCATCGCGGTGCTGGCGGGGCTGCGGGACCGGTGGCTGACGGGCACCGGCCGGTGACGCGAGGATGGAAGACGACGCTGTGTGTGTGCCGACGAAGGACGCCCTCTTCATGACCGACATCGACGCCCCCAAGGCCGACCTCCAGGTGGTGGGCGAGCAGGGGCTGGACGCCCGGCTCGTCATCGACCGGGGCTCCTTCCGGCTCGACGTCGGGCTGACCGCCGCCCCCGGGGACGTCGTCGCGCTGCTCGGCCCCAACGGCGCCGGCAAGACCACCGCCCTGCGCGCCCTCGCCGGCCTCGTCCCGCTCAGCGACGGCCATCTGCGGCTGGACGGCGTCGTGCTGGACCGTACTCCGCCCGAGTCCCGCCCGGTCGGCGTCGTCTTCCAGGACTATCTGCTCTTCCCGCACCTGTCCGCCCTGGACAACGTGGCCTTCGGACCGCGCTGCCAGGGCGCCACCAAGGCCGAGGCGCGCGCCCAGGCCGCCGCCTGGCTGGACCGCATGGGCCTCGCCGAGCACGCCGGCGCCAAGCCCCGCAGGCTCTCCGGCGGTCAGGCCCAGCGCGTCGCGCTCGCCCGCGCCCTGGCCACCCGGCCCCGGCTGCTGCTCCTGGACGAGCCGCTGGCGGCCCTGGACGCCCGTACCCGCCTGGAGGTCCGCGCCCAGCTCCGCCGCCACCTGGCCGAGTTCGAGGCGGTCGCCGTCCTCGTCACCCACGATCCGCTGGACGCCATGGTGCTCGCGGACCGGCTCGTGGTCATCGAGCACGGCCGGGTCGTCCAGGAGGGCACCCCGGCCGACATCGCCCGCCATCCGCGCACCGACTACATCGCCCAGCTGGTCGGCCTCAACCTCTACCGCGGACGGGCCGAGGGGCACACCGTACGGCTCGACGCGGGACCCTCGATCACGACCACGGAAGTCCTGTCCGGGCCCGTCTTCGTGGCGTTCCCGCCGGTCGCCGTCACCCTCTTCCGGGACCGGCCCACCGGCGCCAGCGCCCGCAACCTGTGGCGCTGCGAGGTCGCCGGACTGGAGACCCACGGCGACCAGATCCGCGCCGACCTCACCGGCGAACTCCCCCTCGCCGCCGACCTCACCACGGTCGCCGCGGCCGAGCTGGACCTGCATCCGGGCGCCGCTGTCTGGGCGACGGTGAAAGCGACCCAGACCCACGCATACCCTGCCTGAACGGACACGCGCTCTACCGTGGGTGCCCATGACACTGAGCATCCGCAATCAGCTCCCCGGCACCGTCACCGAGGTCCAACCCGGCGAGGTCATGGCCACGGTCAAGCTCCGCCTGGACGGCGGGCAGGACCTCATGGCGGCCATCACCGTGGAGGCCGTCGAGCAGCTCGGCCTCGCCCCGGACTCCCGTGTCCACGCCCTGGTGAAGTCGACGGAGATCTCGCTCGCCACGAACCGGATCGAGGGCCTGTCGATCCGCAACCAGCTACCGGGCGCGATCGTCCAGATCGCCCTCGGCGGAGCCATGGCCTCCGTCAAGGTCTCGGTGCCCGGCGGTGAACTCACGGCCGTGATCACCAAGGACGCGACCGAAGACCTCGGCCTCTTCGTCGGTTCCGACGTGGTCGCCCTGATCAAGGCGACCGAGGTGGCGCTGGCCTCGGCCTGAAGACGGGAGAGCCCCGCCCGGAACACGGGCGGGGCTCTCACCAGGGGCTCGCTCAGTCCTCGTACGCGTCCAGCGGCGGGCAGGAGCAGACCAGGTTGCGGTCACCGAAGGCCTGGTCGATCCGGCGCACCGGCGGCCAGTACTTGTCGGCGACCGAGACACCGCCCGGGAAGACGGCCTCCTCGCGGCTGTAGGCGTGCGCCCACTCGCCGCCGAGCGCGGCGGCGGTGTGCGGCGCGTTCGCCAGCGGGTTGTCCTCCGCGGGCCACTCGGCGGAGCCGACCTTCTCGATCTCCGCGCGGATGGCGATCATCGCGTCGCAGAACCGGTCAAGCTCGGCCAGGTCCTCGGACTCGGTCGGCTCGATCATCAGCGTGCCGGCCACCGGGAAGGACATGGTCGGCGCGTGGAAGCCGTAGTCGATGAGCCGCTTGGCCACGTCGTCCACGCTCACACCGGTCGCCTTGGTCAGCGGGCGCAGGTCGATGATGCACTCGTGCGCGACCAGGTTGCCGGGGCCGGTGTAGAGCACCGGGTAGTGCGGCTCCAGGCGCTTGGCGACGTAGTTCGCGGAGAGCACGGCCACCTGGGTGGCGCGCTTGAGGCCCTCGCCGCCCATCAGGCGGACGTACGCCCACGAGATCGGCAGGATGCCCGCGCTGCCCCACGGCGCCGCCGAGATCGGGCCGACACCCGTCTCCGGGCCGGCCGCCGGCTGCAGCGGGTGGTTGGGCAGGTACGGCGCCAGGTGCGCGCGGACCGCGACCGGGCCGACGCCGGGGCCGCCGCCGCCGTGCGGGATGCAGAAGGTCTTGTGCAGGTTCAGGTGGGAGACGTCACCGCCGAAGTGGCCCGGCTTGGCGAGGCCGACCAGGGCGTTGAGGTTGGCGCCGTCGACGTACACCTGACCGCCCGCCTCGTGCACCTGGGCGCAGATGTCGGCGACGTGCTCCTCGAACACACCGTGCGTGGACGGGTAGGTGATCATCAGGACCGCCAGCTGGTCGCGGTGCTGCTCGATCTTGGCCCGCAGGTCCTCGACGTCGATCTCGCCGTCGTCGGCGGTCTTCACGACGACGACCTTCATGCCGGCCATCACGGCGCTGGCGGCGTTGGTGCCGTGCGCGGAGGACGGGATCAGGCACACGGTGCGCTGCTCGTCGCCGTTGGCCCGGTGGTAGCCGCGTACGGCCAGCAGGCCGGCCAGCTCGCCCTGCGAACCGGCGTTCGGCTGGAGCGAGACGTTGTCGTAGCCGGTGACCTCGGCGAGACGTTCCTCCAGCTCGCGGATGAGCGTGAGGTAGCCCTCGGCCTGCTCGGCGGGCGCGAAGGGGTGCAGCTGGCCGAACTCGGGCCAGGTGACCGGCTCCATCTCCGTGGTCGCGTTGAGCTTCATGGTGCAGGAGCCCAGCGGGATCATGCCGCGGTCGAGCGCGTAGTCACGGTCGGCCAGCTTGCGCAGGTAGCGCAGCATGGCGGTCTCGGAGCGGTGCGCGTGGAAGACCGGGTGGGTCAGGAAGTCGTCGGTGCGCAGCAGCGCCTGGGGCAGGGTGTCCGCGGCCGTCACGTCCAGCGCCTCGATGTCGCCCTCGACACCGAAGGCGGACCAGACGGCGGCCAGCTGGGCGCGGTTGGTGGTCTCGTCGCAGGCGAGGGAGACGTGGTCGGCGTCCACCGGACGCAGGTTGACCCCGTTCTCCCGGGCGGCGGCGGTCACCTCGGCAGCCTTGCCGGGCACGCGCGCGGTGAGGGTGTCGAAGTAGGCGCCGTGGACGATCTCGACCCCGCCGGCCTTCAGGCCCTCGGCGAGGAGCGTGGCGTAGCGGTGGGTGCGGTGGGCGATGGCCCGCAGGCCCTCGGGACCGTGGTAGACGGCGTACATACCGGCCATCACGGCGAGCAGCACCTGCGCGGTGCAGATGTTGCTGGTGGCCTTCTCGCGGCGGATGTGCTGCTCACGGGTCTGCAGCGCGAGACGGTAGGCCTTGTTCCCGTCGGCGTCGACGGAGACGCCGACCAGACGGCCGGGCAGGCTGCGCGCGAACTTCTCGTGCACCGCCATGTAGCCCGCGTGCGGCCCGCCGAAGCCCATCGGCACACCGAAGCGCTGGGTCGTGCCGACGGAGATGTCCGCGCCCAGCTCACCCGGCGAGGTCAGCAGGGTGAGGGCCAGCAGGTCGGCGGAGACGGTGACGAGGGCGCCCAGCTCGTGCGCCTGGTCGATGACCGGCTTGATGTCGCGTACGGCACCGGAGGCGCCCGGGTACTGGATCAGCACGCCGTTGATCTCGCGCGCGGCGATCTCGGCCGGGATGCCGTCGCTGAGGTCGGCGACGACGACCTCGACACCGGTCGGCTCGGCGCGCGTCTCGATGACCGCAATGGTCTGCGGCAGCGCGTCCGCGTCGATCAGGAACAGGCCCTTCTTGTTCTTGCCCATGCGCCGGGACAGCGCCATCGCCTCGGCGGCAGCCGTGCCCTCGTCGAGCAGCGAGGCGCCGGAGGTGGGCAGCCCGGTCAGCTCGGCGACCATGGTCTGGAAGTTCAGCAGGGCCTCGAGCCGCCCCTGGGAGATCTCCGGCTGGTACGGCGTGTAGGCCGTGTACCAGGCCGGGTTCTCCATGACGTTGCGCAGGATGACCGGCGGGGTGAAGGTGCCGTAGTAGCCGAGCCCGATCATGGAGCCGAGGACCTGGTTGCGGTCGGCGAGCGAGCGCAGCTCGGCGAGGACCTCGGCCTCGGTGCGGGCGCCCGGCAGGTCCAGGGCGTCGGCGTTCTTGATCACATCCGGGACCGCGGCGGCGGTCAGCTCGTCGAGGGAGCCGTAGCCGATGTGCGCGAGCATCTTGGCCCGCGCCTCCTGGTCGGGCCCGATGTGGCGCTGCTCGAAGGGGATGCCCGCTTCGAGCTCGGAGAGCGGAATGCGATGGGCGGTCATTGCGGAGGCCTCCTGGTCTGACGCGACCTTCGAGGGGCACCACGGCATGGTTGCCCCGACGGCCTCCCCCTCTGTCATCTCAACCTGAGAGCTTCACCGGGCACCCGAAGGTCCCGGCTTTCACCGTCGGTGAGGGCGGGAGCCGTCGACACCCGCCCTGCTTTCCAGAGTGACCTCGTCCGTGCGGTACGTGAGCCTGAGAGATTCCGGGGAGGATTTGCTCCTTCGGCGCCTCCGAGGTGGTCGGAGGACTCTCCCGCACGGGGTCAGCAGCCGCTGTCAGCCTACCAGCGAGGTCAACGCCTGAGCTTTCGAGTGGCCGCCTCCCTGAATGTGCTCTTTTGTAGTGCTTACGGATGAGTTGCGACCAAGTGGAGGGAGAGGGACCGTGCAGACCGACATCGATCCGCGCAACCTGATCGGCCGCAAGGCGTTCGACCGCAATGGCACCAAGATCGGCACCATCGACGAGGTGTACCTCGACGACGCCACGGGCGTGCCGGAGTGGGCGGCCATACGCACCGGCCTGTTCTCCCGGGACGCCTTCGTCCCACTGGAGCCCAGCGAACTGGTGGAAGGCGCCCTCCGGGTCCCCTTCGACCGCGCCCTCATCAAGGACGCCCCCGACTTCGGCGTGGGCCGCCACCTCTCCCCCGAACAGGAACTCCAGCTCTACCACCACTACGGCCTCGACACGGCCGCCCCACCTCCCTCGGTCCCGGACCACGACTTCGGCAAACTGGCGGGGTCGGAGGAGACCTGATCCCCGGCCGGGGGACCGGCCACCTCCCCGGGAGCGGCGCTGGTGGCCTGCGGACGCTGCTCCTCTCCCGGGGGCCGGGGCGGAGCCCCGTGTCGGTCACTGCTCGCCCGACCGAGTCCGGTGGACGGGTGGGAAACGTCGCTGCCCTCAACCAACGGCAACGGCTCAGCCGGCTCCAGCGCAGGATCGTCGACGAAAAACGTCCGCACCCGCCCCGGCTCGGACTGCGGCGTCTCGAACCGCACAGTGACCCGACCCAGCCCACTGCCCTGCACCCACCCGTGCCCGTACTCGGCATGCCGGACGTCATGCCCGGCATGCCAGTGCCGCTCGGCGGGCTCCGGCTCCTCCTCGGCCATCGGCGCCGCCTCCTCCGGCTCAGCGGGCCGCAGGCCACCCGCCGCCTGAGCGAACAGGTCCTCCTGGGTGTAGTCGGCGAGCCCCGAGACGCCCACGCCCAGCAGCCGTACCCCGCCCGTGGTGTCCACGGACTCCAGCAGCCGCGCGGCCGCCTCCCGGATCACCGCCGGATCGTCGGTGGGGCCACGGAGCGTCTCGGAACGGGTCAGCGTCGAGAAGTCGTACCGCCGCACCTTCAGCACGATCGTCCGCCCGGACAGACCGGCCCCGCGCAGCCGCCGCACACACCGGTCCGCGAGCCGCTGCACCTCCAGACCGACCCGCAGCCGGTCATGGATGTCCACGTCGTAGGTGTCCTCGACCGACACCGACTTGGCCTCCCGCTCGGCCACCACGGGCCGGTCGTCGTGCGCCAGCGCCATGGCGTGCAGCGCGTGCCCGTGCGCCTTGCCGAGCAGCCGTACGAGTTCGTCCTCACCGGCCTCGGCCAGCTCCTCGACGGTGGTGATCCCGGCCCGCCGCAGATGGTCCCCGGTCGCCGGCCCGACCCCGGGCAGGGTCCGCACCGACATGGGGGCCAGCAGCGCCCGCTCGGTCCCGGGCTCGATGAGCACGAGTCCGTCGGGCTTGGCCTGCTCCGAGGCGATCTTCGCGAGCATCTTGGAGGCGGCCAGACCCACCGACCCGGTCAGCCCCGTGACCGCCCGGATGTCCGCGCGCAGCTTCGTCCCGGCCAGCCGCGCCGACGCCTCGTCCGAGGCGGCTCCCGCTGCCTCCAGGTCCACGAACGCCTCGTCCAGGCTCAGGGGCTCCACCAGCGGTGACAGCGCCCGCAGCAACGCCATCACCTGCTCGCTGACCGACCGGTAGAGGGCGAAGCGCGGCACCAGGTACGCGGCGTTCGGCGCCAGCCGGCGCGCCTGGGCCATCGGCATCGCGGAGTGGACCCCGAAGACCCGTGCCTCGTACGACGCGGTGGCCACCACCCCGCGCGGTCCGAGTCCGCCCACGATGACGGCCTTCCCGCGCAGGCTCGGCTTGGATGCCTGCTCCACCGAGGCGAAGAAGGCATCCATGTCGAGATGCAGGATCGTGGGCGCGTTTCTCACATCTCCGATGCTGCACCACGCCACTGACAACGCAGGCCCCCGAGGGGCGCTGTCAGACCGCCCGGTTGCGGCGCCTGGCCAGCTCGTCCGCCGGGTTGTGCCCGACCAGGGTCTCCCCCGTGTCGATGCGCTCGCCGTGCAGCTGGGAGAGCGCGCTTTCCACGTCCCGCCAGACCACGCCGACGGCGATGCCGAAGATGCCCTGACCGCCCTGGAGCAGGGCGTGGACCTCGTCGGGCGAGGTGCACTCGTAGACCGTGGCGCCGTCGCTCATGAGGGTCATGCGCTCCAGGTCACGGAAACCGCGTTCACGGAGGTGCTGGACGGTCGTACGGATGTTCTGCAGCGAGACACCGGTGTCCAGGAACCGCTTGACGATCTTCAGGACGACGACGTCCCGGAAGCTGTACAGGCGCTGCGTGCCCGAGCCGTAGGCGGGCCGCACGCTCGGCTCGACGAGGCCGGTGCGGGCCCAGTAGTCGAGTTGCCGGTAGGTGATGCCGGCGGCCGCGCAGGCCGTGGGCCCGCGGTAGCCGATCTCTTCGGACGCCATGGACGCCGCCCCTCCGCCGTTGGGCACCGCCGTCGGTCGCTGTGAGGCGTGGTCGACCGCGCTGCTGTGAAGCGGGTACGGACTGCTCTCCCCGAATCGTCCGGGGGCACCCCCAGCCGTACCGTCGCCGCTCGTTCTCACGCCGACCTCCGTCCTTGACCTGCCTTCTCGACGGTAGGCAGTCACCAGGGGTGCGTCAACGATCGCCACACTCGGCACGCCGAGTGATAATCACCCTAGGAGTGGTTTCCCGTGCCCCACCGCGGGGAAAGGCTAGCCGAATGCTCTGGCGGGGGGCCGTAGGACGCTCTCAATGGCCGGTGGCAATTGCCATGGCGCCGGGCGTGACGAGGGGCTGACCAGCCGGTCCTGAACCCGCTGGTCGCCCCGGCCGGTCCCCGCCTCACTGGCTGCTGGTGCCGAAGTCCTCGGGCGAGATCTGGTCGAGGAACTCGCGGAACTTCTCCACCTCGTCCTCCTGCTCGTCCGGGATCGCGATGCCCGCGTCGTCCAGCACCGTGTCACTGCCGTAGATCGGCGTTCCCGTGCGCAGCGCGAGCGCTATGGCGTCCGAGGGACGGGCGCTCACCTCGACCCCGCTGGCGAAGACCAGCTCCGCGTAGAAGACGCCCTCACGCAGATCCGTGATGCGTACTTCGGTCAGCTCCTGGCCGACAGCCTCCAGCACGTCCTTGAACAGGTCGTGGGTCAGCGGTCGCGCGGGGGCCATGCCCTGCTGGGCGAAGGCGATCGCCGTCGCCTCCCCCGGCCCGATCCAGATGGGGAGGTAACGGTCGCCCCCCACTTCGCGCAGGAGCACGATCGGTTGGTTGGAGGGCATTTCCACCCGGACACCTACGACATCGAGCTCGTTCACACAGCAACCCTAGGCCGTGCCCGGGATGTTTGGGTAGTCGGGCCGGGAACAGGTGCCCGATCCGGCCCCGGGACCCTGCCCCTCAGGGCAGCCGCACACCGAGAGCGATCTGCACCAGCGCCGCGTGCAGCTTCACCGTGAGCGCCGCCAGCTCCTTCGCCCGGGCCTCGGCGTGCGCCCTGGTCTGCGGGTTGCGGTGGCGCTTCAGGGGAGCCACCACCTGGTCCACGAGTCCCGCCTCACGGTCCGCGGCGGCCTTCATCACCCGAAGGTGGCGCGGCTCGATCCCGAACCGGCCCAGCTCGGCCACGAGCGAGGCCACGGTGACGACCTCGGCGTCGTACACCCCATCCTCCAGGGGGGCGATGAGCCCGTACGACTGCCACTCCTCGAGGTCAGCCTCTGTGATGTCGGCGGCCGCCAGCAGCGCGGCCCGCCCGATCCGGGCGACCGTCGGCCGCTCAAGCGACTCCTGCACGTCCTCGCCGGTGCGCTGGCGCCCCACCAGGGGCAGCTGGACGGCCTCGCCCCGCTCCATGGCCTCCAGATGCTCACGGATCACCTTGAGCGGCAGATAGTGGTCCCGCTGCATCCTCAGGACATGGGCGAGGCGCTCGACGTCACCGGCGCTGAACTTCCGGTACCCCGAAGGGGTCCGCTGCGGTTCGACGAGGCCCTCGGACTCCAGGAAGCGGATCTTGGAGATGGTGACCTCGGGGAACTCGTCGCGCAGCGCGTTCAGCACCGTGCCGATGCTCATCAGCCCACTGTCCGCGGCGGCGGTACCGCTTCGGGCACCGCCGCTCGGTGTTTGAAGCATGGACCTTCCCTGGGGTCCGGGGGGTCAGATGCCCTGCCGGCTCGCGTAGAAGACCAGCCGGTACTTGCCGATCTGCACCTCGTCACCGTTCGACAGAGCGACCTGGTCGATCCGCTCGCGGTTGACGTACGTACCGTTCAGACTGCCCACGTCGGCCACCGTGAACGAGCCGTCCGGGGAGCGCCGGAACTCCACGTGCCGGCGGGAGACCGTCACGTCGTCCAGGAAGATGTCGCTCTGCGGATGACGGCCGGCCGTGGTCAGGTCGCTGTCCAGCAGGAAGCGGCTGCCCGAATTCGGCCCCCGACGCACCACCAGCAGCGCCGAGCCCAGCGGCAGCGCGTCGACCGCGGCCTGCGCCTCGGGCGAGAGCATCGGCACGGCCGTCTGACCGGTCACCTCGGAGTCGTAGGCCTCGAGGCCGGAGATGGAGATCGTGGACGTGGTCTCGGACGCGCGCTCCGGCGCCACACCGGGTCGCAGCGGCGCACCGCAATTGGAACAGAAGCGGGCGTTCTCCGCGTTGCGGTTACCGCACCTCGTACACACCAGGACCGACATGGACGGATCCTCCTGCCGCGGCAGCCCCGCGGGGGCGTTGGACGCATACGGGTCGGAGGTAAACCCTCCACCCGCACTTGAGGTTGACGGTTGCCCGAAACCTATGCCGCCGGACTGGGCAGGGTCAACAGACGCCGCGCCCTGACCTCCGGAAATGTCACCGCCCGGACCAGCGACCTGGTCGCGGAACAGCGGGCGCTGGCCCTCTGCGTCAGGCTGTGCGCGATGACGAGCGGTCGCGTTGTCGCTACCCTCTCGCGCGCTCTTGCCGAACAACTTCGCAAACAACTTCACGGGCGATTCCCCTTGACCGAAACAGACCCGCCCGTGGGGCAGGACGAACCCTGATTGCCTTCACCGGCCGACCCGGACACCCTCACAACGTCCGTATCCACCAGACAGTTTCCACCACGCACCACCCCTTCGGTGCGCCGACCCCCCGCAACCTCATGCCCCTGCCGGACGTCCCGCATGCACCGCCGGTTCACTGGGAGGACGACCGAGCGTAGTCAGGCTGCTTCGCCTGCCGCAAGGCGTCCACAACGATCTTGCTCGACCGCTCGACGCCCACCGTGGCCTGCTCCTTCTCCAGCGTCTGCACCACGCCTCCAGGAATGTTCAGTGCCGGTTCGAGATCCTGCGGCTTGCCGATGACCTTGAAACGATAGGGAGCGTTGATCTTGTTCCCGTCGACGCTCACGCTCTTGCCGGAGTCGGTGAAGTAGCTGCTCGCGACCACCCGTACCCCGTTGACCTGGATCGCCTCCGCGCCGGCCGCGCGCAACTCCTGGATCGCGTCGAGCAGCATGTCCGCCTTGACCGTCCCCTTCGTGTCCTCGATCGTCATGGTGATGCCGGGACCCTGCGCCGCCACGGTGCCCGCCAGAATGCCGAGTTGCCTCTCCTTCTCGGCGGTCTGCCTGCGCGCCTCCGCAGCTTGGTCGGAGCTGCTCTGCAGCTCCTGGCGCTGCTTCTCGAGTCCCTGCTTCTCGTCCTCAAGACGCTGAGTACGGTCATCCAGTTCATCGAGGATGCGAACAAGATCTTCCTGACGGGCGCCACGCAGCGCGCTGTCGCTGTCACTGTTCGACGCCACCTGCACGGCGAGCCCGAAGCCCAGGCCGAACAGCAGCACCGCGACGATGAGTTGAGCCCGGGTGACCCGCGGCGGCCACAGCCCCTTGACCAGCCGCTGGCGCCCGGTGAGCTGCGGCTCGGCACTCTCGTCGGGTGCCTGCTCGGGCTCGGCGGCCACCGCGGGCACCTCGTCGGGCAGTTCCTTGCGCAGCCTGTTCTCCGGCTGCTCTTCCTGGTTGCTCATCGGTCTCACGCCCGGAAGACGTGTCGGCGGATCGCCGCGGCGTTCGAGAAGATCCGGATACCGAGAACGACCACGACACCCGTGGACAGCTGCGCGCCCACGCCCAACTTGTCGCCCAGGAAGACGATCAGCGCGGCCACGACCACGTTCGACAGGAACGACACCACGAAGACCTTGTCGTCGAAGATGCCGTCCAGCATGGCCCGCAGACCACCGAACACGGCGTCCAGCGCCGCCACGACGGCGATCGGCAGATAAGGCTCGACGACCGCCGGAACCTCAGGGCGGACCAACAGGCCGGCCACGACTCCCACGACGAGGCCCAGTACGGCGATCACGATGTGCCCTTCTCAGTCTTCTCGGCGTTCGGCTGTGCTGTGCGTACGATCACACTCGGTGCGGCGGGCAACCGGACGTCACCCTCCGTGGAGATGGTGGCGCGGATACCGAAGTTCTCCTCCAGGGCATGCAGATACAGCCCGTCGGCGCTGTTCTGGAACCCGGTGCTCAGCCGTTCCCCATCCCCCACCGCGAGCACCGTGTACGGCGGCACCAGCGGCCTGTTGTCGACCAGTATCGCGTCACCCGCGGCCCTGATCGCGGACAGGGCCGTCAGCCGCTGCCCGTTGATCGAGACGGCTTCGGCCCCGGAGGCCCACAGCCCGTTGACCACCCGCTGCATGTCCCGGTCGCGCAACCGTCCGGTGTCGGAGAAACCGGAGGTCTCGCGCGGATTGGTGCCGTCGCCGCCGGTGCTGGCTTCCTTGGCGTCGTTGACCACGAGCTTCACCCCGGGACCGTGCACCCCGGTGGCGCCCGACAGGACGCCCACCAGGTCCGCCTCGGTGCTGCCGCCGCTCTGCTTCAGCGCCGCCCGCTGGCGCGCGCTGACGTCGTCGCGCAGCTTGTCGACATCGCCTTCCAGGCTGTCCGCGGCCGCGGTCTCGCGGTCGATGCGGTCGATCAGCTCCTGGCGCTCCTTGGCCACCACAGGCGCCGCCACGCGCGCCTGCGCCGCTCCGACGGTCACGACCAGCGCCGCGAGCACCAGCCCGGCCGCCAGGCCCAGCTTCGCCCTGAGGGTTTTCGGCAGCCCGCCTTCGATGCCCTGGGACTTCTTCCGGGCGGCGGCCTCGGCGTACCCGTCGTCGAGGCTGTGATCCATGACGTTGGTGATCAACGACATGGAGGCGTCCGGACGCCGCGGCCGCGGGGGGCTGCTCCGAACGGGGGGTTGCTGCGGCATGCCGCACATCGTCGCATGTCGCGCGCAGTACCTCCGAATGGCCCCACCGGCGTGCCGGACAGGCCCCCTTGGGGACACTTGTCCGGCACGCGCGCGTGCTGTGGTTTTTGCCGTCCGGGGCCGCTCCTTCTACCGCCCTGCGCTGTCCACCACGGCAGCCCACTCGTCCAGCAGGGCCTGTGCCGAGGCGTCGTCCGGGCCCTCGGCCCACAGATGGGTGACGGCCTCGGCCGGGTCGGGCAGCACCATCACCCAGCGCCCGTCGGTCTCCACGACCCGTACACCGTCCGTGGTGTCGACAAAGCGATCACCGGCCGCCTCGACGACACGCCGCATCACCAGACCCTTGACGGCCCACGGGGTCGCCAGATCCCGCTTGAGGACGTGCGCCCGCGGAATCCGCGCGTCGATCTGGCTCAGCGTGAGCTGGGTGCGCGCCACCAGCCCGATCAGCCGTACGAAGGCCGCCGTGCCGTCGTAGACGCTGCTGAACTCGGGGACGATGAACCCGCCCTTGCCGTCACCGCCGAAGATGGTGCCCTCTTCGCGTCCCACGCGCGTGAGGTCGTCGGGAGAGGTGGTGGTCCACTCGACCTGAGTGCCGTGATAGGCGGCCACCTGCTCGGCGATCCGGGTCGTGGTCACCGGCAGTGCCACACGACCACTGCGCCGCTCTGCCGCCACCAGGTCCAGCATGACGAGCAGAGCCCGGTCGTCCTCGATGATCCGGCCCTTCTCGTCCACGAGCGACAGCCGCTCGCCGACGGGGTCGAACCGGACACCGAACGCGGCCCCGGAGGACGCCACGATCTCGCCGAGGCGCACCAGCCCGTTCCGGCGCACCTCGGCGGTCTCCGTGGGACGGGACTCGTCGAGACCGGGGTTGATGGTCAGCGAGTCCACACCGAGCTTGCCGAGCAGGCTGGGCAGAACGAGGCCGGCGCTGCCGTTGGAGGCGTCCACGACCACCTTCAGACCCGATTCCGCGATCCCGGTGGTATCGACGTTGCGCAGCAGCGAGCCGGTGTACGAGTCGAAGACGCTCGCCGGGAAGTAGAGGTCGCCGATCTCACCGGGGAACGCCCGGCGGTACTCCTGGCGTGCGAACACCCGGTCGAGCTTGCGCTGACCGCCCTGCGACAGGTCCGCGCCCTGCCCGTCGAAGAACATGATGTCGACGGAGTCCGGCACACCCGGAGAGGTCCGGATCATGATGCCGCCGGCGCTGCCCCGCGCGGTCTGCTGCCGGGCCACGGGAAGCGGCACGTTCTCCAGGTCGCGTACGTCGATGGCACTGGCCTGGAGCGCGGAGATCACCGCCCGCTTGAGCGCACGCGCACCTCGGGAGTGATCACGGGCCGTGGTGACCGTGGAACCCTTCTTCAACGTGGTCGCATAAGCACCCGCCAGCCGTACGGCCAGCTCGGGCGTGATCTCCACGTTCAGGATTCCGGAGACACCGCGGGCACCGAAGAGCTGCGCCTGGCCCCTCGACTCCCAGATGACCGAGGTGTTGACGAAGGCGCCCGCCTCGATGGTCTTGAACGGGTAGACCCGCACATTGCCCTGAACGATCGATTCTTCACCGATCAGGCACTCGTCACCGATGACCGCGCCGTCCTCGATCCGCGCCGCCCGCATGATGTCGGTGTTCTTGCCGACCACACAGCCACGCAGATTGCTGTGCTGACCGACATACACGTTGTCGTGCACCACGGCCCGGTGCAGGAAGGCACCGCTCTTGACGACGACATTGGAACCGACGACGGTGTGCTCGCGGATTTCGGCGCCGGCCTCCACCTTGGCGTAGTCGCCGATGTAGAGCGGCCCGCGGAGCACGGCATCGGGGTGCACCTCGGCACCCTCCGCCACCCAGACACCCGGCGATATCTCGAATCCGTCGATATCGACGTTGACCTTGCCCTCGAGGACGTCGGCCTGGGCCTTGACGTAGCTCTCGTGGGTACCGACGTCCTCCCAGTAGCCCTCGGCGACATAGCCGTAGATCGGCTTGCCTTCCTTCATCAGCTGCGGGAAGACATCACCGGACCAGTCGACGGGCACATCGGCTTCGACGTAGTCGAACACCTCTGGTTCCATGACATAGATGCCCGTGTTGACCGTGTCGGAGAAGACCTGACCCCAGGTCGGCTTCTCGAGGAAACGCTCGACCTTGCCTTCCTCGTCGACGATGGTGATGCCGAACTCCAGCGGATTGGGCACCCGGGTCAGGCAAACCGTGACCAGCGCGCCCTTCTCCTTGTGGAAATTGATCAGGTCGGTGAGGTCGAAGTCCGTCAGAGCATCGCCGGAGATGACAAGGAAAGCATCGTCCTTCAACGCCTCTTCGGCGTTCTTGACGCTTCCGGCGGTACCGAGTGGCTTCTCCTCATTGGCATAGGTGAGCTCCATTCCGAGCTCCTCGCCGTCGCCGAAGTAGTTCTTGACGAGCGATGCCAGGAACTGCACGGTGACAACGGTCTCGTTGAGCCCATGCCTTTTGAGCAGCCGTAGCACGTGCTCCATGATCGGACGGTTCGCCACGGGCAGGAGCGGCTTGGGCATGCTGGAGGTCATAGGGCGAAGGCGAGTGCCTTCGCCACCGGCCATCACGACGGCCTTCATGTCGGAAGCGTCCTCCTAGAGAGACGACGGTCTAGCCGACTTCACCCGTCCAGATTGTCCCGCAGTTTTCCGCAGCGGGCCATCGGGCCACTATGTCCGGACAATCAACGAGCTCAATCGGCCGTGGCGTCCGCGCGGACCAGACGGCGGACTTGTACCACGTAGAGCACTCCTGCCCACCAATAGAGCGTTGTACCCCATCCTGCGAACGCCCATCCGAAAACAGCAGCCAGTGACGCGATCCATCCGTTTCCGTCACTGAGGAGCAGGAGCGGGAAGGCGTACATCAGGTTGAAGGTGGCGGCCTTCCCCAGGAAGTTCACCTGCGGCGGCGGATAGCCGTGACGTCTGAGGATGCCCACCATCACCAGCAGAACCAGCTCTCTCGCGAGCAGCAGGCCGGTCAACCAGATCGGCAGAATCTCACGCCAGGTGAGGCCCAGCAGAGTGGAAAGCACGTACAGCCGGTCGGCGGCCGGATCGAGGAGCCGGCCGAGGCTGCTGATCTGATTCCAGCGCCGGGCGAGCTTGCCATCGAGATAGTCGCTGATCCCGCTGAAGGCCAGCACGAGGAGGGCCCAGCCATCACTGTTGGGACCCCCGAACTCCGGCCTGAGGATCAGCCAGAGGAAGAGGGGTACGCCGACGAGCCGCGCCATGCTGAGGATGTTGGGGATGGTGAGGACCCGGTCCGTCTGGACACGGGTCTCCTGGACCTCCACCCGGGGGCCTCCTGTGCGAAAACGAGCCAACGATGCCCCCTGACCTTACCTCAACGCAAAAAAGCTCCGGCCCCTGGGCAGTGCCCAAGAGCCGGAGCTATAAAAGGAGTTCGGCGGCGTCCTACTCT
>NZ_MCGQ01000001.1:92989-153630 GCF_002242805.1 Streptomyces diastatochromogenes | reverse complement strand
GCCCAGGGCCGCGTCGTTCAGGTGATGTGTCCTGGTTGATCACATGATGCCGAGGGTGATCAGTGGACGGTTGGCGTCGCGGGTGTGGTGGCGGAGTCCAGCGGCGATGTTCGTCTGGTTGGCGAGTCGGAGAGCGCCGATGGCCAGGTTGCGCAGGGATGCCATGGCACGTGGAGCGGTGCCGGTGCGTACGCGGGAGGCGTCCTCGGCGTACGTGGTGTCCCTGACGTGGTGGATCTTGTTCTCGATGCCCCACTGTGCGCCAACGTACAGCGAACATCCCCTGCGTACCCTGGCATTTTCGCCGCCCAAGCGGAGCCGACCTCCTCTCTTCGCGCGGGCCTGTGTCGGCCGTGGGGAACCCTGTGACAAGATCCGCTGGCATGTCATCTGTCGTGTCGTCTGCCATGCCTTCGTTGCCTTCGTCGCCCACGGGCCCCTCAAGAACCGGTCGCCGTCTGCTGGTCGCCCTGCTCGCCCTGCTCGCGCTGCTCGCGACAGCAGGCTCCACCGTGGCCGAGGCCGGCACGCCGTCCGGCCCGGCGCCCGGCGCCGCGGTGAGAGCGGCCGAACCCGCGACGCCCGACCGCCCCAGCTACGACGTGAAGCTGCGCGCCGACGCCGACGGCTCCCACTGGGCGGGCCGGCAGACGGTATCCTTCCGCAACGCCTCCAGCCGGCCCCTGCGTGAGGTGTACATACGCCTGTGGGGCAATGGCGAGGACGGCTGCGGGACATCCGGAAGACCGTCCCCCGTCCGCGTCTCCCACGTGCGCGGCGGCACTCCGGGCCGCCCCGGCGTGAAGTGCACGGCGCTGCGCATCGCTCTGCCGAGGCCGCTCGCACGCGGTGAGCGGACGGCCGTCTCCTTCGACGTGGCCCTCACCGTGCCCGCACGCAACAACCGCTTCGGCCGCGAAGGCGCGTTCCGCTTCCTGGGCAACGCGCTGCCGGTCCTCGCCGTGCACGACGCGAGGGGGTGGCACCTCGATCCGTATGTGTCGTACGGCGAGAGCTTCTACACCCTGGCGAGCGACTTCCGGGTGCGCCTCGACCACCCGTCCGCCCTCAAGGTCCCGGCGACCGGCAGCACATGGACCCGCCCCGGCGGTACCGGGCGTACGGTCACCCACAGCGTCGCCAAGCGGGTGCGGGACTTCGCATGGGCGGCGGGCCCGTTCCGCACCGCGACCCAGACCTCGCCCGGCGGCGTGCGCGTGAAGTCGTACTGGTCGCCGAACACGCCCGCCGCCGGTGTCCGCCTCAACCGCAAGGACGGCGTCGCCGCCATCGACCGGTTCGGCAGGGAGTTCGGCCGCTATCCGTACGGCGAGATCGACCTCGTGATGACCCCCGGGTTCGCCGGCGGCATGGAGTACCCCGGCCTGGTCATCCTCGGCACCGAGGAGGAGGGCGGCGCCACCGTCCACGAGATCGCCCACCAGTGGTGGTACGGCATCGTGGGCAACGACGAGTACAACTCACCCTGGCTGGACGAGAGTTTCGCCCAGTACGCCAACGCGCGCTACTACCGCTGGGACGGGTTCGAGTGCTCGCCGGACGGCTCCTGGCCGAGCGCCACCGCCGCGCTCACCAACTCGATGGCCTACTGGTCTACACACCGTGGCGAGTACTTCCAGGTCGTGTACGGGATCGGCCCTTGCGTCCTGGCCGACCTGGAGCACGTCCTCGGGGCCGGCACCATGGCGCGCCTGATCAAGAAGTACGCCCACGACCACTGGTACGGCGTCTCCACCACCGCCGGCTTCAAGAAGGCCGCACAGTCGATGACGCACAGGGACCTCGGCCCCTTCTGGCGGAAGCACCGCATCCGCTGAAGTCGCACTCCGCTCGCGGGTGACGGGCGTACCCCGTCGGCGCCACGATGACGGTGACCGACGGGGTACGCGGGCAGGGCGGCGTCGTTCCGGCGGTGCATCCGGGTTGATGGGGCTTCAGGAGCTGGGGCAGGACTGCGGGGTGGTCGGCGGGGGCTGACGCGGAGGCAGGCACGACTTCCGGTGATCATGAGGTGTCGAGTCCCTGATCACCACGACGGAAGACCGTGCCTGCCCGCTCATCCTCGCTCATCCCGCGCCCTCTGGGCCAACTCGCCGACACCGCGCCGACCGTCCCCGATGACCTCCCCGGCCTGCTGACCTGCCTGGCTCAGGTGCCCGATCTCCGCCGGGACCAGGGCCGACGCCACCCGCTCGCCTTCGTCCTCTCCCTGGCCGCGTGCGCGGTCCTGGCCGGAGCGAAGTCCCTGGCCGCGATCGCGGAGTGGGCCGCCGACGCCCCGCCCAACGTCCTGGCCCGGCTCGGTGGCCCATGCCGGGAGCCGGACCGCGGCCCCGTCGCCCCGGCCGAGGCCACCGTCCGTCGTGTCCTCCAACGCATCGACGGCGACGCGCTGGATACAGCCGTCGGAAGTTGGCTCGCCGGGCGCGAACGCGCCGCCGGCCAGGAGGAGAACGACAGCGACCGGCGGCCCCTGCCCTCCCTCGCCGTGGACGGCAAGACCGTGCGCGGTGCCCGCCGCACCGACGGCACCCAGGTCCATCTGCTCGCCGCGATGACGGGGACCGGCCTGGTCACCGCCCAGCGCGAGGTGGACGCCACGACCAACGAGATCACCGTCTTCCAGCCCCTGCTTGCCCCGCTCAACCTGCACGGCACGGTGGTCACCTTCGACGCCCTCCACTCGCAGACCGCCCACGCGCGCTTCCTCGTCGAGGACAAGCACGCCCACTACATCGCGCTGATCAAGGGCAATCAGCCCACCCTGCACCAGTGGCTGAAGGCCCTGCCATGGCGGGAAGTGCCACTCCTGGACAAGACGCGGGCCACCGCGCACGGCCGCGACGAGATCCGCCGGATCAAGGCCGCCGCCGTCGCCGGGATCGCGTTCCCACACGCGGTGCAGGCCGTCCAGATCGTGCGCCGCCGACGGATCGTCACCACCGGCAAGGTCACCCTGGAACGCATCTACGGGGTGACCGACCTGACCGCGGAGCAGGCCGACGCAACCGAGATCGCCCGCCGCGTCCGCGGCCACTGGGGCATCGAGAACAAGATCCACCACGTCAGGGACACCACGTACGCCGAGGACGCCTCCCGCGTACGCACCGGCACCGCTCCACGTGCCATGGCATCCCTGCGCAACCTGGCCATCGGCGCTCTCCGACTCGCCAACCAGACGAACATCGCCGCTGGACTCCGCCACCACACCCGCGACGCCAACCGTCCACTGATCACCCTCGGCATCATGTGATCAACCAGGACACATCACCTGAACGACGCGGCCCTGGGCCCCGGCACGCTGCTGCCCCGCCCCGCCGCTTTTCCCGGTTCCGCCCGCCACGACCTCAGCCCTCGTCCATGCCGTGCCGGTCAGCGTGGTGACGGAGAAGATCGGGCAGGTCCGCGCCGAGCTTGCCCGCCAGCACGACGTCGCCGTCTCCACGGACCACGCCGGCAGTCGGCGCAACCAGATGTTCATCAACAAGATCTTCTCGACAACCGACGTCAGCAACGGTCGCCGACAACAGAGCCGGTGACGGGGGCGACATCTTCAAGGTGCCCGGCACGGTCACGCTCAACGACACCTGAATCAAGCGCAACCACCCGAACAACTGCGCTCCGCCCGGAAGCGTCCCCGGCTGCACCGACTGCTCAGCGCCGTCTTCTATACCCGCCGGGGCGAGCTTGTCGGTGGTGAGTTCACTCCGTGGGCCCGGCGTCCTACATGCTTCCGGCCCCCTCGATGTTGGTGTCGAGGGGGCCGGTGCGTTGGTAGCGGGGACAGGATTTGAACCTGCGACCTCTGGGTTATGAGCCCAGCGAGCTACCGAGCTGCTCCACCCCGCGTCGGTACGCCCAGCTTACGGCATACGCGCGAGCTGGAGGCCACCACCCCGCGTGGGGCCGGGAAGCGGGGTGCGCGAGGCGTCAGCCGGGTGCGTCACGCCTCTTCCACTCAGCGCCTCGCTACGCCAAGAACCCACGAGGCGCGCAGCATGCCGAGGCAGGCGCCGGCCGTCCCAGCCACCAGCGTGGGGTCGTCGAGGAGGAGCCAACCGAACGCTTCAGAGACCAGACCGAGGGCACCGCCGCCAATCATGTTGGAGGCGATGGTCAGGAGTACTCGGACGAGATGAGCTGTCGCAGCCAAGGTTGAGTGTTTCTCGCCGAAGGTTGAGCGACCCCAGCGTGGTGAGGGCCAGGCTCGTCTCGGCCTCTTGGGGCACGCCCTGATGCCGGCTCAGCCGACGGGCCTGGAGCGCGAGCGTTTCTCCGGCCCGAGTGGACCTGACCCGGATCTGCGTCGGATGCTCGGTGCAGCAATACCGCCCTTACTTGTCCCTGCCAGAGAGGCTCCTTCCTTGTCGTCTTCTCTCTATCGTGTGTGCGAGTCCTTTTCCGACGCGCCGAGCGCGCTGTCACGGGCACGCGTGATCATGCGCGACCTGGCCGACTCGGTCGGTGTGCCTTGGCCTCAGCTGGAGGAGGTCACCACACGCGAGCAGTACCTGCACGCGGTGCACACCTTCAGCGTCGGACGGGTCGCCGGGGAGCGGTATCAGTCTGGCATCGGCCCCTTCCTGGACGAACTGACATGTCGTGGTATCGCGTTCGATCGTCAGGAGTCGAGTCACTTGTTCATAGCGGACATGCAGCTCCGCCCAGACCTGGCCGACCTCTGGCCGCTGCCCGAAGGCATGACCTTCCATCTGAACCTGACCCCGCCCTTCGGCGGCCCGGAAAGCGAGCCTGAGGATGACTGCACCGAGGAGGAACTGGACCGGATGGTCTCCGTACTCGGGCCACTGACCATGAACGTTAGCTGGGGTTGCAGCTGGCGGGGCGTGCCCGACTTCAAGAACTGCGGCATCCAACTCTGTCTGAACAGCGTCTGGACCGAGCAACACCCCGAGCCGGCCCCCGGTGAATTCGGGGTCTGGGTCGCCCTCGGCTCCCGTGCCGACTGGAGCCCGGCGGGCAAGGCATGGCTGCGCGACTCCGGACTGATCCTGGGCAAACCCCAGGCGGGCTGATGACGCCAATGGAGCGGCCGCCCTCTACCGAACAACGCCAACTGCGGTAGGCGGTGGTCCGGCCACTCAACCTTCGCTGAGAATGTTCAACCTTCGCTGCGAGAGATCACGAGAGTCTGCATGCGAGCATCCTTCCAGGGCGTTCTGACAATGGGGCTACCGACGGAACTCGCCGACCTGGGTCCTGTGGCGTTTCCTCGTGTGGCGATCCCGTGATGGGATCGTCAAGTTCCCGGCAAGCCGGTCCGACGATGTCGGCGACGTCAAATCATGGGAACGCCGTTCGCAATCCCGCATTATCACCATGTGAGACGTGTACCGAAATGGGTTGGACTGCTGTATGTAGTCATGGTCGGGGCGTTCCTGGCGTGGTACATCGCACGCGGCCGCCAGGTCGAAGATCTGGTCACCGTGGCGTCCGCCTTCACCGTCCTGCTGGCGCTACCTGCCGCAGTGATCGCCGTGCTTCACCGCGACAAAAGCAGGCTGGCACCCTCCCGGCTGAATGAAGTGGCCGACCAACTCGCCCAGGGGGTGCGCCGACAGTGGGAGGCCGAGGCACAGGTGCGCCGCCTCAATGACCCCTTTCCGCTGTCGGTCGAATGGGTCGCGGCCGACGCGGACCTGGTGGAGTCGTGGCCGCACTTGAAGGAGCTCGCCGAAGGCTGGCCTGGCCAGTCCTCTGAAGCCGCCTCCGCGTGGGCTGTGAGCCCAGAGGACTGGCCGGTCAGGGGGGTGAGATCGCCAAGACCTTCGAGCGCGTTCCCACCCGCCGTCTAGTACTGCAACGGTGCTTGTTCTGATCGCTGGGCAGCTTTGAGGGGCTGTGTCCGCGTTGTTTGTAATGGCTGATGCGGGCTTGGTGTTGGCGTCGTCGCCGCCAGTGTGACCAGTGCAGGATGTGGTCGACGGTCATAGTCCGGCGGTCGGTGAGGCGGGTGATCAGTCGTCTGATCTCGGCGAGGCTGAGATGGATGAGCTGGGAGGATCCGTTTCTGCATTGTCGGCATCCAGTTTCGTAGGACGGTCAGGCAGGCGTGGGCGGCCATGGCCAGGGTCATGTGGCGGTGCCGGCCGGGATAGCGTCGGACCTGGTAGTCGTCCAGGCCGCATTCCTGCTTCGCGCTATGGAAGCATTCCTCGATGGCCCACCTGCTGCCCGCGATGCGGATCAGGTCGTCCAGGGTGGTGTCGACCGGGCACTAGGCGATGTAGTGGGAGATCTCCCCGGGTCGGCGACGCTGCGGCGGGCGATGACCCAGTGGCGGCGATCGGGCCGGTGCCAGGGCCGGACCGCGATGCGTGCCCAGTCGTAGATCCGCAGGCCGTGAGACCCGGTGTCGCAGGAACGGCGCTTCCACTTCTGCCGCGGCAGGCCGTTGAACAGGTCGTGGACGGGATGGTCGATCGCCCAGCGGGTGACGACGGGATCGTGGCGGGTGGTGGC
The DNA here is from genome assembly GCF_002242805.1 of Streptomyces diastatochromogenes. GTDB lineage: Bacteria > Actinomycetota > Actinomycetes > Streptomycetales > Streptomycetaceae > Streptomyces > Streptomyces diastatochromogenes. The sequence continues at coordinate 147,126 of NZ_MCGQ01000001.1, read as the reverse complement.
CATGACGCGGAAGACATCGGCCTGCTCCAGCTCGAACCGCCAGCCCTTGGAAAAGCCGTAGGCGGCATCCGCGGTCACCCACCGAAACGGGATCCGGTCCGCGATTGCGCGGCGGATCATTGCCTTCGCCATGGCGACCTTCGTCTCGAAGGCGACGTTGTCACCGATGCAGGCCCGGCGGCACCGCTCGCGGTGCTCCATCCAGGAGGTGGGCACATACAGCCGTCGGTCGATCAGTGTCCGTCCACGCGGGGTGGCATATGCGAGGAAGGCGCCGATCTGGCAGTTCCCCGTCCGTCCTGCCGTGCCGGAGTACTGCCCGCTGCACCCCGGCCGACCGCAGCCCGAGGCGTAGCCCCGATGGGTCGACGTCGACAGCCCCTCATGATCGACCTGATAAGGATGAGGCCAGATCGCAAGGTCGGGGATACCTGCAGACGCTGTCTTCACCTGACGGGCGGCGCCTGCTGCCGTGCCTCGGTCATTGGGACTCCACCGACCGGTCCGACGTGCTAAACCGTTGTCATGGACCAGGGGTTAGCAGCGTTGATCGCGGCACTGGCGAGCCTGATCGGTGGCCTAGTGGGTGCTCTCATCGCCAGAGGTGCAGCAGTACGAGCGGCAAGAATCAACGCGGAGGCATCGGTCGCCACAAAACGCTACGAGGCCCAGCTTCTTGCATACCAGGCCTTTCAGACCTCACTGAATCTACTGCGACGCTCCATTACAGCTACCGACGTTGTTCTAGCAGATCTCGAAGCAGCCGATCAGGTAGTCCACGACAACATTAACGTGGTCTCGAGTCTGGCGCCCAAGGACGTGGCTGACATCGCGATCGACATCGGCTGGACGTGCAGGACTATCAGAGAAGGCATCCAATATGGAGATATCGCCTCTCCCGATGAACGAAATGATGCGTGGCGAACACGGATCCAGCCGAAGCGAGAGGCTCTGAACGTGGCCATCCGTGAGCATAGTGTCTAACAGCACGAGCCCCCTTTCGGGCCGCCCTGAGGCCGGGGAAGGGCACTGAGCAATGACAGAATCTGACATCTGGTCACCGTCTGTCTCAGTTTGCGTCTCATTTGGCGGCGTTCGCGGTCGTTCAAGCGGGACTCCGATCCCAAAACCGCGCAGCGCCGGCATGAACGCAGGAGAACGCCCTGGCACGAGGCCCTTAGAGCTCGTAACACGATCTTGGTCGTGTCGTCGAGGCATCACGTTCGCCGGATCAACGCTGGGCTGCTCTGGCGAGCTGCCAAGCTACGGATTGGTCCTGGAGGGCGGCGCTCTCTGGCGGACTGGTGGTCTCTTGGCGATGCGGCTCGGGCTTCCGATACGTTCTGTGGCATGAGTGGCAGCTTCGACGTAGCCCATGCTCTGGATGGCGGGATTTCCGATCGGGAGCGGGCCTGGCGATTCATCCGCACCTTTGCTGCCGCTTGGGGCGATGCGCTGGCCGAGGACGACGGCACGCCCAGGGCGGGGCTGGCGCAGGCGGAGGCGATGCTCGGCCGCTCCCTGCCGACTGCGCTGCACGAGTTCCATGCGCTCGTGGGTGGCCGGCCCGACATGGTCGCCAACCAGGACCCGCTGTTGCCTCCTCACGAGGTGTTCGTGCATGACGAGGGTGGCGGTGTCCTCGTCTTTCGCAGTGAGAACCAGGGCTGTGCCTTCTGGGGTGTGCGCCTTACCGACCTTGACCGGGACGATCCTCCGGTGCTGGTTCAGGCGCGGCACGGCTGGGTGCCGTTCTTGGACCGGGTGGCCTTGGCCTGTGTCGAACTCGTACTGAGCGAGGCACTGTTCGGCGGTGGGGGACGGCTGTACAACGCGTGCGAGCTGCCCGTGGATCTGCTTGGTGCGGTGCCCGAACACTTTCAGCGGGTCCAGTTGCCGGACTACGCAATGTGGACGGGTCCGGAGGAATTCCCTGTGCGTTGGTTCTCTGCCCCGGGCAAGCTGCTGCGCCAGGATGGCCTGGGCGTCCACAGCTGGCTTCACGTCCGGGGCCGGACCCGCGCCGATTTGGATGCGATCTGCGCCGCCGTTCCTGGGCGGTGGTCCCTGGGATATACCGAGTCACTCAGCTCGGAGCCGCTGCCCTTCTGATCTGCTGCTGACCTTCTTGAGGCGTCTCCAGCAGATGAGGCCGCAGGCGAGGGAGACGAGAGCGTCGTGCAGGTCGAGGCGCCGTTCCCAGCGGACAGCCAGGCGCTTGAAGTGGTGCAGGAGCGAGAAGGTCTGCTCGACGACGTAGCGGAGCTTGCCCAGGCCCTTGATGTTGGGGGCGCCCTTGCGGGAGATCACCGGCAGGATCCGGCGCTTGCGCAGCTCGCGCCGGTTGGGGTTGCTGTCGTAGCCCTTGTCGCCCAGAAGCGCGTCGGGGCGCCTACGCGGCCGGCCGGGCTTTCCGGCCACGGGCGGGATGCCGTCGACCAGCGCCAGGGTCTGAGTGACGTCGTTGACGTTGGCCGCGGTGGTGATGACCTTGAACGGGGTGCCCTTCCCGTCGCAGATCAGATGGTGTTTACTGCCCGTCTTCCCGCGGTCGACCGGTGACGGGCCGGTCGCCTCGCCCCCTTTTTCGCGCGGATGTGGGAGGCATCCACGCAGGCCCGGGTCCAGTCCAGGGCGTCGGCCGCATGCAACTCAGCGAGCAGGATGCCGTGCAGCGTCTCGAAGACGCCGGCCTCATGCCGCCGACCTAGCCGACGCCAGCACGTCTGTCCGGAGCCGAACCCCAGCTCCAGCGGCAGCAGTTGCCAACTGACGTCGTTGTAGAGCACGTGCAGGATGCCCTGCAGGCACCGCCGGTCATCCACCGGCCTCGGGCCGGGAGCCTTCCGCGGCCACGGCGGCAGCAACGGCTCGATCAGCTCCCACAGTTCATCCTCCACGTTCCACGGCCGATTCCCCACGCCTCACGAACGGTGGAATCGTCGTACCGGTCACGCCCGACCAGCACCCATCCGCAAGATCGTGTTACGAGTTCTTAGCTCATCAACACAGTTGGAAAGCGCGCACCGCGAAGAGCGCGCCTGACGTGCTGACCCGCGTGCGATGGATGGTCTGTTACCGCCAGCCACGCGCCCTGCCCCGTGCCTGCGAGGTGGCCCACACTGGATGCCCGAACGCGAAGGAGTTCACGGAAGGGGGAGGGGGATCGTGGGTGAGTAGAAGCAAGGGAAGTGCGGTTGGCCTACGACGGTGGGAGGCCGCTGTCGCAACAAGACGCTGAAGGGCACGTCACGGTGCTACCTCCATCAAGGTGAGTGGACGAAACGCGGCCAGGCCGAACTGAAGACGAGGGCGAGCAGGCGTGGCAAGAAGTGAGCCGGCTCCGGCCCCGGAGACCTCAGCAGCTTTGGAGGGGCGCCTGTCGAACTTCACGAGCTCCCGGACCGACGTGGCTCGGGGATCTCTTCTGAGCCACGCCCCTTGGTCGCGCTCTCCTCTTACCGAGACAGCAGACCGCCCCAATGCTCCGTAGAGTACGGGCAACCACTGACACCTCCCGTGCCCCACAAGCCGCACCAGATCGGGCGGGGAACAGCGGGGAGCCACCGTGAATGCCACGGTGCCGCCCCAGGCAGGGAGCCAGTCGTTCACCCAGGTCAGACGTTAGATCGGCCCCGATATTGCAGTTTCCCAAGCTGATGTTCGCCACCGCGCACCCCTGTTGCACTCCCGCTCGATCGGCATGGCGCCTTCACCAGCGCCAAGACCCGCGCCACAGTGTCTAGAGCCGCGGACTCAGTATCAAGCCGAAGGTGAGAAGTTCCTATGCCAAATGGTGACCACATCGTACGTGGGTACTTCGGTCTCGGCGATAACGAGAGCGTCGTTCATGTGACCAGCGATGAAGGCTTTCTCCTGCACATCTGGGCCAGGAATATCGAAACCTCGCAAGGTGGCGTACAAGTGCTGACGCCCCCAAGTCAGTTTCGAGGAAGTGGGGCGACGGGACCTCAAGATGGGTTGGTCCTTGACGTCCCTGCCCAGACTGGCATGACCCTCGGATGCATTGGGGCACAGGCCGGCGAGACCATCGATCTCTCGAATGCTTTTGGCGCCAGAGTGACTGTATTTCTAACAGTTGTCACGGCACGCGGTGCAGCGGTGACGATGACCAGTGAATGACACCGTGCCCTACATGGTCAGTAGGTCGTTGGCCGAGCATGGGGAGTGCGCGGTGGGGATGGATCGTGCCCGATGGGCTCTGGGAGATCGCCAGACCGTTGCTGCCGCCGGCGCGAGTACGGCCGCAGAGCGGCGGGGTGGCCAACATCGATGACGAGGCGGTGTTCGCGGCCATCATCTACGTCCTGGTCAGCGGCTGTGCCTGGCGGGCTCTGCCGCCGTGTTTCGGGGCGTCGAAGTCGACGGTGCACCGCCGGTTCCTGATCTGGTCGCGGGCAGGTGCCTGCGGACGGCTGCACCAGAAAGTAATCGAGATGCTCGCCGGCCAGGGCCTGGTCGACCTCTCCCGGGCAGTACTCGACTCCGCTCACGTCCGCGCCAAAAAGGGGCGAACTTGCAGGTCCGTCGCCTGTGGACCGGGTCAAGCCAGGTTCGAAGATGCACGTCCTGTCCGACGCGAACGGACTGCCCCTACGCGTCGGCCCCTCTGCGGCCAACACCCATGAAAGCCTCGGACTGAAGCCGATGGTCGCCCATTTCCACATAGGACACGAATCCCACAGCGACCAATCCAAGCCCCAACGGCTCCAGGCCGACAAAGCCTACGCCCTCCCCGACCTGCGGCAATGGCTGCACCACCAACACATTGGCGTCCGCATCGCTCGCAAGGGAATCGACTCAAGCGAACGGCTGGGCCGCCGGCGGTGGGTCATCGAGCGCACGATCTCCTGGCTGACCGGCTACGGCCGCCTGTCACCCCGCTACGAGCGTCATCTCCGCAACTATCTGGCCTTCCTCGGCCTCGCCGCGACCCTCTGCTGTTACAAACGCCTCCTCAAACTGACCATGTAGGACACGGTGTAAGTCATGCTGGGGCAAGGCCATCGCGTCACCTCTCGCTTCAACGAGCTTCGCTACTCGGCGAGTTGCGCGATGGTCACCCCATGACCAGGGGCTATGCGGTGATCGCTGCTACGCCACTCGTCGGGAGGCCATCCCTGTAGTGGTGGAACGCCGGTGTGCTGACTGTCCGTCGGGGCGGGGAGTTGGGCCAGGGATCGCTGTTGCCGGGCCTGATCCACGCGTAAGTAATTCCGTCGATCGCTCAGGCGGCGGCCCGTAGGGTGCCCCTAATTGTATGAGGCCATGACGTTGGTGACGGTCTGCCCGAGTGTTGCTGCGAGTGGTTGTCCGTCGAGGGCGGTGTGGGGTCGGTGGTAGTTGTAGTGGATGTTCCACACCGCCAGCGCCTGGGCACGCTGTGTTTCGGAGGTCCAGGTACGCGCGTACAGCTTCTGCCAGGGTCCGGTTGTACCGTTCCACTTTCCCGTTGTGCCGGGGTGTGTACGGTCGGATCCGTTGGTGCCGTGAGCCGAGTAGGGCGCGGGTGAACACGTCGGCGTGGTAGCAGGCGCCATTGTCGGTGACGAGCCGTTCGATGCGGGTGATGCCGTGTGCGGCAAATCACGCCCTGGCTCGGTGCAGGAACGCGATCGCCGTCGAGGCTTTCTCATCCGGCAAGGGCTCGGTGTAGGCGAGGCGGGTGTGCCCGTCGATCGCGGAGTGCAGGTATACGTACCCTCCGCGGCCGGTCTTCTTCTTGTTCCGGCTGACTGCCCGCGAGTAGTCGCTGTTTCGGCCGTGGGCTCGCCATCCGCCGCCGTCAGGTATCCGTCCGACCTTCTTCACGTCGATGTGCACCATGTGTCCTGGCCGGCGAGCGGTGATTGTGCGTGGTTTCCGAGTGGTGTGGCCGTCGGGGTCGATGAATCGTCGTCTGCTCAGACCGAGATGGGCGAGGTGCCGGGTGACAGTGCGTCGGCTCACGGCGTGCGCGGTTTGACTGAGTTCGAAGGCGATCCGTCCTGCGGACCACTTGTGGTTTCGGTGCATCTGCTCGATCCGCTCCACTGCCTCGCCCGGTGTGGCTGTGGGTTGGTGGTGGGGTGTGGATGATCGGTCGTGTAGGCCGAGCTCACCGTGACGACGGTACCGGTTGACCCACTTGGAGGCGCATGCCCTGGAGATGCCCATCTCTGCAGCAACGTGGGCGATCGGACGTGACTTGCATCGCTCGACGAGTCGCCTGCGGCCCTCAATGGAGAGCGGCGCATTGGCAGGGATGCCCATCAGGTGGCGGCGAGGTTGTTGAGCAGGTGACCAAGCCCTGCCGGCGCCTGAATGTGGGCCAGGTGACCCTGGCCGGGGAGTTCGTGGATTCTGGCGTGAGCGACGTGCTGCCGTACGTTGTCGAACGACGTTCCGTAGGGGGCTGCTCCACGGTTGCACTGGCCGATGATCAGGTCGACTTGATCTGCCTGTCGCGCCATCACATCCAGAGGCGGCGCCGTGTTGAGCGCGTCGAGTTCGGCGTACAGCGGTCCGCTCAAGCGGCGCAAGACCGCCCAACCGTGCTGATCGGCCCGAAGATCCTCGACATGCGCAGCGGAGAAGCCGGAGATCTGACGATTGACGATCTCGACGCAGCGATCCCAGTCCGTCGTCTCCGCCGCGCTCTTCAGATCCGGCAGCGCATGGCGTCCGAACGGCTGCATCACCGGCTCGTAGGCGATCACCTGGGGAATGGGGCGATCGTTGGCGGTCAGCAAGGTGATCAAGCCGCCGTAGCTCCAGCCGAAGAGCGCCCTCGCGTTGTCGAACTCGTCAAGGACCACGCCGAGGTCCTCGACCTCTGTCCGCAGCGAGTAGGAATCGGTCAATGGTCCCGAGGAGGCACGTCCCCGGCGGTTTACGACTATCACTGAGGGCCAGGCCGCGATGGCGCCCGCAACGCGGCGCCACGTATGTGCATCGCTCATCACGCCCGGGACGACGACGAGGCCCGGGGCATCCGGCTCCCCGTACACATCAACCGTGACCCAACTGTCCCCGCCGACTGCAAGCTTCTTCTGAATCGTTCGCTCCATAAATCTATTATGGAGCGAGCGATCTACAATGCAAGCGTGACCGAACGCCACCGTGGACGCCCCCGAGCCTTCGACCGCGACCGCGCGGTCCTCGAAGCCGCTCGCCTCTTCTGGCGACGCGGCTACTCCGGCACCTCGACCCGCACCCTGACCGCAGCCCTCGGGCTCTCCACCTCCAGCCTCTACGCCGCCTTCGGCAGCAAGGCCGGACTGTTCGAGGAAGCGGTACGGGCCTACGCCGAGCGTTACCGCGAGATCTACCAGCAGGCTGTCGCCGAGAAGGACATCCAGACCGTCATCGGACGCATCCTGACCGACTCGGTCCACGAGTTCACCCAGCCAAGCGACACACACCCGGGGTGTCTCATCAGCAGCGCCGTGATGACCGACAGCACAAGCACGCTCGATACCAGCGCCTACGTCGCCGAACTGCACAGCTCGAACGAGCAGGCCCTCCTCGTGCGCATCGAGCGAGCGGTCCAGGACGGGGAACTAGCCGCAGGCACCAACGCAGCGGTCCTGGCCGGGCTCATCCAATCCGTCTGGCACGGATTGTCAGTGCGGTCCAACGTCGACACGGCTCGCGAGAACCTGCTCGCGACGGCGCAACTTGCTCACCAGCTGATCTGCCAACAACTCACGTCACCAACGTCCTGACCCGCAACACCTAATGCTTTCGCCAGGTTGCCCGGAGGGACAGCTGGCGCGGCGTGAATTCGCGGACCGGTGTTCGAAGACCGGCTGGCCGGGTCGAGGGGAGTGGACGGATGACGGCTTTTGAGTGTGCGGAGTGCGGTCGGAGCCTCAGCCGAGACGTCGAACTGCTCGCGCAACTGGCGACGCATCACGCCGATGGGGTGGGGCTGGGCGAGATGCCGGAGCCTACGATCCCTCGCGGCCGCTACGCGATTGACCCCAAGCCGTTTACTCACGCGCGGGTGCCGGGTCCCCCTGGTGACATCGTGCTTCACCCTGAGGACTCAGTGGGGCTACGGGAGCACCCGGACGAGCGCCGGTCGGAAGGCTGTTGCGGCCCGGAGGGCCTGTTCGGCATCAACCGCATCTGCCCCTGCGGGGCCGAGGTGGGCACGCTCCTGGCCGACTGCTGGACGGCCTCCGAGCTGCACCTGCACCCGACGCGCGTCCGGGCCGCCTGAGCAGCGTGCAGCACCCGAGCTGCCAGGAGCGGGCGGCCGTCTCGGCGCGGACGAGAGTGTGGGGCCCGACCTGCCGCCAAGCGCGAGTCAGGGTGCCTACACTCGGGCGGCCCGGAGCGCCGGCGGCCTGGCCCCCTCAGCTTTCTGGATCCAGTCCCGAGTAGGTGGCCCTGATGGTGACGGCCATGTCTGTGAACTCCCGCGCGAGCTCACGGGAGGCCGTGGAGCTCTCCAGCGCGATGGCCGCGCTTGTCGCGCGGAACAGAATCGGCTGGGCCGTCCAACTCGGTACCGTCCGCTACCTGGGCACCTTCCTGAACGACCCCGAGAAGGTGCCCGCCGTGGCGGTCGCCTGTCGCCGAGCAGCTCGAGGCCCGCTGGGACCACCAGGAGCAGATCTGCGCCGGCTACGGGTACACCAAGTTCGAGTTCGACCGGTGGTTCGCGCTCGCCCGCTGGCTCTATCAGCGGGCCTGGATCGGCAACGAACGCCGCACCCTGCTGTTCGACCTCGCGATCAGGCGCCTGGTGGACAAGAAGGTGGTGCTGCCCGGGGTGGCCGTGCTGGAGCGGCTGGTCTCCGGCACCCGCGAGCGGGCCGAGAAATGCCTGTGGACCTCCCTCGCCGCGGCGCCGGCCGCCGAGCAGGCCGAGCGATTGCGGCAGCTGGTCGGAGGTCTCCACCAGGAGTCACTCAGGGTGGTAGTTGATACCTTCGGCCTCACTTTGGTGGATTCGAGGTTCCTGAACTTGCTGCTGCGGATTCACCACATGACTGATCTGCGTGTGGCCGGACCCAGAGGCCGCAGCTGCAGCACGTGCTGGAGATCACCGGGGCTGGTGCGGTCCTGGACGTGCGGGCGACAGTGGAGGACGCTGTGGCATGCCCCCGCGTGGTGTCACGGTGAAGCCGGCGCCGTCTCCAAGCCCGTGCGGTGCTTGGCGAAGCTATCTGTCGGCATGTTTCCGGCGCATGCTGGTGGCATGGATGGGCGCCCTCCGGTGGTTGTGCTCCCGCCCGCGCAGGACGGCGGACGGCGGGTGACGATCCGCGGTGAGCACATGGGCAGTGCCTACAGCTTGTTCGACGTTCTCGAGTTCCTGCACCGCGCTGGTCTGCCGACCGCGGACATGGCGATCGACGATCCCGAGCTGATCGAGTGGCGCGGCGGCGGGCCGTACGACTGGCCCGACAGCGTGTAGGCGGCCCCTCATCCATGCAAAACGGAGCAAGTCGGATATCGGAATTGCGAAATTTCGCAATTGGTTAGATGCTGTGTTTGCTGTGCTCGCAGGTGGCCAGGGGCACAGCTTCTATGCGTTCGCCCCTGGCCGGGGGCTTTGCGAAGAAGTCGAGGTGTCGTGTCGGTTCCGCTGTATCAGGCCAAGGCCGAGTTCTTCCGGATGCTGGGGCATCCCGTGCGGATCCGGGTACTGGAGCTGTTGCAGGATGGGCCGACGCCGGTGCGGGATCTGCTGGCCGCCATCGAGGTGGAGCCGTCCAGCCTGTCCCAGCAGCTGGGGGTGCTGCGCCGCTCGGGGATCGTCACGTCCACCCGCGAGGGTTCGACCGTCGTCTACGAGCTGGCCGGTGGTGACGTCGCCGATCTGATGAAGGCCGCGCGCCGAATCCTGACTGAGATGCTCGCCGGGCAGGGCGAGCTGCTGGCCGAGCTGCGGGAAGCTGAGGTCGCCGCCGGATGAGCACGATTCTCGTCCGGGAGGCCCTGGCTCGGATCACCTCGCTGCTGCCCTCCCGCTCCGACCTGGCGGAGGTGCGGCGTGATCCGCGTCGGGACCTGCTCGCCGGCCTCACGGTGGCGATCGTCGCGCTGCCCCTCGCCCTCGGGTTCGGCGTGTCTTCCGGACTGGGTGCTGAGGCGGGCCTGGCGACTGCTGTGGTCGCCGGCGCGCTCGCAGCCCTGTTCGGCGGTTCGAACCTCCAGGTGTCCGGGCCGACCGGGGCCATGACCGTCGTCCTCGTACCAATCGTCGGCCAGTACGGGCCCGGCGGTGTGCTCACTGTCGGCCTGATGGCGGGTGTCATGCTGGTCGCCCTGGCTGCACTGCGGGCCGGGAAGTACATGCAGTACGTGCCCGCGCCCGTGGTCGAGGGCTTCACGCTCGGCATCGCCTGCGTGATCGGGTTGCAGCAGGTCCCGAACGCACTCGGCGTGCCCAAGCCCGAGGGCGACCGCGTCGTCGTCGTCACCTGGCGCGCGGTGGAGGAGTTCGCGAAGGGGCCGAACTGGACCGCCGTCGGGTTCGCCGTGGCGGTGGCCGCGGTCATGCTGGTCGGTGCCCGGTGGCGGCCGACGGTCCCCTTCTCCATCGTCGCCGTGATCGCCGCCACCCTCGTTGCGCAGGTAGCCCACCTGGACGCGGCCAAGCCGATCGGCGACCTCCCTGCCGGCCTGCCTGTCCCCTCGCTGTCCTTCCTCGACCTCGGCTCGTTGGGCACTTTGCTCGCCCCGGCGGTGGCCGTCGCGGCTCTCGCCGCCCTGGAGTCCTTGCTGTCCGCGTCGGTCGCCGACGGCATGACGGTCGGGCAGAAGTATGACCCGGACCGTGAGCTGTTCGGCCAGGGGCTGGCCAACATCGCCGCCCCGCTGTTCGGCGGCGTACCGGCCACCGGAGCGATAGCACGCACCGCGGTCAACGTACGGACCGGAGCGAACTCCCGGCTGGCCGCGTTCATGCACGCCGCGGTCCTCGCGGTGATCGTCTTCGCCGCGGCACCCCTGGTGGCGAAGATCCCGCTGGCGGCGCTGGCGGGCGTCCTGTTGGCCACCGCCATCCGCATGGTCGAGGTCGGCTCGCTGAAGGCCATGACCAAGGCCACTCGCTCGGACGCGCTGATACTCGTCCTGACCGCTGCCGCGACCCTCGCCCTCGACCTCGTCTACGCCGTCATCATCGGCCTGGTCGTCGCGGGCGCCCTTGCCCTGCGCGCCGTCGCCAGGGAGGCCCGCTTCGACCAGGTGCCGCTCGACCGGGGCGACCACACCGCCGAGGAGCACGCCCTGCTCGCCGAGCACATCGTGGCGTACCGGATCGACGGGCCGCTGTTCTTCGCCGCCGCCCACCGCTTCCTGCTGGAGCTGACCGAGGTCGCGGACGTACGGGTCGTCATCCTGCGGATGTCCCGGGTGTCCACGATGGACGCGACCGGCGCCCTGGTCCTGAAAGACGCGGTCGAGAAGCTGAAGCGGCGCGGCATCCTCGTTCTGGCCTCCGGTATTCGCCCCGGTCAGCGCCAGGTCCTCGACTCCGTCGGCGCGCTGGACCTGCTGCGCCACGAGGGCCGGGAGTACGCCACCACGCCCGAGGCGATCCGGGGCGCCCGCGACCACCTGGGGATGGCCGGAGTACTGCCCGCCATCCCCGCCCAGAAGACGAGCCCGAAGACCACAGACGCCAAGGAGGAACCAGTCCGATGAGCACGCCCTCCAGCACCCCGCGCATGGTCGAGGTATCCGGCGCGGAGGCGCTGTGGCTGCTGGAGGGGGCGGCGCTGGGACGGCTGGTGTTTGTGCAGCGTGAAGTGACCGTCGTACGGCCCGCACGGCACGTGTGGGAGTACGGCCGGCTGATCGTGCGCACCCCGGTCCAGCCGACTGTGGTCCCCGAGGCCGTGACGTACCACCTGGACGAGGTCCGGGCCGCCACCGGCACCGGCTGGACGGTGACCGTCGCCGGCCCCGCCGAGGTGATCGCCGATCCCGACGAGGCCGCCCACTATCGCCGCACACTCGCGGGCTGGACGCACGGCCCGCACGACACGATCCTGCGCGTGCACCCCAAGACGGTGACGGGTTTCCGCCTCGCCCACGGGGTGGAGAGCCGATGACCACGCAACTCGAGGCGCTGCCGCACCGCCACGTCCTCACTCTCCCCGCCGAGCCGTCGGCGGTTCGCGTGGCCCGCGAGACTGCCGAACAGGTCCTGGTGGAATGGGGCATCGGGCTGCGCCACCCCGCCGTGGGTCCCGCCCTGCTGATCCTGAGCGAGCTGGTCACCAACAGCGTCCGGCACGCCACCATCCTGTCCCCGCAGCTCACCGTGTTCTACGCCGCGGGCAGGGACTGCCTGGCCTTAGCCGTCCACGACCGTCACCCCTACCAGCCCCCGCTGTACGCGTCGGTCAGCGGCACGGGCAACGGTGCCGGGGGCCTCGGCACCGTCATGGAACTCACGCTCGGTCTGGGCGGCACCGCAGTCGTGCGCGGCGACGGCGACGGCAAGGGCAAGAGCATCTGGATCACCCTGCCCCTCTGACCCGGCACACGGGGCCGACGGGCTGACTGCACAAGGAAATTGACGACATGACCATCGATTGGCACTACGCCCTCGTCGAGGGGGACCTGGGCATTCTCTCCGTCGCCGGATACCTGGGCCCGGAGGCGGCCCGTCGCTTCGGCGGCGCGATCGGCTGGGTCGTCGCCCGCGGCACCGGGCCGGTCATCGTCGACCTCAGCGAACTGCGCAGCTGGTCCGCCGAAGGCCAGCTGGCCATCGCCGAGGCCGCGCGCCGCCTAGCCCAGGCGGGCCGGAGTCTGGAGCTGGCCGCCATCCCAGCCGACGGCTCCCTCGTCCCAGCCGGCGACTGCCCCGACATCCCCGTCCACAGCGACCTGGCCGCCGCCCTCGCCACCCACGCTCAGCCAACGTCGGCTCCCGAGGACGGGCAGCAGCAGGCGTGGCGCACTGACGGCTGGCCCAGCTGACGTCCGTCTCGACCCTTCGACTGAAATAGGATCGCGTAATGAGTGAAAATCTTCCTCCTTGCCCCGAATGCTACGGTGTGTACGCCTACGAGATGGGTGTGCTCCTCGTCTGCCCGGAATGCGGCCATGAGTGGTCGCCCTCCGACGAGCCGGCCGGCGAGGGCGGGGACAAGGTGATCAAGGATGCGGTCGGCAACGTGCTCGCCGACGGCGACACCGTGACGGTGGTCAAGACACTCAAGGTCAAGGGCAGCCCGACCGGAATCAAGGCAGGCACCAAGGTGCGCAACATCCGCCTCGTCGACGGGGTGGACGGCCACGACATCGACTGCAAGGTCGACGGGTTCGGCGCCATGCAGCTCAAATCCAGCGTGGTCAAGAAGGTGTGATCTGCCGAGCGGGACGGCCCACCGAACGACAGCCTCGCCGTACAGACGTTACTGAAGCGCGCAAACCTCCCTCCCCCCGACCTCAGTAATTGCTAATGTCCGCAATTACTGAGGTCCTCACCGCTGGATTCAGCGGCTCCGCTCCTCGGTGCGGATCCGGTCCTGCCGGTGCCGCACGGGAGGATGGGCCGCATGTTGCTGACAAGTGGGTGGTTCCGATGCGCAGAGGCCCGGCCGATGCGGCTGTGCCGTTGTGTCGGGGAGGTGACGGGTCGGTGAGTACGCCGCTGTACCAACTGAAGGCCGAGTTCTTCAAGACCCTCGGCCACCCGGCCCGCATCCGCGTGCTGGAGCTGTTGAGCGAGCGTGAGCATGCGGTCGCCGAGATGTTGCCCGAGGTGGGCATCGAGCCTGCCCATCTGTCCCAGCAGCTCGCCGTGCTGCGGCGGGCGAACCTGGTCCGGACTCGCAAAGAGGGTTCAAACGTGTACTACTCGCTGACCAGTCCGGAGGTGGCGGAGCTGTTGCGAGTGGCGCGCACGATCCTGTCGGGCGTGCTGGCGGGACAGGCGGAGCTGCTCGCCGACCTGCAGGCGGCCCAGACGGAGGGGAAGCCGCCGTCGTAGCGACGGCCCTCGACCGGCGCTTCCGCGAGCTGGACAGCGCTCTGCGGCACCGGGAGGCGGTCGACTGCGGGGAGTTCAGCGGCGGGTACGGCGTCGAGGGCGCGGTCTCCGATGTCGTGCCGGTGGATCTGGCCGTGCCTGAGTGCCCGCCGGAGCCGGAAGCGATCGTGGCGGCGCTCAGGAGAGTGACCGGAGGGTGAGCGCGATTCCGGCCCCCCTCGCGACGGCCACAGGGCTGGGCGGCGCGGGCGCGCTGGCTGGACTCGGACTGCCGCACAGGGTACGCATCCCGGTCGTCGGAGTTCTGACGTCAGGTGGGGGGAGCGGGTGGTATGGCGGGCGTGGCTGCACTGGGCGGAAGCCGGTAGGCGGCCGTCTACTCCAAGCTGTTGCCGCTGGTGGGGCGCATGTGGCGGTGGATGCGCTGGCGGGGCTGTTCATGGCGGTGACGGGAGTCGTCGTAGCCGCGGTCGCGGTGTACGGCATCGGCTACGCGGCCGGGCACGGCGCGCACCATCGGGTCACGGTCGGCGCAGATGGTGCTGCCATTGTTCGTGCTCAGCCTCGTGCTCGTGCCCGTGGCGGCATCGTTGTCCATGATCCTGATGCTGTGGGAGCTGATGGCGCTCGGTTCGCTGCTGCTGGTGCTCGCCGAGCACAGGGAGCGCCCTTCGATACGGCAGGCCGGCGCCCGGGGCGCCGTGATGACCCACCTCGGCCTGGTCCTGCTGCTGGCCGGGCTCGCGCTGCTCGCCGCCTACAAGGCGGTGGACCTGCGCGCCGACGCCTCGGGCGCGCTGTGACTGGCGGCCGGCGGGCGGCCTCAGACAAATACGGGCACCCGGCGGCGCCGGGAACGCAACTCCTTGGCCCGGGTTGAGGAAATACGGGGGCAGCCATCACGTATGGGCCCCAAGCCGCCGGTCGCACTCTCGCCGATTTGAGCAGGGTCTGACCGGCGACGGCACCCATGCCGGGTCAGGGCACGGGACATTCTTCGGGACTCGCGGGCCATGGAGACCGTGATGGGGACGTCCGGGCATCGGCTCCGTTACGTCGGCCGCATGTCGAGGCCGAACTGGTTCAGCAGTCCTTCGGCGAGATCGGTGGCACCAGCGATGAGGGCCTCATCGTCGGCGAAGGGGGCCAGATCGCTGTGGGCGGGTTGAACGGTGCGCGGCTGCCGTGCCCACTCGGCCACCTCGGGGCGCCCGTGATCGAGGACGACGGGGGTGAACCGGAGTCCGCTGCTGGGCTGGGTCTGCAGGACGGCCCGGAGCTCGATGGGAGTGTCCGCGCAGAGCCAGGCGGTGCTCGTGGACCAGGGCGACGGTCTCGAAGACCGCGCTGATGAGTACCGGTGAGGACACCGGTAGTGGGACTGCCGGGTGACTGGGCGGCAGGGCGAGGTGGGAGAGGTCGACGGCGGTGACGACGGTGCCGTCGTGATGCAGCTCTACCAGCAGGCCGCGCCGACGTGTGGCGCGGGCCGGGACGAGCATGTTGGTGTCCACCCAGCGCCGCAGGCCCTTGCGCGGATTGTTGTCGAGCAGATCGGGGAAGAGTCAGCGCTGATAGGTCCCGACCAGAGTGCCGGAGGCCAGCTCCCTGCCCTTCAGGGCACGGTGCACGTCCTCGACGCCCGGGCGGTCGTGCAGCGGCAGCGGCTCGGACAGGGCGTACAGGCGGAAGAAGTACCGGTGCGGCCCGTGCCCCGGTGGAGGCATCGGCCCTCCCCAGCCCACGCGCCCGAAGCCGTTGGGCCACGGCAGGCCGCTCTGGGGCTCCTGGCCCTCCGCCACCCCGGTCGTCCCCGGATCGACGCCGGTCACCAGCCAGTGCAGGAAGGTCGTCCCCGGCGCGTCCGGGTCCTCGCACAGGAGCACAAGCTCCGCGGCCTCCTGCGGCACCCCCGACCAGGTCAGGGGAGGCGAGATGTTCTCCCCCTCCCCGCTGTACCGGCGCGGGATCACCGCTTTGTCGTCGAACGCAGTGCTGCTGAGTTCAATTCCGCTCATGCGCGCCGCCATACCCGAACAACAGTGGCGCCCACACCGGTCCGCACGCCAAAACCCCCGTTCGGCCGAGACCACCCGGCCGCCCTCAGGAGCGGCGTTGAAGATGGCAGCATGCCGACGAGGATCCTGCTCGAGGGCCGCCCCGGCGCGGGCAAGACGACCGTCAGCTCATTTGGGGCCGACCCGCAAGGGCGAACCGGAGCGGCCCGGAGCCGAGCTGTTCAAACCACTGCGGCAGGTCATCGAGTCGGTCAACGAGACCTTCAAGGGCCAGCTCGACCTCGAACAGCACCATGGCCGCACACCTGCCGGCGTCGTCGCCCGCATCATGCAGCGCGTCCTCACACTGACCACCGCCATCTGGCACAACGACCAGAGCGGACAGCCCGTCCTGCGCTCACTGACCGCCTACGACCACTAACCCTTGGGAGTGAACATCTAGTTGGACGGTGCCAGGGTGCGCACGACGTCGAACTCGTTGCCCTCGGGGTCGGCCATGACCACCCAGCTCCGGCCAGGGCCCTGGCCCACGTCCGCCTTTGTGGCGCCAAGGCCAACCAGCCTGGCCACCTCGTCGTCGGTACTGCCGTCGATCGGGCTGACGTCCAGGTGGAGCCGGTTCTTCATGGTCTTGCCCTCGGGCACCCGGATAAAGAGCAGGGTGGGCGGCATCTGGCGGGCCCGGACCTCCTCGACGGTCGGCTCCCAGGAGCCGATCTCGACCTTGCCCTCGCTCCGGTCGATCACCTTGAAGCCCAGGACTGCGCACCAGAAGGCCGCGAGCCGTTCCGGATCGTGGCAGTCGACAATCAACTCGGTGAACCTACTGGTCATTACTCCCCCAGAGTGTGCGGACGGGTGCTCAGCCTATGGGGCCGCGCCGCCCCTCCGGTCCGGAATCGCTACGACCACGAACCCTTGGAATCGATCATCTAGGGTCAGTGGAATGACACACTGCCGACCGCCAGGACCGGGGTGCGCATCCCTCGGCGGGCGCAGTCGCGCAGCAGGTCCGGCCAGGACTCGCCCGACTCGCGGTAGCCGACCTTCAGCGCGACCAGCTCCTTGGAGCCGTCGGCGCGCACGCCGACCAGGGCGAGGACGCAGGCTTTGGCCTCCTCCAGGCGGACGTTGAGGTGGATGCCGTCGGCCCAGACGTACACAGAGTCGGCTTCGGACAGGTCGCGGCCCATGAAGGCGACGTGGTCTGCCTGCCACTGCTGGGTCAGCCGCGTCACCGTCGCCGGCGGCAGTCCGGCCGCGCTGCCGAGGAACTGCTCCAGGGCGGGCACGAAGTCGCCTGAGGACAGGCCGTGCAGGTAGAGCAGCGGCAGCACATCGCTGATCTTCGGCGACTTGGGGCACCACGTCGGCAGGATCGCTGAGGAGAACCGCTTGCGCTCGCCCGTGGCCTCGTCGACGCGCTTGTCGTTCACCCGCGGCGCCTGACGGCGTACGGTCCGCCACGTTGAGCGGGCCGTTGGCCAACCGCACCGGGCCCCGAAAGCGGTTGGCGGGGTGCCTCCCGTTCTCAAGAAGTTCGATTTGGCCGCAGCGGACCGCCTTTCGGAGTGCTGTACCTCTGCTGTCGGAAGTCGTGAACAAAACCAGGCCTGGGAGCCTTGCCGTGTCCGGCTCGCCTGCCCGGACACCATAGACAGCAGTCTCATCTGGCTGATTCGACTTCTCGATGGTCAGATGGTCGAGATGTGGACCTATCGGCTCAGCACTCCATGATGCCGCCGATCCACAGGTATTGACGATTGCTCGCCAGGGGACCTCGACGCAGTGACTGCCGACCTGACCTTGCCCTGGAGCTCCGGGGTCGTCGAAGGACACGTAAACCGGGTGAAGACGCTCAGGCGGGCCATGTACGGCGGCGGCTCGTTCCGACTCCTTCGGATACGCATTCTCACCCGGCCATGATCTTCGTTATGAGAGCACCGGTTTCAGGCAACGGCCGCGACACTATGACAGTGGACGCGAATGACGAGACCTGCGATCAGCAGTTGCCCCTGCCTCCGAGACCAGTTCTGCCAGACATGGCTGCAGCACGCAGTCGCGGGCCGGCTGACGTTGTCGAGGCCCATTGGCAGTCCCTACGACTCAGCTGGCAGTGGAGGCATGCAGTACACCAGATCCGCTCGCCTGGGCGCCCGTATCCGGGCATCGTTGCGCTGCTGGAGGCCGCCGCCGCTCAACCACGACTCCGGCGGCTGTATCCGTTCACGAGCCACTTCGCCCTGCTCTTCAGCAGCTCCACCAGCTACCCTTGGACTGTGCAGGCCGGATCGATCGAGCCCCTGGACAACGGACGGTTAAAGGTTCGCCGACGCAGTCCTTTCGGCGTGATCGGCGAAGTCGGGACCGCCGAAGAGGCCGTGGCCCTGGTGCTTGAACTCCTGCCCGCCGGCCCCGAGCCCGTCATCACCGCCTCCGCGGACGAGCACGTGTGACGGTGCGTAGCCACGCCCGTCGATATCAGCACCCCGCGGCCTCTACTCGAGATCAGTCACGAATGAGCGGCCAGAGCCTTGAAATCGGCCGCCTCCCGCTCGACGGTGACCCAGACCTGCTCAGTGGATCTCCCCACGTCGCGTGACAGCCGGCCGGGTCCAGGGCCGGGGCGGACCGACTCGGCCGCCGACCGCCTGCTGAAGGCGGCTTGCGCCAGAGCCCGCGTACGCGTGAGAGCTGGTGCCTGGGGGAGGCGGCCCTTCATAGCGGTGTGCGCGCACCTGGCGGTACGGCGGAAGGCCCGGACGTGACGGTTGGCGGGAGGGATTCGCAGGACTCAGATATGGGGCCAGTCCTGGCTGGTGGTCACCTCGCGTGCGATGCGACGCCACTGGGTCTCTCCGCCGGGCAGGGGCCAGGCCCAGGTCAGCTGTTCGGCGGTGTTCAGTTCGTGGAGGAGGCGGACGAGCTGTGGGCCGGCGGTGGCGGCGCCGTCCGGGACTGTGGGGCCGTGGACGGCGCGGAGTTCGGCGAAGCGTGCCAGTTCGTACTCGTAGAAGTCCACGGCCTCATCGGTGCGTGCGGCCAGGTCATCGCGCGGCACTGTGCGGTGCAATTGCAGTAGCGGAGGCTCGACGGACTCGGCGATCGCCGCGGCGAGCCGCGCGTGACCGTCCAGGATCAGATGGCAGTCCAGGCCGCTGACCCACCACAACAGGACGGGTGGGAGCGTTCCTTCGCGGGCCTGCTTGCGGTAGGCCTTGACCCGGCTGTCGTCGGCATCGGGCATCGGCCGCAGCGGAAGGACCTCCCACGAACCGGAATGGACGAACCAGTCGATGTATCCGTCCGGATGGCCGTCGACGAGCATCGAGCTCCAGTACTCGGCATGCGAAGTATCAGCGTGGCGCCAGCGCCGGAGCGGACTCTCGTGCGAGAGCAGCCACCGGCCCTCGTGCAACGGGCTGTCCGGCGAGTCGATGAGGTACTGCGCAAAGCGGTGAGCCCAGCGTTCCGGGCTGCCCGCCAGGGCGCGCGCTGCATCGGCGCGCAGTGGCGGGACGAAGGAGCGGTACTCGTCGGTGCGCCAGAAGTCCACGCCTAGGAGGTGCTCGTCGACAGCGGCGAGCAGCACAGGCTGCGACAGCTGGGAGACCAGCAGTCGGTGCCCGGCAGTGAACACGCACAGCCCCGGCTGGTGGCGGTCGTGTACGTCCAGGGACAGGCCCACCCACGTGCCGTCGTCCCGCGTGACATCGCTGCGCTGCATGCCGAGAGCGTAGACGGCTGCTGCGGGGGACCCCGATGGCGCAGCGGTTCCAGCTTGGTTTGAACGGCTGACGTCGACGCCCAGCATCTCGCCGACCTGCCGGGCCATGACCGGTCCGGCGGCCTGCCGCACGGCGGCGACGATGCGCTGGTAGTCGGGCGGGAGCATGGTCTCCTCCACGTCCGGCGTACGGTGCGGAATCAGCATCACCGCACGGCCGCCCGCCTGCCCAGGTCCGAGGCCGGCCGAGGCGCGTTCGTCGGCGAGCTGCTCGCTCACCCGATCAAAGACCCGTTCGGCGACGGCGAGTTCGTCCCGCTCGGCCCGTACCCCTGCCAGCTCCTTGGCCAGCTGTTCTTCGAGTTCGTCCAGTTCCGCGCACCGCGCGGTGATCCGTTCCAGCAGTTCGGGATCCAGCATGCGTCGGATCGTAGAAGTCCGTCCGACCGCCACGGGAAGGAACCGGTGAGCCTCTCATCCGTCGGGCTACCTTCTCGACGTCGGTGACCGAAGGGCCCAGACCGAGGTACTGCCAGCAGACACGAGCGATGTCGTGGATCCGCGCGCCAGGCGCAGCAAGGTCCCAGTCGATGAATGCCACCGGCCGAAGCTCGCCACCGCACAGCTGATGGACCGTGTTCTTGGGCGACAGGTCGTTGTGACACACGACCTCTTGATCTCCGGCCAGCGGGGTGCCAGCCGTCAGGTCATGGAACTCACGCACGAGCCGGGCGACCGTCACTAAGCTTTCGTCCGATGACACAGCAGCAGGTTGTCGCGGCTCCCATGCCACGTGGCCATCGAGGTAACTGAGGACTTCACGGCCCTCGTCGTCCACACCGAGATGCCGCGGAGCACCACCCCAGCCACTGGCTTCAAGCAACCTCAGCAGATCACCCACAGACTTCGCCGAGGCTGGACGGTGCACCGTGTCCCCGACACGAACGACCGCATTGACCAAACCTCCAGGCAAGGACGACTCAGGCATCCATCCGCCTTGCCTGATCGCTACATCTGACGCTCATGACTTGTCCCGACGTTTGATCCGCCCCAGGACAACTCCGCCAGATGATCTACTCCGCAGACTGCCGCCCACGACCAGCGCGAGCACCGCGATAGACGAGCACACCACCCCTTTGACCTGCGACGTAAAGTTGGCGGGGGCTCAGTCCGCCGTCCTCTTCCATTCCAGCCTCGACCCGCACCGTCAGGAGTTGGAAGCCGAAGATGGGGTGCTTGCGGTGCCTGCGCCGGCCTGGCGCAGGCAGCACTTCAGTCGCTCCAGGTAGCCGTCGAAGGGTTCATCCGGACCCCATGTCTGGTACGCCGTGTTCTGCGCCGCGAGTGCGACGTTGAGCTTCAGGGCCGCCGGCATGGGATCGCCCTCGGGGGTACGCGATGTCGTCCACTCGCGCAGGTCGGCGAGGAACTGCTCACCCACCACCTCCCAGCTGGACTGCGCAAGGGCGGGGGAGCGGTCCTTCAGTCGCCGTTGCAGCGGAATCCGGTCCCCGAGGAGCTGATTGAAGCCGACCAGGATCGCCGTCAGGGAGTCCCACAGAGGCTCATCGGCCGGGCGGTCGGCCATCAGAGCCCGCCAGTGCTCCCGCTGCTCGGGATCCTGGTCGAAGACCACGGCTTCCTTACTGGCGAAGTAGTTGAAAAAGGTGCGGGGAGAGACGTTCGCGGCGGCGGCGATCTCCTCGACGCTGACGGCCTCGAACCCGCGCTCCTCGAACAGCTCGAGTGCAGCGGTCCGGATGGCGCGCCAAGCCGCCAGCTTCTTACTTTCACGCAGACCCATGGCTCATCCTCCCGACTCGATCATACCGAACTGCACTCTCTGCATGTTTGCAGGCGCTGCAAAATTCTGTATGGTGGAGCCCGCCGCGACCGGATCTCCCCGGGATCGACAGCTCGTTCGCATCTGCCGCGTTGTCCTGAGTTGCCCGCGCCCCTTACCACCGTCCGCAATTGCGCGCGAAGTCGCGCCGGCAACTCGCCCACCACAGCCCACGATCGACACCTATGACAGAAGGACGCATCACCACCATGAATGCCTACTCCGAAGGACCCACGACCGTCGCATCCGTCGAGTCGGAAGAGCCGCTCAGCCCCGGCTACGACGCGGCCACAAAGGACGACGCCGAGTTCAACAAGGACTTCCGGCACTGCTTCACCACCATTGACGACGTGCAGATGCACTACGTCATAGGCGGCGACGGCCCGCAGGTCATGGTCCTGCTGCACGGCTGGCCCCACAGCTGGTACGTGTACCGCGAGATCATGCACGCGCTGCTGCCCGGCCGTACCGTCATCGCGATCGACCTGCCGGGCATGGGCGACTCGACCGGAAACCCGTCCTCGATGGCCCGCACGGTTCTGGCCACCTACGTCCACCGGCTGCTCGACCACCTCGGCTACCGCAAGAACGTGCAGGTCGTCGCCCACGACTTCGGCGTCGGTGTCGCCTACGCGCTGGCCGCCCAGTACCGCGAGCAGGCAGCGGGGCTGTTCCTCATGGACTACGTACTGCCTGGCAAGAACGCGAAGGCCGCCAACCTCGAATCCATGCTGTGGCACTTCTCCTTCAACAAGCAGAACCCACTCGCGGAGGAACTGGTCAACGGCCGGGTCGAGACCTACCTCACCTTTTTCTTCCAGGCGTCCAAGTCCGGCGTCGGCGAGCCCGTCTCCGAGCGCGAGCTGGCCGAGTGTGTCCGGGTGTACTCCCGACCCCAGGTCCTGCACGCCGGCATGGAGCTGTACCGGGTCTGGGCCCAGGATGAGGCCGACAACACGAAGCTGCAGGAAACCCCACTGACCATCCCGGTCCACCTGCTCACGCAGGCCGGCTTCGCCCCGATCATGCTGCCGGCCATCCAGGACGCCGCCCCCGACGCCACCGGCAGCGAAGCCCCCGGCGCCGGGCACTACCTCGTCCACGAAGCCCCCGACCGCGTCCTGGCCGAGATCAACGCCTTCTTCCCGGTTCCCTGATCCGCACCCGCTGACCGACTCCACGGTCAAGGGCCCCAGCGTGCCACCAGCGGCGCTCGGGGCCCTACCGTGCTGCAGGCAACGAGTGCGCCTGGTCCCAGACACTCATGACCGGATACGCCAGTTACGCCGTCAAGGTGATCAACCGCATCCCACCGGGCCGGCCAGCTAGGCCCCTCAGGAACTGGTCCTACCCCTACCCGCCGACGACCGCTTTCAGCCCGCGGCCGGAGATTGCGCCGACAGGCTATGTACTCGGGGAAATGCGTGGCTCTATCGCCGCGCCGTGTGCGTTCGATCGTTGGTGCCTTCGGCGAGGTGGACGGCGGTCACGTGGACCGGTGGGTAGCCACCACGGCGGGTGGTACCGAGCCGGTCCGCCCCATGTGGACGCATCGACCCTTGGAGTCGCAGCGACCGAATGCCACTCCCAGCGAGGAGCCTTGCTTTCCCCTCATGGAAAGAACGTTCCATATACTTTCTGTATGTCGAACGTGGAGAACATGCCTGTGCAGGGTCGCCGGTCAGAGGCGCGCGAGCGGCTGTTGGCCACGGCGAGCAGGCTCTTCTACGCCGAGGGCATCCGGGCGGTCGGGGTCGACCGTGTCATGGCAGAGGCCGATGTCGCCCGCGGCACCTTCTACCGACACTTCGAGGGCAAGGACGACCTCGTACGCGCCTACCTCGTCGCACGGGACCAGCGCATACGCGCCGACTTGGCCGCCGCCAAGCAGGCGGCCGTCAGCCCGACGGCTTTCCTCGAGACCGTGGCGCAGGGTATCGGCGAAGAGATGTGCGGCGTGGGTTTCCGCGGATGTCCGTTCATCAATGCCGCCGCTGAGTACCCGGAGCGGAACAGTGCGGTCCACCAAGCGGTACTCGCGTACCGGGACCATTTCCACGAGGTGGCGCAGGATGCGTTCCGGCAGGTCGGTGTGACCGACTCCAAGCGGTCGGCCGATGCGATGGTGGCTCTGCGTGACGGCGCGATGATCGCCGCCTACCTGGGGGATCCGCAGACGGCAAGGGGCACCCTGGTGCATGGCGTCGCCGCCCTTCTGTCTGATCGCTGACGTGTGATCCCCGTTCTGGTCGAGGGGGCGATCTCCTGATGTCTGGCCACCCCCGCAGATCAACCCCCGCAGTGCCAGCCCTCCTCACCCCCGAAACTCCCTGACCTCCCTCGGCCTCGCCGCAGTCTGTGCCGCCACGAACGACTCCCCGCTGGTGAGCTGATCGGATCGCGACGGCGGGCCACGCCGGGACGTCCGTTGCGCGTGTGACGAAGCCGTCACCCCCCTCCGCTTGTCGCTGGATCGATCGCTCGCTACTTTCAAAGTGAACAGAACGTTCTATCTCTTGGAGCCCTGATGACTGGCCCCCAGAACGACACAGCGGGCACCGTCGTACTCGTCCACGGCCTCTGGATGACCCCTCTCAGCTGGGAGAAATGGGTGCAGCACTACCAGGCGCAGGGCTACCGGGTCCTTGCACCTGCCTGGCCCGGTCTGGATGGCGAGGTGGAAGAAATCAGACGTGATCCGGCGCGCATCTCCGGACTGGGCCTACGCGAGGTGATCGCTCGCTACGAGGAGGTCATCCGCAGCCTGGAAGAGGCGCCCATCATCATGGGGCACTCCTTCGGCGGCGCCATCACTCAGATTCTGCTCGACCGAGGCCTGGGCAGTGCGGGCGTGGCCATCGACTCGGCTGCCGTCAAGGGTGTGCTCCCACTGCCGTACTCCACCCTGAAGTCAGCCTGGCCGGTCCTGCGTAACCCCGCCAACAGGAACAAGGCCATCGCTTTGACACCGCGGCAGTTCCACTACGCCTTCACCCACACCCTCAGCGATGAGGAGTCCACCGCCGCCTACGAGCGCTACCACGTGCCCGGATCGGCACGTGTGCTCTTCCAGGGAGCATTCGCCAACCTCACCCCCCGCGCCGCCACGAAAATCAACTTCCGCAATCGGCGGCGACCGCCCCTGCTGTTCATCGCCGGCGAGGCCGATCACATCGTGCCACCGAAGGTGAACAAGGCCAACGTGCGCCTTTACCGCAAGTCCCCCGCCGTCACCGAGTACCAGGAGTTTGCCGGCCGCTCCCACTTCATCGTCGGCCAGGAAGGCTGGGAGGAAGTGGCTGACTTCGCGCTCAACTGGGCTGCTCAGCACACCCGCTCCCGCACCTGACTGCGTATGCCTGCGACACCCCAGGCGAATGGGGTGCTCAACGACCGCCTCTCCCCATCGGTGTTCCCGCCGCAGTCGGCGCCACTTCAACCATCTGACTGAGCAGGACTTCCCCAGTCCTCCTCGGCCACCTCGCGCAGCCGCCGCCAACGCTGCAGGGCAGACGATCGTCCTTCACCGCGAGCGCCACCTGACTGTGCAGGGCACCGTCGATCGACCAAGCCCTGTCGTCAACGCCCTTAGTCAACGCCCATCTGACAACTCTTCTGGAGTTCCCATGACCAATATCATTCTCGTCCACGGCCTATGGGCCGACGGCTCCTGCTGGAGCGAGACGATCACCGAGCTGCAGACGCTCGGGCACAGGCCCGTGGCGGTCCAACTCCCCCTGGATTCCCTGGAGCACGACGTCGATGCCGTACGCCGGACACTGTCGACCGTCGACGGACCGGTGCTGCTGGTCGGCTGGTCGTACGGCGGCGCCGTGATCACCAACGCGGCTCAGGGGCAGGACAAGGTCCAGGCGCTGTCGTACATCGCCGCCTTCATGCCCGA
The DNA here is from genome assembly GCF_002242805.1 of Streptomyces diastatochromogenes. Lineage (GTDB taxonomy): Bacteria > Actinomycetota > Actinomycetes > Streptomycetales > Streptomycetaceae > Streptomyces > Streptomyces diastatochromogenes. The sequence continues at coordinate 121,665 of NZ_MCGQ01000001.1, read as the reverse complement.
CGAGGGCGAGTCGGTGAGCGACATCGTCCGCCGACGCGCCGGCAGTGTTCTTCCCGAGACTCTGAGGGTCACCGAGGACGGCCACTCCTACATCGATCGTCTTGCCTACGGCACCGCCATCGCCGCCGACGCTCCTGCCGAACGCACCGCACTCGCGAGCGCGGTGCAGAAGTTCGCCCGTCTCGGCATCGACGGTTCCCCATCCGGCACACCGGCCTGGCGAGACCTGCCGTCGCACTACCTGGTCGCCTCGGAGGACCGCGTTCTGCCCGCAGCAACGCAGCGTGAGCTGGCCGTCCGCGCGGGCGCCGAGACCACCGAGTGGGCAACTGGACATGGCCCTATGTACGCGCGGCCCAAGGAACTGGCCGCCTACCTCGACGGCATCGCGAAGGGTTTGTGACGCTGTCCTCGGTGCCGCCATTTGCTGACGACGAGCGTGTCGCAGGCCATACACGGTCCTCAGTGGGCGTGAAGAAGTAAATGCCTATGTCATCCATAGGTACGCACGGAAGGGGTGACCTCCCTAGCCGGCGCCCCTTTCGCATTCGGAACATTGGAGATCCTCATGGCAACCTTGCTGCACTTGGACTCGGCCCTGTGGCCGGAGTCCGCCTCCGCCTCCCGGGCAGTCACGGCCGCATTTCGCACGGCCTGGGAGCAGCAGCACCCTGACGGCACTGTGATCTATCGGGACCTCAACGCGGATCCGGTGCCGCATCTGGGCACCCTTGCCGCGTCCGCGGGTTACGCCGACCCCACCGAACACAGCCCCGAGCAGGCGACGGCATTCTCCGCGCGGCTCAAGCTGATCGAGGAACTGGAGACCGCGGATGCCGTGCTCATCGGCGCCCCGATGTACAACCTCACGGTCCCCTCCACGCTGAAGGCGTGGCTCGACCAGGTGATCCTCATGGGTCGCAACGCAGGAGTGGAGAGCTCCCCGACGAAGGGCATACCGGCATACGTCGTGGCCAGCCGTGGCGGTTCCTACGCCCAGGGCACCCCGCGTGAGGGCTACGAGTACGTCCAGAACTACCTGCAAGCCGTCCTCGGCGACATGCTCGGCATGGAGGTCGACTTCATCGTCCCTGAACTCACCCTGGCCCACACCGTCCCGGCAATGGCCGAACTGATCCCGCTTGCCGAGGCTTCCAAGGCCAAAGCACACGAGGATGCGATCAGCAAAGGCGAGGCGGCGGCGCTCAACGCTGTCGCCTGACATCTACTCCGCTCGGTCCCGGCGTCCTACCGGGACCGAGCGTCTGCCCGCCGGAGGCAGGCCCTTGAGGACCAGTTCGTGCCGCTACCGGGCCTGGGGCATGCCGGCATCCGGTGGGGGAGTAGGTGCGGGGTGACAGTCGGGAGGGCGACGGTGTCGCGGATCGTGCCGACCTCGTCGATCGTCATGGTCACTTCATCTCCGGGCTTGATCGGAGAGCAGCGCCGGCCCTCGCGTTCCCACTTGTCGGCCAGGCAGCCATTCCCCGTGGTTCCGCTGCCGATGATGTCGCCGGGGCGTACCCGGGTACCGCGGGACGCGTATCGCCTGCGGATACGTCTGGCGTGCGAGAGACGGGCACGGTCCTCGACCGGGAGTGCTTGGCCTACCGAGTCGCCCAGGCGCTGCGAAGTTCGCGTTTCAGCCGGCCGAATTCCCTGGGACTGTCGACAGCGAGCGCCCCCGAGATCGCGCCGTCGCGGCGGTACACAGCCGCGAAGCGGTCCTCGTAAGACCCTGCCAAGAGCTCCAGTTGGTCGTTGGGGCCGGGTCGGCCCGCTATCTGGAGGCGAACGCCGTACTGGTCCGACCACACATAAGGCAGCGGATCGTACACCGGCAGATCCGTGGGATCCTGCCCGCGCATCGTGGCCAGCAATGACCGGGCCGCGGTGACCGGCATGTCACGTGCGTTCGTCCAGTGTTCGATGCGCAGTCGGCCGCTGCGGCAGCGATACGCAGCCACGTCTCCCGCCGCGACGACTCCAGGCGCGGTGGTACGGCACCACTCGTCGGTGAGCACGCCGTTGTCACAGGAGATGCCGGAGCCTGTCAGCCACTCGGTGTTGGGCGCGGCGCCCACCCCGATGACCACCACGTTCGCGGGTAGCGAGCGGCCGTCGGACAGCGTCACCTGGCGCACCCTTTCCGGGCCGATGAGACCCGTCACGCTCACGCCGGTCACCAGGCGGACCGCGTGGTCCGTGTGCAGGCGGCAAAGGATCTTGGCGGCTGCCTGCCCCAACTGGCGCAGCAGAGGGGTGCGTTCGTACTCCACGACGGTTACCTCGTGTCCCAAGGCACGCGCGGAAGAGGCGACCTCTGCGCCGATGAATCCACCGCCTACCACGACGACCCGACCCGGGCGGGACAGGTCCTCGCGCAACCGGAGTGCGTCGTCGAGCGTGCGCAGCGAGTGGACTCCCCGCAGGTCCGATGTTCCGGGGAGGCTGCGAGCGCGGGCTCCGGTCGCGATGATCACCCCGTCCGCGGGCAGGGTGCGGCCGTCGGCCAAGGAGAGCGTTCGGGTGGCCGGATCGAGAGCGGTGGCTCCTGTTCCGGACAGCCATTCGGCATCGAGCGCCGCACGCTGCTCTTCATCCGTGAGCGCCAGGTCCTGGCCGTCGGACTTGCCCAACAGGACCTGCTTGGACAGCGGAGGCCGGTCGTATGGCGCCGCGGTTTCCTCGCCGACGAGTACGAGACGTCCGCCGTATCCCTCGGTTCGTAGGGCTTCCGCGGCTCGGACGCCGGCCAGTCCGGTACCCACGACAGCGATCGTGGTCATCGCGCTGCCTCCCGGGCCACCGCCACTGACGCCTCGTCGACACACACCATGCCGGCGACGACCTCGACATCGTGGGTACGGATGGGGCGTCGCGCGGGCGGGCAGTCGGGCTTGCCGGTGCGCACGTCGAAGCGCGACTCGTGCAGGGGGCATTCGATCTCGTGTCCGTCGAGCCATCCGTCGGAGAGCGACGCAGTCTCGTGCGAGCAGGTGTCGTCGACGCAGAAGATGCGTTCACCGACCTTGATGAGTGCCAGGGGGACCGGCAGATCGGGTGTAGCGATGCGGGTGACGGTACCGGGGGCGAGATCCTCGACGGGGCAGAGCTTGATCACTGTGCCGCTCCCTTCGTGCGACCGGCGCCTTGGCGCATGTCGACCGACTCCGGCCCGCGGAACATCCAGCCGGCCAGATTTGGAGTCCGGGCGACGCGCAGCCCGGGAAGAGAGGCGAGCAGCACCGGAACCGCGGTCCGCAATTGCTCGCGCGCCAGATAGGTGCCGAGGCAGTAGTGGGCGCCGAGCGAGAACGCGAGGTGATCGGGAAGGTCTGGTCGGTCGATGTCGAAGGTGTCCGGGTCGGCGAACTTGCGCTCGTCCCGGTTGGCCGACGCGGCGAGCGCCAGCAGCTTGTCCCCGGCGCGCAGGGTTACGTCCCCGACCGTGTAGTCGACGGCGAGCTGCCGCGGGAAAGCCCCGACTGGTGTGAGCCAGCGCATGGTCTCCTCGATGGCGGCGTCGAGGGCGGCCGAGTCGGCCATAACGCGGTCCATGAGCTTCGGCTGCTCACACAGTTGCCACACCAGAGTGGCCAGCGCGTGCCAGGGCTCGTTGAACCCGCCGGCGATCATCAGGCGCACCTGGGTGGCGATCTCCGCGGCGGTCAGCGGCTCGGCGATGTCGGCGTGCACCATCGCGGAAATCACGGTGTTGTCCGGAGCGGACGTCACGCGGGTGATGGCTTTGCGGACCCGTTCCCCCACTTCTGCCCGAGCGCGTCCTGCACGTGACCAGACCACCGGGTCGTCCTCGTGATTGGCCAGGCCGGCGATGAAGGCACCCGACCACTCGACCACCTGCTCGGTCGATACGTCGGGCAGCCCCGCAGTCCTCATCAGCGCCTGAGCGGCGAACGGTGCAGCGAAGTCGGCCACCAGGTCGAACTCCGGTTTCTTCGCCACCTGCTCGGCGAGTTCCTTCGCATGCGAGGTGAGCCCCGCCGACCACTGCTGGCGCACGTTGCGGCGCTTGAGGGGCCCGTCCACCGCGGAGCGCAGCCTGCGATGGACGTCGCCGTCGGTTCGGATCATGACCAGCCCCATGGTGCGCTCGGCGAGCGAGTTCTCCTGGTGGGCGGTGAAGATCTCGGGATGCTCGTCGACGAAGACGACGTCCTCGTAGCGGCTGACGAGCCACATGCCGAGCCCGTCCGACCACGCCCAGGGCTCTTGGCCCCTGAGCTCGCGGTAGATGGGATGCGGGTCGGCGTAGAGGTCTTTACTGGTGAGTTTCCTTGCGATGGGCATGGCGGCTCCTCACAGAGGGTCGGCCAGATCGGCTTGCGACGACTGTGGAGCACGCCGCCTGACCGGGGAATACTCTGGAATCTGCGAATCAACCGGAAACAACCACAGGAATCCTGGGGTATGGACCATGACGCTCTCGCTGCGACAGCTCCGGTACTTCGTGGCGGCGGCCGAGGCCGGAACCATCGCGGGCGCCGCGGCGCGCGAGCACATCTCCCAGTCGACCGTCGCGCTGGCCATCGGCGAACTGGAGCGCGCCCTCGGAGTCCAGTTGTTTCTGCGACGGCAGGCCAAGGGGCTGACCATCACCCAGGCCGGACTGGCGGTTCTCGCCGACGCGCGTCCGCTGCTCGCCCACGCGGACGAACTGGTGTCCAGCGCGCGCAGCTTGGGTGGGCGGCTCTCCGGGAACCTGGTCATCGGCTGTTACACGACCTTGGCTCCGTTCCTGATGCCCGGCGTGCTGGAGGGCTTTGCCACGGAACATCCGACGGTGCGGCTGAGCTTCATCGAAGGCTCGCAGGTAGAACTGCAGGCGAGACTGCTTGACGGCAGCTGCGAGATGGCGCTTCTCTACGACCTCGACCTGCAGCCGGGCGTCCACCACGAGGCGCTGTACCACACCCGGCCCCACGTGCTGCTGCCCCGTGGGCATGCGCTGGTACGAAACGGCCCCGTGAGCTTGTACGACCTGGCGGACGAACCGATGATCATGCTCGACTATGCGCCGAGCCGGCACTACTTCACGCAGCTGCTGGAGTCGCTGGAGCTACGTCCTTTGATCCGCCACACGACGAGCAGCTTTGAGACGGTGCGGTCGCTGGTGGCTCGGGGCCTCGGCTACTCACTGCTGATCCAACAGCCCGCCCCCGCTGTCAGCTACGAGGGCCTGCCGCTGGCGGCGTGCACGATTCGGGAGGACGTACCGGAGATGCCCGTACTGCTTGCCTGGCCCGCCCGAGCGAAGCTCACCAGACGCGCCAAGGCGTTCGCCGAATTCTGTCATCGGACGCTTGCGTCCGGGCCGGTGCAGCCCGGTCCACGATGAGCACACGGACGTCTCGACCGAGACGCTGTGCGCAGCGGTACCAAGCGATGTTCGTGAAAGGTGAACGGAGAGTTCAAAAAACTTCCGCTCAGTATTGACTCGGGGTTGGCGGACTGCGACCATTCGGGGACCAGCAGGGCGCCGTCGAGAGGACCCGGTAGATATTCCTTGTGCCTCCACTGCAGTGGCGGCCGCGCCAGCGACAGTCCGACCCCTCTGGCCGGGGTGTCGCGAATTTCATCGATTGAAATGCAGATTGCTCGATGTCGAGCGCACCGCGATCCAGCATGCACAATTCGCCCTGATGATTTGTTGAGCATCCTTACGTGAAAAGGGTTTAGGAATGATCAACCTTGGATTCAAGGACCGGAATGTCCTCATCACGGGCGGTACCTCGGGGATCGGTCTGGCCGCTGCGCACCTCTTCGCCGGCGAGCAGGCGCGCGTAGGGATCATCGGGCGCTCTGCGGAGCGGTTGGAGTCCGCCCTGAAGAGGCTGCGCGCGTCGCACCCGGAAGCGAAAATCGTCGGATACGTCGGCGATGTGGCCGACGAGGAGTCGATGCGGACCGCGGTCACTGCCATCGTGGCCGACCTCGGCGGGCTGGACCATGTCGTCAACAGCGCCGGTATTGCGGGACCGCTCGGAGATGCCGTCGATCAGGTACGAGCGGAAGACTTCCTGGAAGTCCAGCGAGTTAACGTTCTGGGTGCCTTTCTGTCTGTCAAGCTCACGCTTCCCTATCTGAAGGAGGGAGTCGATCCGACGTACACGCTTGTCGGTAGCGATTCCGGGTTCGTTGCCGCCCCCGGAATGCTCGCCTACAACGCTTCCAAGGGTGCAGTGGCGCAACTGACACGTGCGCTTTCCGTGGAATTGCATGAGCCACACGGTGTGCGAGTAAACAGCGTCTGTCCGTCGATCGTGGATACGCCGATGTCTCGCGATGGAATGGGAGTTGAATCCTTCGCCGGGGTGGACTATCCGGTGAGCACCCCGGAACAGATCGCATGGCTTGTTCTCAGTTTGGCGTCACCGAATTCTGTTGCGGTGAACGGCGTTTCGTTGCTGGCGGACTACGGCTACCACGCCCGTTCGTCGTTCCCCGCCTGAGTGGAACCCGGCAATTCGGGTCCGCGGGAGCGTCCTTCTCTTTGCCCAAGGATTTCGGGGCCTCTGTCGAACTGTCGTCCAGACTGAAGGAAGCGCACTGTGAACGATGCTGCTGACATGTCAAGAACGGATTTCCAACTCCCTTCGGGTCCACCTGCGGCCGTGGAGGCCGGCGCGCTCCGGCAGAGCCTGGGCGCATGGCACCTGATCTTGCTGGTGGTCGCGGCGGCGGCTCCCATGGCGGCGGTGGTGGGGATCGTGCCCGTGGCCTTCGCCTTTGGCAACGGTGCCGGGCTTCCGCTCACGGTTGTGGGCGTTTCCCTCGTCCTCGCGCTGTTTTCTGTCGGGTACTCGGCAATGAGCCGCAGAATCGTGTCCACGGGTGCTTTCTACTCCTACGTGACGCACGGACTGGGTGGCATTGCCGGGCTCGGGTCCGCGTTCGTGGCCATGTTCTCCTATGTGGTGGTCGTTACCGGTGCACTGGCCTATTTCGCCTACTTCAGCCAAGTGGCGGTCGCCGGAATCATCGGGTGGTCCGGCTCGTGGATCTGGTTCGCCGCCGTGGGAGGGCTGCTCGTCGCCGGGCTCGGCTACCGGGGCATCGACCTGAGCTTCCGCGTCATCGCGGTGCTTCTCGCCGCCGAGTTCGTCATCCTGCTGTGCCTCGTCGTGAGCATCATCGGGCGCCTGGGGATGCAGGCCTTTCCGGTGAAGTCGTTCTCGTTCCAGGCGGTTGGCTCCGGTACACCGGGAATCGCGGTGATGCTCGTCTTCCTCTTGTTCATCGGTTTCGAGTCCGCGGCCCTGTACTCGGAGGAGGCACGTGATCCGCGCCGGAGCGTGGCGCGCGCCACCTATGGTGCGGTTGCCGTGATGGGTGCCTTCTACGTCCTGACGACGTGGGTGACCGTCGGAGCCGTCGGCGCCGACCAGATCACGCAGACGGCCCGCGGGGCCACTGGAGATCTGTATTTCAACCTGACCGCGAACTATTTGGCGCCGTGGGTCAGCCAGCTGATGGCGGTGTTCGTGGCCACCAGCATGTTCGCCACCGCACTGGCGCTGCACAACGTCGCCAGTCGATACCTGTTCTCGCTCGGCAGACAGCGGTGCCTTCCCGCAGCCGTGGGCAAGGTCCACACCCGGTACGGCGGTCCCCACGTGGCGAGCATCGTCGTGTCGGTCACCACAACGTTGATCGTCGCGGTCGGCTTCCTCTGCGGGACGTCACCCATGGTCGGCCTGGGGACGGTCGCAGCAGGTCTCGGTACCGTCGGCGTCATGGTGCTCCAGTGCTTGGCGAGCTTGGCGGTCATCGGCTACTTCCGCAGGCACAGCGAGGGTGCGCGGTGGCCCACGCTGATCGCTCCGTTCCTTGCACTCGGAGGTATGGGTTTCGGCGTCATCCTCGCCATCAGCAGGTTCGATCTGCTCAGTGGTGCGAGCAACACCTTTGTCAACGCGCTGCCGGTGTTGATCGGAGTTGTCTTCCTCGCAGGCGCCGGATACGGCCTGTGGCTCAAGGTGCGGCGGCCGAACCGGTATCGGCAGGTCACCGAGCAACTCGGTGAGTGAGCTCCGATCCACATCGCTAGCACGTAGAAGGCGCATCGCCCCTCAGGTCGAGCGCGATGTCCACGATCATGTCTTCCTGTCCGCCGACCAGGCCTCGGCGGTCGACCTCCAGCAGCAGGGTCCGGGCATCGACGTCGTAGCGTTGTGCGGCGAGCTCGGCGTGGCGCAGGAACGAGGAGTACACACCGCCGTAGCCGAGAGTGAGAGTTTCCCGGTCGACTTGGACGGGGCGGTCCCGGAGCGGGCGGACCAGGTCGTCGGCGGCGTCCTGGAGAGCGAACAGGTCGCAAGCGTGCTTCCAGCCCTGCGGGTCGGCCACGGCGATGAAGGCCTCGATGGGGCAGTTGCCGGCGCCCGCGCCCTGACCGGCGAGGGAAGCGTCGACACGGGTCACGCCCTCCTCCACGGCTACGACGCTGTTGGCCACGGAGAGGGAGAGGTTCTCGTGCGCGTGCACACTGATCTCCGTAGTCTCCTCCAGTACGTCCCGGTAGGCGCGGACGCGCTCGCGTATGCCGTCCATGGTGAGGCGGCCGCCGGAGTCGGTGACGTATACGCAGTTAGCGCCGTAGGACTCCATCAGCTTGGCCTGGGCGGCGAGTTCAGCGGCCGGGGGCATGTGGCTCATCATGAGGAAGCCGGAGACGTCCATGCCCAGTTCGCGGACCTTGGCGATGTGCTGGGAGGCGAAGTCGGCCTCGGTGCAGTGGGTGGCGATGCGCACCGAGCGGACGCCGAGGGCGTGGGCCCGGCCGAGTTCGGCGATGGTGCCGATGCCGGGCAGTAGAAGGGGCGGTGAGGACCGCGTTGCTGATGTTGTCCGCTGCGGCTTCGATCCACTCCCAGTCGGTGTGGCTGCCGGGGCCTAGTTGAGCGATCCACCGGCCTGGCCCCGCACTGGGGCTGTCCGCCGTGGGTGTGGCCACCCAGACGCGCCCGGGCAAGGCACCGCTGGGCGTCCAGCTCATCGGACGGGCCTTCGCCCAGGAGACGGTGCTCGATCTGGCGGAGGTACTTCACGCGAACTCCGGCATCGTGACGCCTGTCGAGCCCGTTCCGCATCCGGCGTGACCGAATCACTGGCGATCGGCAGCTCTGGCCTGTCCCACTGCGCGACCCTCCGGCGGTAATGACGATCAGCCAAGGCGGGTCGAGCGCGCGGGCAGGCGTCGGCTGACCTGTTCAGCCCAAGCCGGCGTGGGGTGCCGGCCACGGTCCTGATGCCGAGGTCTCGGCACCCTGCGTCGAGCAGGCACCAACCGCCTCTCCACCGTCCGGTGGCGGCACAGGTCGCCGGCTCACGCGGTCAGCGCTCCCATCGCGCGGTCGATGAGTACGGCGAGGGGAACGGCGCCGTTGCAGGCCGTCCAGGCGTCGGTGGCCGCGTCCTTGCAGGCGAGGGCTGAGGAGACGAGTGCGCGGGCACGGGGATCCTCGGCGGCGGCCGGGTCGGTGCCGAGCCGACGGGCTACCTCCGGCACGAGCAGCTCCTGCCAAGCCTGCTGCTTTTCCCAATGGCGGGCCTTCAAGGACGGGGCCTCGTAGAGCATCCGCACGTATGCCAAGGCGTTTTCGGGTTCGTCGGCATTGAAATCGGTGAGGGCGTCGAAGGCGCGGCGCAGCGAGTCCCAGGGCCGCTCGTCCGCGGGGCGCTCGGCGAGACGCCCGGCGACATCGCGGCCGAGGTCTTCGAGATCACCGAGGACGACGTCCTCCTTGGTCCCGAAGTACCGAAAGAAGGTGGCACGCGACAGTCCCGCCTCGGCGGCGATCTGATCGACGGTCGTCTTGTCGAAGCCCTGCTCAGCGAAGAGACGGAACGCCACGGCGCTCACCTCGGCTCGCATCGCCTGCCGCGTCCGGTCACGCAGCGTCGACGGCGTGGCGCGGCGTGGTCTCGATGTGTCAGCCATTCCGAGAACTCTACACTCAAGACTCATCTTGAGACTGAGTCGCATAAAGAGGTAGTGTCTCTTGTGTAGACCTCGTACCACCTGTGGAGCTTCCCCTTGAGCAAGATCTGGTTCGTCACCGGTTCGTCCCGCGGCTTCGGCCGTCACTTCGTCGAGGCGGCCCTGTCTCGCGGCGACAAGGTCGCGGCGACCGCCCGCAATACCGAATCCCTGTCAGATCTGGTCGCTGCGCACGGCGACGCGATCCTGCCGCTGGCCCTGGACGTGACCGACAAGGCCGCCGTCACCGCAACCGTCAAGCAGGCCCATGAGCACTTCGGGCGCCTGGACGTCGTCGTCAACAACGCCGGCTACGGCCTGTTCGGCGCTGTCGAGGAGCTCAGCGAGCAGGAGATCCGCGATCAGTTCGAGACCAACTTCTTCGGCGCGATGTGGGTGACCCAGGCGGTCCTGCCGTACCTGCGCGACCAAGGCGACGGCCACATCGTGCAGATCTCCACTGTCGGCGGTGTCGCCACCTTCCCCACTCTGGGTGGCTACGGCGCCTCGAAGTGGGCGCTGGAGGGGCTGAGCGATGCCCTGGCCCAGGAGGTCGCCTCGTTCGGGGTCAAGGTCACCCTGGTTGAGCCCGGCGGCTTCGCCACGGACTGGGCGGGCTCGTCGGCGGCCCAGGCTCAGCCGCTGCCCGCCTACGACAGTGCCCGCGACGCTGTAGCCGCCGCGTTCGCAGGTCTGAAGATCGGTGACCCCACGGCCGCGGGCCCGGCGCTGCTGAAGATCGTCGATGCCGAGAACCCCCCGCTGCGCGTCTTCTTCGGCACCGCCCCCCTCCAGGTTGTGCCCCAGGTCTACGCCGAGCGGCTCAAGACGTGGGAGGAGTGGGCCGAGCTGTCGGCCGAGGCCGAAGGCGCCTCCGTCTGAGACACGGACACCGGTGACCTGGGCTGCGGGCAAGGCGCGCGGCCCAGGTTGCTGGTTTGACTGCCGGGGCCTCGCAGGTCCAGCGGGCCTTGCTCCGAAGCCATGATCGACCTTATGGCCAGCAGACTCACCGGCGAAGCCACCCTGTAACTGGCGTGGAACCTGACCTGGGACCAAACACTCAGCAAGTGGGGACCCGTTCAGTAACCGGATCAAATGACCTGGCGGGCGTGGGGCGGGCTGGACGGCGAAGCTGAGGCAGGCACCGTGGTTGATGGCGGCGGTGCGGTACCCGGCGTCCCTTCACGCCTTGGTCGCGCGGGGGTGGGCGGCGGTGATTCGGGACACCATGCAGACGACGGCCGCGCTGTCGGAAGCTCAGCCGGATGCTGTTGCCGAGAAATCGGTATGTGCAACTGGGCCGTCGCGCAGTCCCGCGACAGTCTCGCGCAGCGCCACGTCGATCGGGATGGGGTGGATGCCGAAGGCTGCGGTCGCGGCAGAGGAGTCCAGCACGAACGGCCGACGGACCTGGTACTGCGTCTCACGCAGCTCACGGACCAGCGGGTTGCCCAGTCCGCCGAGCCAGAGCACTGCCGTCGGCATGGTGGACAGCCGGGGCGCAGGGGCGTCGGCCAGCTTGCACGCGTGGGTGGCGAGGTCACGGAGGGACACCGGCGCGGCGCTCGGCACGTGCCAAGCCCGGCCCCAGGCGTTCTCGTCAGCCGCGACGGTGACCAGTGTGCGGGCGACGTCGCCGACGTAGGTCCAGCTGTGCGGCGCGTCCAGATCCGCGGGAACGCGCACGCGTGCTCCCGCCAGCACCTTGGGCAGGACGGCCATGGTGAGCATCGATTGGGTACCTGCGCCGAGGTAGTCCGACGAGCGCACGTCTGCGGTGCGGAGTTCGCCGGCGTCGTGCGCGGCGAGCGCGTCAGTCCACATCTTTGCCCGGACGCGGCCCTTCGTGCCGGTCGCCCGCAGTGGATGTTGTTCGGTCATCGCGCCGTCCACCGGGCCATAGCCATAGACGTTGCCGGTGCTGACGAGCACGGCGCCGCTGTCTCGACTCGCATCCAGGAAGGCCGCGGCCAGCGGCGGCCAGTCAAGAGGCCACCGGTGGTAGGGCGGGCTCGCGCAGTTGTACAGCGCCGCCGCCCCCGCGCACAGGCGGGCGAGGGCCGACGCGTCGGTGGCGTCGGCGGCCACCCGCTCGACGCCGGGGTGTTCGGGGCCGGTGCCGCGCCGCGTCACCACGCGGACCTGTTCACCCCGGTTGGCGAGAAGGCGTGCGGTGGCCGACCCGACCGGTCCGGCACCGACGATGACGTGCAAAGACATGGTGTCACCTCCGAGAGTGCACAGTGTTTCGTTCAGAGAACGCTGTTCTCGCAGTCCATTGTGGACTCGCCGACCCGATTGTCAAGAACACTGTTCTCTCTTCGGTTCGCCGTTCTCGCGCTGTGCGAGAATGCCCTCATGTCGGTGCCATCACTGCGCGCGCGAGTCCGCGCCGAGACGGCCGAGGAGATCCGCGCCATCGCGAAGCGGCACTTGGCCACGGAGGGTGCGAACCTGTCCCTGCGTGCGGTCGCGCGAGATGCCGGCCTGGTCCCGTCGGCGCTGTACCGCTACTTCCCGAGCCGCGACGCCCTGTTGACCGCCTTGATCACGGACGCCTATGTGGCGCTGGCGGCCAGCGCAAAAGATGCCGAAGCCGCCGTGACCCGCGACGACCTGCGGGCACGGTTCCTTGCGCTCAGCCACGGCGTGCGCTCGTGGGCTCTGGACCACCCTGCCGAGTACGCCCTCATCTACGGCAGCCCAGTCCCGGGATACGCGGCGCCGCCCGAGATGGTGGGCCCGGCCTCGGAGGTCGTGTTGACGCTGATCGGCATCCTGTTCGACGCCGCTGAACGCGGGCTGCTCCCGACGATCCCGCCTCGACCGCTGCCCGCGGCGACCGCCGCGGACCTGCGCCGGCTGCTGGACGAGTCGCAGGGGCCGAAGCCCGCTTGGACCGAGCCGACACCCGAGTCGGTCATCGCCATCGCCTTCACCCTGTGGACGCAACTCTTCGGCCTGGTCACCTTCGAGGTCTTCGGTCGGCTCGACGACTTGATCGATGCGCGGCGGGAGTACTTCGAGCACCAGATCCTCGTGATGGCCGACCTCGCCGGGCTCGACGCGGGTCCCGCGCCCGGCGACAGGTGAGCGAGGGGGAACAGCGACAGCTCTGATGCTGCGGCACGGTCGCCGAGGGGAATCTGACGAGGACGACGGAGCGGTTGCGGCACGGTTCGCCTTGTCTCAGCCAGCAGATCAAGTCTCTCGAGCGTGAAGTCGGCGCTGCGTTGTTCCGGCTGAGCTGTCCGGGAAGAGGCTGACCGGCGTCGGAGAGGCTCTCCTGCTCGTGGCGCCCGCTGTTGCCGGATCCTCGACATCGGCACCGAGCCGAGGCGCCGGCCGTGAACACCGTCCACCACGGCCACCCAAGCCGACTCGTGTTGCCGCTGATTGAGCGGTGACGACTCGTCTCCTGCAGGTTTCCCAGCAGGCAACTTGGCCCGGCGCGACCATGCGGGCGCGCCGGACCAAGTTGGGGGACGACGGCGTATCTACGCGAGGCTGCCGTGCACGGGCTCGCCCGCCAGCAGCGTCGCCCGTACCTCGGTGGCGGGCAGGTCCTCGAGCGGGCAGGTCAGCGGATTGCGGTCGACCACGCAGAGGTCGGCCCAGTTGCCGGGCTCGAGCGAGCCGATGCCTTCCCAGCGCAGGACGTGGGCCGCGTCGCGGGTCCACATCGCCAGGGCCTCCCTGCGGGTGATGCCGGGGGTCGGGGCCTTGGCGCCGCTGCCCGCGTACGTGGGCTCCACAGCGAGCGCGATGTGCTCGAAGACGTTCTTCGGCCCCCAGTCGGTGCCGCAACCGACGCGCAGCCCGGCGTCGAGCAGCCTGCGAAGCGGGATCAGATGTTCGAGCATGTGCTCACCGATCCGCCCGCGGGCCAGCTCACCCTTGCCCCAGGAGAACGACATGCTGGTTGTGACGTCAAGGCCGAGGGCAGCGGCCCGTCGTGCGTGCTCCGGCTCGAAGAAGTACAGGTGCTGGAAGATCCAGGCGCGGCCGTCGGTGTCCAGCGTGCCACCACCTGCCAGCTTCTCCAGCACGTCCAGGTTCACGTCGTGCTCGGCGGTTCCGGCCGTCACGATGTTCAGGCGCAGCCCATGTTCGTGCGCGAACCGGATCACGGTCTCCGCTCGTTCGGGGCTCAGGAACGAGGCGCCCAGGGTGAGGTTGCCGTCCGCGTCCCTGTAGGGGTCGCGCATAAGGATCATGCCGGAGGAGATCGGGCCACCGCGCCCGAACGAGATGCCGTCGACGCGCAGCATGTCGTCCTCCCGCTGAACCATGGCGGCGGCCTGTTCCAGGCGGATGAGGAGCGTCTCGTCGTCGATGGGCGCACTCCCCGGCAGGCCGTTGGGCTGCGCCTCGGGACAGCACAGGACGCGCAGTGTCGAGGCGCCCGCGTTGCGCAGCGCCTGATAGGCGCTGATCTCGGGGAAGTCCAGGGAATGACCCTCGTAGACGGTCGTCACGCCCAGGGCGTTGTACTCACGCATCGCCTGCTGGGTTCCCGGCAGGACGTCGGCGGGGTCGAGGATGGGCAGGTTCCGCATCAACTGCTCGGTGAAGGCATCCCCGCTGTAGATGTTGTTGACCCGGCCCCGCAGCCGGCCGGTGGGAATCCCGTTCGAGTCCTTCTCGACCTCTACACCCTCCACGCGGTCGGGGGTGCTGCTGTCGATGCCGACCGCCCGCAGACCGGCGGAGTTGAACACCATCACATTCGGCGTGGTCGGCCCCCACGCCTGGATGAGCACGGGGTGCTCGGTGGTGGCACGGTCCAGGACCTCGCGGGTGGGCAGTTCGCCTTCCCTCAGGTCGCGCCAGGAACGGCGGATGAAGTATGAGGGTTCACCGACGGGCATGGTCATCACCCACTGGCCGGCCGGCGTCTGCGCGGCCTTCGCCGCGATCCTCGCCACGATGTCGTCGTGGTCGACGGCGTCGGCCAGGTCGACCAACGGGTACGCCATGACCCCCAGATGCAGCACGTGAGGGTGCGTGTCGATGAGTCCGGGCAGCACGGTCGCGCCGTCCAGGTCCACGACCCGGGCTTCGGGCCCGGCGGCCGAGCGGACCGTGTCCGCATCGCCGACGGCCAGTACTCGGCCGCCGGCGATCGCGATCGCCTCGGCCTCGGTGTCGTCACCGTCGCAGGTCAGCACGGTGCCGCCGGTGAGGACGATGCGGTTGCCCGTGCCGTGGTCGGGCATTTTGGGACGGCTGGGGTCCCCACCCCGGTCAGTTGACGAGGTCACTGTTTGCTCCATGATCTGGTGATTGCTTCGTGCGGGCCGAACGGCCCTTCTGCGTCGGGTGCCGTCCCTGCGTGCGGCCCGTGGTGCGCGACAGGCCGTCACGCAGGGACGGTGACGTGGCGCTGGGAGCAGTGGGTCCAACGCCACGTCGTCTTCGGCTACGCGTGAGCGGGGAGCGCGCCGTTGTCGTGGACGAGGCGGCCGGCGATGTGGGTGCGGAGCACGCGGGTGGCGGGGAGGGCGTCGATGTCGCAGGTGATCGGGTTGCGGTCGACGATGGCGAGGTCGGCGTGGTTGCCGGGGGTGAGGGTGCCGATGCCGTCCCAGCGGAGCACCTTCGCGCCGGCGCCGGTCCACATGTGGAACGCCTCGGCGCGCGAGATGACCTGGGCGGGGCCCGCGTTGGTGCGTCCACTCGGGAACATCTGGTGGGTGACGGCAAGCTGCATCTGCTCGAAGGGGTTGGTGGGTCCCCAGTCCATGCCGCCGGCGGCGGAGAGCCCGGCGTCGAGGTGCGTGTGGAAGGTGTTGAGCAGCTTCAGTGCCTCGGGGCCGAACCGTTCGGCGATCATGTCGCCCTTGCCGAAGGTGAAGCTCGAGCTGACCGTCAGGTCGAAGCCCAGTTCGGCGAGTCGCTTCGACTGGCCCGGGCGGGTCATCTCGGCGTGCTGGATCACGGCGTCCAGGCGGTCGAGGCCGTGCTTGCGGATCGTCTCCTCGGCGAGCGCGATGTTCTCGTCGTGCTCGTCGGGGGTGATGGAGACGACGTTCAGGCGCAGCCCGTGCTCGGCGCAGAAGTCGAAGGCGAGCCGCATGTTCTCTTCGCTGATCGCGCGGTGGCCGTGGGTGAGGTTCCCGTAGGGGTCCAGGTAGCCGTCGTGGGAGAGGACGTTGCCGCTGTAACAGGTGCCGTAGGTGCAGGCGGTGACACCGTCGACGCGTACCCAGTCGTCGTCGAGTGTCCGCATCGCCAGGGCCGTCTCCAGCAGCGCACGTACCTCCTCGGCCGACTTGGGCCTGTCTGCGGGCAGTGCCGTGCCCTGAATCTCCGGGGCCGTCTGGACGCGCAGGTTCAGCACGCCCTGCGCGCCCAGGGCGCGGTAGAGCTCGATCTGCCCGATCTCGATGGCGTGGCCCTCGTAGACCGTGGTGATGCCCATGGCGTTGTAACCCTGGACCGCCTGCAGCAGCGCGTCGACGACGTACTCGCGCTGGATCAGCTCGGGCATCTGCTCCCGCAGGCTGTTGAAGAACGGGTCCTGGTTGTAGTAGCTCGTGACGCTGCCGCGCAGGATGCCGGTGGGCACACCATCGGCGTCCTTCTCGATCCACACGTTGTTCACACGGTCGGGAGTCGACGCATCGATACCGCACCTGGCCAGGGCCGCGGAGTTCATCGCCACCACGTTCGGCAGCACCGGGGCCACCGCCTGGATAAGCACCGGATGGTCCGCAGCGGCCCGGTCCAGGACATACCGGTCGGGCAGCGCGCCCTCGGCCAGATCACGCCAGGACCGCCGGTGGAAGTAGTGGTACTCCCCGACCGGAGTGGTCAGGATCCACTCCCCGGCAGGGACCTCCCCGGCCTTCTTCCGGATCGCCGCGACGATGTCGGCGTGATCACGCGCCTGGGTGATGTCCACGAGCGGAGCCCGCATCGCGGAGAAGTGCATCAAGTGCGGGTGGGTGTCGACCAGGCCGGGGATGACAGTGGCCCCGTCCAGGCTTTGACGCTCGACTCCCGTACCCGCGGCGCTCAGAACCTCGGCGTTCGAACCGACCGCGGCGACACGGCCTCCGCGAATGAGGATGGCCTCGGCGGCTTCGCCGCGAGAATCGACCAGCACCTCCCCATTCATGTAGATGACATCGGATTGTCCGGCATGCGTCACGTGACTCATTGTCACTCTCCTGGCCGAAGGTGGATGTGTTTGGAGGGGATCATCCCCGGGAAACTTGTACGAGGCGTTCAAACATTTGTCAAACCATGTTGATTCTTTCCTTATGGGAAACTTATAGTCGCAAGCACATCTTGGAGGGGTGACGAAGATGCCTGAACGGTGCGGCGGCCCGGAGTTGCCGTAGCCGTCGTCGGAGGCTCGGTTCGCGCCGTCGTGTCGACCGGGCGTATGGGGGTGACGAGTGTCACGGATCGGCGATTCTTCGCCCGCCGGGAACAAAGGGTGCTCGGCGGGTCAGAGGGTGCGATCGCCGTGAAGATCAAAAACAATGCACTTTACGAATAGTGTGAAATATTTCCTATCCGTTCAATCTTGACTACGGAGACGCGATGATGACCGCCAACCCGCAAGGCGACAGAGAGTTGCTGGCCCGGCGAAGGGCGACGCTGGGTCCGCACTCGCCCACGTTCTACGACGAGCCCCTTCACGTGGTCTCGGGCCAGGGAGTGTGGCTCCGTGGTGCGGACGGGATCGACTATCTCGACGCCTACAACAACGTGCCGCACGTGGGGCATTGCAATCCTGTGGTCGTGAGGGCGATCGCCGAGCAGGCCGGTCGTCTCAACATCCACACGCGTTACCTCTCCGAGCCGGTGGTGGAATACGCCGAGGCTCTGCTCGAGACGTTCGCGCCGCACCTGGACAAGGTGCTGTTCACCAACAGCGGGTCCGAAGCCAACGAACTGGCCTTGCGCATGACTCGCCAGCACACCCGGAGCACGGGCGTCCTCGTCACGGACTTCAGCTACCACGGCAACACGGCCAGCCTCGCCGAACTCACTACGGGCCTGCGGGTCAAGGAGCCGTTCGGGTCCCATGTCCGCGCCCTGCACATACCGGACCTCGACAGTGACCCCCGGTCGGAGGAGGTCCTGCTGACGGAGGCCCTCGCCGAGGCCGAAGCCGCTATCGCCTCGTTGAAGGAGGCAGGCCACGGCGTGTCGGCCCTACTCTTCGACCCGCTGTTCTCGACCGAGGGACTGCTGCGGCCGCCCGCCGGATACATCGCGGCCCTCACCGACTTGGTTCGGTCTGCCGGGGGTCTGATCGTCGCCGATGAGGTCCAGTCCGGACTTGGTCGCGCTGGATCACACTTCTGGGGCCACGAGTTGTACGGCATTGCCCCCGATCTGGTCACCCTGGGTAAGCCTTTGGGCAACGGCCATCCTCTGGGCGGCGTGGTGACCACCACCGACCTGCTTGACGAGTTCGGCGCGGCCAACCTGTACTTCAACACCTTCGCCGGGAATCCGGTCTCCGCCGCCGCAGGCATGGCAGTACTTCGGGAGACGATCGACCGCGGCCTGCAGCGCGGCGCTCATGATGTCGGCAGCTACGCGCATGACCTGCTGGAGAAGCTGGCCGCACGACAGCCCCTGGTCAGGGCAGTGAGGGGCACGGGGCTGTTCTTCGGCCTCGACTTCGTCGACGAGACCGGCCGTCCCGCCACGGCGCAGACGAAGCAGATCGTGGAGGCCATGCGCCGCAAGGGCGTCCTGATCAGCAAGATCGGCCCGCACGACAACGTCCTGAAGATCCGGCCGCCGATGGTCTTCACGCGCGAGCACGTGGATCTGCTCGTCGACCGACTCGCGGCGAGTCTCGACGAGCTGTAAGGCGCCGTGATGCGGCGGCACGCCATCGTGGGCGGGAATCGACGCGAAGAGAGGTGGAACCCGGATGCACCCACTGGCCGTTACGGTCCGGGAGACCATCTTGAGGGGCGGTGGGGGCGATCATCCCTCGGCAGGTTTCGCGGATGATCGTCAGCTGGGCATTCGTGCTGCCCCGGACGGCGGGCAGCACGAACGACAGGCTCGTCACCGCGGCACTGCGCCCCAGGGGAGCGGGCCCACCCGGTATCGTCGTATCACCGAGGACCGGCAGCTCAGAAGACCGGCGGAACAAGAGGAGGAGCTCTCCGATGGCAGGCAAAGCGAAGTCGGAGAAGCGCCCCGCCCCGCTGTCGCTGCGCGAGCGCAACCGGCTGAGGACACGGCGGGAGCTGCTGGACGCAGCTCTGGAGGTCTTCGCCGAATCCGGATACGGATCGGCGACCGTCGAGAACATCGCAGCCCGCGCGGGCGCCTCGAAGGTCACCCTGTACACCTACTTCCCGCAGGGTCGCGAGGAGCTGTTCCGCGAGCTGTACGAGGAAGTCAACCAGGAGATGATCGAGAAAGCCTCGGCGATCTACGCCGAGGACGGCGATCACCGCGTCCGGATCCTCGCCATGGCCGGGGCGCTCATGGACATCGGCCAGCGGCCGCTGATCGGCCGCCTCTACTCGATCGACGACCCAGCACTCGACCAAGCGCTCAATCCGGTGCGCGGCCACGCGTCGAGGGTGTGTGCCGACCTGATGACCGCGGACCTCGCGGCCGCTCAGCAGGCCGGCGTGGTGAAGACGAAGGCATCGCCGGCGGCGATAGCCGAACTGCTGGTGGGTGCCATGCGGACGGCTCTGTCCGACATCGCGCGGGAGCAGGTCGAGCCCGCGGAGATGCTCGATGCGATGGAAGCTCTCGTCAGCAACCTCTGAAAAAACCCTGAACGAAGGGTTCAATATTTTTTCGTGAAGTATTGACTTCGGGTTGGCGCGCTGCGAATACTCCCCTGAGCAGGCGCCGCGTCCCTCGGATCACCCGGGTGCGAAGCCGCCGCTCACATCGAGGACCTGCCGCTCCCGGGCGTCGGCGCCGTCGTCCGAACGGTGCAACGAGCCCCCTGTCGGCAGAGACAGCTCCTCGCTCCTCATCGCACCTGAGAGGACAACCCCGAGCATGATCACCGACGTCGAGACCGCGCAGAGAGTCGCGGTTCATGCACTGGCCCAGTACGGCATCGAGCAGGACGCGGTTCTCACCTTCGTGAAGTACCGCGAGAACTACGTCTTCAAGGTCGAGGCGGAGAGCGGCAGCTACGCCCTGCGCCTGCACCGCAGCGGTTATCGCACCGATGCCGAGATCCTCGAGGAGCTCGACCTGCTCGCCGCCCTCGCGGAGGGAGGCGTCTCGGTCCCCCGCCCTCGCTTCACGGCGAAGGGTGAGCCCTTCTCCCGGGTCGCGGATGAGCACGGGGACGTGCACCAGGTGGACGTGCTCGAATGGGTCGCCGATGCCGAGCCTCTCGGTGACGTCGTGTCGGCCTTCACCGGCGAAGCCATCGTGGATCCCGCCGACTTCCACGCACTCGGCGTCCTCATCGCCGAGCTGCACCAGAAGGCGTCCACGCTGCAGCGGCAGACGCCGTCTGTGCGGCCGGCGTGGGACGCGGCCGGAGTGGTCGGCGGCGCCCGCGCCGTCTGGGGCGACCCGCGCCGTGCCTTCCACGACGGGGCGGCCGGACGTGAAACCGTCGATCGGGCGATGGCGTGGCTCGGCACCGAGCTGGGCGTTTATGGCAAGGCCCCCGACCGCTACGGGCAGATCCACGCCGACGTCACGCCAGAGAACGTACTCGTCCGGGTCGGCCGGATGACCCTCATCGACTTCGACGACAGCGGTGAGGGCTACTACCTCTTCGATCTCGCGACCGCGGCCTTCTTCTACCTTCCGCATCCGCGCTTCGACGACGTCGTGTCGGCCCTCTTCGCCGGCTACCAGACGGTCAGGCCGCTGAGCGCGGAAGACCTCAAGCTGTGGCGGCCCATGCTGCTGGCGCGCGGGCTGACGTATCTCGCCTGGGCGGCCGACAGGATCGGCGACGAGACGTCCGACTTCATCTTCGAGCACCTGCGGCCCCTGGTCGTAGAACTCGCGGCGGAACTCGTCGCGTCGGCCGTTTCGCAGTAACCCTTCCTCAGCCAGACCCCCCGCTCCTTTCCCTCCCTCCTCCCCTTACTTTCTTCTTGTGCCCGGAGGCACCGTCATGAGCCAGCGCGCGGATCTGATCGTCACGAACGCAGCCGTCTACACCTGTGATCCAGCCCGGGAATGGGCCGAGGCTTTCGCGGTCGCCGGTGGCGACATCATCGCGGTCGGAAGCGCGGACGAGGTCCGGGCCCTGGCCACCCCCGGAACGAAAGTGCTCGACGCCGGCGGGCGCATGGTGATGCCCGGCTTGTGCGACGTCCACACACACCTCGGCTACGGCGGCAGCAAGATCGCGCACGAGCTGGGTCTGCTGCCCACGGACACACTCGACGACATCCTGGCCAAGGTGAGGGACAGGGCCGCCGAGCTCGGGCCCGACGAGTGGATCGTCGGCGGGACCATCACCAGCTCCGTCCTCGCGGACGTTTCCAAGGGTGGGTACCTGGCGGCGTTCGACGAGGCCAGCGGCGGCCATCCGGTGATCCTGCGCGACGATTCCATGCACAATCGGTGGGTCAATTCGCGCGCCCTCGAGCTCATCGGAGTCGGGGCGGACACACCCGACCCGGAGGACGGCACCTACGTGCGCGACGCTGACGGGCGCCTCACCGGGGTCCTGCTGGAGATGGCGTCCAAGGTGGTCGAGGACGCGATGAACGCCTCCATCGAGAACCCGGAGGAACGGCTCAGGGTCGCCTTCAAGACCGCACTGCGTATGGTGAACTCCTTCGGTATCACCGCCGCTCAGGACGCCGGCACCCTGGAGCACAGTCTCCGTGCGCTGGCCGGCCTCGACGACAGCGGCGAGATGACGGCCTGGGTGGTGGGCTCCATGCCCTCCCGGACGTTCTTCGAGGAGGGCGCGGTCGGCGAGGAGCTCTACGCGGTCGGCGGGTCCTACCGGCGTCCCCATGTCCGGCCCGACTTCGTCAAGCTGTTCCTCGACGGCGTCCCGATGACGCGTACGTCCGCCCTGCTGACCCCCTACATCTGCCACGGGGACCACGAGGACCCGGACTTCAAGGGCGAGTCGTACTGGTCGCACGACGACCTGGTGAAGACGCTCAAGCGCTGTTACGAGCTCGGACTCGGCGCGAAGCTGCACTCTACGGGCGACGGCTCCGTACGTCTGGCGCTCGACGCGATCGAGACAGTCCGCAAGGCCCTCGGTGACGGACCGATCTTCCAGATCGCCCACGTGATCAACGTCCACCCCGACGACGTTCCCCGATTCGCCGAACTGAACGTCGTCGCGGATGCCTCTCCGTACATGTGGTTCCCCAGCGTCATCATCGACATCACCGCCGAACAGGTCCCGCAGGAGGTGGTTGAGCGCAGCTTCCCTTGCAAGGACCTGGTGGACAGCGGCGCCGTGCTCGCCGCGGGTTCGGACTGGCCCGTGGTGCCGCTGCCCAATCCGTGGCTGGGCATGGAGACGCTCGTCACCCGTGCCAACCCGGATCCGGCGGTTCCCGGGGAGCTGGGACTCGCCCAGCGACTGTCGCTGCCCGAGGCCATCGCCGCCTTCACCAGCAACCCCGCCAAGGCCATGGGACTGGGTGACACCACGGGCGCGATCCGCACCGGGCTGTCCGCCGACTTCGTCGTGCTGAACCACAACCTGTTCGACGTCGAGCCGGGCGAGATCCACCAGACGCAGGTCGAGTACACCTACTTCAAGGGTGCCAAGGTCTACGAGAAGTCCCCCGAGTAGCTCCGCGCACGTCGGGTACGACGCTCACTCTCCCGCCGCCTCCAGAAGTAGCTCGAACGGGGCCACTGAGGTCGGACCTCTCGCCGCCGTGGCTGAGTCAGTGGCGGTTCGATCAGCCGAGCGGTTTCATGGGGGTGGCGGGCAACGTCGCTCCCGACGGGAGATGAGCAGCGATGACGCGGTTCCGCGGGACCAGAGGGCTCACCGAGAACGCCCTGGCGGGGGTCGACATCCCCGCAGCTGTCGCCGATGAGCGCGGGATCCTCACAGGATGGAGCGAGGGGGCCCGACGCCTGCTCGGCTACGACGGCGAGGACGTCCTCGGACGGGCCGTGTGCGATCTGCTCGTTTCGGGCGATCCGGACGAGGCCTGGCGCGTCCTGGCCGGGCGGCAGAGCTGGAGCGGCAAGGTGGGCCTGCGGCACCGGGACGGGCACCAGGTGCCGGGAGAGCTGGTGGCGAACCGTCGGGTTCAGGCGTGGGGTGTCGACTGGCTGCTGGTGTGGGGTGCAGCGCACCAGGTGGAGGATGCCGACTCGCTGCTGGAGTGGGGGTTCGAGCACATGCCCGGTCTTCTTGGCGTGTTCGACGCGGACCTGCGGGTTGTCGTGGGGAACGCGGACATGGAGCATGCACTCGGCCTCACCAGCGATCAAATGCGAGGACTGCGCGCCCCCGAGTGCAACCCGGCCCCCGAGGTCGAGGCATTCGAGCGCGCCATGCGCGAGGTCCTGCGGAGCGGCGAGCGGCAGTACGTGGACACCTTCGCGAGCCTTCCGAGTGAGAGACGCCATCACCCCTGGTCGATCGTCCTTGCCCCCTTGCGGGACGCAGCCGGCCAGACGCGCGGTGTGTGCTTCGCCGCCCGGGACATCACCAGGGAATACGAGGCCCGGGAGCGCCTGCTGCTGCTCAACGAGGTAAGCAACCGTATTGGTACCAGCCTGGACATGACCCGTGTCGCACAGCAACTGGTCGACGTGACCGTCCCGCGGTTCGCCGACTCCACATCGGTGGATCTGTTCGTCGGTATCGAGGCCGGCAACGAACCGCCCGGCCGAGTGGAGAGCGGACCGGTCACTCTGCGTCGCGTCGCCCTGCGATCCACTCTGGAAGGCGCGCCGGAATCCGGTGTGGCGCCTGGCGACGTGGCGACCTACCCCGCCTTTTCTCCCGCCGCCGAATGCCTTGCCGCAGGTCGGCCCGTGATTCTGGAGCTGACGGATGCGGCCTTCGCCTCGTGGAAGGCATACGATCCCGCCCGCGTCGAGCGGCTGCGAGCCGCCGGAGTCCATTCGGCTCTGCTGGCACCCATGGAGGCCCGTGGGAACACGCTCGGTTTCATCGCCTTCCTCCGCATCCGACGCCCAGAACCCTTCGAGGAGGAGGATCTGATCCTGGCTGAGGAGATCGCCGCCCACGCGGCCGTTTGTATCGACAACGCCCGTCGCTACGCCCGTGAGCACACGACAGCGGAGACCTTGCAACGCAGCCTGCTTCCGCTCGGCCTGCCCGACCACTCGGCCATCGAGATCGCCTCCCGCTACCTTCCCGCAGGCTCCCCGGCCGGCGTCGGTGGGGACTGGTTCGACGCCGTACCACTCTCCGGAGCCCGCGTCGCCCTGGTCATCGGTGACGTCGTCGGCCACGGCATCCAGGCATCCGTGGCCATGGCCCGACTGCGCACAGCGATGCGCACCCTCGCCGACATCGACCTGCCGCCGGAGGAACTGCTCACCCACCTGGACGACGTGGTCATCCCGCTGACCGCCGAATCCGGCGGCGCAGCCTCCGACCCGCAGATCACCGGGGGCATGGCCGCGACCTGCCTCTACGCCGTCTATGACCCCGCCTCTCGCCGCTGCACCTTCGCCCGTGCGGGCCATCCGCTTCCCGTTGTGAAGCGACCGAACGGCACGGCAGACGTCGTCGACATCCCCGTTGGCCCCCCGTTGGGGCTCGGGGGCCTGCCCTTTGAGTCCGTTGAAGTGGAGCTGCCCGAGGGCAGCCTGCTGGCCCTCTACACCGATGGTCTCGTCCAGGCGCGCGGCCGTGATCCTGACGAAGGGCTGGCCGCGCTGCGCCGAGTGCTCAGCGGCCCCGTTCAGTCTCTGGAAGCGGCCTGCGACGCCATCTTCGCCGACCTGCTGTCCGAGCCGCCCGACGACGACGTCGCCCTGCTCCTCGTGCGCACCCGTGCGCTGGGAGCTGACCAGGTGGCCGCCTGGGACGTGCCTTCCGATCCGGCGGTCGTCGCCCGGATGCGGCAGAACGCCTCCCGACAGCTGAGCGCATGGGGGTTGGAGGACGCGGCCTTCATCACGGAACTCGTGGTCAGCGAGCTGGTCACCAATGCCATCCGCTACGGAGAGCCCCCCATCCAGTTCCGGCTCATCCACGACCGACGCAGCCTCATCTGCGAGGTCTCCGACGCGAGCAGCACATCCCCTCACCTGCGCCGGGCCCGTGTTTTCGACGAGGGCGGACGTGGTCTGCTGCTCGTCGCCCAGTTCGCCCAGCGGTGGGGCACCCGCCATGCCCGCCAGGGCAAGACCATCTGGGCCGAACAGGACCTCACTCGTCTATGACCAACCATTCCGAACAGCACAGCACCATGATCGGTCGGGTCGAAGAGGCCGCTGCCCTGGCCCGCAAGCTCGGCGTCGCCTCCGGCGGCCGGGCTTCCATCGTGCTGATCCAAGGCCCCGCGGGGATGGGAAAGACGCTTCTCGCCGACCATGTGCTGCGGAGGCATGCAGCAGGCGCAAGCTCCCCGGGCGGGGAATCTCTCAGCGTCCTGCGGAGCAGGGGGGTGCCGTGGGAGTCCGGGCTGACGTTCGGCGTGGTGAGGCAGCTGGCGCAGGCAGCCGGAACGGATTTCTCCGCGCCCGCCCCTGAGGACCGGCAGCCGGTGCTCCATGCTGCGGAGCAGTTGGGTCGGATCTGGGCAGACGCACAGCGGGAGCGGCCCCTGGTGGCAGTAGTCGAGGATGCCCACTGGGCCGACGCGGAGAGCCTGCAGGCGATCGACTCCGCCGTCCGCCGTATGACGACGGAGCGGATCCTTGTCCTGCTGATCGCCCGGGACGACCCGTTCGAGTTGCAGGATCCTTTTGAGGCACAGGCGCCGTACCAACTGCCCGAACAAGCCGCGCAACCCACAGGAGCAGTCCACGCGCCGCTCCTCGAGGCGCTGAGAGCCCTGGCGATCCTGGACAACTGGCGGGACGAAGCCCTGCGACTGGCGCCGTTCGGTGCCACGGAAATGCAGGAGTTGGCCGGGCTCAGCCAGGGTGTCCAGCTGGATCTCCCAGCGTCCCGAAGGCTGTCCCTGCACACCCTGGGAAATCCCCGGTACGCCGGCGAGCTGCTGCGTGAACTGCCACGGGACACCTGGCACGACTGGCAACCGCTTCTGCCTGCACCGGCCCGTTACGCGGCGGCCGTACGACACCGGCTCGCACGCTGTGGCGAATCCACTCGGGCGCTGGTGGAAGCCTGCTCCGTCCTCCCGGACGACGTACCGCTGACCGAGGCCGACCCAGTGGCAGGCATCGGTGACGCCTTGCCGGCGGTGGACGAGGCACAGGCGGCGGGACTGCTGAGAGCCACGATCGATCCGGGCCGCGTCCTGTTGTCCTTCACGCACCCCCTGGTGAAGGCCGCGGTGCTCACCGGCATAGGGCTGACCAGGCGCCGGGAGCTGCATCGCCTGGCCGCACGGAGTGCGGAGGACCCGGGCCGGCGCCTGTTGCACGAGGTGGCTGCCGCCACGGGACCGGACGCCGGGCTTGCCAACGAACTCGACCGGCACGCGAGTGACCGGGCGTCCGCCGGCGAGTGGGGCGCGGCGGCCGACGTACTGATCAGGGCCAGTCGCTTGAGCCCGTCCCGGCCCGCGCGCCAGGATCGGATGCTGCGTGCCGTCGACGCTCTCATCGGCGCCGGGGATGTTCCGCAGGCTGCGGTCTTCGCCGCTGAGCTGGAGAGCTTCCCGTCCGGGACGCTGCGTGACGCAGTCCTCGGCTATCTGGCCATCATGCGCGGTCGTCCCTCCGAGGCGGACACCTTCCTCAGCCGGGCCTGGACACGCTGTGACCCACAAGAGCGGCCTGACCTGACGGCGAAGATCTGCCAGCGTCGCGTCCTGCACGCTCTGGGGCGCTGCGACGCCTCAGAGCTGGTGGCCTGGGCCCGTCGCGCCATCGAAATGGCAGATCCGTCCGATCCGTCCGTGGTCGAGTCCAAGGCGGTTCTCGGCATCGGGCTGGCCGCCATCGGGCGTCCGGACGAGGCAGCCGCTCAATACGAGGCAGCCGCAGCCGACATGCCTGCCAGCGCGCAGTCCCAGCGGTTCCAGCTCGGCCGCGGCTGGGTGGACTTGGCCCGGGACGCCCCCGAGACCGCGCGTCGCCGACTCGAAGCGGCGGTTCCCACCGGCTACCGCATGGGCTCCACGCGCATCTCGCTGTGGGCCCAGGGCTGGCTGGCTCGAACCCAGTTCGCGCTGGGTGCATGGCAGGAGGCCGTCGAGAGCGTGGACCGCGCGGCCAGCCGCCTCGGTGAGGCGCGTATCGAATTTGTCCGCCCTTTGGTCCACTGGACCGGTGCGCAGATCCACGCCCTGCGAGGGGACTGGGAGAAGGCTGATCACCACCTCAACGAGGCCACCGCCGAGCTGCACCACTACGAGATCATGCTGGTACCGGCGTGCTTGGCACGTGCCCATGTCGCCGAGGCACGAGGCGACTACGAGAGGGCCGTCGAGGCGCTGGCTCCCGTGCTCCAGCTGGCGTCGCGGCAGTGGATCGACGAGCCCGGTTTCTGGCCCTGGCAGGACGTGTACGGCAACGCCCTCGTGATGAGTGGCCGCGTCGATCAGGCGGATGCGTTTCTCACCCCGCACGAAGAACTGGCCGTACAGCGGGGGCATCACTCCACCCAGGCTCGCCTGGGCCTGGTCCGCGGGCGGATCTCCGCCGCACGCGGCGATATCGACGCCGCCCGCAAGGAGTTCGAGCAGGCCTTGGCCCATCTCGACCGCCTGCCTCTGCCCTACGACCGCGCCCGCGTGAACTTCGCCTACGGTCAGTCCCTGCGCCGTGCGGGCAAGCGCAAGGAGGCGGACATCGTCCTCAAGAACGCGCGCGACGCGTACCTGGCCCTGGGGGCCGAAACGTATGTGGAGCGGTGCGACCGGGAACTCAAGGCGGGCGGCCTCCACGCGCCCCGCGGCACGGCGGACATGTCCCGCCTCACTGCTCAGGAACAGGCTGTGGCCCGGCTCGTCGCGGGTGGGGCGAGCAACCAGGAGACCGCTGTTGAGCTGTTCATCTCCGTCAAGACCGTGCAGTACCACCTGACGCACATCTACGCCAAGCTCGGCATCCGGTCCCGCAGCGAACTGGCCGCGCGTTTCCGCGAGGACCCCTCCTGGGGCATGGCCCCGGCACAGGACTGAACGGCCGGGTGGCCCACGTCAGAGAACGGGCTGCTCGGGATGGGGACAGAGTTGCTCGGCTTGATTCCCCAAGTAGACCCGCGCTGACTAGCGGCTGGGCGACACAAGGGAGGCTGCCCGCCTCGACCGAGGGCGCCTCGCCGTCGGGCAGCGCCACGAGCACCGCCCGGTGTGCGTGAACGGCGCGCTCGCGGTTGGGCACCTCGAAAGCCGACGCCGCTCGGCTGCCTGCCGGCGACGAAGCGGCCCTAGAAGCGCTACGGAATCTTGAAGCCCCGGTGCAGGGCCACGATCCCGCCGCTCAGGTTGCGCCAGGCCACCTTCGACCAGCCCGCCTTGCGCAGCCGTTCGGCGAGGGCGGGCTGGTCGGGCCAGGCGCGGATGGACTCGGCCAGGTAGTCGTACGCGTCCGGGTTCGAGGACACCGCGCGGGCGACCGGCGGCAGGGCCCG
>NZ_MCGQ01000001.1:0-92927 GCF_002242805.1 Streptomyces diastatochromogenes | reverse complement strand
CCCGCCGTGAACGGCAGCCACGTGTGCTTCTTCTTGCCGACCTGGAGCATCCCCAGCGAGAAGTCACAGGGGACCACGTACGCGCCGGTCCGCGCGAAGGGCAGCGAGGAGCTGGCCGTACCGGCCGCGAGGTCCAGGACCTTCTGCGCGGGGCGCGCGTCGACGGCTTTCGCCACCTCCTTGCGCCACAGCCGAGCCTGGCCGAGGGACAGCACGTCGTTGGTCAGGTCGTACCGTTCCGCCACGTCGTCGAACATCGAGGCGACTTCGTGCTGTTGCTTGTCCAGGGATGCGCGGGTCACGCGCTCATTGTCGCAGCAGGGGGTCGGGCCGCTGCGGTGCGCCCTCAGGTGGACGCTCGCGCCGATGTCGAGACACGTGCCGAACGCGACGATCTCGTGGAGCGCGCGGACGCTGGCGCGACAGCGGCCGGCTAGAGCGAGACCTTTCGTTCCTCGGCCTGGAGACCGCGAAGCGTCCACAGTCCGTACAGAGCCAGCAGCGGTTTGAGAACTGCCCACTCGCCGGGGCGATAGTCATCCGCGACCACGAGTCGCTTTGCAAGATCAGGGCGTTGCCGGTGCAAGTACGCGCGGGCCTTGAGTGCGTGAGCTGGTTGGGAGGCGATCTTGATGCGGTCGACGCCTTCGAGTAGTGGGATCACGTTTGTCACGTTCTCCCACGTGGTCCTGCTCTGATCTTCGATGAGCACGTGGCCTCCGAACTTGAGCACAGACTTCGCGTAGTCGGCCATCAGCTGGGCCTCCGCAGGACCGCTACCGGTCGCACCGCCACTGAAGATCACCCGGGTGTCGCGTGCCTTGTCGGAGGCGATGGATCGGAGCCCAGCACGGACTCGCCACCGGTTGATGACGTTGATCGCCGCACGCGGATTGCGGTAGCCCAGCACAACCACGGCCTCGGAAGCGCCGGCACCGTTCCCGACGAGCGTTCGAGACCAGCGCCGGTTCAAACACTCGCCCCAGACCAGGGCAGCGGCCCCACCCATGACCAATCCCCACGCTGATCGCATGCAACAAGCCTAGGACGCCTCGACACCAAGCAGCGAAGGCACCGGCCGCACTACAAACGACGCATTCTGTCGGGACCTCTCGATGGAGGGGCGCAGGGCCCACCGCGGCGACGCCGGCCGCGGACCTGACCGCCCATCGGTCGTTCTGCCGATGTGGCACGCAAGGGGGGCGCCCTACTGTCACGGCACGCCCGAGTGGCGCCCCGTAGCAAGGAGGAAGCATGACCGCATCAACCCCCCAGGAACTGCAGAGCCGGTTCCTCGAACTCTTCCTGGCCAAGGACCTCGAAGGGTTGCTGTCGCTTTACGAGGACAGCGCGGTGTTCGTTTCGCAGAGCGGTGAGACAGCGGTCGGAACCGCAGGGATTCGGGAGGCCCTCGGCGGACTGCTCAGCGTCGCGCAGAAGTTCGACCTCACCCCGGCCTTCGCCGTCGAGGCGAACGGTGTCGCGCTCATGCACGGGCACTGGTCGCTGGAGGGCAGCGATCCTGCGGGCAATCCCCTGTCGCTGAGCGGGACCACCGTCGAGGTCGCGCGCCGTCAGACGGACGGTTCCTGGCTGTACTCCGTCGACAGCCCGTTCGGCATCCCTGCGTGACGCCGCACCACTGCCCGCCCTCGGGTTTCAGGAGAGCTGGGACATGAGCGAGGAACTGTGGCATTGGTCCGCGGAGCGGACCGCGCGATGTATCAAGAACGGTGAGATCTCGGCCGTCGAAGCCGTCACGGCGGCCCTAGCACGGCTGGAGGCGACCAACCACGTCTCCAACGCCTTCGGCGAGGTCGCCGAGGACGCACTGGACAAGGCACAGCAGACCGACGCCGCGATCGCACGCGGCGACGCCGTCGGCCCACTGTCCGGAGTGCCGGTCGCCTTCAAACTGAACACCGACGTGAAAGGGCAGCCCACGCCTGACGGCGTGGCGGACTACCTGCGTCACCCCGCCCCTGAGACGGCGCCGGTGCTCTCGAATCTGCAGGCGGCGGGCGCGATCTCCGTCGGACGGACCAATGTCCCGTCGTTCTCGTTTCGGTGGTGTACGGAGAGTGAGCACTGGGGGCGCACCCGCAACCCGTGGGACAGCGGGGTCACTCCCGGTGGATCGAGCGGTGGCGCGGCGGTGGCAGTCGCCACTGGCGTCGTCCCGATCGCCCACGGTAACGACATAGCCGGGTCGATCCGTTACCCGGCGGCGGTATGCGGCGTTGTCGGCCTGCGTCCCACCGTCGGCCGTGTGCCGGTCTGGCACGCCCCTCCAGGGTCCGGCATGCCGCTGTCCTACGCCGGATTCGCAGTGGAGGGCCCGATCGCCAGGACCGTCGGCGACGTACGCCTGGCACTCCGCGTCATGCAGGCTCCGGATCCTCGAGACCCCATCGCCGTACCCTTCGACGCCCCGAGATACGACGCCGGCCAGGCGCCGAAGAGAGTGGCGATCGTGACCGATCCGGGCCGTCATTCCTTCGCAGGCCCGGGCCGGCCCGAGACGGATGACGCGGTGCGGGTGGCGGGCAGATGGCTCGCCGAGGCCGGCTACGAGGTGGAAGAGGTGTCCCTCCCTCTCCTGGGTGAGGCGGCTTCCCTGTGGTGGAAACTGGTGCTGACCGAGATGCAGGTCCTCGGTCTCACCAGCGAGGTCCATCGTGTGCAAGAGGCTCAGATCGGCCGTTTCTTCCAGCTGCTGACCGAGGCCGCTGCCGACGCCTTCGGCGAGGTCTCGTTCGCGGAGTTCGTGGGCGGCTGGAGCCGGCGCCACCTGCTGCGCAGGCAGCTCTCCGAGTTCATGGCGAAGTTCCCGATCCTGCTCGTGCCGAACTCCGGAGAGCCCGCTTTCGCTCACGGAGAGGACCTTGTCTCGGTGGACCGGTGTCGTGAGCTTCTCTCTCATCAGTGGGCGAACACAGCGGCGCCGCTCCTCGGCCTGCCGGGGCTCGGCATCGGAGCGGTCCGTGATGGCGGCGCGCCTCTGGGCGTCCAGCTCATCGGCCGCGCCTTCGACGAGGAGTCGCTGCTCCAGGCCGCCGAGGTCATCGAGCGGCGGTCTGGTCTCACCACCCCGATAGACCCAGCTCCCCGGGGCTGAGGATCTGGCGGCAGCTCCCTTGGGCGGGGCTGCCGCCGGATGCCTGCGCAACCGTGGTCGTGTGGCTTCCGCCACGGAAGGCGAGGCACCCGTGACCTATGCTCAGCGCATGGCGGAGGCTCCTGGCAGCACTGCCCGGCTGATGGACAGGGCCTTGGCGGTGCGCGAAGCCGCAATGCGTGCCGCGCGCGGCACGGCGACCCTCGACGCGGTCCTCGCAGCTCTTGCGGACCTCGTCCCCTTCGAGGTGGCCGGCCTGTCCAGGTGGGACGAGGCCGCCGGCCGTCACATCAATCTCACGGACGCCATGCCGCGTGCCACAGCCGGAATCATCGAGACCGAGTTGCACCGGGATCCCGTCTTCGCGCGCATCCAGCGCACGCGCGAGGCTCTTTGGCTGTCCGACATGCCGCGGCAGCTGCGGCGCATGTCGTCTGTCGTGCGCGACATCGTCGAACCGTCGGGCTTCAGCGAGGGCACCACCCAGTGCCTGTTCACCACGGACGGCCGCTACGTCGGGGTCCTCAACATCGGAATGACCCGACCGCTCGACCACCTCCTCCCGGTCCGCCCCGTGGTGGCCATGCTCACTGACTCCCTTGCCGCCGTGGCGGACCCCCTACGAAAGAATGACGCCTACGATCAGCCGTCCGAACCAGGTGACGGCGGCTGGGCCATGACCGTTCCCGATTCCCCGGGTGCGCCGTACCTGTCCGTCAACGGCGGTCTGCGACGGCACCTCGGGGTCGACGGGTCCTTGCTGAGCGATCTCATCCGCACCACGGCCCGGTCTCGGCCGCTGCCGACAACGATCCTCGTGATCCACGCGCAGCAGCTGATCGAAGTGCGTCTGATCCGGACCGGGACCACGACCCAAGCCTTCTGCCGGCCGTGCGGCCGTCCTGGTGGGCTGTCTCTCCGCGAACTGCAGGTCATGGCCGAACTGACCCGCGGCCTCACAAACCGCGAGATCGCCGGCCGTCTGTCGATCGCAGTACGCACGGTCGCAACGCACATCGAGCACATCCTGGCCAAACTGGACCTCCCCAATCGTGCCGCGGCCGCCGCTCGAGCGGCCGCTTGGGGACTGGAACCGCTCCAGGGTCACGCCCGTGGAAGCGGGCTTCGATCAGGTCGGATGACGTAGGAGCGAAGCGCGGCTCATACCGGCGCCAGTGGGCTTCCCTGGAGAAGGCGCTATGCCCTGGCCCTCGATGGCCCGCTCCAACTCCTCATCCCGCCAGGAGCGGTTGACCCCGTCTACGAACCTCAGTGCACGGTTTGGCGAGTACCTGTGACGAGCGGGTTCGTCCGGCCGCTCTCGCGGGGCACACTGCGTCTGTCCTCGGCCGACCCGGAAGCGGCCCCGCTGCTCGACCCGAACGTGCTCGCCGAGCGGTACGACCTCGAAGCAGTGGTCGACGCGGTGGAACTGTGCCGCGAGATCGGCGGCCAGGCGACCTTCGGCGCATGGCGCACAGCCGAGTTGGCACCGGGACCCGAGGCCCGTACCCGCGACGACCTGCGCGCGTACGCGCGCCGGGCCGTCGCCACGTATCACCACCAGGTCGGCAACTGCCGGATGGGAGAGGAGTCGCTCGCCGCCGTGGACCCCGAGTTGCGCGTCTACGCGCCGCGGGAGGGGCGAGCAACCAGGAGACCGCCATGGAGCTGTTCATCTCCGCCAAGACCGTGCAGTACCACCTGACGCACATCTGCGCAGAGCTCGGCATCCGGTCCGGCAGCGAACTTGCCGCGCGTTTCCGGGAGGACCCCTCCTGGGGCATCGTCTCAGCACAGGACTGAATCAGCCAGGCGGTCAACGTCAGAGGACGGGCTGCTCGGCAGCGGTGGGTGCGGCATCGCTTCGGGAGGCGAAGGCGGTCACGAGCACTCCGAGGAGTCCGACGCCCGCGAACAGGTAGAAGGTGTAGAGGGACGGAACTCCGGCGCCCACCAGCGCACCGCCGGCGAGTGGGCCGAGGATGCCGCCGAGGCGGCCGAACCCGTCGCACCAGGCGAGGCCCGCAGCGCGGGCCAGGGTGTCGTAGGAGTTCGAGGCGAACCCGAGGATGAGGACCTGCGTGCCGGAGCCCCCGACCCCCGCCACGGCGACGAGGCCAAGCATCACGGCCGTGGGTGGTGCAAGCGTCAGTAGGACGAGCGAGACGGCGGCCAGGGCGAACGTCGTACCGATCGCCCGCTGAGGGCCGAACCGGTCGGCGCAGCGTGAAGCGATCATGCCGCCGATGATGGCGCCACCGTTGAGAGCGAGCAGAAAGGCGAATGCGTACGCCTTGCCGTGACCACCGCGGCCCATGATCTCGGGCAGCCAGGTGTTCAGACCGTAGATCAAGGCCACGGCGGAGAAGCTCATGAAGCCCAGGAGCACGGTGACGCGCGCGTAGCGCCGGGTCGCGAGGGCCGCGAAGCCGATTCTTTCCCTGGCCTGGCTGTCGTGGGGGGCCGCAGTGGCGACGGTGGGGGCCGGCAAGCTGGTGCCGGTTTGCCGGGCGACCTCGTGGGCCTTGTCCGCGTGGCCGCGGGCCAGCAGCCACCTGGGGGATTCAGGCAGCCGCAGCGCGGCCACGGGCAGTACGAGAACGAGCGGCAGGGCTCCGATGAGGAACAGTCCGCGCCAGCCGATCGCGTCGGAGGTGAGTATCGCCAGCAAGGCCGCCATGACGCCGCCGCCGGGGACGCCGCTGTACACGATGGCGTTGTAGAAATTGCGGCGGTCCGGGGGAGAGAACTCGGCTATCAGGGCGCCGACGGTGGACATTACTGCCCCGGCTCCGATGCCGGTGAAGAAGCGCAGGAGGCCGAAGGCGGTGACGCTGGTGACGACTGAAGTCAGACCCATGCCGAGTGAGAACCAGGCGAGGTTGGCCAGCATCATGCGACGCCGCCCGACCCGGTCGCCTACGGCGCCCGCGGCCAGGGCACCGACCAGAGCGCCCATCAGGGCGTAGGAGCCGACAGCTCCGGCCTGGCCGGGCGTGAGTGCACCGATCTGACCGGGATCGCGGAGCAGGGTGGGCACGACGGCGCCGTAGACGAGCAGGGCGTATCCGTCGAAGAGCACGGCCACCGCGGCGAAGCCCACGATCCACCGCAGGGCCTTGCGCTGGCGACGTGCTTGGGTTCGCGACCGTCCGGTCAGGTCAGTGGTCATGCTTCAGCCCTGATCCCCGCCGGCGACCGGCAGCACCGTGCCAGTGATGTAGGACGCTTCGTCGGAGGCGAGGAAGCAGATCGCGGCGGCCTGCTCGTCGAGCGTGCCGTAACGCTTCAGCAGCGAGGAGGCGAGGGTCTGGTCGATGTGGGCCTGGAACCAGTCCTTCTCCTGGGCGGTACGCGGCGTCGGTGTGCCACGGGAGATCTTGCGCGGAGGTGCCTCGGTGCCGCCCGGTGCCGTCGCGACCACGCGGATCCCGGAGTCGGCGTACTCGAAGGCGAGCGCGGCGGTGAGCGCGTTGATGCCGCCCTTGGCCGCGGAGTAGGGAATGCGGTGGATGCCGCGGGTCGCGCACGAGGAGACGTTGACGATCACGCCCTGTCCCTGTTCCGTCATGGCCGGCAGCACCGCTCGGCAGGACCACAGAGTGGTCAGCAGCGAGCGGGTGATCTCGGCCTGGATCTCCTCGGCGGTGAACTCGGTGAACGGCTTGAAATTGATGGCGCCGCCCACGTTGTTCACCAGGACGTCGATCCGGCCGTGCCGCTTCCGGGCGGCGGCGACGGCCGCCTCCGCTCCCGCGTAGGACTCCAGGTCGGCGGTCACGGAGTGCGCGCCGAGCTCGGCGGCGACGTCGTGTACAAGTTCGGACCGGTCGACCAGCGTGAGCTCGGCCGACTCGGCGGCCAGGCGGCTGGCCACGGCGAGCCCGATGCCCTGGGCCGCGCCGGTGACCACTACCTTCTTCCCGGAGAACCGGTCGATGTGGACGCTCACGCCGCCTCCGCCGTCTGTCGTACGGCGGCCGGGGTGAACTTCTCGTAGTGGAAGCTCGCCGGGTTCACGCCGAGGGATGCGATGTGGCCGCGTACGGCTTCCACCATTGCGGGCGGGCCGCACAGGTAGACGTCCACGTCGCCGTCGTGCAGCGTCGAGGAGTCGATCAGGCCGGTGACGAAGCCCTTGTTGCGGGCTGTGCTGTCGGGGTCGGCCACGCAGTGGTCGAAGGTGAAGCCGGGGATGACCTCCGCGTAGTCCTCGAGGGTGTCCAGGTGGACGAGGTCCAGATCGGTGGTGACGCCGTAGAGCAGGTGGACCGGGTGCGCGGGCGGCTTCTGGGCCATGTCCTCCAGCATCGACAGCAGGGGCGCCAGGCCGGTGCCGCCCGCCAGCAGCAGGGCGGGCCGGGTGACGGCGCGCAGGTAGAAGCTGCCCATGGGGCCGGTGAACTCCAGCCGGTCGCCGACGCGGGCTCGCTGGGTGAGGTAGCTGGACATCGCACCGCCGTCGACGATCCGCACCAGGAACGAGTTCTGCAGCTGAGCGGGCCCCGAGCTGAAGGAGTACGAGCGGCTCTGGTCCGTGCCGGGTACGGCGATGTTGATGTACTGGCCGGGCAGGAAGTCGAGCGCGTCCCGGCCGGCGACGTCGAGCGCGAACTCGACCGTGGTGGGGGAGTGGCGCTTGATGGCGGCGACCGTGGCCGTGTGGGTGGCCGCGCCGGTCTTCGCCGCCGCCGAGGACGAGGGGATGCGCAGCACGAGGTCGCTCTGCGGGGTCATCTGGCAGGGCAGGCAGTAGCCGCTCGCCGCCTCGTCTTCGCTCAGTGCCTCGTCGATGTAGTCGCCGCCGTCGTAACTGCCGGACTCGCACAGCGACTTGCAGGTGCCGCAGGCGCCGTCGCGACAGTCGAGGGGAATGTTGATGCGCGCTTTGTAGGAGGCTTCGGCGACGGTCTCGTCCGGACGGCACTCGATGAACCGGGTGATGCCGTCCTCGAAGTTCAGGGCGACCTGGAAGGACATGCGGGTGCTCATTTCAGACGTGGTAGATGTCGACGACGTGGTGCACGTAGTCGTTCTTCAGGACGACCTTCTTGCTGGTGATCAGCGGCTCCGGACCGGAGACGTCGAGCTGGTAGAAGGAGGTGCCGAAGTACGTGTCGGTCGTCTGGTAGCGGTAGTAGAGCGTGAACCAGTTGAAGCGCACTTCCACCAACTCGCCGTACCGGCCGGTGATCTCGACGTTGGTGATGTTGTGGCCGGTGCGCGGCTCGGGCAGGCTCGTGGCGCTGGAGCGGTCGGTGCGGATGCGGAAGACGCGGTCCTCCAGGCCGGCCCGGGTCGGGTAGTAGGCCAGCGAGATCTCGCGCTGCGGGTCGCGGGTGAGCTCGTCGTCGTCCGCCCAGGCCGGCATCCAGAAATCGGCGTTCGGGTGGTAGCACTCCAGCCACTTCTCGAACTCGCGGTCGTCGAGGTAGCGGGCCTCGCGGTAGAGGAACTGCCGGACGTCCTCGAGGGTGATCTCGTCGATTGTCGTGCTCACTTCGCCACCTCCAGGGCCTTGCGCAGCGTCTCGAGCCAGTAGCCGTGCTGGATGGGGTAGAGCCCCTCGTCCTCGGTGCGCACCCCGCTCGCGATCGGGTTGATGCCGATCTTCTCGGCGTCCTCGTCCGGACCGTCGATCTGGTGCACGGCACCGCGGCTGAGGTCGTTCCACGGCATGGACTCGGCCAGGTACGTCTTCTGGCAGGAGCGGAACTCCTCCAGGTCGTCCGGGGTGGCCATGCCGGTGGCGTTGAAGAAGTCCTCGTACTGGCGGATCCGGCGGGCGCGGTCCTCGGCCGGCTCGCCCTTGGGGGCGATGCAGTAGATGGTGACCTCGGTCTTGTCGACGGAGATGGGCCGGAAGTGCCGGATCTGCGAGCTGAACTGGTCCATCAGGTACACGTTCGGGTACAGGCACAGATTCCGGGACACGCCGATCATCCAGTCGGCCTTCTCCGCCCCGAACTGCTCCGCCAGCTCGTCGCGCTTCTCGAAAAGCGGCCGGTTGGCGGGGTCGAGCCACTTGGTCCAGAGCAGTAGGTGGCCGTGGTCGAAGGAGTAGAAGCCGCCCTTCTGCTTGGACCAGCCGCCCGCGTCCATCGTCTTGGTGTCGTTCTTCGACTCGCCGGACGTGCGGCGGGCCTGGGTGGCGGCGTAGTTCCAGTGGGTGGCGGAGACGTGGTAGCCGTCGGCGCCGTTCTCCGCCTGGAGCTTCCAGTTGCCGTCGTAGTGGTACGTCGAGGATCCCCTCAGCACCTCCAGGCCCTCCGGAGACTGGTCGACGACCATGTCGATCACGACGGCGGCGTCGCCCAGGTGCTCCCGCAGCGGCTTGACGTCCGGGTTGAGACTGCCGAACAGGAAACCCCGGTAGCTTTCGAAGCGGGCGACCTTCTTCAGGTCGTGGGAGCCGTCGGTGTTGAACTGCTCGGGGTAGCCGGCCTCGCGCGGGTCCTTCACCTTCAGCAGCTTGCCGCTGTTGTTGAACGTCCAGCCGTGGAACGGGCAGGTGAAGGTGGTGCGGTTGTCGGTCTTGCGGCGGCACAGCATCGCGCCGCGGTGGCTGCACGCGTTGATCAGGCAGTGCAGCTCGCCCTGCTTGTCGCGGGAGATGACGACGGGCTGGCGGCCGATATAGGTCGTGAAGTAGTCACCG
Organism: Streptomyces diastatochromogenes; assembly: GCF_002242805.1. GTDB lineage: Bacteria > Actinomycetota > Actinomycetes > Streptomycetales > Streptomycetaceae > Streptomyces > Streptomyces diastatochromogenes. The sequence continues at coordinate 83,148 of NZ_MCGQ01000001.1, read as the reverse complement.
ACCTCGGGGATCTGGCTCTCGTGCGCGAGGTAGACCCAGTTCCCCTCGAAGATGTGCTTCATCTCCAGCTCGAAGAGTTCCTCGTCGGTGAAGACGTTCCGTCGCACCCGGTACACACCGTTGTCCGGGTCCTCCACGAGGGCGTCTTCGAGGATGGTCCGCGCGCGGCTGTAGTCCTCGGCCATGGGCGCCGTCCCTCCGATCATGTCCCGCCGTCCGGGCCTTCCGGTCGGCAACGGCGTGTGTCCGCCGCTTTTCAGCACCATGTCAGGACGGTGAAGGCCCGGCCCCAGGCATTCCCCCAGGGTTGACCCAGGGGGGTATTGATATGGGCTGCATATCAATACCCTGCAATCAGGTATTTGTGGGTCTGGTTATTCAGTTCCTACGCTGGGCCGCAATCGAGGGAGATTCCGATGGAGCTCAGGCATCTGCGCTATTTCGCGGCTGTCGCCGACACGTGCCATTTCGGCCGGGCGGCGGAGCGGTTGCACATGGCGCAGCCGCCGCTCTCCCAGGCGATCCGCCAGCTGGAGGCGGAACTGGGCGTGGAGCTGTTCACGCGTACCACCCGGCAGGTCGCCCTGACCGGCGCCGGCGAGGTGTTCCGCGGTGACGTGGAGCGCATCCTCCAGGGCGTCGACGACGCCGTCGCGAGGGTCGGACGCTTCGCCGCGGGAGCGGAAGGGGTGCTGCGGATCGGCCTCACCGGCTCTGCCTCGTATCGCCAACTGCCCGCATTGGCCCGTCTGTTGGAACGCGCAATGCCCCAAGTGACGCTGGAGGTGCACACCGAGATGCTCACGCCCGCCCAGGAAACAGGGCTGCTCGAGCGCCGCCTCGACATCGGCGTCCTGCGGCCCCCTGTCCGGCAGGAGGGGATCGTTCACCGCGCCATCGCCGACGAGCTGCTGGTCCTCGCCGTTCCCGCAGAGCACTGGCTGAGTGAGGCGGAGACCGTGCGCCTCGCCCAGCTGCGGCACGAGAACTTCGTCATGTACGGCGCCGCACTCGGCTCCGTCGTCAACGACGCCGTGATCCGTGGCTGTCTCGCGGCAGGGTTCCACCCACACTGCGCCTACGAGGTCAACGAGACCTCGACGGTGCTGGCACTGGTGGCCGCCGGCCTCGGCATCGCCGTCCTGCCGGAGTCCATCCGCTCCGCACCGCGGGAGGGCGTTCTGTACAAGCCCATCGAGAACGCTCTCAGTGTGCGTCTCGACCTGGCCTGGCGTGAGGACGACGACTCGCCCTTGCTGAGGAATCTGCTGAAGGTCCTCGAGAAGAACGACATATTTCTGGAAGGTCTGGAAGAGACGACATGAAAATCGTCGGTATCGAGGCGATTCCCTTCGCGATTCCCTACAAGAAGCCGCTGAAATTCGCCAGCGGTGAGGTGCGCACCGCCGACCACGTTCTGGTGCGGGTGCACACCGACGAGGGCTTGACCGGCACGGCCGAAGCGCCGCCCCGCCCGTATACGTACGGCGAGACCCAGGAGTCGATCGTCGCCGTCATCGGCAAGATCTTCGCACCACAGCTCCAGGGGCTGACGGTCCTGGAGCGCGAGGTGATCCATGAGCGCCTGGACCGCACCGTCGGCAACCCCACCGCCAAGGCAGCGATCGACATGGCGCTCTGGGACGTCCTGGGCCAGGCGGCCGGACTGCCGGTTTCCGGACTGCTCGGCGGCTACACCGACCGCATGCGGGTCAGCCACATGGTCGGCTTCGCGCCCGCCGCGGAGATGGTGGCGGAGGCGGAACGGATCCGCGACACGTACGGCATCACCACCTTCAAGGTGAAGGTGGGCCGGCACCCCTACACCGACGACGTCGCCGCCTGCTGGGCCCTGCGCGAGGCCCTGGGCCCCGAAGTGGAGCTCTACATCGACGGCAATCGCGGGTGGAGTGCCTCCGAATCGGCCCAGGCCCTAAGGGAGTTGGCACCCCTGGGATTGACCTTCGCCGAGGAGCTCTGCCCCGCCGACGACGTCTTGGGGCGGCGCTGGCTGGTCAGGCAGACCACCATCCCCTTCATCGCCGACGAGAGCGCGACCCGGCCGGCCGAGGTCACCCGCGAGCTGCTCGGCGGATCCGCGACCGCCATCAGCATCAAGACCGCGCGCACCGGCTTCACCACCTCCCAGCGGGTACTGGGCCAGTGCCAGGGCCTCGGCGTCGAGGTGGTGATGGGCAATCAGATCGACGGCCAGATCGGCACATTGTGCTCGGTCGCCTTCGGTGCCGCCCACCGGCATACCTCACGCCACGCCGGCGAGCTGTCCAACTTCCTGGACATGAGCGACGACCTGCTCACCGATCCCCTCCGCATCGAGGACGGCACCCTGCGGGTCCGCGAGGGCGCGGGGCTCGGTCTCGTCATCGACCCGGAGAAGCTGGCCCGTTACCGCCAGGACCACTGACCAACCCCTTCATCACCCAACTCAACACAGAACAGGGACACACACCATGACCGACATCACCACCGAGGCTGCCACCGCGGCCGCGTCCGGGAACGCCGCCACCGAGAGCTTCGCCCGCAAGCAGCGCGAGGCCGTGGCCACGTCCACCGAGCGGGTCAACACCCTGGTGAGCGAGCTGCTCTCCGCCGCCCACGACATCATCCGCCGTCACAAGGTCACCTACGCCGAGTACGACGTGCTCAAGTCGTGGCTGATCCAGGTCGGCCAGGACGGTGAGTGGCCGCTCTTCCTCGACGTGTGGCTGGAACGCGTGGTCGAGGAGGTCGCGAACGAGAACCGCGAAGGCAGCAAGGGCACCATCGAGGGCCCGTACTACATCCCCGACGCACCGCACCTGCCCGCCGAGGCGACCCTGCCGATGCGCGAGAACGAGGCGGGCACCCCGCTGCTCTTCCAGGGCCAGGCGACGAGCGTGGACGGCACGCCGCTGTCAGGAGCGCTCGTCGAGATCTGGCAGGCCGACAACGAAGGCTACTACGCGCAGTTTGCGCCCGGCCTGCCGGAGTGGAACCTGCGTGGCACGGTCGTCGCCGACGACCAGGGCAACTTCAAGATCCACACCATCGAGCCGGCGCCGTACCAGATCCCGACCGACGGCTCGTGCGGCAAGCTCATCGCGGCGGCGGGGTGGCATGCCTGGCGCCCCGCCCACCTGCACCTGAAGGTTTCGGCGCCGGGTCACCAGCTCATCACCACCCAGCTGTACTTCCAGGGCGGCAGCCACGTCGAGGACGACATCGCCTCGGCCGTCAAGCCTGAGCTGATCCTCGACCCGAAGCCGGCCGCAGACGGCAGTGGCAACGAGGTCACCTACGACTTCGTCCTCGACAAGGCGTGATGAACGGTGCTGTTCGCGGTTCGGATGGACGTTGAGATTCCGCGCGACCTCGCCCCGGGGGTTCGCGCGGACCTGGTGGCCCGTGAGAAGGCCTACTGCCAGGAACTTCAGAAGTCGGGGGAGTGGGTCCACATCTGGCGGTGCGTCGGGCAGTACGCCAACATCAGCATCTTCGACGTCGCGGACAACGAGGCGCTGCACCGGGTCCTGTGGAACCTGCCGCTGTTCCCGTACATGAGGGTGGAGGTCACGCCTCTGGCGCAGCACCCCTCCGACCTGGCGGCTGCCGCTGAGGACGTGGCGTGATGGACAAGGTGGTCGCCACTGCCCTGGAGGCGGTGGCCGATGTGCCGGACGGCGCGTCCCTCGCGGTCGGTGGATTCGGGCTCAGCGGTGTGCCGAACGTACTGATCCAGGCGCTGTACGAGCGCGGGACGACCGGTCTGAGCGTGGTGTCGAACAACTGCGGCGCGATGGAGTCCGGCCTCGCGGTGCTGCTGGCGGCCGGCCGGATCGCCCGCGTCACCGGCTCCTACATCGGGGCGAACAAGGAGTTCGCGCGCCAGTACCTGTCCGGCGAGCTGGAGGTCGAGTTGATCCCGCAGGGCACGCTGGCCGAGCGGCTGCGCGCGGGCGGCGCCGGGATCCCCGCCTTCTACACCCCGGCCGGGGTGGGCACGCAGGTGGCCGAGGGCGGGCTGCCGTGGCGGTACGACGGCGAGGGCGGGGTCGCGCTCGCCTCGCCGCCGAAGGAGGTCCGGGAGTTCGACGGCGTGGAGTACGTCCTGGAGCGGGGCATCCGCACCGACTTCGCGCTGGTCCGCGCCGCCAAGGGCGACCGGCACGGCAACCTCGTCTTCAACAAGTCCTCCCGGAACTTCAACCCGCTGGCCGCGATGGCCGGCCGGGTCACGGTCGCCGAGGTGGAGGAGTTGGTCGAGCCCGGGGAGATCGACCCGGACGCCGTGCACCTCCCCGGGATCTTCGTGCAGCGGGTGATCGCGCTCACGCCTGAGCAGGTGGCCGACAAGAAGATCGAGCAGCGGACGGTGAGCAGTTGATGGCGTGGACGCGAGAACAGATGGCCGCGCGGGCCGCGGGCGAACTGAGGGACGGCCAGTACGTCAACCTCGGCATCGGCCTGCCGACGCTGATCCCGAACCATCTGCCGCCGGGCGTCGAGGTGGTCCTGGAGTCGGAGAACGGCATCCTGGGCACCGGCCCCTATCCCACCGAGGACGCCGTCGATCCCGACCTGATCAACGCGGGCAAGGAAACCGTCACCGTCCTGCCGGGCTCCTCCTTCTTCGACTCCGCGCTGTCGTTCTCCATGATCCGGGGCGGGCACATCGATGTCGCCGTGCTGGGCGCGATGCAGGTATCGGAGAAGGGCGACCTGGCCAACTGGGCGATTCCCGGGAAGCTGGTCACCGGGATCGGCGGGGCGATGGACCTCGTCCACGGCGCCCGCACCGTCATCGTGGTCATGACCCACACCGCCAAGGACGGAAGCCCGAAGATCCTCACCGAGTGCGCGCTGCCGCTGACCGGCAAGGCGTGCGTGAACCGGATCATCACCGACCTCGGCGTCCTCGACGTCACCGACGACGGACTCGTCCTCGTCGAGACCGCACCGGGCGTGACGGTCGACGACATCGTGGCCAAGACCGACGCCAAGGTTCACATCAATGAGGAGATCTCGTCATGACACTGCGGGACGTCTACATCGTCGACGCGGTCCGCACGCCGATCGGCCGCTACAACGGCGCGCTCGCTTCCGTACGCCCGGACGACCTGGCCGCCCACGTGATACGCGAACTCCTCGCCCGCACTCCGCAGGTGGACCCAGCCCGCATCGACGACGTGTACTTCGGCAACGCCAATGGGGCCGGCGAGGAGAACCGCAACGTCGCCCGCATGGCCGCCCTGCTCGCGGGCCTGCCGACCTCGGTACCGGGCGTGACCGTCAACCGGCTGTGCGCCTCCGGCCTCGAAGCGGTGATCCAGGCAGCCCGCGCCATCGCGGTCGGCGACGCCTCCGTCGCCGTGGCCGGTGGAGTGGAGTCCATGACGCGGGCGCCGTATGTGCTCCCCAAGTCCGACAAGCCGTTCCCGTCCGGCCACGCCGAGTTGTACTCCACCACGCTCGGCTGGCGAATGGTGAATCCGAAGATGGACCCGCAGTGGACCGTCCCGCTGGGCGAGTCGGCGGAACTCATCGCCGAGAAGCACAAGATCAGCCGGAAGCAGCAGGACGAGTTCGCCCTCGCCTCCCACCAGAAGGCCGCCAAGGCCCAGGAGTCTGGTCTGTTCGATCGTGAGATCGCGCCGGTCTCCGTTCCGCAGCGCAAGGGCGACCCGGTGGCCTTCGCAGCCGACGAGTGCGTACGGCCCGACGCCTCCCTTGCGGCGATGGCCAAGCTCAAGCCGTCCTTCCGTGCGGAGGACGGGACGGTGACCGCGGGCAACGCCTCACCGCTCAACGACGGGGCCGCCGCCCTGCTGCTGACCGACGGGCTGGGCCTGCGTGCCCTCGGGTGTGAACCCCTGGCCCGCATCAGTGCCACTGGAGTCTCGGCGATCGACCCGCACTACTTCGGCCTGGCACCCGTCGAAGCCGTCAACAGCGCCCTCAGCAAGGCAGACAGGACGTTCGACGACCTGTCCGTCCTCGAACTGAACGAGGCCTTCGCTGCTCAGGTGCTGGGTTGTGTGGCCGAGTGGCCCGAGTTCGATCCGGCCATCCTCAATCCCCGAGGCGGCGCCATCGCCCTCGGCCATCCGCTCGGCGCCTCCGGGGCCAGACTCGCCGGCACCGTCGCCCACCAACTCGCTGCCAAGGGCTCGGGAGTCGGAGTCGCGACCCTGTGTATCGGCGTGGGCCAAGGCCTCGCGCTCGTCCTCGAACGCTGATTTCCATCCCCGTACCCAGGAGCCGCCGTGACCACATCCCGCCTGCCGTACCACGACCTCCACGGTCATGCCGACGATCCCCTGCTGGTTCTCGGCCCGTCTCTGGGAACATCAACGGTCCTCTGGGAGCCGCACCTGGACGCGCTCAGCAGCTGCTTCCAGGTGCTGCGGTTCGACCTGCCCGGACACGGTGGCTCCCCGACAGGGCTGCTGTCCGACCCCACCCCCGGTGGCACCAGGGTCAAGGATCTGGCCGCGCTGGTTCTGGGACTCGTGGATCATTACGGCCGCCACGATTTCCACTACGCGGGGGTCTCCCTGGGCGGCGCAATTGGCGCGCATCTGGCCGTCCACCACCCCCAGAGGGTCGCATCGCTGGCCATGGTCTGCTCCTCTGCCCACTTCGGCCCGGCCACCCCGTGGCTGGAGCGCGCCTCTCTCGTGAGGCTGGAGGGAATCCGACCAGTGCTCGGCACCATCCCGGGCCGCTGGTTCGCGGATCCCCTCACAGCCGAAACCCCGGTCGGCCGTACCCTGTTGACGGCGCTCGCCGAGACGGATCCGGCAGGCTACGCGGCCTGCTGTGACGCCCTGGCCGCTTACGACCTGCGAGCGGAACTCACCCGGATCAGCGCGCCGACGCTCGTCGTCGGCGGTTCACGCGACGTGGCCACGCCCCTTTCCCACGCCACGGAACTCGCCCGGGGCGTCCACGGCGCCACGTTGTTGACCATCGACGCCGGGCACCTCGCCGTGGAACAGCCACAGGCCCTGCAGGAGGCCCTCTTGGCCCACCTGGGCGCGGTAGTTCGCTAGCCCGCGGATCCCGGACGATGTCCCCGGCATCGGGCCGGAGCCGGCCTTCGGCAGCTTGATTCAACTTTAAAGCAGTGGGAGAGTTCCGGAACGGGAGGAGCCGCATGCGCGGCGTGCCTTTCGCGTCACCTGCGCTGGTCACTCTCCCGCAAGATCCATTGCCTCCAGGAGTTCGCCATGCCCTACGCTGCAACCCCCGTGGCCCGCTGGTCCGTCGATCCCGGCCAACGGTCGGATGCGCCCCTGGTAGTCGCTCTGCATGGACGGGGTTCAGACGAGGATTCGTTCGCCCGGCTTGCGCCGCACCTTCCTGAGAAGGCCGCAGTGGCGTTCGTGCGTGCGCCGATTGCCGAGGGCGGCGGCTACGCATGGTTCGCCAACCGTGGGATCGGCCGCCCGCTGCCGGAATCCATCTCGGCGACCGCAGAATGGCTGTTCGGCTGGCTGGACACGGTCGCGGCGCCGCACAGTTCCGTATCGTTGCTCGGCTTCTCCGGCGGCATGGCCATGGCGGGCGGGCTACTCCTTGCGCAGCCCGACCGTTTCGCCGCGGCAGCACTTCTGTCGGGCACTATGCCTTGGGACGCTGGGCTACCCGACGGGCCGGGTCGTTTGGCTGGGGTGCCGGTCTTCTGGGGACGTGACGTCGAGGACCCCGTGATCCCGGCCGACCTGGTGGAGCGCACCGGGACGTGGCTGCGCGAGCGCTCGGGTGCACGCCTCCAGGAGCGTCTCTACCCCGGCCTGGGGCACGGAATCGCCCTGCCCGAACTTGCGGACGTTGCGGCCTTCTTGGGACGCGCCTGGGACGGTTCCTTCTGACTCCAAGCACTGTACGGGGCGGCGCAGGCAGGGCTGTCCGGGCCTGGCACCTTCAGTGCCGAAGGAAGGGTCTCCGAAAGAGCGGGGACCACGTTGTCGGTGTCGGCTGAGCCGTGGCTCTGGATCCCCCTGCGTGCTGGGGTCACACACCGTCACCAAATCCGCGATCATGACTGGATGTGGGTGACCAGACCCTCCAAGACCTGCGCGGCGCCCGACCCGGGCCGACCGCTCCGCGGGGCCTTGGGGGTGGGTGATTCCGCCCTGCGTAACGCACGAGACCCCCACCGTCAGCCGCGACACCACATGGAAAGACTCAGTAGCCGAGGCCTATGGGGCGGTGTTCTAGGGGCCCGCGGCGATCCGTCAGCGCACGGGCTGCCGACGGCGATGTGAGCGACATTGTTGGTGTCACCTACCCCTCTTGTTCGTGTTTGTGGAGATTCAGAGGGTTTGTTTGGCCCTGAAAGCCTGAAGCATGGGAAGTGTATCGAATCCATTGACAGGATTGTGTACGGGCCGTAAAAAGAATGAACTGCTCGCCAGGTCTCGCCGGAGTGCCCGGTAAGTTCCCGGCGGGCCCTTGCGATGGGTAAGGGAAACCTGGCGATGAGGGACGAGCTGTGGCAACGGCATGGTGTTCCGATCGCGTTCAAGCTGAACACCTCTGTGGCAGGTCGGCCCACCCCTATGGAGTCGCCGCCTACCTCGACAACATCGCGGCGGAAACGGCCCCGCTCCTAACGGGCAGCCATGTGGGTCGGCCTCATCCACTCCATGTCCAGAGTGGACGACCCCGGACCGCATCGGGTGCGTCGGCTGCTACGTCGTCAAGTCGTGCCATCTAGCCCCAAGGAGAAACCGAAGTGCGTACTGAGATGCTGATCGGCGGTGAGTGGATTGCGGGCTCTGGTGCCGCGTTCACTTCGGTCAACCCGGCAACGGGTGAGGTGTTGGCCGAGTTGCGTGAGGCGAGTGAGGCTGACGTGGACGCCGCGGTCCAGGCCGCGCATCAGGCGTTCGTCTCGCCCGCGTGGGGCGGGCTGCTGCCTGCGGCCCGCGCGAAGCTGTTGCTGCGGGTGGCGGACCTGCTGGAGGAGCACGCGGACGAGATCGCCCGCTTGGAGACCCAGGACCAGGGCCAGCCGCTGAACGTCAGCGCCGGGTTCTCGGTGCCCAACGCTGTCGAGCACTTCCGCTACTACGCGGGCTGGGTCACCAAGATTACTGGAGTCACGGCGCCGCTCTCGGTACCGGGCGTCGACTACCGGACCACCCGGGAACCGCTTGGGGTGTGTGGTCTGATCACCCCGTGGAACTTCCCGCTGATGATCCTGGTGTGGAAGCTGGCCCCGGCGCTCGCCACGGGCAACACCGTGGTCATCAAGCCTGCCGAGCAGACCCCGCTGTCCACCCTGCGCCTGGCCGAACTCATCGAGCAGGCCGGCGTCCCGGCCGGGGTGGTCAACGTTGTCACCGGAGGGCCGGAAGCAGGGAAGGCGCTCGTGAGCCACCCGCTGGTCAAGAAGATCTCCTTCACCGGGTCCACGGCGGTCGGCCGGGAGATCGGTGCCGAGTGCGGCCGGACGCTGAAGAAGGTCTCCCTGGAGCTGGGCGGGAAGGCACCGAGCATCATCGCCGCAGACGCCGACATCGATGCGGCGGTGCAAGGCAACCTGCTGGGCGGTCTGCTCAACTCGGGGCAGGTGTGCGCCGCTTACACACGCTTCTATGTGGATGCCAAGCGGCATGACGAGTTCGCGGAGAAGCTTGCTGGGGCGGCCGGGAGCCTGCGTCTCGGCAACGGCCTGGACCCGGAGGTGCACCTGGGCCCTCTCGTCTCGGCCGAACAGGTCGAGCAGACCGCCCGCTATGTCGCCCTGGGCGAGGATGAGGGCGCGGAGCTGCTGACCGGCGGCAGCCGCCCGGACGGTGATCTGGCCGGCGGGTTCTTCTACGAGCCGACTGTTTTCGCGGGGGTCAAGCAGGACATGCGTATCGCCCGTGAGGAGATCTTCGGTCCGGTGCTGTCGGTCATGCCGTACGACGACCCGGAGGAGCTGGTGCTCCTGGCCAACGACTCCGAGTACGGGCTCGCTGCTGCGGTCTGGTCGCGGGACATCGGGACGGCCAACCGGCTGGCACGCCAGGTCAAGGCGGGCACGGTGTGGATCAACATGATGCAGGGCCTGGACGCTGCGGCGGCCTGGGGCGGGATGAAGTCCTCGGGTCTGGGGCGTGAGATGGGCTGGGAGGCCATCGAGGCCTACACCGAGGTCAAGAGCATCTGGACCAGCCTGACCTGATCCACCGTCATCCCGATCTGGTGCCGCGGCCGACCTGCTCCCTCGGCCGCGGCACCGCATGCCGTCGGCGCCGGGGGCGGTTGAGACGCGGACCCTGTCATCCCGAGGGAGATCTCGGAATGCGTCAGGTGAGGGTGCTCTCTGCGGCGGGCTCTTGCCGTGTGCTCCCGAGCTGGGAGCCTGGCACGGTCATCGATGCCGCACTCGGTCAACGAGTGGGTCATATGCCTGTCGGCTTTCGGGTTGCCGGTTCCGCGACCCCTGAGATGCCGGCGCTCCGTGGAGGCCCGCCAGGTCCCGCACGCCGCCTGACCCGGGACCAGAGTGGGCGCGGGCCCAGAGCTGCCAACCAGGACGGCGCGCGTCCGGTGACGCCTGCCACCAGTCACTCTCTCGTCCCAGGGCCCCATGGCGACCGAAGGCCGCTTTCCTGATGTCAGCCCGGCTCTGCCCGAACTCGGTGCCAAGGCGCGGCTGAGACGTGGGCGTCGAGGATTCGCTGCCCCGGCGAGCAGCCCTGCGGCGCTCACCTTCAGGTCGCTCGCCGCATCGCACAGCAGCGTGTTGGCCAACCGCGTGCTGTCGCCATGGGTCGGCACTGCGGATGCTGTGCACGACGAGGTTGCCAGCGGCCTTCCCGGGCGTCCCCGGCCGGCCTCGGATCAGCTCGCGGACCTGCCGCGCAGGCCGTCGAAGAGGACCGCCGTGAGGGCGTCGGCAAGTGCAGCCACCGGCATCCCGCCCTCCGGCCGGTACCACTCGATGAGGGAGTTGACCGTGCCGAACAACAGCCGGCTGATCAGGTGCGGGTCGAAGTCATCGCGTACGCCGCCCTCAGCCGCCGCACGGGTCACCAGCTCGGCGACCCGGTGGTCGAACTCGCGGCGTCGTTCCAGGGCCTGCTGTTCGACGTCGCTGTTGCCGCGGACCCGGAGCAGCAGGGTGACGTACGGCAGCTCGGCAGCCAGTACCTCGACGCTGCGGTGCACCACGTGCTCCAGCCGGGCGGTCGCTGTGGCTGACGGGTCCGGAACCTCATCGAGTCCGGCGAAGAGCGCGTCCAGCGCGCGTCCGACGGCGAGGCCGAGGAGTTCCTCCTTGCCGGAGACGTGGTGGTAGATGCTCGACTTGCTCAGGCCCAGGCGCTTGGCCAGCTCTTCCATGCCCGTGCCGTCGTAGCCGCGCTCGTTGAAGACCGTGACCGCGACTTCCAGCAGGGAGTCGCGGTCGTAGGTGGGGCGGCCCTGACGGGTGGCGCGGCTTTGCACAGGTGTTCTGCTCACGGGGCCATTGTGGCAAGACCGCAGATCATGCCTGCCGCAGGTCCTTGACCCGGCGGAGCTTGCCGAGCGAGCGCTCCAGGGTCTCCGGGTCGACGATCTTCACCTCCACGGTCACACCGACGCCGTCCTTGACCCCCTGGGCGATCGCCCGGGCGGCGGCGTCGCGCTGGTCGGGGCCTGTGCCGGGGCGTGCCTCGACGTGAACGGTCATGTGGTCCATGCGCTCGCGCCGGCTCAGCTGGATCTGGAAGTGCGGGGCGACGCCGGGTGTGCGCAGCACGATCTCCTCGATCTGGCTGGGGAAGACGTTCACCCCGCGCAGGATGATCATGTCGTCACAGCGGCCGGTGATCTTCTCGATGCGGCGGAAGACGGGCCGGGCGGTGCCCGGAAGCAGCCGGGTCAGGTCGCGCGTACGGTAGCGGATGATCGGCAGCGCTTCCTTGGTGAGGGAGGTGAAGACCAGCTCGCCCTCCTCGCCGTCGGGCAGCACCTCACCGGTGAGCGGGTCGACGACCTCCGGGTAGAAGTGGTCCTCCCACACGTGCAGCCCGTCCTTGGTCTCCACGCACTCTTGCGCCACACCCGGGCCGATCACCTCGGACAGGCCGTAGATGTCGACGGCATGGATGTTCATGCGCTCCTCGATCTCGCGGCGCATCTCCTCGGTCCACGGCTCGGCGCCGAAGATGCCGACCTTCAGCGAGGTGGAGCGGGGATCGACGCCCTGACGCTCGAACTCGTCGAGGAGTGTGAGCATGTAGGAGGGGGTGACCATGATGATCTCGGGCTGGAAATCCTGGATGATCTGCACCTGGCGTGCGGTCATGCCCCCCGAGGCGGGGATGACGGTGCACCCGGCCCGCTCGGCCCCGTAGTGCGCACCGAGACCTCCGGTGAACAGCCCGTAGCCGTATGAGATGTGCACCTTGTGCCCGGGCCGGCCACCGGCGGCGCGGATCGAGCGGGCTATCACGTCGGCCCACATCGACAGGTCGTTCTCTGTGTAGCCGACCACGGTGGGGCGGCCGGTGGTCCCGCTGGAGGCATGGATGCGGCGGACCTCGGCCATGGGGACGGCGAACATGCCGAAGGGGTAGGTGTCCCGCAGATCGGCCTTGGTGGTGAAGGGGAACCGGGACAAGTCCTCCAGCGATCGGCAGTCGTCAGGTCTGACCCCGGCTTCGTCGAATTTCTTGCGGTACAGCTCGACGTTGTCGTATGCGTGCCGCAACGTCGTCCGCAGCCGGTCGAGTTGGAGCTCCACCAGCTGCTCGCGCGTCATCCGCTCGCTGTCGTCCAGCAGTTCTTGGGGGAGCGGGTCTCCTCGGTGGGCTCCCGCGACCGCCGGGGCTGTCAGTTCAGTGCTCATCGCGAATCCCTCGTCTTCGTGCTTCGGACACTGCGACTGCGGCCGCGGAACTCCGCGATCACCTCGTCGCCGCGCCGGACGCTCACGTCGTAGATGCCGCTGCGGCCGAACCGGGCACGCTCCCTCGCGGTGGCCACCAGGACGTCGCCCTCGTACGCGGGTGCGATGAAGTCGATGTCGGCCCCGGCTGCGACGGTCACGGGGCCGTGGCTGTTGCAGGCGCAGGCGAAGGCGGTGTCGGCGAACAGGAACAGATAGCCGCCATGGGCGATCTTGTGTCCGTTGACCATCGCCGGGGTCACGGTCATCCGGAGCTCGGCGGTTCCTTCGCCGTGTTCCAGCAGCTCGATGCCGAGACTTCGGGACGCCTCGTCCGCGGCGAACATCGTCTCCACAGGGGATTTCTCAGTGGCCTGCGTCACTGTTTCCACCACCTTGTCTCCCGACCGAACATTCGGTTAGCGTGCGGCACGGCCTAGTAATCCAGCCGCACTGCTGCCTGTCAAGAGGTGGAACGCATGCCGCAGAACCTCCCCGAGCGCCCGGACTTCTTCGCCCTTCACCGCACCCTCCTGGACCAGGCGGTGGCTGCTACTACCAGGAGGGACCACTGGACGCCGTACCCGGAATCGCCCAGCACGAAGATCTACGGCGAGGACGCGGCGAAGAACGGAGAGGCAGCCTTCCGGGGCCGCATCGGGCGCCACTTCGACCTTCCTGGGCACCCAGGCCATGGCGTGGTGCCGTCCACCGAGGCCTCCCCGTACGGTTTCCCGCTCGGCATCACCTACCCCCGCGTCAATCCGGACGAGGCGGTGGTCGCCGCGAAGGACGCCACGGGCCCCTGGCGCAACGCAGGGCCCGACACCCGTGCCGGTGTCGCCGCGGAGATCCTGGCCCGGCTGAACGCCGCCAGTTTCGAGATCGCCCACGCCGTGCAGCACACCACCGGTCAGGCGTTCGTGATGGCCTTCCAGGCGGGCGGCCCCCACGCGCAGGACCGCGGCCTGGAGGCGGTGGCGTATGCCTGGGCGGAGCAGAAGCGGCACCCGGGCGCGGCACGCTGGAGCAAGCCGCAGCGCAAGGGCGGCCCGCTGGTGATGGACAAGAAGTTCACGCCGGTCGGGCGCGGACTGGCGCTGCTGATCGCCTGCAACACCTTCCCGACCTGGAACGGCTACCCGGGTCTGTTCGCCTCTCTGGTCACCGGCAACCCGGTCGTCGTCAAGCCGCACCCGGGTGCCGTTCTGCCGCTCGCCATCACCGTGCGCGTCGCTCGTGAGGTGCTGGCCGAGGCGGGCTTCGACCCGAACCTGGTGATCCTTGCCGCGGAGAGTCCCGAGGAGCGTACGGCTTCGGTGTACGCCCTGCACCCGGACGTACGGATCATCGACTTCACCGGCTCGACGGCCTTCGGCGACTGGCTGGAGACCCACGCCCGCCAGGCCGCCGTGTACACCGAGAAGGCGGGCCTGAACACCGTCGTCCTCGACTCCACCGACGACTACCGCGGCCTGCTGGGCAATCTGGCCTTCTCACTGTCTCTCTACAGCGGCCAGATGTGCACCACCCCGCAGAACCTCCTGATACCGCACGACGGCTTTGCCACCGACCAAGGCCTCAAGAGCGCCGACGACTTCGCGGCCGACCTCGGCGCCGCACTGGACCGTCTGCTCGGCGACCCGGCCCGCGCGGCCGGCACGCTCGGCGCGATCGTCAACGACGGTGTCCGTGAGCGGCTGGAAGAGGCCGCTCGGCTCGGTCGTACAGCGCGTGCGTCGGCGCCGGTCGAGCACCCCGAGCACCCGGACGCGGTGGTCCGTACGCCGCTGGTGGCGCGGCTGGACGCCGAGGCCGACCGGGAGACGTACACCCGCGAGTGGTTCGGGCCCGTCTCCTTCGTCATCGGTACCGACTCCACCGAGCACAGCCTGCGGATCTTCCGCGAGACGGTGCGGGAGAACGGCGCGCTGACCGCGGCCGTCCACTCCACCAGCGACGAGGTGCTGGCCGCGGCCGAACTGGCAGCCCTGGACGCTGGGGTGCACCTGTCGGCAAACCTCACCGGCGGGGTCTTCGTCAATCAGTCCGCCGCCTTCAGCGACTTCCACGGCAGTGCCGCCAACCCGGCGGCCAGCGCCACCCTCTCCGATCCCGCGTTCGTCACCGGCCGCTTCGTGACGCTGCAGTCGCGTCGGCCCGTTCCTGCTGAGGAGTCCGCCCATGCCTGACGACGTCTTCCTGATCGACGGGGCGCGTACCCCGCAGGGCCGCTACGGCGGCGTGCTGGCCTCCGTGCGTCCCGACGACCTGGCTGCCCTGGTGGTCGGGGAGGCCGTGCGGCGCGCCGGGATTCCGGGTGAGGCCGTGGACGAGGTGATCCTCGGCGCGGCCAACCAGGCCGGCGAGGACAACCGGGACGTGGCCCGCATGGCCGTGCTGCTCGCCGGACTCCCGCAGACCGTGCCCGGCTACACCGTGAACCGTTTGTGCGCCTCCGGCCTCACGGCAGTCGCGAGTGCCGCGCAGGCGATCCGGTCCGGAGAGGCCGAACTGGTCGTCGCGGGTGGTGTGGAGTCGATGACGCGCGCGCCTTGGGTGATGGAGAAGCCCGGTACGCCGTGGGCCAAGCCGGGCGAGGTGCACGACACGTCGCTGGGCTGGCGGTTCACCAACCCGCGCTTCGCCGCCGCCGATCGGGAGGTGCCTGCCGGTGGCGGCCCCGAGATGGCGAAGGTCACCCTGTCGATGGGCGAGACCGCCGAGGAGGTCGCCGCACTCGACGGCATCACCCGTGCCGACTCCGACGCCTTCGCGCTGCGCAGCCACCAGCGGGCCGTCGCCGCGCAGGAGGCCGGGCGCTTCGACCGCGAGATCGTCCCGGTGCCGGTCAAGGACGGCCAGGTGGCCCGCGACGAGGGACCACGGCCGACCACGACCCTGGAGAAGCTGGGCGGCCTGCGTACGATCTTCCGCAAGGACGGCATTGTCACCGCCGGCTCCGCCTCACCACTCTCCGACGGTGCTGCCGCGCTGGTGGTGGCGAGCGCGGCGGCCGTAGAGCGCTACGGACTCACCCCGCGGGCCCGGATCGTCACCTCCGCCTCGGCCGGTGTACAGCCCAACCTGATGGGCCTCGGCCCGGTTCCCGCCACCGAGAAGGCCCTCGCCCGCGCGGGCTGGGGGACCGGCGACCTGGAGGCGATCGAACTCAACGAGGCGTTCGCCGCACAGGCACTGGCCGTGGTCCGCCGTCTGAAGCTGGACGAGGAGAAGGTGAACGCCGACGGCGGCGCGATCGCCCTGGGCCACCCGCTGGGCTGCTCGGGCGCCCGCATTCTGCTGACCCTGCTGGGACGGCTGGAGCGCGAGGATGCCCGGCGAGGCCTGGCCACCTTGTGCGTGGGCGTCGGTCAGGGCGTCGCGATGCTCGTGGAGCGCGTGTGAGTACGGCATACGAGACGCTCCTGGTCGAGGAGCAGTCGGACCGAGTCGTCGTCACCCTGCACCGCCCTGAGGCACGCAACGCCATCAGCGGACTGATGATCCGCGAACTGCACGCCGTGTGCGAGCTGCTGGAGCGCGACCCCAAGCTGCTGCTGCTCACCGGGCACGGCGGTGTCTTCGCGGGCGGTGCCGACATCGCGGAGCTGCTGCGGCGCGGGCGGGACGAGGCTCTGCAGGGCATCAACAGCCGCCTGTTCGAGCGGGTGCGCAGGCTGCCGATGCCCACCGTGGCAGCCGTCGACGGCTGGGCGCTGGGCGGCGGTGCGGAACTGTCGTACGCCTGCGACATACGGATCGCCGGACCGGACGCCGTGTTCGGCAACCCGGAACCGGGGCTCGGCATCCTCGCCGCCGCCGGAGCCTGCTGGCGGCTGCCCGAACTGGTCGGCGAGTCGGTCGCCAAGCAGGTGCTGCTCGCCGGACGGAACCTCGACGCTCAGGCGGCGCTCGCCGCGGGGCTCGTCATCGACGTCGTGCCGGCCGGGAAGCTGCTGGACGAGGCGCATGCCCTGCTCGACCGCATGGCACGTTCCTCCGACATCGCCCTGCGCCTGACCAAGCTGGTCGTCGACTCACCCGCCGCGCACCCGGTCGCCGACGACCTGGCGCAGGCCGTGCTGTTCGAGGGCCAGGACAAGAAGGACCGCATGACCCGTTTTCTGGAGAAGAGGAGCCGAGCATGACTTCAGCACCTGCGGTGGTCGGCGTGATCGGTGGCGGTCGCATGGGCGCCGGCATCGCGCAGTCCTTCGCCACGGCCGGCTCCTCCGTGACCGTCGTGGAGAGCGGCGAAGAGGCCGCAGCCGCGGCGCTGGACCGCATCGCCACCGGCCTGAAGAGGGCTGCTGAGCGGGCCGGACTCGCAGGCCCCGCCGAGCAGGTCCTGGCCCGGATCACGACGGTGAACGCGGTGGAGAATTTGCCTGCGGACGCCGACCTGGTGGTGGAGGCCGTTCCCGAGGACGCTGCACTCAAGGCCCGGCTCCTCGCCGCGGCCGAGCAGGCGGTGGGCGCGACGACCGTACTGGCCACCAACACCAGTTCGCTCTCGGTGACGGAGCTGGCCTCCGTCCTCGCCCGGCCCGATCGCTTTCTGGGGATGCACTTCTTCAACCCGGTGCCCGCTTCCGAGCTGGTCGAGCTGGTGGTCGCGCCCGGCACCGGCGCCGATGTGGTGCGGGCAGCGCTGGAGTGGACTCACGTCCTCGGCAAGAAGGACGTCGTCGTCAAGGACTCGCCCGGCTTCGCGAGCAGCCGCCTCGGGGTGGCGCTGGGACTGGAGGCGATCCGCATGGTCGAAGAGGGCGTTGCGGGACCGGAGGCCATCGACGATGCCATGAGGCTCGGCTACAAGCACCCGATGGGGCCGCTGCGCCTGACGGACCTGGTCGGACTCGACGTACGCCTGGCCATCGCCGAATACCTGCATGCCACCCTCGGCGAGCGCTTCGCGCCGCCCCGCCTGCTGCGCGACAAGGTCGCCCGCGGCGAGCTGGGACGCAAGACGGGACAGGGGTTCTACACATGGCGATGAGCACGGACGCAACGGCCGGAACGGGCACCCCCGAAGCACGGCCTGGCGTCGGCTACACCTTGGACGGCGGCGTCGCCGTTATCGAACTGCGGAGACCCTCCGCAGGCAACGCCCTCGACGTGTCCCTGCGGCACGGGCTGCTCGCCGCTGTACGACGGGTACGCAGCGACGGTGGACTGGTCCGCACGGTTCTGCTCACCGCGCAGGGTCGGCACTTCTGCCTCGGCCAGGACCTCAAGGAACACGTGCAGCCCTTGGAGACCAAGCCGGCCTCCGCCTTCGTCATCGTGCGGGGCGAGTACAACCCCCTGGTCGAGGAACTTCACGCGCTGCCGCAGCCGGTGGTCGCGGCCGTCGAGGGCGCCTGTGTCGGAGCCGGGCTCGGGCTGGCCCTCTGCGCCGACCTGCGGGTCGCCGCCGAGAGCGCCCGCTTCTCGACCGCGTTCACCGGCACCTGGAGGCCCGTCTCGTCTCACCGGACAGCGGCGAGACAATCGAGCGACGGCGGCTCCTGCCCGACGGCGACGGCGGCTACAACACCACCTTCTCGCCCCCGCCGGGCGTGTGGACAGTAGAGGCGAAGGCCGCACAGGCCACCGGCATCCCCGTGCAACGGGAAGCAGTACTGGTCCTGGACTGAACCCACGTCCACGCACCGCCCGACGGCGCCTTCAGCGCCGGCCAGAACTCCAGCGCTGTAGCCGCCATCGCCATTGTGAGCAGGGAAGGCGGACCGGACCAGCCGTCGCCGGCGATCCGAAGCCGACTCGATCGGCCAGGGCCGGAAGGCGAGCGGCGGGAACAACGCCGCACGCCACCCGTGAAGCGCATGGGCGGAGAGGGCAGGATTCGAACCTGCGTGGGCCTTGTGGGGCCCGACCTTGAGGCGTGCTCGCTGGTCCCCGATCAACCACTCCGGGCACCTCTCCCTGCTCCCGGCCCCAGGGGTGTCCCGCGCCGTTCACGTGAACAACCTTGGCAGGAGCTGCTGACACCGGCCTGACGCGCCTCTGCACCCCAGCGTTCCACTACAAGTTCGCTGCCCTGAGAGGCAGCTGGTGCACGAAGCCGTTGCACCCTTCCTGCACCTTCAGCGCTGACGCTTCCCGAACGCCCGGTACTCCTGCCAGAGGATCTTCACAGTCGTTGAACCGGCCGGCCTCGCCCCGCTCTCGAGGACAGAGCCGCCGGCGGCCTTGACCGCCTGAAGGCGCAGCCCCTGGACGGCCATCAGGGCCCGCAGGAACGGGCGATACTGCGCCTCCACGAGTGCGGGCAGCTCCCGTGCCTGCCAGAACACGTGATCAGCAAGAGCCGCTTGGGCGTTCACCACCCTTTCCACCGCAGGCAGGCACGCCTCGGGCCGTTCACGAAGATCCTCAACGTCCAGACCATGACGCAGTAGCTCGTCCCGGGGAATGCCGATGTGCCCCTGCTGCAGATCCTCGGGCAAGTCGGCCAGGAAATCGGTACGCTGCATCGCCTCGATGAGCTGCCGGCAGCCCCTCTCGAACGCCCCGTACGCTTCAGTGCCTGGGAGCGGGCCGATGAGGCAGGCCGTGAGCATCAGGGCCGGCATCGAGTAGCAGTCCACATACGTCTGCAACTCGGCCTCGCTCTCGAAACCGCGCCAGCCGGCCTCGACAGGAGCCCCGTCCAGGAAGTCGCTCACGCGCCCGGCCATCTGCGGATGGCGCCGCACCGTGTCGTCCAGGGCCCGGAGCGTGTCCCGCCCGGTTTTCGCGCCGCCCAGAACCGCCCTGACCTCACCGTTCCACAAGCGAAGAGCCTCGTGCCGAGCACTGACATCTCCGAGGTCGATCCGACGGTCCGTTTCATGCATGAAGGCAACTGCGGCCAGAACGTACGGGCGAAGCTCCGCCGGAAGCAGCAGGCGAGCCGCAAGGTACTCCTCACGGCGGTACCTGCGTACGAGCTTGCGCTGGACGCCGTAGTCCCGCCGCATACCCTGATCGCTGACGCCGGCCCGGGTCAGGGCGGTGGACCATCGGGACACAGAACGATCTCCTCGTGTGGTGGCTGATTCCCGGCTCATGCGACCGCCAGTCAGCGGTCAGGCGGACGAGCCCCGCGCATCAGGCTACGACCGCCTTGCCCCGCCGACCGCAGCAGTTCCCCGGAAGTCCATGACACCCCCGGTACCGGGCCGGCGGTGAGTCCAGACAGGCCGCCTTCCCCGGGCACCGCGGAGGAGACCTGCGAGCGCCACGAGTACGACAGGCAGGCATCCTTGCCCTTCGCCGTCTCGTACGTGTCCTCCGCCCTCTGACGGTGCGTCCAGCCGCACACCCCGGTGGTGTGGTGGGCCGTGTCGGTGGACGGCAGCGTCGCCGCCGAAGCAGCCGGTACACCGAAGAAGACGCCGGCCAGGCCAACAGCAACGGCCACGACAGCAAGACGCGCGCCCAACGGAATCCCCCTGATGTGGAGCAACTACAGCGGGAGTTCATAGCCGTTTGAGCCAACAGCGACGACACACCGATTGAAGGTCATTCCGACGGGGCCGGCGACCTATTACCTGGGGGGTAATCGCGCGGCCAGGGCGAGGCGCGGCAAGGTGGAGTCATCGGGTTCCGGGCCGGCGCACTCCGGCCCGGGGCCCGGGCCAACTGACCTCATTGCCAAGCCACTTCACCACAAGGGGAGTTTCGCCATGTCGATCTACGCTGCCGCCGTCGTCCGTTACTTCGAGGCGTGGAACGCCACCGACGCCGACGCGCTGGCCAAGGCGGTTGCCGCGGCCTGGGCCGAGGACGGCACGTACACCGACCCGCTGGCCGATGTGCGCGGGCATGAGGAGATCGCCGCGGTGATCCGGGCCGCGCACGAGCAGTTCCCCGGCTTTGAGTTCAGGCTGACCGGTGAGGCGGACGGCAACCATCACATCGCCCGCTTCGGCTGGGAGCTGGTGTCCACCGACGGCTCGGCGCCGGTCGCCGGCTCCGACGTGGTCACCCTGGCCGAGGACGGCCGGATCACCTCCGTCCTCGGCTTCCTCGACCGGCTCCCCGAGGCATAGATCCTCGCCCAGGAGACGCCCGACACGGGCGCTCGGCGCTCGAACTCCACGCGGCCGGCAGGCCGCTGCGGCCGAGGCCGCTGAGGAGGTGGAACGGGGCGTCGGGCAAGGCGCCCGTATCGAACGCAGCGAAGAGGCTGACGTCGCACACATCACCGACATCGAGGCCCGCCGGGATCGGGGAGACGGGCGAAGCGGCAGACCCGGTCCCCATACGCCTTGAACGTCAGACGGCCGCCACACCCTCCCAGCCACCCCCCGCACCAGAAAGTGTCCGCCGAGTGCGAGCGGCGGAACAGAGCCACCCCGCCGGCCCGCACGGGCAATACGACGGGTGTCTCAGACTCCGTATGGCCGATCACCGCTGCCTGCACCAGGCGCTGGTCCCGCAGCACGCCACCACCCGGCCCTGGCCGGTCTGCTGTCCCCTCAAGTGCCCTACGCCGGGATGCGGTTGGAGAAACAGCGCTGCACCCCCGCCGCACCTTCGCGCAGACGGTCCAACGTGCACCAGACGTGCCCTGAACGCGGGCAGCGGCGGTCACCACGTGCGTGCCGGCGCCGCACCGAGCCTGCCGTACAGCGGGCTCGAGGACTCTGCAGACCGGGGGCAGGAGACCACATCCAGCGCGGACACCCGTGGCCGCACCTGTGCGGGCAGACGTACTCGACTGCGACCTGGAACGCGCCGACACCGCCCGCCGCGACTTTCACCGGGGGCGGATCCACCCGTCGTGAACTTCCGCGAGCCTGAAACTTCCATGCTGCGACCACAGACGGAAGTTTCACCCTCGTACCAGGAGACGAGACAAAACACCCTCCATGATGATCACCTCCCCGATCTCATCTCCACAGGCCCAGCCTGAGCGGTCTCGCGGATGAAGGCAGCGAGATCCGCGATGCGCGATGCCCTGCTCGGCAAGCTGGCCGCACAGGGCTCGCTGCCGCTGCCGTTCTACCCCGAGCCGGTCATCGAGGACGACCCCGCCTCCGGCTTCCAGGTCACCGAATACACCCCGCGCTACTCGTCCGGCTACTTCCCCACCCGCAACCGCTACACGGTGCTCGTCGAAACACACTCCTGGAAGGACTACGCCACCCGTGTACGAGTCAGCCGCAACGCGATCATCGGCCTGGCCGAACTCGTCGCCGCACACAGCAGCGAATGGGCCGCAGCCGTCCGCCAAGCCGACCAGCGCGCAAGCCGGCTGGGCGGCCAGGACGTCGTCCTGGACGTCGTGGCCGACCGCCGCGACAACCCCCATGACACCCAGGACACCCCGCAGAACCCACCGGAGCCAGTGACCACCATCGACTTCCGCGGATACGCCTACTCCCGCGAACCGTCCCCGATCTCAGGCGAACCCGTCACGGTCTACGACCCGACCACCCCACAGATCTGGCGCGTGCCCTACCGCGGCAGCACCGTACCCTCGCTCACCGTACGCGCACCGCGCGGCGGCTACCTGGTGCCAAGAGCGTATGCGCCTATGATCGCCAACAAGCTGGCCCTGCACGGGCTGGACCACCAGACGCTGGAGCACAGCACCGACCGCCTTGACACCGAGGTGTTCCGCACGACCGGCATGCGATTCGCGTCCGCCCCGTTCGAAGGCCGCATGCCACTCGCACTACAAGGAGACTGGCAGCCCGAGCCACAACCACTGCCCGCAGGAAGCCTGTTCGTGCCCATCGCACAGCCAGGAGCCAGACTCCTGATGACACTGCTGGAACCACAAGCTCCTGACTCACTGGCTGCCTGGGGATACTTCAACGCCCACTTCGAACACAAGGAATACGTCGAACCCTACGTCACCGAAATCTTCGCCCGGCAGATGCTGCACCAAGATCCGACGCTAGCCGACGAGTTCCAGCACAGACTGTCACAGGACCCGGACTTCGCAGCTGATCCGGAAGCACGCTGCGAATTCTTCCAGCGCCGACATTCATCATGGGACACACGGTTCGCCATGTATCCCATCCTGCGCATCTGTGAGGTTCGGGGAAGGCGTCACCGAGACGTTCGGCTTCGTGTGTCACTTGCCGGGAGACGTATGTGAGCAAGTCATGGGTGGTTTAGCTGGTCGATCATGGTGGCATCAGTTCGCGCTCCGCAGTGACATGAATCCGTGTTGGCCGGTGTCGCCTTTGTCGAATCTCCTTCTGCTGGCTCTGGCGGATGCTCACTTGAGCATGCAAGCGCGGCCGCTGGGTGCTGGTGAGGGCTTCTGCGTGGCAAAGTCGCAGTGACGGGCTTGCTTTGGTGGAGCACATCGGATCCGGTGTTCAGTACCTGCAATAGTCGTCAGCGGCTGTCTCGGGATCACTCGGGATCAAGCGGTCTGTAGAGAAAGCCCAATACCGCGGGCGGCGTTCTGAAGCATTTTCTCGTGCTTCTTGGCGTAGCCGAATGGGTGCTGGTAGTGCGTGAGGCATTCGAGCCGACCTGCTCTGAGGACTGGCTGGGCCCATCGCGGCATCATATGCAGTGCGCACTGCCCGTGAGAGTCGTAGCCGACGCCTCCATGTGTCTTGAGCAAGTCGCCGGCTACGGATACGTCGCAGGTTCGGGTGTTGGAGAGTGCGCGCAGACCAAGGCCGGTGACAGTTGCGGCTGTCAAGATCGCGGCGATTGCCGGGTCGGCGATCTGCAGCAGGCCGGCGATAACCTCTGGGCTGGGCTGCATCCGCAGGCCGTTCGGGCGTGACGGAGAATACTGGATGGTGTCGGCGCCTGGACAGAACGGCTCATCCATGCGGCCGCTTGGCGCTGCTTGTCCTGGTAAGGCGTCGGAGAACACAGGCTCTGGCAAAGGCCGGCTTACTGCTTTCACCTTCAGCGATGTTCCACTCTCTGTTGGGCGCTGAGGTTGTGGCGTATTCAGCAAGGCCACCCGCGCGGCGGACCGGGCCCTGATCACCCGGTGTGGCACGCGGGCCAGATGTGGGGTGCCGGTCCAAGGCTGGTGCCACAGCACGGTAAGACGCAAGTTCGCGGATCGGCGCAGCGCGAGCAGGGCTTCCCAGACTCGGTCCCACCGACTGTTGTGGGCGCGACAGAAGATGACATGCCTGATCCCCAACGCGGTGATCCAAATAAAGGCCTGTCCCCGCAGCGTGTCAGCGGCCTCATTGCTGGATCTCCAATACGGATTCTTGCCCAGTTGGGTAAGCATCTCTTGAAAGAGCATGCGTGAGGGATACCGCGAGGGCGCAAGGTGAACGGTTATACGCCCCTGTTCGGGTGCATGGGCCAGCAGCGCCGCACGCATGAGCGCGGGGTCTTCCACGGGGTCGACGATGACCTGGACCGGTGGAGGGCCTGGGAGCGTAGGTGTCCCCTGTGGCATCGACGGCTGTAGACAGGGCCACGGGCTACGGGCAGCCATGGGCGTTCCCGTGTCCCTGTTGGTGAGTTGGCTGCATGTACGGTCAGTGCGGCACTCCATGCAGAGCAGTACAGGCCACGGGGGAAGGACTCCGGAAGGGCGCCCTTGGGGAGGCCGGGCCTGCACGGCCTGGCCATATCACCGGCATCAAATAGCGCATGTTCTCGCTGAGTGAAGGTGAAACGGCCCAGAGCCCACTCGTTCCAGTGACAGCCTCCTCTGATTCGGTCACGCCGCATTTAGCCTCAATCCACGCTGTGCGGCACCCGACCGTGCCGCTCTGTTACCTCTGCCGGGGGAGGCTGTACTTGAGCGCTGCGCCGCTGTTCGCCTGCTGGTCTTACAGGTTCCGCCGACGGTGATCACCGTGGACGATGAGTCGGAGACGGGTCTGGGTCGGCCCCGCGACGAGCTGAGGCCTGCCGCGGTTCGTCAGATGCTCAGGCTGCGGGAGTCGGGGGAGCTGACCACCGCGCACATGAGGCTCATTGCCGAGTCGGTGGATGTGAGTCTGCGGCAGGCGTGGCGCTGGCTGGCCGAGGCGGAAGAGACCGGCTCACCGGAGAAGCCCGAACGCAGGCGCTTCAAGATCACCGAAGAGATCATTGATGTCCTCGCCGACTACCGGGGCAACGTCAAGCGTACCCACGAGCATCTGGTGCGCGAGGCCAAGCGGGCGGGGGAGAGGCCGATCGGCCTGACCACGCTGCACGACGCCATCGCCCGTGACCTTGACCCCGGTTTCATGGCCGGGCTGCGGGAAGGCATCCCAGCTGCCCGCGGTTTCGATCCCGCCTTCCAGCGCCCGGCCGTCGCCCGCAACCAGGTGTGGGAAGGGGATCATAAGCAGGCCCCGACCGTCGTGATGATGCCCGACAAGAAGCTGTCGAACGTGTGGGTGACGTGGTTCGAGGACCGTGGCACCAGCAACGTGATGGGCTGGGCGGTCACCGCCGGATCTGCGCACCGCGGATCGGTCCTGGCGGCCGTGCGGGCCTCTGTGCTGCGCGAACCCCCGTACGGGCCCGCCGGCGGGCTGCCGCACCTGGTGAGGGTCGACGGTGGCTCCGACTTCATGTCCAAGACCGTCCGGCGGACCTTCGGTCTGCTCGGTGTGCCGATGCACAAGGTGCGCAGCGCCCGCCACAAGGGCGGGATCGAGCGGCTGAACGGCACCGGTGTGACCCGGTTCTTCGCTGATCTGCCCCGCTACACCAAGGCGCCCCTGCTCGACCACCGTCGCCGTGTCGGCGACCAGGACCCGCCCCTGACCTTCGAGGCGTTCGTCGACAAGCTGCGCCAGTGGGTTGAGGAGCACAACACCCAGCACGTCCTTGAACGGACCGGGATGACACCGCTTGAAGCGTGGCTCAGCGACCCCACCGAGATCCGGCCCGAGCCCAGCCCGGAAGAACTGCGCGGCTTCATGCTGGAGAGCGACAACAAGATCCACAAGATCACCAGTCACGGAGTGGAGTTCCGCAACCGCTACTACATGCCGGAGAAGGGGGTGGGACGCATCGGTCTGGAACTGCGCGTGCGGTGGATGCCCCACCATGACCACGAGATCGATCTCTATACCTTCCGTGGCAACCGCTATCTCGGCCGGGCCCTCCTCAGCAACGAGGCCAGCGAGGAGATGCGCAAGGCAGTCCTCAGCGACCGTGACGAGCACAGCGAGGTGCTGCGCCAGGCTTTGAAACGCTCCGCCGAACGCAGGCGGGAACGCCACCTGCCCTCCACCCAGCCCGAACTCCCCGTCCGTGCCATCCGCATGACGGAACAGGAGGCACGCGCCGAACTGGAAGGCACCACCCCATCCACACCGCCGCGACGGCGCGAACAGCCCTACCAGCCCCTGACCCCGCTCCCGCCCACCTGGCGGCGCCCCGGCCAGACCCCTGCTCCTTCAACGGAGGACGACGCCTCATGACCACCGCTCCGAAACGCAAGCACATGCCCAAACGCCGCGCTGCGCCGGACGCGGGCCAGCCCGCCACGGCACCGCGCCGCCGCCCCGACCTGCGTCCGCAGTTCTTCCTCGGCCTCGAGGACTCCACCCTGGTCGCAACCGACACCCTGTTACAGATCAAGGACACCGTCATCGACACCGTCGAGTCGAAGGCCATGTCCGTGATCTACGGCGACGCAGGGCTCGGCAAGAGCTTCAGCACCCGCGCCACGATCCAGGAAATGAACCCGGACCTGATCCTCCCCCTGGACTTCGCCCGCTCCCGCCCCGGCCCGAAGGACCTGCGCGAGGAGCTGTTCCACCAGATGAACCTCAGCTGCAAGATGCCCGGTACCCCCACCGCGTTCGACAAACTGCTGCGCGAGACTCTGCCGCGGCGCCCGTACGTGATCGTGTGCGACGAGGCCCAGCAGTACCGGCGGGAGAACTTCGAGTTCCTGCGCAAGCTGTGGGACAACTGCGACCCCAAGCCCGCCATCATGTTCGTCGGTGGCCGGGAGGCCTACGAGACCCTGCAGAGCGACCCGGCGCTCGCTTCGCGGATCTACATCCGCCTGGAGATCCTCGCCATGACCGAGGACGAGGTCCTCAAAGCCGTACCCGACTCCCACCCCGTGTGGCGGGACGTCGACGAGGCACTGCTGAAGCGGATCGACACCCAGTACACCCTCGGCTCCTTCCGCGAGTGGGTCAAGGTGACCAAGCACGTGCTGAAAGGCATGGAGCACTTCGGCGCCGAGAAGGTCGACGACCGCATCGTCGACTGGGCTCTGGCCCGGTGCTGACCGAGGCGGCTTTGCGAGAGGAGGCGGCCACGCAGCCGTTCCCTCTCGCAGACGCGCCCGCGCCCCAGGAACTACACTTCCTCAGCCTGGCCGGGGCCCGCACCGTCGTGACCCCCGGCCTCGCCGCAGTCAGGCACGCGCTCGCCGATGCCCACCAGCAACAGCGCTTCCTGTGCGTTCTGGGCGACGCCGGCGTCGGCAAGACCTTCGCCGTCCACACCACCGCCCTCACCTGCTTCCCCGACGCGCACCTCCTGCTCCGGCTGGGGGCCCGGCCAGGACCGGCCGATCTACGTGCCCACCTACACCACGCCCTCGGACTGAAAGGCGCCCCGCCCACCGACCCGGCTGCCACTGACTCCCTCATCCGCCGCGTGCTCAGCGCCGGGCCGCGCATCGTGGTCGTCGACGAAGCCGACCGGATGCCCGACACCTGCTTCGAATACCTCCGCTTTCTGCACGACGACCTTCCCGGCGGACTCTGCGTGGTCCTGATCGCCGGACAGCGCGGTGAACGGGCCCTGCGCGCCCAGCAGATGCTCCACACCCGTACCGCGGCCTGGCTGACCCTCCTGCCGATCGCCCGTGACCAGCTCGCCCGCATCATTTTCGCCCTGCACCCGCTGTGGCACACCGTTGCACCGGATCATCTCTGGATGCTGGACGGCCACTTCGCCCACGGCAGCCTGCGCCGCTGGGCCCTGCTGACCCACCACGTCCAGCGTGCCCTGGCCACCGCCGGCGCCCTCCACCCCGACCCCGGCCTGCTGCGGCAGGTCATCCGCCGCATCGACACCTCACGCCGCCCATGACCTCACCCGCCCTCACCGCCACAACGCCAACCCGGCCGCCCGTCACGCTGCTGCTGGACGCCCACGACGACCGCACCATCCACGCCGCCGCCTACCAGCGTGCCCACCCCGACCGCGGCCGCATCACCACCGACCCCACCCCCCACACCAACAGCCTCGCCTACCTCGCCCTGGACCTGCTCCGAGCCATGGGCCGCGACAGCTTCTCCCACCCCGATGCCGAGCGGATGTCCACCGACCCCGCCTGGCGCGCGGTGACCTGCTGGACACTGAACACGGGCCTTGAGGAAGCCATCGTGCTGCGCGCCCACCGCCTCACCCCCGAGCGCCTCCATCGCCTGGCCACCTGGCGCACCGAGACCGGCATCCACCTGATCCTCCTCGCCCACACGCCCACCCCGGCCGACGAACAGCGCCTTAACGAACGCCTCACCGCCGCAGACCTGACCGATCTCACCGCCGTACGCGGCACCGACGCCATCCTGAGCGCCATCGGCCCGGCCGCCACCGGCCGACGCCACGGCCCGCCCCCGTCCGACCACGCCTATCCGCTGCCCAGCCTGCCCCGCAGCGGCATTGCCGCCTTCCGCGCCGACTGTTGGCGCCGCCAAAACAACCTCGACTTCGCCCACACCGACGGCCAATACCGCGCCGGCTACGCCGCCGCCCGCACCTGGCTGGCCCGCCACAGCCCGCCACCGGCACCCCCCGACACGCCCCAAGCCGAGGACGCCGGCCCGGACGGGGCCACCCCCTGGCAGGACATGGAAGGCCTGCGCCTGTTCCTGGCCCGGCTGACCGTCCTCAGCCCCAGTCCCCAGCACACCCTGGCCCGGGTGCGCGGCGCCCAGGCCGGTTTCCTCAGCCAAGCCCTCCTGCTCAACGTGCCCGACGACCTCGCCGAGCACGGCGGACCCGGCATCACCACCGTGCCGATTACCCCACGGGTAGCACACACCCTCACCAGCGAGTTGCCCAACCCGCTGCGTGCCGCCGCCGTCGCCGCCCTGCTGTTCACCGGCACCGCCCAGCCTTTGCTGTCCATGACCCAACTTGCCAGCATCGACGAGCGCACCACCCGCCTGGCCATCGACCGCGACTCCCGGATCAACGTCGGTGTACCGCCTGGCCCGCGGCACATGTACGCCATCCCGCCCCGCGCCCGCCCTCTCCTCGCCGCTGCCCTGGAATTCCGCCGCCGCACCCCGCGCACCGCTGACCATCTTGGGCTGTTCGCCAACTGCTTCGGCACCTCGGAGCGCTTCGACCACCTCATCCGCGATACCAGCGTCCATGTCCCCGCCGTCGTGCACCCTCATCCCGCAGACGACTGGCACACCGCCGCCCGCTGCTGGCACCTCAACACCCCCGCCCTGGCCCCGCCCGGAGCATGCCCATGACCCACCCGAATCCGCCCCACCCCCAGACCACCCTGGCGTTCGACCTGCCCTTTCTGCGGGCGCGCGCACGGGAGTCCCAGCTCACCGACGACGAATTGACCACCCTGACTGGCATCCCCACCACCGACTGGGACCCCCACCTCACCCCCCAGACCCTCAACAGCGCGGCCCTGCTAGCCCTCGCCCACGCCCTGCATACACCCCCCGAATCCCTGCTCCGCCAGCCGGACACACCTCACCAGCCACCCCACCGCAGTCCCCAACACGCCCCGCACGCCGCCATCCTGCATGCCGCCCTCATCGAAACCGGCCGCATCCACCCCGACGACCTCGCCTCCGCCCTCGAATGGGACCCCACCCGCCTGAAACGAGCCGCCGCCACCCTGAAAACCCATCTCCACCAGGCCAACAGCCCCCAACGCCTCATCCACACCGACACGGCCATCCACCTGGCCGCCCAGCCCGGACTGCTCACCGCCCGGCAACTCAACAGCCTGTACCGCACGGGCCACACCGCAGCGGCGCTCAGCCCCGGCGAAGCCACCACCGCAGCGCACCTGCTCCACTGCACCGCTCACGCCCTGCCCCTGGACCTTCCGGCCGAGCAGATCCCGCGGCTGACCAACCGGCGCCTGCTCGCCCCCACAGGCCCGCCAGCACCCCACCCCGACCTGCTGTTCGCCCTGGGCCTGACCGCCTCCCCGATGACCCACGTCCCCGCAGAACAGCCCGACACCACCGTGTCCTCCACCGCCCCGTCCGGCGGTTGAAGGGACTTCGCAGAAGACCCGCACAGGACCAGTTGACGCGCTCGACCCGATGCCGTTGAGGAGAACACCTTGCCCCGCAGACGCAAGACGGCATCCACGACGCCCTGTGCCCGAAACGGCCGCGCCGCGACTGAGGACATTGGCTATCCGCTGGCCCCACCGCTCAACGTGCTTCTCGATCCCTTCGACGATGTCGCGGTCACGCGGATGGCGATGGCCGCCCATCACCCCAGCGGTGGCCGCATCGCCGTCCACCCCTCACCCCAGCCACGCATCACCACGCTCGCCGTCGACGGCCTCACCCGGCTGGGAGAACCACCCGATCAGCTCCGCATCTGGGCCAGGGACCAAACACTTGCCTGGCCCCGTGTCGCCGGTCAGATCCAGGACTTGTCCGTCTCCCAACTCGTCCTGCTACGAGCCGATTCTCTGAACAGATGGAGCTGGAACCAGCTGCTGGACATGCGCCGAAGCACCGGCCTGCGCGTGGTGGCCATCTGCCATCAGCCTGCACTGCCCGTCGCTATGAGGACAGCCCCCAAGAGACCGAGCACACCTGCTTCCCCGCGCGCAGCCCGACCGCCACCCTCCTGCTGGCACCTGCAACGGCCGCAGTACATACCCCCGCACAGGTCGAGGAAGCTCGCTGAGCCCCATGCCACTCCACGCGGACCGGCTCCGACGAACCAGATGCGGCATCACCAGGCCCCGAGAGAGCCCACCACCGTGGTGCCCGCCGACGCACCACTGAGGACATCCAGGCCTCCCACAACCTGTTCGGCAGCGACCTGTCGACGTTCGGGCTGCTCGCCACCCTGCTCGACGGCGGATCCCTCACCGTCGACGTCCGCCTGCACGGAACCGGCGCGGTGATGCTCGGCCTGGACGACGAGCGGATATCTCAAGTAGCAGCATCAGCACCCTCAGTGATCCGATTTTAGGCTGTACCTGCTGTGGGGTTGTCGGGGTGGTCGTCGATCCAGGCCAGGCCGACTGGGTCCAGGTGGTGGCGGGCTCGGGTGACTGCGACGTACGCCAGGCGAGCCTCTGCCTCTACGAGGCCACTCTCGCCGGGGACCGTCTCACCCTTCGCTTGCCGTCCAGCTGGTGCCATCACAGGTCTGTTCGACCACCGACTCGCTGCGCCAGGTATCGCCTCGTGTGTACCCGGCTGTCCCCCTGGTATGGCCGGGGATGCGCGGCTGAGATCAGCCAGCTGCAGGCTGTGATTCGCTACAGGGAGTTTTAGCGAGTCCCGTCGTTGGCTCTGGCTTGCCAGTAGGCCAAGGCTTCTCGGGTGGCGAGGGTGTCCGGATGGTCCGGGCCCAGGATGCGGGTTCGTGCGGCCAGTAGTTCCTCCGTGGCGGCGGCTGCGCCAGCTGCGTCTCCTGCGGTGCCTAGGCAAGAGGCCAGGAGTTTCCAGGTCGTAATGGTGTCGGGGTGGTCCGGGCCCAATGCCCGGGTCCGGGCAGCCAGCAGTTTCTTCGTGGCGGCGGCCGCCCCGGCTGCGTCTCCCGCCTGGGTTCGCCAGTGGGCGAGGATGCCTAGAGTCGTGAGGGTGTCGGGGTGGTCCGGGCCCAGCACGCGCAGGCAGTCCTTCAGCAGCTCCCCCTGGGTGGCAGCCGCCCGGACGGGATCGCCTGCCATGCCCTGTTTGTAGGCGAGGTTGGCCCGGGCCTTGAGGGTGTCGGGATGGTCCCCTCCCAGTACACGTATCCGGTCTTTCACCAGCTTCGCAGCCGCGTCGGCCGCAGCCTCCTCCGGTCTCTGACTGGGAGCGACATCGACTTGTGCCGCTTGGGTGTGGGGTTCCGGTGCCGGTGGCCGGTCTTCTAGCGAGGCGGGTCCCGGCACCGTGCCGGCCGCCATGCTCGCCTCGCGCCGCCAGTGATCCAGATCGCTTCGGGTGGTGGCAGTGTCGGGGTGGTCCGGGCCGAGCACACGGGCCTGGTCCGCAAGCAGCCTGACCAGCGAGGTGGCTGCACCGGCAGCGTCCCCTGCTTCGCCATGCCAGTAGGCGAGAACTCTCCGGGCTGTGAGGGCGTCGGGGTGGTCCGGACCCAGTGCACGCAGGCAAGCTTGATACAACTCTTCCTGTGCAGCAGCCGCGCCGACCGGGTCTCCCGCTTCACCCCTCCAATGGGCAAGAGCCTTCCGGGCCAAGAGCGTGCTGGAGTCATCCGGACCTAGTACGCGAAGGCAGGCCTGCAGGAGCTCCGCACTGACGGTGGCTGCGCCAGCCGCATCCCCCGTCTTGCCCCGCCAGAAGGCGAGACCATGCCAGGCCTCGAAGGTATCGGGATGGCCAGGTCCCAGTACGCGGAGGTTCTCTCCCAGCAGTTCGGCGAAGGCGGTGGCTGCGCCGGCCGCGTCCCCTGCCTCGCCCCTCCAGCGGGCGAGGTCGTTCCGCGCTGTGAGGGTGTCGGGGTGGTCGGGCCCCAGGGCACGCAGTCGCGCGGCCAGCAGTTCTTCCATGGCGCTGGCTGCGCCGGCCGGGTCTCCTGCATCTGCCCGCCATAGCGCAAGGCCTTGCCGGGTGGTGAGGGTGTCGGGGTGGTCGGGTCCCAGTACTCGAACCTGCTCCTGCAGCAGTTCTGCTGTTGCGGCGGCGGCACCGGCCGGATCCCCGGCTCTGACCTGCCAAAAGACAAGGCCCATCCGTGTCTCGAGGGTGTCGGGGTGGTCTGGGCCCAGAGTCCGCAGGCAGCTTTCGAGGAGCCCTCTGGAAGCGTCGGCCGCGCCAGCCGTGTCTCCTGCCTCGCCCAGGAAGTGAACGAGGTTTTTCCGGGTGGTGAGGGTGTCGGGGTGGTCGGGTCCCAGTACTCGAATCTCCTCTTGCAGCAGTTCTGCTGTTGCGGCGGCGGCACCGTCTGGATCTCCCGCCTCGTCGCGCAGAACGACAAGACTCTTCCGGAGCCACATGGTGTCGGGGTGGTCCGGGCCCAGTACCCGTACCCGGTCTTGCAGCAGCTCCGCCGTTACGGTGGCCGCGCCGACTGCATCTCCGGCCTCGGAAAGCCATGAGGCGAGGTTGCTCCGGGCTGTGAGCGTGCTGGGGTGGTCTGGTCCGAGTACACGGAGATTGTCTTCCAGTAGCTCCGCGAAGGCGGTGGCTGCGCTGGCCGCGTCCCCTGCCTCGCCGCGCCACTGGGCGAGGTCGTTCCGGGTGGTGAGCGTGTCGGGGTGATCCGGTCCGAGAACGCGTTCCTGGTCCGCCAGAAGCTCGACAAGCGAGGCGGCAGCGCCGGTCGCGTCTCCTGCCTTGCCCTGCCAGTAGGCGAGGTCGTTCCGGGTGGTGAGCGTGTCGGGGTGATCCGAGCCGAAAACCCTCAGGTGGTCTTTCACAGCCTCCTTGTAAACGGCGACTGCGCTGGCCGGGTCTCCCGCCTGGCCCAGGCGGTCGGCGAGGTGACTCCGGGCGGCGAGCGTGTCGGGGTGGTCTGGGCCCAGCACACGTGCCTCATGTTCGAGCACCTCCGCAGCCGCCGCAGCGGTGCCAGCCGCATCGCCCGCCCGCTGCCGCCAAACAACAAGCGATTGCCGGGCCAACAAGACGTCGGGGTGGTCTGGGCCCAGGACACGTACCTGGTCGTCGAGCAGTTCGGCGAGCGCCGCGGCTGCGCCGGCCGCGTCCCCTGCCTGGCCCTGCCAGTAGGCGAGGTTTCGCCGGGAGGAGAGGGTGTTGGGGTGGTCTGGGCCCAGGACGCGTACCTGCTCGTCGAGCACTTCCGCGAGCGTGGCAACAGCACCGGCTATATCTCCCGCTTCGTGCCGCCAAAAGGCGAGGTGTGTCCGGTTGGCGACGGTGTCGGGGTGGTCCGGGCCCAGGATGCGCACATCCTCGTCGGTCAGCTCCTCATATGCGGCGGCGGTGCCTTCGGCATCCCCCGCCGCGCCCCGCCAGAAGGCGACCGAGTGGCGAGTGTCCAGGATGTCTCGGTGGTCCGGAGTCAGCACACGTTCCTGGTCTTCGAGTAGGCGCTCGAATGCGGCCACCTTGTCAGCCACATTCTCCATCGGCACGAGATCGGCGAGGTTTCGCCGTGTGGTGAATGTGTCGGGGTGGTCTGTGCCCAGGACTCGTACCTGCTCGTCGAGCACCTTAGTGAGCGCAGCGGTGGCGCCGACTACATCTCCCGCCTTCCCCTGCCAGGAGGCAACGTTTCCACGGATACTGAGGGTGCTGGGGTGGTCCGGACCCCACACGCGTACGCAGCTTTCCAGCAGCTCAGCTGACGCGGCAAGCGCGAGGGCCACGTCCCCCGCACTGGCGCGAGCGAATGCAAGGTTGTGTCGGGCGATGAGCGTGTCGGGGTGGTCCGGGCCGAGAAGGTGCTGGGCTCTGTTCGCCAGGTGTTCGTAGTGGGTGATGGCTGCAGTGGTCTGGCCGAACTCGACGAGACTTCGTCCTGTCCGGTACAGAACGGGATGGATTTCGGGCTGCCAGAGGGCGTCTTCGGCGTGGTGGGTGAGGGCATCGGTGTTGGCACGCAGTGCCTGGGCGAGGAGGGTGTCGCGTTCGATGTCAGGCCAGGCGGCGAGTAGGGCGTCGGCCGCGGTGCGGGCGAGGTGGTTCAGCTGATGGTCGAGGATGGCGTCGCGGATGCTGCGCTGGATGAGCTGGTGGATCCCGACTGTTTGGTGGCGGTTGTTGGGGGTGTAGTCGATGAGGCTGAGGCGGCGCATGGCCTGTAGTGCACCAGTTGCGGTGCCGGCTGTTGCGTGGCTGTCGGTCAGGTCGTGGTGGGGTGTGCGGTGCGCCGCGAGGTGTTGTAGAGCGGGGAGGCTGGTCAGGACGGTTTCAGGGATGCCACTGGAGTCGAGGAGGGCGAGCAACTGGAGCATGGGACGGGCGTAGCCGGCTGGGCGGAAGCGATCGGCTCGTTCGATGGCCAATTCCCATACGGCAGCTACGGTGGTGCTCTGGTCGTCTGGCAGGACTGCTGCCTCAGGGAGTGCCTGTGTCAGCGTGGCGGTGCGGTCGGCGAGTAGTTGGCGGTAGGCGGTGCAGTCAAGGCCGGTGTCTGTGAGATAGGCGGCGGCCTGTGACAGGGCCAGGGGCAGGTGCCCAAGGTCAGCGGCGAGGGCGGTGAGCTGCTCTGCGGGTTCGTGGCGGTCGCGGGCGGCAAGTACCTCGGTCAGGTAGGCGATGGATTCATCGGTAGTAAACAGGTCCACGGTGACGAGTTGGCAGGTGCGGCCGGTGAGCGCGGCGTCGCGCCGGCGGGTCGTGACCAGGGTGCGGCCATGTGGGCTGGAGGGGGGCCACAGACCCCTCAGATCGACCGGGTCGGTCAGGTCGTCCAGCACGACGAGCCATCTCGGGCTGCTGGCCCCGGCTTGTCCGGCGGCGGAGCTGCTAGAGGCCGGCGTGGCTGAGGCCTTGGGTTCCAACCAGGCCAAGAACGCCGTCGCAGCGGCTTCGGGGCCGGAGGGGTCTGCGTCGAGAATGGCGACTGCGGCCTGGGCGTAGGTGTCGATGACGGCCGAGCGGGTGGCGGCACTCACCCACACCAGCAGATCGACATGGTCCGCTTGCAATGCCCGCCGGGCATAGTGGGCGGCGAGCTGGGTCTTGCCCGTCCCACCCATCCCGGCCAGCACGTGACACCGAACCGTCGTCCCCGGGTCTGCCAGGGCGGCTCC
The DNA here is from genome assembly GCF_002242805.1 of Streptomyces diastatochromogenes. Taxonomy (GTDB): domain Bacteria; phylum Actinomycetota; class Actinomycetes; order Streptomycetales; family Streptomycetaceae; genus Streptomyces; species Streptomyces diastatochromogenes. Next base: position 47,458 of record NZ_MCGQ01000001.1, on the reverse strand, counting down.
GAGCGCTTGGGCTGAGGCGCGGTCCTGGAAGCAGTCGGCCTGCCTGGGCGGCACACCGACCTGGTGGGGCCAGGTCACCGGGCGGCGGGGTGGGGCGTGATAGGAGACATGGTCGATGCGGTACGCCGCGATGCTCTGGTCTGTTGCCTGGATCCGGATGTTGGCGAATGTGTCGCCCTCGTGTCGGGGGCCAGCAGGTGGGCTTGTGGTTGCCGGTCCGCTCAGCCCTGGGACGGATCCGGCATGGGGGGGCGTTCGGGGCCCGCCCCTTCACTGCGGCTCGGGTTTGCCGGAGAGGGGGTGCCGATCTGCGCGCCCCCTTCGATCACCGCAGCGGCGATGGAACCGTGGTCAGCTGTTGTGGTGATATCACCGCCTGCGGCGACGCCGCCCGCCGCGGCCGAGATCTGGAGGCTGCCTGGGACAGCCTGGGCGAGCAGGGACCGCAAGGAGGTCGCGGCCTTTTCGCGCTCCTGGTCGTCGAGGCTTTCCAATGCGTTCTCGATGCGGGTCTGCCAAGATGCCTCCTGGCGAATTTGCTCCCGCTCAGCTTGCTCTCCGTCGGCCTGCTCCAGGGCTTGTGCCGTCTGGTCCAGGCGCTCGAGTTCTGCCCGTTCGCGCTCGGTGTCACCGCGGCCGAACCAGCGGGCCAGCTGCTGACGCAACCCGGTCCACGCGTCGTTCCCCGCGGCCTGCACCACGGCTGTACCGCCAGCGGCAGCAAGCATCGCCAATGCCTCGGTCAGCACGTTGCGCCTCCTCGCAACCAGCGGTCATCACTGAAGCAACCGTAAATAGCCACCACGGCCCTCGCACCTTGGCGCAGGTAAACAGCGCACTGCTGCGCTCGAAGCGGGGGGTGATACCGGCGCGCTCGCTCGCGTATTCAACTGTCATCAGTTCTCCGAGGGGTCTAGCCTGGTGGTGACCGCCAGTGGTCTTCAGAGGCGTATCGGCTCCAGGTGCCTCCGGCTTCGGAGGCCAGTTTGGCCGTGGTCACCCCGGTGGTAGCTCAGAGCTTCCGCGACGACTGGGGCGGGCGTCTCCAGCACGTGCTGCCGGATCGCGGCGGTGCGGCCGGCGGTGGTGGGGATGCCAAGGTCGTTGAGGAGGACCGCAAGGACGTCGGGGTGGAGCGGTTGCCCGGCTCGGCGGCCAGGGAACAGCCACCGTGAGGCATGGATTGTCGCGGTGCTCAAGTTGTCCCGGCTGTCGATCCAGCGGAACAGAAGTTCCGCGAGCGGTTCGGGGACCGGGGAGGCTCGGCGCACCGGAGGAGGGCCTGCTGGTCGGCGCGGGCGATGGACGATGCTTCCCGCGACTCGGGTTCGCGGAAGCAGGCTCGGGTCGGTGAGAAGGCGCGACGTCGTAGCCATACAGGCCGTGGAGGGCATCGGCCCTCAGCCTGCAATTCACGGACCACGTCGGCGATCCAGGGCCTCGGCAACGGGCATGATCAGGAGACTCCTTGGCACGCTTCCTCGGTGAACCTTCCCGGTCAGAGCACTAGCGACCATTCTCGCCGTTCTCGGGATCTGCTGGCGCTCGCGCGCGGCACCGTCAACGATCCGTCCATCGACGCCGTGTCAGGTCTCGGGGAGTGAGAGTCGAGCCCAGACGGACTTTCCCCTGGCGCGGGTGTCTGCTGTCCAGCCCCATGTGCTGCTGAGGGCGTTGACGATGGGCAGTCCGCGGTTGCGTTCGGCCATGGGCGCGGGGAATGCGAGCAGGGGACGGCGCCGGCTGGGATCGCGGACGATGCACAAGAGGGTGTGTGGGCGCAGGGCGAGTGCGAGCCAGACAGCGGCCTGCGGACTGTCTGGGCGAAGGATGCGTACCCGGCCGTGGCGGACGGCGTTCGCGACGAGTTCGGAGGCGACTTGGACGGTGTCGTCGCAGATCCCGTTCAGGTTCCAGCTGCGCAGGGTCTGGCGGGTGAACTGCCGTGCTACGTAGCAGCAGTTGGTGGCGGCGGGGATGCGCCGTGCGGCGAACGGGGTGCTGCCCAGGCCGGTACGGACGGCCAGATTGGGAGTGTACGCGGGTGGATCGCCGAGGAACATGGGTAGCTCCCGGGCACAGGGCGATCTAGGCGCGGGCAGTGGCTGAATGTTGTCGTTGTGACGTGGCGTCATCGTCCGTCCCCCGGAACCTGGTTTGCCGTGTCAAGCCTGGCGTGCCGTCTTGACCGTCACTATTCCGGCCTGTTCATCGTTCCTGCAAGTGTGGTCCTGCAATTGCAGGACCACTTAATTCGTACACGCGGTCGGTCGGCGGTCCGGGTCATCGCTGGCCGAGAAAAGACTTGGAGAGGCGCGGTCGGTATGCAGCGGGTGGAAAACGGTGTCGGTGCGGACATGATTGAGGGTGTTGCATGGTGCAAGAGCCGCCACAGCGGGGGCAATGGGAACTGCGTGGAGGTTGCTTCCCTTCCCGGCGGGGACGTGGCTATGCGTAACTCCCGTTTCCCCCAGGGACCCGCCCTCGTCTATACGCGAGAGGAGATCGCAGCATTCTTCGCGGGGGTCAGGGAGGGGGAGTTCGACTTCACCCTCTCGTAACAGCCGGTAGAGACATGGCCACTTCCTGACACCGGTGAGGTGCGGCTGCCATACTCGGGCTCCCTGAACAGTTCGATAGGAGTGCCTGGTATGGCAGCCGAGCAGAAGGCGCCTTCCATTCTCGGATTTCCGCACCGGCCGGAGTGGGGCGCAGCTGCCCACCGCAGGGCGCTCGCGGGGCATCTGCGGCGCTGCCGCGACTACGCCCGGATCGGTCCGCGGCAGGCCGCCCGGTGTATCGACGCCTCCGAATCGACCATCAGCCGCCTGGAGACCGGCCTCACCGCCCTCAAGCCAGCGGAGGTGGAGCGGCTGCTGGACGAGTACGGCGTGCGCGACCCTGTGGAGCGGCAGCGGATCACGGCGCTCATGCAGGAGGCTGCAAAACCCGAGGTGTGGCAGCCGTATGCCCACGCCGCACCGACCACCCTGCGCCCGCTGCTGGCCATGGAACCCGCGGCCCGGCGCATTCTTTCCTACGAGCCGCAGCTGGTCCCGGGATGGCTGCAGACCGAGGAATATGCCCAGATCGTGATCCGGGCAACGCACCCGACCCTGCCGGCGAAGGAGATCGCAGACCGCGTGAGCCTGCGCGTGCAGCGCATCGGCATGCTGCGGCGCGAAACCGACCCGCCGACGCTACTGGCAGTGATGGACTCCGAGGTCTTCCGGCGCCCGGTCGGTAGCCCCGGCGTCATGTACCGGCAGATCAAGCATCTGCTCGCCTTGCTGGAGGATCTGCGTTTCCGGCTTCGCCTGCAGATCGCCCCCCTGTCGGTGGGGGCGGCCGGCGCGATCGGGCATCCGATCGTGCACCTGCGGTTCTTCGCCCCCGAATACCTGCCCGACCTGGTGTACCTGGAGCAGTACGAGGGGGCCGTCTACCGCGAGAAGCCGTCGGAGTCCGAGCGGTACCAGGCGGTTCTCAACCAGCTGTGCGGGGTGGCGAGCCCGGTGGAGCAGACTCCCTCGCTGCTGCAGGAGGCGCTGGAGGCCTGGCGGTGACGCCGAGGTGCCGCCGTATCCGCGCTGCTCAGTGGCGGACGAAGCCCACGCCCCCGTACTCCTCCCATTCCCAGGTGAGTTGAGCGGGGACATCGTCGTGGCCGGGCCGCCAGGCGGAGACTTCTGTCAGCCCTGGGTCCACTAGCTCCAGGGGCGCGCAGAAGGCCGCGACATCCGATTTCTCGCGTACGCGGCCCCAGTGCCCCTGGGTCTGTTCGTCCATGAAGCCGGTGACGAAGTCGCGGATCTTGGGGGAGTCGCTGACCAACTGGCAGACCACCATCATGCTGCCGGAAGGCAGCCTGTCCGCGACGTGGGCGATCAGCTCGCCGGGCCGGCTGCTGTCGGGGATGCAGTGCAGCACGGACACGAACAGGGCCGCCACCGGTTCATCGAGGTCGATGAGCCGGCGCACGGGCTCGCTGTCGAAGATCTCCCCGGTGTCGCGCATGTCGGCCTGGAGCACGGCGGTGCGCTCATTGGTCTCCAACAAGACGCCGCCCATGGCGCGGACGCTGGGGTCGTTGTCGATGTACACCACCCGGCTTGCAGGGTCGACGCGCTGCGCGATCTCGTGGACGTTGTCCTGGGTGGGCAGGCCCGATCCGTGATCGATGAACTGGCGGATGCCGTAATGGGCGGCCAGCGTGTGCACGACCCGGCGCAGGAACTGGCGGTTGTTCAGGGCGAGTTCCCTCATGCTGGGCACTTGTTCGAGGAGTGCGCTGCAGGCCGCGCGGTCAGCGGGGTAATTGTCCCGGCCGCCCAGCAGACTGTCGTACATCCGGGCCACACTCGGAACCGAGACATCCACTCCGTACGGCAAGCTCACCCGTGTCCCCCTCCTGCCCGCACACCGCCATCCGGCGCCGAGACGGCACAGTGTAGTGACGCGAGTCACATCGGCGCGCCGTGAAGTGGCCGATTGTCACTCCATCGGAGCGGCGGGGGAGGGCAGCAGGCTGGCAAGGTCCTCGAGCGCTACGCCGAGTACCTCGGCAACCCGTTCCGAACTGAGCCGCAGCCTGCGGTGCAGCACGTGGGCGTCCAGCTGAAGGGATCGCACGGTCCGCCCGGACGGCGAGGTCTGTGTCTCAAGGCCCAGAGCGTGGTCGATGTGATCGTGGAGGATGTCCCAGGCGACAGCGGCCGGGCCGGAGCTGCCCAGGACGACGGTCCACGACACCGCCAGTTCGGTGAAGGCCGCAGCGACAGCTTTCTCGGCCGCGCAAGGTTGACCGATCCGCAGTGCTGCGTACTGCAGATACGGCTCAAATTGACGTTCGCGGAAAGCGGCGAAAGCGGCCACGGCGGCACGCTCGGCCCGAAGGCCGCCATGGCCAGGATGCGGATCACGGCGCACGCCGGTGCGGGTGTGAGAGGGCCGTGGGGTGAGGGACGGGGCTCTGCGTGCGGTCACTGGCGCTCTCCAAGCGCCGTGATGTGCGTGGTGCCGTCCGGCAGACGCGGGTCGTCGCACATCAAGAATGCGTAGTGCACCGCCTCCCACAGGGGTTTGACTTCCGCGGGCCGGCCGCCCAACGTGCTGACGAGAGCCGACAGAACCTCCCATTCCGGGACGTCCACGCCCCTCAGCAGGCGGCGAGCTGCTGCAGCAGTGACGGCTTTGGCACTCAGTGCTTCAATCTGGTCGGCCGAGGGCGACTTGGCTGCCAGGTACAGCCCCCGTACGGCGGCATGCAGCTGCTCGATGGCCGCGGTGACGGGCTGGCGTTGCGGTGCCGTCACCCCGTGCGCGGCTTCGAACAGCACCCGCAACTCGGCAGGATCCGAGCCGAAGATGTCGGTCAGCGCGCACACCAGGTCCCAGGTCGGCAGGCGGTCACCGGACAGGACCCGGGAAATGAACGACGGCGACAGCATGGTGAGGTCGGCGACTTCCCGGATCGTCTTGCCACTGCTGACCTGAAGCTGTGCCAGCGCCGATGCCAGCTGACCGACCGGACTGGCGGCATGATCCGTCTGATCAGCGTCCGTGTCCTCCCATGCCTCCGCAGCCGCTACAGGGCGCGCGGAACGCCACCGGGCGGGAGCGGCCCGCTTGTCATTGGCATGCAGGACCATCATCCGGGCCACCCGCTCCGGTCCCCACCGGGCGCGCGCCGTCTCCGGCGCGACATGCGCGGCCCGGGCCACCGCATCCCATTTCTCACCCCGGTGCCGGGCGTCCTGGACCGCAGCCGCGGTGTAGATATCCAACTCGCGGCGGATCGCCTCGGTGCGTTCCAGCAGCGTGGCCAGTTCCTCCTGGCGCAGCTCGCTGGCCAAAAGCTGCCCGGCCAGCCGGTGGACCTCCGTGGCCACCGCGCGGCCCAACGGGCCCTGCTGTTCAGCGACCGCACTCTGGCGCGCCTGCCGCTGCCGCTGAGCCCGACGGCGGCATGCCGTGCCACAGTACCGGCGGCGCCGGCCTGCACCCGTGTTCTGCACCAGGGGACCCGCACATACCACGCACGTGTCCGCCTGCGACCAACGATCCGTCACCACGCAGTCCTCTCCCGACCTCGATCCGGTGCGCCGGCGCCGCAGCACCGGCATGGCCAGGTGGTACCGGACAGCGCTGACGCTGCCCGGCACCATCCCCTCACGGCCGGCTCAGTCGAGGCGCGCCCACAGGAACTCGATCCGGGACGCGCGAGCCGCGGCCGCCGCGGTCATCGCGAATGCGACGCACGCGGCAGCAGGCCACTCAGAGCGCGACAGAACGAAGGACAGAACAAGCACGACAATCGGGCCCAAGCCCAGCGTGACAGCGAAGGCACGCAGGCGTGCGTAATTCCTGTCGGCATTGCTACCGTCCAGAGGCGTCCCGGACACCACGGTGCCGGTGACAACGCGGGGATCAGTCATCTCTTTCCTTGTCGAATTGATGGTTGGTCAAAATGCGGAGGGGTTCCCGGTCTTTCGGTGCCAGCCTCGGGGCCGGGACCTATCTCCGGCGCGAGATTAGCGTGTGCCTGCCTCGCTCGGCCATCAGAGTGAGGCAGTAACGGGTAAGCCGCCGCATCAGCGCGCGAAAACCAAGGGCCCGGGCCCTTTTCTGACCGCAGGTGGCAAGGCGATGTAAAAACCTGAGCGTGTTTTGACGGAATGCGACAAATGTTGCCGGTAAGTCATCCTGATACAGCGCGCGCCGTCGCTTGAAAATCCATTCAGCGCACACCGGCGCAAACACCACCAGGCCGATGGGCCGTTCAGCGACAACAGCTACTCGAGCCGCCGCGCTCGACGGCCGCGACCAACGAACTGGTTGCGGCCCTGGACGTGGGGCCCGACGAGCCTCGGGGGTGCCGCCGCACTTGGAGGTCGGGGTGCGGGCGCACGCGGCCAGCCAGGGGGAGTTGCAGTGTGGGCGGTTCCGGCTGGAGGTTGTGAGCGTGTCCCAGGGTGCCGGTGTCTCCACGGACCGGTTCCTCAGTGTGCTGGCTTCCGACGACCGCGAGGTCCTGGCCGCGGAGCTGGTGGATCTCCCAACTGCGGCCGGCAACACCGTGCCTGCGCAGCTGTCTTTCCCGCTGCTGCTCTCCGAGAGTGCTCACGTCACCCGCGCCCCGCAGGTCCTGCCCACTCTGATCAGCCTTCAGGAGCACCGCGCCCCGGCGGACACCGTCCTCGCTGCGGGGGACTTGGCAGTGGGGTGCGACGGCCGCCGCATGGTGCGGACGAAATCCTGAGCACGCCCCCGGGTGCGCGCCGGTCATCGGTGCCATCGGCTGGAGGAACTGCTCATCTCCTCCTGGTCCGCATCCTCGGAGTCGTTGCCTCCTGCGCTGATGGTCTCGGCGTACCGTGTTGATCCGTCCAGGCCCATCTGGGCGATGCGCACGCCGAGCTGCGTGCGGCTGGCTGCGCCGAGGGTTTCCGATAGGCGGGCGATATGGGCGCGGCAGGTGCGGACGCTGATGCCGAGTCGTTCGGCGATCACCGCGTCCTGGTGGCCCTCGGCGAGTAGCGCGGCGATGGACTGCTCGCGGTGGGAGATGCCCTCGATGGAGGTGTCGGACAGGGGGGCGGTCAGTGGGACGGCGAGCCGCCAGAGGCGCTCGAAGACGGTGGCCAAGTAATCGACCAGGGCCGGATGGCGCAGTTCCAGAGCCATCGTGCGGTCGGCGTTGGCCGGGATGAAGGCCACCGTGCGGTCGAAGAGGATCAGACGCTCGGCTACCTCGTCGAGGGTGCGTGCCTCGACCGAGCCGCCCATGAGCTCCAGGTGGTTGAGCAGGCGCTGGCTGTGGCGGGCGACGTGTGTGTACAGGTCGCGCATACGGACGCCCCGGCCGCGCAGCTCCAGCGCCCGGTGCAGGCCCTCCGCGAGTTCGTGCTCGCGGGGGATACCGGCGGGCTGGATGGTGAGGACCTCGGTTGTGGAGGCCCGGGTAGCCTCGTCCAGCGCGGCCTGGATGCGTGATTGCCCGTCCAGGACCCGGATCGCCGTGCCTTCGACGGACGTCGGGGCGGCCTGCGCCTGGCGGCCCAGACCGGCATACCATTCGAAGGCTGCCACCGCCGAACCCACCCGCTGCTGGCTCTCCCTGACCTCGTCGTAGACGCCGCGCAGCAGCCGGGCCATGATCTCATTGGGGGTGGTCGGCACCAGCCAGTCCCCGTCGTCGGGGTCGGGGTGCAGCAGGGCAAGCTCCAGCAGGCAGGGCACCGCCTCCGCGTCCCAGCGCGGCACGCGGCCGCGCCGTACAGCCCGGGCATACACGCGATCCCCGACCTCGCACAAACGATCGACACCGTGCGAGTGTTCGCCCGTGCGACGCTCTGCCGCTACCCCACCCGCTCCCGGTTCCCGCGACGCCCAGGGACGGCTGACCGAGCGGCCCGGAAGAGCAGCGGATGCGGGCATGGCCGGGCCCAGGTCCGCCGTGGCCGGTGAATCCTGCCTGAAAGCCGCCTGAGCCCTGGGGACTTCACCGCCAGGACGGCGGCTGATGGAGTCCAGCAGCTGCCGGATCTCCCGGGCCGCCTCAAGACCGTCCTCGCCTTCTCCCTCGCCGTGCGCAAGCTGGCGGCGCAGCTCAGCGATGCGGCGGGCCACCCGTACCTGTTCGGCGGAGGTGCGCTCGCTCAGCTGACGGACCCCCTGGGCGCCGAGGGACGACTGCTCCATCAGCGCGTCGAAGTCGTCATTGCGGCTATCCACGCTGTTCACCCTCTTCGTCCCGCTTGGCCTTCACTCTCCACCGGTACAGCAGCCCCTCGATGGCACGGACGGACGTTGCCTCCAGCAGTTCCTGGATCTCTTCGTGCGTATAGCCGTCCAGGACAAGGGCCAGGGCTGCCCGGGCGCGCGGGTCACTGATCTCCTTCAGCGCGTCCCGCACGCGCTGTGGGCCGAGGACCTCGTCGGCAGTGCTGAGCGGGCTGACGGGCAACTCATACACTTGCTGCTGCCGCTGGAGCGCCCGACGGTGCCGCTGCTCGCTCGCCCGGTATCTGCGGAACTCGTTGGGGAAGGCATACACGCAGGCCCCCATGAAGTAGGTGGTGATGCTGGCGCCGCCCTCGAAGGTCCAGCCGCCTTCGACGAGGGCGCGCTGCCGGAACCGGGCCAGTGCGCACGCCACAGTCATGGTGGCCAACTCCTCCCGCAGGTCGCTGTTCGAGGCCAGCTCCTCCAGCTCCCGCTCGTGCGGCCTGAGCCCGAGGCCGCGCTCGGCGACCAGCTGGAAGATGAACCCGGAGTGCATCCAGGCGCGCAGCACCGAGATGCCGTAGCGGGCCAGCTTCTCCTCGAACCGGTCGTAGCGCGGCCCCCGGAAGCCGTCCTGGGCCAGCAGGCGAACCAGCCTCCGGTCGTTCCTCCTGCGGCCGGGATCGTCCGGCTGCCGGCCGGGGCCCACCCTGTCCAGGTCATCTCTCATACTGGCGCGCCCAGTTCATGCTCTCCGGGACAGCCTGCAGGTTGTAAGTCCCGGACGTGCGCGACCCCCGGTAGGCCATCCACGCCGTCGCCCTGCATGCCCTCCCCTTTCCTGTTGTCCAGCGGTCTGCTCTTGTAAGTGCGCTCAGGCAGGGAATCCCACGGAATCTCTTCAAGATCTTTTATGGCGGACGCGGCCGAGGAAACGCCCGTGGGGCGGTGCGGCGCGCGCGACATAGGAGCGGGCACCGACTGGTCAACACCTGGGAGAAACAAGTGAGTTCCGCCCCGCCCCCGCCGTCCGGCCCGTTCCTGTCACTGCACACCGCCCTCGTCCTGCTGACCGCGGCGGTGATCGGTCTGGTGGTGGCAGGCCTCACCTTTCTGACCGGCACCTCGGCGGCAGGAGCGGTACTCACAGGCCTGATCAGCGCTGGCGGCAGCGTGCCCGTGTTGCGGACTTTGATCGGCTGAGCGCCACCGCGTTCAGCGTCTGCCGCCGCTTCCACAGCCGTGCGACGACACGCTGCGGTTCATGCCCGAGCATCGGATCGGTGGGCAGCACGACACGGACCGGCACCGGCACCAGCTAGGGCCCGGCAGCATCCCAAGACGGCGTCGCGGCGGTCCTCACCGGCATCCGCACCGGCGAAGTCACCGTCACTTCCACACCAATGCACCCCAGCCAGAGCACACCGGGTGGGACGAGACCGTCGAACTGTCATTGCACTCGGTATCGGCAGAACTCATGGTGCGAGGCCTGATGGCCGACCTCGACGAGGAGTTGCCCGTCCCGTCCTTCGACGGCCCCGGCGACTACCGGCTGCGCCTCCACGCCCGAGGCCGGGACACCGCCATCGACCTCGCCCCGGACGAGATCACCGAGTGGTACCTCATCCAGGTGTGGTCCGCACCGGCACAGGACCTGGTGGTGCTCCGCCAGACCGACCGCTACGGAGCTTCCGCCCGGGAGCGCTGACCAACGCCAGACGGCAGGCGGGCACGCTTCATGCGGGCAGCCGAGGGTCCCGCGGCTTATCCGGCAGTTTCGGGCTGGACCTCGGCTGCGGGTGCCGCTGTCGGCTCCGGCGCATGGGCGGCGGTGTAGAAGACGGAGCTGCCCTGCTTGGTCCGCTGGGCCAGGCTCTTGGCGACGAGGTTTTCGAGGGTGGTGCGCACGACGGTGGTCTTGATGTTGCGGTCGGGGTGCGCATGGCCGAGTGCCTCGGCGATTTCCGCCGCGGAGCGGGGTTCGCTCTGCTCGATGACGTGACCGTGGATGAGGTCAACCAGGGTGGTCCCCGTCTTCGTGGCCGCCTTCTTGGTAACAGGCTTCCTGACGGACTGCTTCTTGGTGGCGGGCGGCTTTGCGGTGGCCGTCTTCGCCGGTCGCCGCTTGCTGGGCGCAGCCGTGGTCTTCTTCCTGGGGGAGGGCACAGCGGTGCGGTCGGCCTTGGCGGGTTCAGCGGGCGGGGTCGTGACGCCGAGTGCCTGCTGCATGCCCATCAGCACGGAGTGGTTGCGCTGCAGCGTGACCAACTGCTGTTGGAGCGCGGTGAGTTCTGCCGTGATGCGCTCTTGTTCCTTGACGTTGGCTTCCAGGTCGTTGGCCACTTGGCTGATGTACTGCGAAGCCAACTCGGTGGCGGTAGCCGTCTCTTCAGACATCGGTCTCTCCTCGGTTGGGGGCCGGGTCGAAGCTCTGCCGGGCGGTTGCAGCGGGTCAGGGAAGATGTTCCGGCCGCGGCGTGCCTTGGTGCGGCGATGATACGGGTGGAAGGCCCTGATTTTGCTGTGCGAGCAACACCTTCCGGTGATAGGGCTCTGGTACGGGACCTGCGCGAAGGTGCGCTACCGGATGATGGGCCGCGCACGCCGTGCTGCAGGCCGCACCTTTGAGTGCTGCACGAACGGTTGCCACAACACCTCGTCGGTGTACTGGTTGGGGTGCCAGGCTGCCAGCGCGTGCACGGCGACCAGCCGATCGAGTAGCTCTGCGGTCTGATGGGTCGAATGCCCGCTCAGGCGGGTGAGTGCGTCCATGTCGATGCTGTGGACAGTGTGATCGCCGGTGTGTGCGGCCAGGACGAGTGTGATCAGTCGCAGTGCGGGCGGCGAGGCCGCGGGCAGGTGCAATGGTGTGGGGTGCAGCGCCCAGTGGGCGGCGCGACAGCGCGCCCTTCGACCCGGGACCTGCTCCAGGACCGCGGCGTCGAGCAGCTGCACCTCCACCCGCGTTGACCTGAGATCGGGGGACTGCAGCCAGGCTCCGTGGGCGAGTTCCTCCCAGATTTCCGTGCGTCCGTGCAGGCGCATGCTGCGTAGCAGGCCCGCGGGCAGGCGGGCGTGGCCACGGGCGTCGGCACGCAGGGCGCATTGCAGGGCGAGCATGCGGGCGGCGGGGGAGGTGAACCGGGGCAGCGCGGTGGCGAGGTAGGTGAGTGTCTCCCGTGCCCGTGTGCGTTCTTCCTCCCCAAGCCGGTGAGTGCCACGTGGAGGCGCCGGCGGGGCGGGGGAGTGGGGCCTGCCGAGCTGTGTGTCCGGGACGATGGCTGTGTGGCTGGTCGCGGCCGCGCAGGCTGCGCAGGCGTCGGCCAGCCGCCAGGTGCGGCCGCTGTGGTCCCGGGTGAGGGCGAGCAGTACCGGGCCGGCGCAGCCGCGGTGGCGCGGATGCCAGCGGCAGCCCTGAGCCCGGCACTGGCATGTGCGCAGATGCCCGGGCAACGCGTCAGCGCGCGCGTGACGGGCCAGGTGGGCCAGGGCGGCGGACCGTGCGGATGCGGCCTCACACGCGGATGTGCGGGCGGTGCAATGGGCGCAGACGAGGTTCGGCCCGCCTGCCCGTGGACGCAGTTCCACCGTCCAGATCCGCCGCACTGCGGCACCGCCGAGCCTCATCGGCTGACCGTCCTCCTTTCTGTCCGCGCCGCAGGACTCCGCGAATGCCTGCAGCCAGGCGTCCCGGGACGGACGCACGGTAGTGCAGATCTCTGCACCGTGGCCCTCGCATCCCTCCGGGACAAATAGTGCAGAGGTCTGCACTGACAGGGCAGAGGTCTGCACCGTCGGATGGTGGGGTGACGATCATCCCGCCCGACCCCAACCTCACCGCGCTGCGCCTCGAACTCGCGCGGCTCAGGGGCGAACGCGGATGGACCTTCGACGAACTCGCCGAACACAGCGGCCTGGCCAGGCGCACCCTCATCGACCTCGAACACGGCCGCACCACCGGCAGCCTCACCACCTGGCACGCCCTGGCCCACGCCTTCGACGTCCCCATCGAACGCTTCCTCACCTCCCTGTGCGAGGGACACCCCACCCCCGGCGCACCACAGCCCTGACCCGGCGTTGCCGCCAGCCGCTCGTGACGCCGGGAGAGAATCACCCGCACAGGCGAGACGGCATCGAACGACAGATCCATACACCGGGCATGCGTTCCCGCATGTTGGGCCGATCGCGTGACATCTCCGAAAGCCGCCACCAGCCACCAGCGCGGCACCTGGCACGGTCACCGCCATGCGCCCCCACCCCCCACACACCGGCAGCCATTGGGACGGCAGCCCCCGCCACACCCCTCCCCGCCGCTCTCTACAGATCGCCGCGAACAGCCCCAGCCGCCTGCTGCGCACCGGACAGACCGGCCGCTGCCGCCACTGCGGCAACCGCATCGACTGGTACCCGCGCCCCGACGACCGGCCCATCGCCCTGCACCCCACGGAAGTAGCCACCGCCGACGTCTCCCAAGCCTGCCGCTGGCACCTCAGCGGCGGCATCGCCCACCCCCACGACGACGGCAGCGGATGGTGCCGCATCCCGCACGCCACCCTCTGCCCCCAGCAGACCCCCCACTCCCGAACCAGCAACCCCCGCCTCACACCACTGCACCGCCAGCTGGCCCTTCGCTCCCGGCGCCTGATCGACACCGGTGCCTTCACCCCTCAACCCCGCACCCCCGCCACCGCAGCCCCAGAAGGCGACGACAGGCACCCCGCCCGCCCCGTCGTCCGCATCCTTCTCGTCAACTACCTCGGCGAAGGCCCCATCGAAGACATCCGCTGCGTCGCTCAGACCCGCCAAAGACACCGCTGCACACACCCCATCCTTGACCCGGCCCGCTCCGCAGGACGCTGGATGCTGCTTCCCACTCAGCCCCGACGCGGCCAACTCACCCTGCCCGACACACACATGGCCGTCTACGACCTCAGCCGCCTGCCCTACGCGGAGCAACTGCGCTGGCGCGCCCAACGCTGCACCGTCCACGCCGCCACCCCCGCAGCCGCCGATCTGGCCCTGGCCGGTTGGCAGCCCTTCGACCCGCTCCTCCACACGGCTCACATCCACACCCAGCTGCCGGCCCCCAAGCAGCACCGCCCCCGCCGACGGTGACAGATGCCGCACCACGCTCTGGAGATCACCCTCACCCGTGCCCTGAACCAGGCTGAACTCGACGCCGTGTGCCGCAGAATGCCGCTCGCGGCCAACCACGGCACCACCCGGCTCATGGCCCTCGTCGACGCCAAGACGCCCCACCGGGCGGCACGCCGGCTGCGCCACCAGCTCGGGGGACTGCTGCCCATCGACGTGATCACCACGCACTACCCGGACGCGGAGCACAAGGTGCTGCTCAACGTGGCCTTCCCCTTTGATGCACACGCCGCCGTGAAGGCCGAAGCCCGCCGAGCGGGCCTGACCTCGGAATGCTTCATGGAACTGGCTGTGCACCGTGCGTTGGCCCACCACGCCGAGCGTGAGATCGACCGCCTCCATCAGGAGGTGCGCCAGTTGCTGGCCCACACCAGCCCCGCACATCTGCTCTCCGCCGTCGGGCATGCACTTGCCCGACTCCCCAAGGACCCCACGTCATGAAGCCCACCGATGAACAGACCGCTGCGGCCGACGCCTTCCACGCCGGCGAACACCTTGCCGTGCAAGCCGGAGCCGGCACCGGCAAGACCACCATGCTGGCCCTGCTCGCCCGCTCCACCCGACGTCGCGGCCGCTGCCTCGCCTACAACCGGGCCATCGCACAGGACGCCGCCGCCCGCTTCCCGCGCACCGTGCAGTGCAAGACCACCCACGCCCTCGCCTACGCCGCTGTCGGCCACCACTACACCCCCCGTCTGAACGCCCCACGCCGCCCGGCCTGGCAGACCGGACAGGCCCTCGGCCTCACCAAAGCCGTCCGCATCGGCGAACGCGAAGTCTCCCAACGGGCCCTGTCCAACGCACTCCTGCGCACCGTGAACCGTTTCTGCCACACCAGCGACACCGAGATCGCTCGCCACCACGTCCCGAAGCTACGCGGCCTGGAAGATAAGGATCTGCACCGCGAACTCGCCTCCCACATCGTCCCGGTGGCCCGCAAGGCCTGGACGGACCTGCAGAACCCCGACGACGGCTGTGTCCGCTTCGAACACGACCACTACCTGAAGATCTGGGCCCTCACCCGGCCGAAACTCGACGCCGACTTCCTGCTCCTGGATGAGGCCCAGGACACCAACCCCGTCGTGGAGGAGATCTTCCTCGCCCAGCGCGACCACGCCCAGCTCGTGATGGTCGGCGACTCCGCCCAGGCCATCTATCACTGGCGCGGCGCCAAAGACGTCATGACCGGCTTCAACGGGACCCAGCTGACCCTGTCGCAGTCCTTCCGCTTCGGACCCGACCTCGCCGAGGAAGCCAACCGCTGGCTGCATCTGGCCGATGCCCCCATCCGCCTCACCGGCACCCCAGCCGTGTCCACCGAGATCGGCCCTGTCGCCAGCCCCGATGCTGTGTTGTGCCGCACCAACGTCGGTGCCATGGCCCAGGTGATGACCCTCATGGCCGACGGATACCAGGTTGCTCTAGCCGGGGGAGGTGACAGCCTGCACGCTCTCGCCCAGGCTGCGCGCGACCTGAAAGAAGGCCGCCGCACCCACCATCCCGAACTGCTCCTCTTCCCCTGCTGGGGCGATCTGCAGGACTACGCCGCCCACGACCCAGCCGGACGCGACCTGCAGCCGCTGGTCAACCTCGTCGACAGCCACGGCGCCGACGCCATCCTCGCCGCCGTCGCCCAACTCGTCCCCGAACCACACGCCCAGGTCACTATCTCCACCGCCCACAAAGCCAAGGGACGGGAATGGCCGTGCGTCCTGATCGCCGACGACTTCGCCCGCCCCAAGCAGCACCAGCAGCCGGGAGAACCAAGCGATCCCGCGACTGCCCCCGAGCCGATCGACGACGCCGAAGCACGCCTGGCCTACGTAGCTGTCACTCGTACCCGCCAGCGTCTGGACCTTGGCGGCCTGTCCTGGATTCACGACACCCCTGGCAGAGCAGCTGAAGAGTCGGGACTCAGCTGGCAGCAGGGCTTGTGCGCCCCCGGCCGGTGACGCGGTGCACCCGTAGCCGGCGTACGGGGCGCCAGTTCAGGGTCCTGCGCAGATGCGGAATCAAGGCGCACATCCGGCGAGCGCTTCGACCGGTGGCGGCTGGATGCACCGCGGCGACCGCCGGTGCGGCTTCGGCAGGGCTGTTTACCGCCGTCGTAGCGTCGTCGAGCGCTGTCTGAGCTACCTCAAGCAGCGGCGGTCATGGCCATCAGCGCGACAAGCAGGATGGCGATCGTCTGAAGGTTCGCGTGTGATCCGTGAATCCCGCCAGCGGATACCTGCGCTGACAGGGGAGGGCTACCTCGGGGCCCCGGTCGTGATCGACATCACCTGCCCGTGTGGGGGCCGTTCAGCATTCCCCCTGTTCACGGCTTCTTCATGACGTCTACAGTCTCGCTTCACTGATCAACTTTCGGTCGAGTCGACTGGATACTGAGCTATGGCCAGTCGGTTCGGCTCGTTGGTCTGCCTTTGTTGCTTTTGGGTCGCCAGTTCCCCCTTCACGTGATGCGGGGGAGCGGCGTGTGGGAGGGGGCTTGATGGCGTCTGGGCGTGCGCGCATGCTTTCCGTCGGTGTGACCAGGTACAAGATCACGGTGGAGACCCCCGACCGGTTCGGCTCTATGGCGCCTGGCGGCACGACAGACGGCAGCCGCTTTCGCCGGCGGGCAACGCTTTGGGCACGTTGGGGAGGGCATCGCGTCACTAGTGAGCCGTATCAGGCGCTGGTGGCTGTATCCCTTTGTCGGATTGTTTAAGGGGAAATAAAGGTGACTAATCGTACTCTTCTGGTGGCTGCGGCCCTGTGCGTGACGGCAGTGGTGGCGCTCACCGCGTGCGGAGAGGACAAGAAGGCCAATGCCGAGGTGGCAGGACACTCTGCTTCCGCAACGCCGTCGCCTGCGAAGCTGTTCGAGGGGTTGAGCGCGGCCCAGATTGCCGGGAAGTCACGGCTGGCCATGACGAAGCTGAAGTCGTTCAGGGTCAAGGGCGGCAGAACCAGCCACGGCGTGGAGATGACCGTCGACTTCACTGTCGCCGGGAAAGGCAGCTGTCAGGGGACCTTCGCTGTTGCAGGCGCGCACACTGAACTCCGTGTGGTCCGCGGTCACAGGTACATGAAGGGCGACAAGAAGTTCTGGCAGCAGTCAGGGAGAAGGAAGGGCTCGTCACCCAAGGAGACGAACGCCCTCGCCGAGATGTTCAAGGGACGATGGTTCGCGGTGCCGGAACAGGCCGCGAAGGCGGGCGATGACTTCTACGCCTGCGACTTCAACGCATTCCAGAAGGACAGCCCCCTCAGCAGAGGCGCGGAAACCGAGGTCGATGGCATACCTGCTGTGACGCTCACGGGGAAGGAAGGCTCCGGGGGGACACGAACCATCCTCGTATCCGCCAAGGGAGAGCCCTACCCGCTCAGGATGACCGTCGAGGGCGGCACTGCGCCCGGCTCGCTCGAGTACTCGGCGTTCAACGAGCCTGTGACCGTCACGCCCCCGCCGGGCGACGAGGTCCTGGACTTCGACAAACTGAAGAAGTGACACTCGGCTTGCGACCGTCCCTGTTCAGTCGGACAGGGGACGGCCGTGGTCATGGATGAAGGGCAGCCGGGCCCGCAGCGGTCGCAGCTGATTCGTAAGAGGCCAGCAACTGAGCGGGGCACCGACCAGTCCGGCATACCGCTGCGCTGCTGCGTGGAGTTGGCATGGAGGCGTTGGCCGAAGCCCTCCTCCCGCATGGCCGTCCGTCACCTGCTTGCATGGCTGACACGAAAGCGACGACTCCTCCGGCTGCCGTTTGCGGCTTGCGGTGTGCAGTTGTGATGATGTGTTTCATGTCTGAGCACGGGGGTGCGGTCGACGGGCCGCAGCGGATTCCACGGTCGCGACTTGCGGACTACGCGGAGATGACAGAGGCGCCGATGGCGCCTTCGCGCGAGCACCAGGAGCGGGAACCACAGCACAGTGAGCAGCCACCGGTTCCGGAGCCATCTCATGAACCCGCACTCGATAGTCCCGAAGTGGCCGCTCGCAGACGCGCGTTCGCGGCCCTGCTCGGTGAGTTCCGCCGCACTTCCGTGCTCGTCCCGCTGGGTGACGGCCCCGGACCGGACGAGGAACGCGGCCTGCTGACCGCAGACCTCAACGGCATCCGCTTCATCCTGGCCTTCTCGGACGAGCAGGCTCTGGCCCGTTACGCCGTCGCGCGCGGCGAGGCGGGGCGCGAGTGGACGTATCAGACCGTTCTCGGCGCGCGCCTGTTGGATGTGGCGGTGCCCGCGGCCGGGGTGCCCTGTGGGGTGGCGCTGGACTGCGCGGACGGGGAAGAGGGGATGGTGTTCCCGCCCGTGCGCGGGATCGTGCCGGACGAGGCGGCGCTGGACTTCGACATGGATGCCGACAGGGACGCGGGGGGCGTGGCATGAGTGGTGACGGCAAGGATCTGAAGACCGAGGGGCTCGCGCTGATCGCCAAGGGGCTGACCGAGGCGCTGGGCGAGCTGAAGGAGCTGGGCATGGTGGGCGAGGCCGGGGCCGGGCGCGGCTTCGACGACATCTCCCTGTCCGGGCTGGAGCTCGGCCACGAAGCGCTGACGGGGGAGTTCAAGTCGTTCTGCGAGCGCTGGGAGTGGGGCGTGCGGTCGCTGATCAACGAGGGCAACGGGTTCGCCGTGAAGACGGGTCTGTCGGCCGGCACGTACTACGAGAACGACAAGTACGTCGAGGGCACCTTCAAGGTCGTCACCAACGCGGCCATCGGCAATCCGTACGCCTCCGAGGAGGACGTCGAGAAGATGGGCTGGGGCGACATCGCCAAGTCCGGGGTGTACGGCGGCAACGTGGACTACAGCAAGGAGTCCTTCGACCAGGCCATGGACAAGAGCGGGCAGGCTTGGAAGGACGCGGGCCGGGACGTCATGACCTCGCACACCATCGGACCGGTGCCGGGCCTGAACCCGGAGGACCTCCATGGTGCGTTCGGGGTGTCGGACGAGGAGTACAACCAGTACCTCGACGACACCTTCGGCCCCTCTCCCGAGGCCCGCGCCAAGGCGGCCGAGCAGCAGGGCGGTGAGGGCTGATGGGACTCGGCGACCTGACCAACTCGCTTCTAGGCGGCGCGGAGGACCTCTACGACAAGGGCAAGAAGAAGCTCGGCGAGGGCGTCGACTGGGCCACGGACAAGGTGGGCGAAGGCCTGGACAAGGTCGGTGCGCACGACTGGGCCGACAGTGTGGAGGACTGGGGCGACGAGGTCGCCTCCGACCTGGGCGCCACCCCCGGTGAGCAGCAGCTGGGCCAGACCGAGGAGGCCAACGAGCTCGTCCACGGCAACCCGGACAAGATCCGCGAGAGCGCTAAGCACCTGAAGGACTTCCACGGCGCATTCGACAAGGTCAGCTCGGGCCTGAAGAAGGTCGACTCCTCCGGCTGGCAGGGCGAGGGCGGCGACGCCTTCCGGGAGAAATTCGGCGTCCATCCCACCAAGTGGGCCCAGGCGGCCGAAGCCTGCGCATCGGCGGCGGGGGCACTGGAGTCGTACGCGGACACCGTCAAGTGGGCGCAGGGGCAAGCCAAGGAAGCCATCGAGCTCTACAAGAAGGGTGTGAAGGCCTCTAAGGACGCGGTCGACGCCTACAACAAGAAGGTCGACGCGTACAACGCCAAGGTCAAGGCGGACGAGGACCCGGGCCCCAAGCCGGAGCAGGACCACAACGCGGGGAAGGCCGACGTCAAGGCGGCCGTGCAGAAGCTCGCGGAGGCGCGCAAGCAGCGCAACACTGCCGCCTCCGCGGCGCAGGGCAAGGTGAAGGCGGCCCTCGCGCACGCGCCGGCCGAGCCCCCGCCGCTGGAGCGCCTGCGCAGCGACTTCACCGACGGCTACCAGGCCGTCAACACCGAACTCACCCACGTGGTTGGCGGAGCCCTCAAGGGCACGGCCGGGCTGTTGAACTTCGCCCGTGGCCTGAACCCCATGGAGCCCTACAACCTCACCCACCCGGCCGCCTACTTCCAGAACGTCAACATGACGCTCGCCGGCCTGGTCTCCACGGCCTCCCACCCCGAACGGGTCGTGCAGGCCGCCGTGGACGGTTTCAAGAAGGATCCGTCGGAGTTCGTCGGCCGGCTCATCCCGGAACTCATCGGCACTAAAGGCGCGGGACTGGCCCGGGGTGGGATGCGGCTCGCTCTGAAAGAGGGCATGGAGGGGGTTGCGGAGCAGGGCCTGCGCAAGACCGCGCGGAACGCGGTGGAGGACGGGGCCGAGAACGTGTCGCGGCAGCCGGGCGCAAAGATCTGCGAGAAGGACCCCGTCGATGTCGCAACCGGCTGGATGGTACTGCCACAGACCGACGTCTCGCTTCCGGGTCAGCTGCCTCTGGTCGTCAAGCGCCAGTTCGAGTCGTCGTACCGGCTGGGCGGCTGGTTCGGCCCGACCTGGTCCTCAACGCTCGACCAGCGCCTGGAGGTCGACGCGGCGGGTGTTGTCCTCGTCGGCGAGGACGGCCTGGTGCTCGCCTACCCACACCCGGCCCCGGGCGTGCCCACCCTGCCCAGCCACGGCCCACGCTGGCCACTCGAGCGCACGGACGGCGGCTACACGCTGACAGACCAGAAGCTGGGCCACATACGGCACTTCACCGACCGCTCCGACACTCTGGCAGTGCTCGAGCAGCTCGACGACCGCAACGGCAACTGGATCACGTTCGAGTACGACGCCGACGGCGCACCCCGGTCTCTCACCTACAGCGGCGGCTATCACCTGCGCATATCCACGGCGGCCGGCCGTGTCACCGCGCTTCACCTGGCCAGCGCGGCCGAAGACGGTGGGGACCAGGAACTGATCCGCTACGGCTACACCGACGGCCACCTCACCGAGGTCGTCAACTCCTCGGGCCGTCCTCTTCAGTACGTCTGCGACGAACTGGGCCGCATCACCTCCTGGACCGACACCAACGACAGCCACTTCAGCTACGCCTACGACGACGAGGACCGCTGCACCCACCAATCGGGCGCTGCGGGCCACCTGCGCTCAACCTTCGCCTACGGCGCAGTCGACCCCGGCACCGGCGAACACACGACGACCGTCACAGACTCGTACGGTCACATCACCCACTACCTGATCAACCGGCGCTGTCAGGTGATCGCGGAGACGGACGCACTCGGCGCGGTCACCCGCTACCAGCGCGACCGTTACAACCGGCTGCTGTCCCAGACCGACCCCCTCGGGCATACGACCTCGTTCCGCTACGACGACGCAGGCAACCTAGTCGCAGCGACCCGCCAGGACGGCCGCGAGGTACGGGCTGAATACAACGCCCTTGGCCTGCCGGTGAAACTGGTCAATCCGGATGGCACGGTCACCCGGCAGACCTTCGACGAACGCGGCAACCTCACCTCGGTCACCGACCCGTCTGGTCAGACCACCCGCCTCGGCTACGACGAGGGTGGTCGTCCCACGTCGATGACTGATCCGCTCGGCAACACCACCGGCATCGTCTGCGACCGGGCCGGACTGCCGTTGACGGTCACCGACCCCCTGGGCGCGGTGACGCGATACGACCGCGACGCCTTCGGCCGCACCGCTGCGATCACTGATCCAACCGGAGCCACCACACGGCTGGAGTGGACAGTAGAGGGCCGACTGTCCCGGCGTACAGCTCCCGACGGCACGAGTGAGTCGTGGACATATGACGGTGAGGGCAACTGCACCAGCCACACCGACCCGGTCGGGGGCGTGAGTCTGTTCGAGTACACGCACTTCGACCTGCCCACCGCCCGTACCGGCCCGGACGGGGCGCGCTACGAGTTCGAGCACGACACCGAGCTACGCCTGTCGCAGGTCACCAACCCTCAGGGCCTTACCTGGAACTACGCATATGACGCGGCCGGGCGGCTGGTCGCGGAGACAGACTTCGACAACCGAACCCTCACCTACGAGTACGACTCCGCAGGCCGCCTGGTCTCGCGCACCAACGCTCTCGGCCAGACGATCGCTTTCGAGCGCAACGGACTGGGCCAGATAGTGCGCAAGGACGCCGCCGGACAGGTCACGACGTACGCCTACGACTTCACCGACCAGCTGGCGCAAGCCACCGGTCCGGACGGCACCACGCTCACCATCCTGCGCGACCGCCACGGTCGTATGGTTTCGGAAGCGGTCAACGGCCGGGCACTGAACTACGCCTACGACGAGCTCGGCCGCCGTACCGGCCGCACCACCCCCAGCGGCGCCACGACGACCTGGTCCTACGACGCGGCCGGGCGCCGCACCAGCATGACCGGCTCCGGTTGGAGCATCGATTTCGTCTACGACCAGGCGGGCCGCGAGCTTGGCCGCCGCTTGGGGCACATCACCCTGGAGCACTCCTTTGACGCCCTCGGCCGCCTGACATCCCAGTCCGTGCTGGGTCCGGCCGGTCGCAGGACGCAGCACCGCAGGTACACATACCGCGCCGACGGCCACCTGATCGGCATCCAGGACCAGCTCTCGGGCACGCGCCGCTTCGATCTGGACGTGACCGGCCGGGTGACGGCCGTCCATGCGGTGAACTGGACCGAGACCTACGCCTACGACGCGGCGGGCAACCAGACGTCGGCCTCCTGGCCAACAGGTCATCCCGGCCAAGAAGCGATCGGCAAGCGCACATACACGGGTACCAGCCTCACCCGCGCCGGCCAGGCCCGCTACGAACACGACGGCCTCGGCCGCATCACCCTGCGCCAGAAGACCCGCCTGTCCCGCAAACCCGACACCTGGCGCTACACCTGGGACGCCGAAGACCGCCTGACCTCCGTGACCACCCCGGACGACACCCGCTGGCGTTATACCTACGATCCGCTGGGCCGGCGCACCGCCAAACTCCGCCTCGCCGACGACGGCGAAACCCTCGTCGAGCGAGTCGACTTCACCTGGGACGGCACGGTTCTGTGCGAGCAGACCACCACATCCACCGACCTGCCCCACCAGGTCACCCTCACCTGGGACCACCAGGGCCTACGGCCGGTCACGCAGACCGAACGCATCGTCGCGGTCGACGCACCCCAGCAGGAGATCGACTCCCGCTTCTTCGCCATCGTCACCGACCTCGTCGGCGCCCCGAGCGAACTCCTCGACGAGCGAGGAGAGATCGCCTGGCGCACTCGTGCCACCCTGTGGGGCAGCACCACATGGGCGAAGAACAGCACGGCATACACGCCGCTGCGATTCCCCGGCCAGTACCACGACCCCGAAACCGGCCTTCACTACAACTACTTCCGTCACTACGACCCCGAAACCGCCCGCTACGTCACCCCCGACCCCCTCGGACTCGTTCCGGCGCCCAACCCGGCCGCCTACGTGCCCAATCCCCACATGTGGGCCGACCCGCTCGGGCTGAAGTGCGAGCCGCCCGAGGGATACACCTCCCAGCCTGCTTTCAAGAACGATCCGTACCACCCCGACGCGGTGGAGCGGCGGATTCGCGAGATGCGCGAGTTGTACGGGATCAAGGAACGCCCGCCGAGCAGCATGATCGGAGCCAATGGGACCCAGGTGACAAGCAAGACCATGTGGAACCACGGGCCGTACCGGATCGACGTTGAGAACCCGAACCCAGGGCAGCGGGCCGGGCAGCTGCATTTCCAGGACCAGAGCAACCCCACTGCGAAGTATCAGTACAATTTCGACGAAGGGAAGTTCGACGGACTGCCGCGCTCGGTTGAACGGGAAGTCGGCAAGATTCCTGGTTTCGAAGCGGGCATCCGCAAGGGGCTCAGGGTTTTGGGAGAGGATTAGCAATGAGAATGAACGAGAGAATGCTCAGCCTTGCCGGTGCCGAGCTGTCCTCGGTCCATCCGGACGACGTCCCTGCCGCGTATCGTGCGATCGCGGAGGAAGGCTGGACCGTGGACGGGAGCGGCGCCTACCTGCTCTCTGCGTTGCAGGCGGGGTACCACGGATCCACCGCTGGAGAATTCGAGGACATTGTTCACTTCGAAGCCACAGTGAACGGGCGCGGCATGATGGACTACGACCTTCCCGCTTCAGGACCCGAAAGGCAGAATCGACTTCTGCGGCGCTCAATCGCTTACGCCTGCCTGGCCTTGCAGGCTGCCCCTGAGGAAAGCGAGCACCCACTCCTGGGATACGTTTCCCTGTCGGAGGGCGGCCTGTCGGACGACACCCTCACGGCCAACGTCACCTTCTGCACAAGCCGCCCCGGCATCCCGCCCTACGTCAGCGACATTCAGGACTACTCCGAGGAATCACTGCTTGAGCTGTCCAGAGATGACGCCGTGAAGGCCCTCAAATGATGTCCACCAAGCCGATGTTACTGACCTTCAAAGAGTGGTGTAGGCGGGAGTTGACGGCCGGTGATCCGTGCGGGATGCCGCGTGTATGAGGCATGCGTAAGGGGGGCGGGCTGACGAGCGGCGGGACTTGGTCCATGTCGGCGTCGGTGAACAACTCCATCATGGGCGCGATACCAGTAGCCTCGTCGCGAGGACGATCGGTGTCTGGACGCGACTCCAGCGCTCCCAGGATCTTGGCGCAGGTTGCGAGCCCCAATCCCGAGACACCGACGACGTTCAGGCGTCGCGTGAGGGGACGCGGGCTGTGAGGTGCCGCGCTTGCGCTCCCCAGTCGTGGTCGGTCGTGCCGAAGTGGTGGAGGACGTCTAGCAACTCGTGTGCTTCCGAGAGAGTGAGCAGAGGCAGGCGTGGTTCGTGCAGTTCAGGCATGCCGGCTACGGGATCGACGAGTTCGTCCATGCCGGGCCTAACGGGTGCCGACCACGCTGGTTACGGGCGCTAGCCGGCCTGGGCAGGGGCTATGCCGAACTCATGCCCCGGTGGAAGCCAGGGGACGGTCGTCAGGCCGGCGCACGGGGCCGGTGCAAGCTGCGGTGGGTGACCGTGGGGTGAAGGCCGCCGCGTGGGGGAGTTGTCGCATCTGGTCAACGCGCGTAGCGAACCGTGCCGGGACTGCGGTTTCCTCGTGTGCGCATCTCCAACCCCCCACCATCATTGGAGACTTCATGCGCCGCGCCGTCTACGGCCTGCCCGCAACCACCCTGCTCCTGATAGGCATCTGTGCCGCCCCGGCCCTCGCGGAGCCGCCCGCGCCACCCCCGACGGCAACCGCACGCGCAGAGCTGGCCGCGCTCACCGTGGCCACCCCGCACTCGATGGACGGCTACGCCCGGGACAAGTTCGACATCTGGTCCACCCAGCCGGACGGCTGCACCACCCGCCAGGCCGTCCTGGCCCGTGACGGCAAAGACGTGCAGGACAAGCCGGGCAGCTGCCAGCCCTCGAGCGGTTCCTGGTACTCCGTCTACGACGACACCACCGTCACCGACGTCGCCCAGGCCACCATCGACCACATGGTCCCGCTGACCGAAGCCTGGCGCTCCGGCGCCGACACGTGGACCGCGGACCAGCGCAAGGACTTCGGCAACGACCTCAAGGACCCCCAGCTGCTGATCGCCTCGGAGTCCGCCAACGCCTCCAAGTCCGACAGCGGGCCGGCCGACTGGAAGCCCACCAACCACGCCTTCTGGTGCACCTATGCCAAGGACTACACGCACATCAAGTCCGTCTGGAAGCTGACCACCACGGACGGGGAGAAGTCGGCGCTGTCGACCATGCTCGACACCTGCACCAACTGACCGCGCCGGGGCTGCGCCGAGTGCTAGACCGCGTGAGGTCCGGCCGCCTCGCACACAGGAGCAGGCCGGTGACAGCGAGTGGTACTCACCCAGGCCGAGCCATACCCGGAGCTGTTGACCGGACGAGCCGACAGGCAGCCTGAGTCTTCGAGGAAGGGTCCCAAGCCGTAGTCGGCCTGGGACCCTTGTCCCGCAGGCTCGGGTGCCGGGTTGCTGCGGGGACACGTGAGGGTGGGGCACCCTGGCCGGCTGCGCTGCCCAATGGGGCGGCCAGGTCGACGTCTGTCTACCGGGCGAGAGTGACGGTGATGGGCTGGTCGGGGCAGGCGGCGAGGCGTTCGGCGAGGGCGGTCTGCTCGGCGGGGTCGATGCTCAGCCGGTAACGGGTCTTGTCGGCGACCCAGTTGGTGACGTAGGTGCACCAGTAGCCGGCATACGGGGGCAGCCAGGTGGAAGGGTCCTGGTCGGCCTTGGACCGGTTGGAGGCGGCGGAAACCGCGATCAGGGCGCGCTCGTCGTCGAGGTCGTTGGCGTAGAGCTCGCGTTCCTTGGGGGTCCAGGCGGAGGCGCCGCTGTCCCAGGCTTCGGCGAGGGGGACCAGGTGGTCGACGTCGAGTTTGCTGGCGTTGTCGAAGTACTGGTCGTCGTACGGGCTGTACCAGGAGCCGCCGGTGAGAGTGCAGCGGGGTCCGACGCCGGGCTTGGCGACGGCCTCGTCGAGGAGGACTTCGGCGCGGGTGTTGCAGCCGTCCTTGTCGGCGTCCGTCCAGTGCTTGAACTTGTCGCGGGAGTAGCCGGTGCGGTTCTCGTCATCGACGGTGAGTGCGGCCAGGGCGTCGCGGACGGGCAGGGTGATCGTGTCGCCCGGGCCGTGCCGCTGCAGCGAAGCGGTGTGGGCGGGCGGCGCGGTGGCGGCGTGGGCGGCAGCCGGCGCGAGCAGGGCGGCGAGCGCGGAGACGGTGGCGGCCGACGCGAGGCGGGGGAGGCGCACGATGGCTTCCTCTCGAAGATCACGAACAGGACGTGATCTTCATACCGGAGCGCCGGGTGCACTGCCGGGTGATACGCCGTCACCTCGCCCGCGCGGGTGGTAAGTCGCACAGGGTACGGCACTTCACCGTGTTCCAGCTGCCGGCCTACGTTCCCGACCTCAACCCGCGGGGAGGGTGTCTGGTCGCTGGTCAAGCGCGACATCGGCAACCTTGCCGCGGCAGGCCTCGGTCAGATCACCACCGGGCCGTGATGCACCGGCTCAAGCAGAGCCAGTACCGCCCTGATGTGGTCGATGGCTGCCTTCTCGGCACTGGGCTGAGCTTCGATCCGGCCCGCTGACGACGCGGTGATGCTGATGCCAGCCACTGGCGACGGCAGGTATGGCAGCATCACCGCCATGTCTTTGGTGACCTGGGACTACGATGGTGATCTGTACTGCGCTCTGTCCACTGAGACTGGCGCGGGTGATGGCCGGATCAGTTATTTCGAGCTCAGCGAGGCCCGAATGCTTCCGGGCGGAGCCCCTTCCGTGCCTGCTTCACCGGCTCCGGGGCCGACAGCCGTGACGGTGGTTGTCTATGCCCCAGAGGAGCAGAAGTCACCTATGGTCTCCTTCGACGAGGCGCAAACACTGCCGTTCGCCGTCCTGCAACACTTCGTCGCGATCGTAGCCTCCCGGTTGGAGAGCACCGGCGTGTAGATCAGCGGTCATGGCGGCACAACAGGCCCCCGGCCGACATCACGAGTTCAAGTTCAGTAGCAGTTCCCGAGGAAAGATGTCGTCGGGATACGGCCAGGTCACATCCGGTTGCACCGAGCCCACGCGTGGATCATGCACGTCGACGCCGGGGCCGAAGGAGGCGGGGCGGCGAACGGCCACCGGGCTTCACGGAAGCGCAGACAGAGCGGGAATCGGGGGATGCTGCAGTCCGGTGTTGCGGAATGCCGCCTGGCGGAGAGGGCAGGATTCGAACCTGCGTGGGCCTTGTGGGGCCCGACCGTGAGGCATGCTCGCTGGTCCCCGATCAACCACTCCGGGCACCTCTCCCTGCTCCCGGCCCCAGGGGTGTCCCGCGCCGCTCACGTGAACAACCTTGGCAGGAGCTTCTGACGGCGGCCTGATGTGCCTCTGACGCGGCCCGCTCGGGATGATGCCGCGTCGCCTCGCCGGCCGGGCTGTCTCGCTGCAAGTCCAGGATGCTCCGGGTATCGGGCCGATGGTGAACCCGGGCAGGTCGCCTTCTCTGGGCGCCGAGGAGGCGACCTGCGTTGAGGCGGTCTACTTGAACCAGTACCTCACGCCGTGGTGGTGCGAGCAGGTGCCCTGCGAGTGCCGCGAGTACGACAGGGAGTCGTCCTTGCACTTCGCCGTCTCGTACTTGTCCTTCGGCCTTTGATGGTGCGTCCAGCCGCACACCCCGGTGGTGTGGTGGACGCAGTGGTGGGCCGTGTTGGTGGACGGCAGTGTCGCCGCCGAAGCGGTCGGTGCGCTGAAGAAAACGCCGGCCAGGGCAACAGCGACGGCCGAGGCAGCAAGACGTGCGCGCAAAGGAATCCCCCTCGATGTGGAGCAAGTGCAGCGGGATCCTATAGCCGTTTGAACTACTTACTGGCCGGTATGGGGCAATCCTGGGGAAGTGCCTGCCCAAGGAGACACCTCCGCTCCGGCGTGACCTGCTGGTGGAGCCTTGGCCGCATCGAACGAGGCCGGAGTAGAGCGCGAGTTGTGTGCGGTGCAGTCCAGGTCCGTCCTCGCGAAGCCTTCGGCCAGCGCCTGGATCGGTGGGGGCTGGGGATTGACGCTCCGGTCGGCGAGCAGACCCGAGATCATCGCGACCTGGACGAAAGCACGTCTCCCGAACGACGTCGAAACTCATTGATGTTGATCACATGGGCACCTCCTCGATGACTTCCATAGCCATCGGCAAACGATCCCCGAATGCGCACAGCCATCGCCCCCAGCCGCAGGAGACGGCCCTCGCAGGACACCTCGTCGGATCGGCTCTCCACCCCCGACGCGCACCTGCGCCTCCGCGCCCGCCCCTGCGCGGTAGGACGGTACTCGAGCGGGGGAGCATACGCCCAGGTGTCACGCTTTCGTGAGGGGTTGTCATGGGTTCCATCCGCCGTGCCGTGCCGTTGGTGCTGCTTTCCTGCCTGCTGCTGGCGGGTTGTTCGTCGGGTTCGCTCTCCGACTCGGAGGGGTCCGGGAAGAGCGGGAGCCCAGCGGCTGGGCCGTCGGGTGCCGCTGCGCCCACGGGTTCGGCGGGGCAGGACATCGCGGTGGGTGCCGGGCCGCAGGCGACGTACACGGTGCAGCAGCAGCCGCCGGCGGGCAGCTGCCACTACCGGTACGAGAACGGGGAGCCGCTGGAGGACACCACGTGCACGCCGGGTGCGATCTCCCCGGCTGTCACCCAGGCGAATCTGACGTCGACGATCTGCCGCAAGGGCGGCTACACCGGGGATATTCGGCCGCCGGAGTCGGTCACCCGCAAGGAGAAGCTGCTGAACGCCGCCTCCTACGGCTACACCGGACGCCTCGGGGATGCGGAGTACGACCACCTGATCAGCCTTCAGCTCGGAGGCGATCCCAACGACTACCGCAACCTGTGGGTGGAGCCCGCGGACCCTGGCCACAGGCCGGGAGCGGGTGTGAACAACAAGAAGGACCCGGTGGAGACGAAGCTCCACACCGCGGTCTGCAACGGCAAGGTCCCCCTGGCTGCCGCTCAGCACGCCATCGTCACCGACTGGACCACCGCGCTCAGCAGCCTCGGCCTCGGCTGAGCACGCGAGCTTCGGTCGCGTCGTCGTATGCGCCCGGGCCCCGGTTCGGTTCACCACCATCACGGGAACAACTGTCGACGCCAGCGTGCGCCACATCCGGGTTGCAGGAACCTCATAGGACGCGGGCCCAGGACTGTCGGTCCAGTGGGGTCGTTCAGGGTCGGTGAGGCGTTAGTACCTGTTTCTAGTTTGGTCAGCGGCTTTCGAGTTCTTGGAGGTGCTGGGCGGCCGGGAGCTTCACCTATGTGTCATTGAGGTACCGGTCGGCTGTCTGCCTCGGTACCGCCGTCGGCGGCGAGTGGATCGTCCGGAGCCAGGGAGCGGATGCGCGGTATCGGTGAGGGGAGCAGCCAGAGCAGCGACAGTGTTCCTCCTACGGCGGCCGTGATCAGGGTGGTCCTGAGTCCGATGAGGGTGGCGAGCATGCCTCCGACGATGGCGCCGATGGGGCGTATGCCGTAGTTCACCGTGCTGTAGGCGCCGGCCACGCGACTGCGCATGCCGTCCGGTATCACCGCGGCTTGCAGGGAGTTGAGGTTGACATCGAACAGCATCACGCCGATTCCGGCGAGGAACTCTGCAACGCCCAGGGCCCCTGCGCGGGCCCATGTGGGACCGCTCGCGGTGGCGGCGATGGCGATGGGGGCCGGGAACAGTACGGCGCCTGCCGCGATGCTGCGTCCCACGCCGATCCATCGCGAGATCTTCGGGGCTATCACCGCGCCCGCGAGAGCTCCGGTTGATCCGATTCCGAATGCCAGCCCGATGGTCCCTGCGGAAAGGCCGAGCACCCGGTCGGCGAACAGGACGGTTAAGCCGGTGCTTGACACGAAAGTGAAGAAGTTGAGGGTTGTCGCGCAGCCGAGGCTCGCCCGTAGCACCGGGTGACGAATTACGAAGACCAGCCCCTCTCTGGCCCGCAGCAGCAGCGAAGGTCCTGCCGTCTCACCGGCAGCGATGGCTGGTTCGTCGACCCGGATCGGCCCAAGCAGGGCGGCCGAGGCCAGGAAGGACAGGGCATCAGCGATCACGGCGACGGGCGCGGTCAGGACCTGGACGAGGGCACCGCCGACGGCGGGGCCGACGACGTAGGAAGCGGATCGGCTGGCGCTGAGCTTGCTGTTCGCGTCGACGTAGGACGAGCGTGGCACGAGGTGGGCGAAGAAGGGCGGATAGGCGGTGTTGAACAGTACCGCCGCGGCGCCGGTCAGCAGCGCCACGGCATACAACTGGAGAAGCGTCACGGTGCCTAACAGGTATGCGACGGGCAGGGTGAGCAGCACGCACGCGCGTATCAGATCGGCGAGGATCATCAGGCGGCGCTTGTGGACGCGGTGGTCGACCCAGGCGCCTAGCACGATGGCGAGGACATTCGGGGCCCAGGCAAGCGCGGTCAGCCATGCGACCTGGCTGGCCGAGGCGTGCAGCGCCGCCACGGCGATCAGGGGTAACGCCAGTTCGGAGATCCGGTCGCCGAACTGCGAAACCGACTGCCCGGCCCAGAAGCGAACGAAGCGCTGGTCCCGCCACAGTGATATCGAGGGAGCCGTGTCCTGCGGGGAGTTCATGCCGTCTCGCCCGTCTGCTCCTCGGCGGCCTCCGGCAGAACGTAGCGCAACAGCCGGACGCCGCGGCTGTCGCTCGGTCGCTGCGCCGGGTCGCGCGTCACATAGGGCGCGAGGACGCTTTCGATCGCGTCCTCGATGGCCGCGAGTTCCTCGGGGGACACCACTATGCGGGTGTTTGCCAGCCCCGCGGGCTTGCGCCACACCTGATCGAGTTGAGGTTCGGTCTCGGTCACCCACCGATGCGGCAGGCCGGCGGAGCGGGCGAACATCTCCCGGGACAGTACCCGTGCGGCGGACTGGCCCTCTTCGTCCTCCGGCATCTCGAATCGGAAACCCCGTGCCGCAGCCTCCCACCGCCGCTCCCGGCGATCCGTTCCGGCCTCGGCGTCGCGGACCAGCCCAAAGCCCGCCAGATGGCGCAGATGCCAGCTGGTCACGGACGGGGTGGCTCCGACATCCGGTGACAACTGCGTTGCCGTTGCTGGCCCGTGCCGTTGCAGACGCTCGAGGATCGCAAGCCGTACTGGATGCGCCAACGCTCGCATGGCCTTCGGGTCAGTGATCTCGATATCGCCCAGGCGATTCCCACGCTCCATGATGTGAGAGTGTTCTCTCATAATGTGTGAGAGTCAACTCTCACACATTGCCCGATGCTGTTGAGATCCTGTTGGACGACTCTCTGCACGTTGATGAAGCGTCGGGTTCGCGACGCCCGTGATGAACATGATTGGTGATCTTGCTGGGCAGTCCGTGCCTGCTTCGTCCGCGACGACAGCGTGTGCACGAAGGACCTGGACGTGCCGTACGCCTCAGTAGGCTTGTGCGTCGAACAAAGGAGTGCCGCGCATGAGCTTTCGCCTGAAGGCGATCACCCGTGAAGATCATCTGGCCTTCGTCCGGGCCCGGCCCTCGATGAGTCACATGCAGGTTCCCTCGTGGGGTGATGTGAAGCCGGACTGGCGGGCGGAGAGCCTGGGCTGGTTCGACGAGAGCGATCGTCTCGTCGGCGTGGGACTGATACTGCTGCGGCCGTTGCCGAAACTGAAGCGGTACCTCGCCTACCTGCCCGAGGGGCCGGTCATCGACTGGTCTGCGCCCGATCTGGAGCGGTGGCTTGAGCCGATGCTCACGTACTTGAAGGAGCAGGGTGCGTTCTCGGTGAAGATGGGGCCGCCCGTGGTGGCCCGCCGCTGGAGTGCCGAGGCGGTCAAGGCGGCGATCGCCGACCCGCAGGCTGGGCGGTTGCGGGATGTGGAGGCCACCGTGCACGAGCCGCGGGCCTTCGACCTCGCCGACCGGCTGCGCCGGATGGGCTGGCAGCAGACCGAGCCTGGCGGCGAGGACGGCTTCGCCGTGGGCCAACCGCGCTACGTTTTCCAAGTTCCCTTCGCAGGGCGGTCGTTGGAGGAGATCCAGCGGGGCCTCAACCAGCAGTGGCGCCGCAACATCAAAAAGGCGGAGAAGGCCGGCGTCAAGGTCATCCAGGGCCAATACGAGGACCTGCCCGCCTTCTACGACATCTACGTGGAGACCGCCGAGCGGGACCGCTTCATTCCCCGCCCACTGGCCTACTTCCAACGCATGTGGACTGCGCTGAGGGCCGAGAACGCCGACCGCATGCGCCTCTACCTCGCCCACCACGAGGGCGAGGTGCTCGCGGCGGCCACGATGCTGACCGTCGGCGAGCACGTCTGGTACTCCTACGGTGCCTCCACCAGCCGCAAGCGCGAGGTCCAGCCGAACAACGCGATCCAGTGGCGGATGATGTCCGACGCCCACGCGCTCGGCGCGAGCATCTACGACTTCCGCGGCATCACCGACACCCTAGAAGAGAGCAACCACCTGCTGGGGCTGTTGCGGTTCAAGGTCGGCACTGGCGGCGAGGCCGTCGAATACCTCGGCGAGTGGGACTTCCCGCTCAACAAGGTGCTGCACAAGGCCCTCGACCTCTACATGTCCCGCCGCTGACACTGCGACCGCCTCGTGCTGATCGTCGACGCCGATGCGGCGAGCGTGGAACGCCAACTGCAGACCGGCCGGTTGACCTGCCCGGCCTGCAATACTGTCCTCACGCCGTGGGTGGCTCTGACGTTGTTTCAGTGGGGTCTGGCACAAGTTCCGTGTGCCGACTACTCCTTGTAGTTGTTGGTCTCCCTTCGGCGGTACGCAAGACGCCCTGAAATCGCTCCTCGTACGGCTGGCAAGGCTGACATTCGATGGCCGTGAACGAGGTGTTGTCCCGGTTGCAGGAGTTGCTGTTCCCTTCGGTCGCTGCTGTCGCAGTCGTGGCCGTACGTGCGGACGGCGAGACGATACGCATCGAGGCCCGATGCACGCTCACCGGCGCCGCCTGCCCGGATTGCGGCCAGTGGACGGAACGGGTGCACAGCTCCTACCTGCGGTTTCCCGCAGACTTGCCCACCGCCGGGCGGAGAGCGGAACTCGCGCTGCGCGTCCGACGGTTCCTCTGCGCAGCCACAGCGTGCGGTCGCCGGACGTTCGTGGAGCAGGTGGCAGGGCTGACTCGGCGCCACGGCCGTGTCACCGAACGACTGCGGCAGGCGATGGGCGCGATCGGACTGGCCTTGGCCGGCAGGGCAGGCGCTCGCCTCGCGCAGCTCATGGGCATCATCACCAGCCGTACCACGCTGCTGCGCTGGGTGATGGATCTGCCCGACCCGACCACCGCCGAGCCCCGGGCCGTCGGCGTGGATGACTTCGCCCTTCGGCGCGGCCACGTCTACGGCACCGTGGTGATCGACGCCGAGAGCCACCAGGTCCTCGACCTGCTGCCCGAACGCGATGCCGCCACCCTCGCCCCGTGGCTTACGGCCCATACCGACATCGAAGTCATCTGCCGCGACCGCTCCGGCGCCTACGCCGAGGCGGCCGCCACCGCGGCACCTCAGGCTCTCCAGGTCGCCGACCGATTCCACCTCTGGCAGAACCTCACCACTGCGGTCGAGAAGACGGTCGCCGCCCACCGTTCCTGCCTGCGAGAACTCCCGTCGGCCGCCCCCGAACCGGAGCCCGCGTGGGTGACGCCCGTTGAGGCAACCTCCTCCCAGGACGATCACGACGAGGACCCGACCGGCAGGTTCGCCGAGCGGGCCCGCGCCCACCACGCCCTCGTCCATGACCTCCTCGCCCAAGGGCATGGGTATCCGTCACATCGCCCGCCACCTGGGCTGGGGACGGCACACTGTCCAGCGGTACGCCCGCGTTGCCCGCTGGCAGGACATGGTCAAGGGTCGCAAGCGCCAACTCCCCAGCAAACTTGACCCGTTCAAGCCCTACCTGGCGCAACGCTGGGCTGAAACGGACGGGAAGGTGACCGTCCTCGACCTCTACCGCGAGATCACCACCCGCGGCTTCTGCGGCCACTACTCCACCGTCCGCGACTGGGCCCGGCGCGACCTGCCCCGCCCAGAAGGCTTCACCCCCATCCCGCCACCGCCGTCGGTGCGGCAGGTCACCCGCTGGCTCACCCGGCACCCAGCCACCCTCACCGAGGAAGAGAAGCTGCACCGCAAGGCCGTGCTCGACCACTGCCCCGAGCTGGCATCCGCCGCCGAGATGACCAGCTCGTTCGCCGAGATGCTCACCACGCTCGGCGGCACCCGTCTGCCCAACTGGATCACCGAGGCCGCAGATGCCAACCTGCCCGGCATCAGCAGCTTCGCCGTCGGCCTGCACAGCGACTTCGACGCGGTGATTGCCGGCCTGACGACCGGCTGGAACTCCGGCCCGGTCGAGGGCGCAGTCAACCGGATCAAGATGCTCAAGCGGCAGATGTTCGGCCGCGCCAGCTTCGGCCTTCTCCGCAAACGGGTCCTGCTCGCCTGAGGATCCGCGTCAGCCCTCGTCCTCCAGGAGCCCGAAGCCGTCCGGGAACTCCTCCAGAAACGCCCGCCGAGACGGATCGGACTCCTCGCGGGCCATCGTGCCAAGCAAGTCGAGGAACTCGTCCCGTTGCACGGGCGACAGTTTGGTCACCACGTAGGCGACGCCCTGGACCTTGACGGCGTCGTCCGGATCCATCTGCTCGTCTTCACAACCCTCGACGAACCAGAGGACATCGACCAGTGCCTCGGCCAGAGCCCGCGTCAGGGACGGGTACGCAGCAGGCATTGAGACGATCTCCAGACGACGGGAACGAAGTTCTGCCATCCCACCACATGCCTCTGACATTACGGTCAGCAACCGTCACACGGAACTTGTGCCAGACCCCACTGAACAACGTCAAGGCCAGGCCAGGTCGACAGTGACGGCCGAGGCGGCAAGATGCGCGCGGGAAGAGACACCCCCTTGAAGTGAGGCATCGCGGCCGGAGTTTATGGGAGGTTTAAACCCTTTACTGGCCAGTTTAGGGTAGGGGTGCAGATGCCTCGGGTGCCGGCGGCGGGAGCAGTGTTTGGCTGGCCGGGGGGTGGGGGTGCTGCATGACTCTCTCGCGTTGTTGGTGACGTCCTGTCTGCGTGCTGCGGGTGTGTCCGTCCTGCTGGTCCGGGCTGGGTGATGTTTCTGTGATTGCCCTGCTTTACGTTCGAGAGCTCGGTGGCTGGATTTATTCGTGCAGGTCAGGGTGACATCGGGTCAAGTCTTGTGATCGGCCTCACAGTTAATTGACTGCCGTCGGTAACCGGATCTTTACTTTGCATGACCTTTACAAGATTCATATGCGGGGGGATTCGGTGAAGCCTGAGCGGGCTCGTGTGACGCCGGCGAGGAGGGCACGAAGAGCGCGCTCCTGCCTTTGGGGCGGTGTTGCGGCCGCACTCGTGCTGTCAGTGCTGCCTGGGTTGCCGACTGTTGCTGCTCTTCCGCTGTCGACCGCTGCTGCGGATTCCGGGGCGGTGGGTGAGGCGACCGCGTCGGCGCGGGCGCAGGCGTCGGGTGAGCCGGTGGAGGTGACGGCGGACCGTACCGAGTACTCCACGACCAAGGCGAATCCGGACGGCTCGTTCACGCTGACGCAGTCCACGACACCCCAGCGGGTGAAGGAAGACGGCGGCGGCTGGGGCGCGGTCGATCCGGTGCTGGAGCGCCGTGCTGACGGCCGGCTTGCTCCCAAGGGTGCCGTGGTGGACCTGTCGTTCTCCGGCGGCGGTTCGGGTTCGGACATGATCCGTCTGGGCAAGGACGGGCGGTCGGTCACCCTGGGCTGGGCCGGGAGCCTGCCGGAGCCGACTCTCGATGGTGCAACGGCGACTTATGCGAACGTGTTTGACGGTGTGGACCTGCAGCTGACGGCCACGGCTGAGAGCTACCGGGAAGTCTTGGTCGTCAAGACACCCGAGGCGGCACAGAACCCCGCCCTGGAGCAGGTCAGGCTCGCCGCATCCGGGGACGGCCTGTCCGTGGTGCCGGGCGCCGGTGGGGGCCTGCGGGCCATCGACGAGGACGGCAACGCCGTCTTCCGTGGCCCGGCAGGCCAGATGTGGGACTCCGCCGGCGACGCTGAGTCAGGCCCGCAGACCCAACTGATGCACACCGACACCCCCGTGTCCGCGAACGGCCAGGCACAGGACGACCCGTCGCAGCCGGGGGAGGGCGACAGCACCGCGGTGCTGCCGGTCAAGGTCGATGACGGCGCGGTCGCCGTGCACCCCGACCTGGGCCTGCTGCGCGGCAAGGACACCGTCTACCCCGTCTACATCGACCCCTCCGTGGGGCTGGGTGTCTCGGAGCGCACGAAGCTCTCCTCCGACGGCGACAAGTTCTGGATGTTCGACGGTGACAAGGGCGTCGGCAAGTGCGGCACGGCCGACGGCTATTACTGCGGCGGTGGCTACGTCGACCGTATGTATTTCGAGTTCGCCCCGACCAAGCTGGCCGGCAAGTACGTGCTGGATGCGACCTTCCGGGCCCATGAGACGTGGTCGTTCAACTGCGACCCCCACTGGGTGGACCTGGTACGCACCGACAACATCTCGGAGGGCACCCGTTGGCCCGGCCCCAAGCAACTGGACCTGATGGGCGACAAGTACGTTGCGGCAGGCCGCGGGACTCTGTGCAGCCCCGACCAGCCGGATGCGTGGGTGGAGTTCAACGACAACCCCGATGAGTCGGACGAGAACCTGAAGAGCACCGTCCGCTCCTTCGCGGACGGCAAGATCAGCCGGCTCACCCTCATGCTCCGGGCCAAGGACGAGGGCGACCCGCGCGCTTGGAAGAGGTTCGATGACAGCGCCGAGCTCTCGGTGGTCTTCGCCTACAAGCCGGGCGTGCCCACCAACGTCGGGGTGATTCCGGGCGTGACGGGCACGGCCCAGTGCTACAAGTCGTCGTCGAACCCGCTCGTGGTGACGATCAAGAATCCGATGGTGCAGGCCCGCGTGCAGACGCAGGTCGAGGCGCACAAGGGCGATCAGGAAGGTGCGCTGCAGGCCGAGTACGTCGTCGAGCGCGGTGATGATGCGGCCTGGCACGAGGTATGGACCGGATACAGACCTGATAGCGGCTGGGATCCAGACGAGACGCTCGAGAAGATGCCCACCAGCGACCGCGCCGACGGAGGCTTGTACCGGTACAGGGCCCGAACCCAGTCGCACTGGTCCTACCACGACAAGAGCGGCGACCTGTGGTCCTCCTACAGCCCCTGGTGCTACTTCAAGATCGACTTGTCGGCGCCAAAGGCACCACGGATCACTCCCGGCTCTCCGTACACGGAGTGCACAGCGAACCTCTGCGAGGGCAAGGGCGGCCCGGGCGTTCCCGGATCGTTCACCTTCCAGCCCAACACCGCCGACATCGACGCAGCCGGGCACACCGACATCACCGCCTACGAGTACAAGCTGTTGTCCACGCCCGCGAAGCCGGTCTCGGGGAGCCTCAAGGTCGAGAGGGACGTGACACCACGGCTGTCGGGAACGCAGGTGCTGTCGGTGCGGGCCAAGGACGTCCACGACCGGTGGGGCACACCCGCGGAGTTCGCTTTCAAGGTAGCCCCGGCCCCTGGTGCCGTGGGGCGCTGGCGCTTCGACGACGCGGCACCCGGCTCCGGGACGACGCTGGCCAAAGACAGCGCGACGGAGGGCACCCGGCACGACGCCACGCTGCAGACGGCGGGTGCGGGATGGTCCACCCTTGCCCGACGCGGCGATGCCGACTACTCGCTGTGGCTCAATGACGGTTCGGACGACACCTTGCGCTCGGGCTACGCCGCCACTGCCGTGCCGGCGGTGAACACCAAGGACTCCTTCACCGTCTCGGCCTGGGTGTACCTGTCGGATGCTTCGCAGAACCGCGTGGTGCTTTCAGCACCGGGCACGAACGGGTCGGCGTTCACGCTGTACTACTCCGCGTCCTACAAGAAGTGGGTCTTCAACCGCACTGCTGGGGACGTCAAGGACAATGCGGTGTATCTGCGGTCGATCGCCGACGCAGGCCCTCCGCCGCTGAAGGTGTGGACGCACCTGGCGGCCGTCTTCGACACCAAGAATGACGCCGACAAGACGAACGACACGATCCAGCTCTTCGTCAACGGCCGCCCGCAGGGCAAGCCGGTGGTGCTGAATGATCTGTCCACCGCCTACCAGCCTTGGACGTCGACGGCCGGTCTGCAGTTCGGCCGCTCGCTGGCAGGCGGGGTGTGGGGCGAGCACTTCCGTGGCCGCATCGACGAGGTCACCGTGTGGCAGTACGCGCTCATGCCCGAGCAGATCGTCGAGGATGCGCAGCTTGGACAGGATGGCATAGCGGCCAACGAACTCGTTGCGTACTGGGACGCCACTGCGGCCAAGGGCAGCGAGATCCCGGAGAGCACGGCCTACCCGGTGCCGTCGATGAAGCTGGCGCCCGCCGGGACCACAGTGAACGAGGACGACAACGCCCTCTTCCTGGACGGAGCCAACCAGTACGCCGCCTCTACGGGCCCGGTGGTCGATGAAACGGGATCGTTCACCGTCTCCGCCAACGTGCGCCTGGACTCCCAGGCGCTGAAGGCGAAGCCGGTCGGCTACAAGGCCCAGGTGGCAGCACAGCGCATGGGCGGCGAATCCTCCTGGGCCCTGTGGGTGGTCAAGCCCGCCGACGACACCTACCAATGGAAATTCACCCGCACCGCGGTCGACGAGACCGGCAAAGTGACCCAGAACGCGGAAGTACCCGCCGGGGACGTGGCCGTCACCGACTCATGGGTCCAGATCACCGGCGTGTTCAACGCCCAGGAGGACTGGGAGTGGACCGACCCCTCGGACGCCACCAAGACCGAGACCCGCTACGGCAAGCTCCACCTGTACGTCGGTGAACTCGACCAACCGGCCGACACG
The DNA here is from genome assembly GCF_002242805.1 of Streptomyces diastatochromogenes. GTDB lineage: Bacteria > Actinomycetota > Actinomycetes > Streptomycetales > Streptomycetaceae > Streptomyces > Streptomyces diastatochromogenes. The sequence continues at coordinate 8,347 of NZ_MCGQ01000001.1, read as the reverse complement.
GACACTTTCACCACACCGCAGCAGGGCAGCGGAGAGCTGAGCCTGGGACGCGGCACCGCTGCCGGCACCACCGGCAACTACCTGCCGGGCGGCCTGCAGGAGCTGAGGATCTGGACGGGAGCCATGAACGCCGACCAGGTGCGCTCCCAGGTCCTGGACAGCCCCGAGAGCGTCTGAGCAAGCGTAACGACGGGCGGCCCGCTCACCCGGGCCGCCCGGACAGCCATGGCCGCACCCCACTGCTTCATTGCTCTGCCACTCCCGTACCCAACTGCTCGCGCCCGGCCGGCACACCCCGGGCGCCTCGTAGGAAGAACCCATCATGAATCCCTTTGGCATACCCAGACCTCCAGCAGGTCGCGGGCCCGGGCCAAGAAATCGCTGGTTGCGGCGCATTGCCGCAGCAACCGGCCTGGCACTTGTGCCGGGGCTGCTGACTCCCGTCGCTTTCGCCGAGGACATCGAGCCTCTGGGTCGTCCGCACCTCCAGGCCCCGCACGCCACCAAGGTCAGACCGTTCACCGCCCAGGTGAACAAGAAGGCCGCGGCCGAGGTGAGGAAGGCCGCCGACGCCGACCGGCTGGCCGCCGCCCGAGCCCGCCACGACCAGCAGCGCAAGGTCACCTGGCCGAAGGCCGGCAAGGCATCGGTGAGCGTCCCCCTCGAGGGCAGCCACCAGGCCAAGCCGGGCTCGCTGCCCGTCACCGTCGCCGCACCCGGCAAGGGCAAGACGGCAGAATCTCTTGCTGTCGAGGTTCTGGACCAGAAGGCGGCCGCCAAGCTCGGCGTCAAGGGCGTGGTCCTCAAGCTCACGGGGCCCGACGGTGGTGGCAAGGCCCGGCTCGGCATCGACTACTCGGCCTTCGCCTCCGCCTACGGCGGTGACTGGGCAGGGCGCCTTCAACTGATGCGCCTGCCCGGCTGCGCCCTGAAGGACCCCTCGGCCGCGAAGTGCCGCAAGCGCATCGAAGTGGATTCGGTCAACAACCGCGAGAAGGACAGCATCGCGGCTCCCGTCAGCTTCGCCTCCGGCGGGCAGACGATGATGCTCGCCCTGGCCGCGGGTGCGAAGTCCGGCGCCGGCACCTACAAGGCGACGCCGCTGTCCTCCTCCTCGACATGGGAGGCCGGAGGCTCGTCGGGATCGTTCACCTGGTCGTACCCGCTGCGTGTGCCGCCCTCAGCGGCAGGGCCCAAGCCGGACCTGTCGATCTCGTACGACTCCGGGGCCGTCGACGGTCAGACGGCGAACTCGAACAACCAGGGCAGCCAGGTCGGCACGGGCTTCGACATCACCTCGTCCTACATCGAGCGCAAGTACGGCTCCTGCGACGACGACGGCCAGGACGGCAAGTACGACCTGTGCTGGAAGTACGAGAACGCCTCGCTCGTGCTGAACGGCAAGGCCACCGAGCTGGTCTTGGACGACACCACGGGCGTATGGCGCCTGAAGGACGACGACGCCTCCACCGTCACCCATTCCACCGGTGCCGACAACGGCGATGACGGCACCACCGGCATCGACGGCCAGGGCGAGTACTGGACCGTCGTCACGGGCGACGGCACGAAGTACGTCTTCGGCCTGAACAAGCTCGACGGCGCCGCTGACAGCGACCGCACCAACTCGGTGTGGACCGTGCCCGTCTTCGGCGACGACCCCGTCGAGCCCGGCTTCACCAGCGGCGACACGTTCGCCGACCGGGCGAAGATGCAGGCCTGGCGATGGAACCTCGACTACGTCGAGGACACCCACGGCAACGCCATGTCGTACTGGTACGCGGCCGAGCACAACAACTACGACAAGCTCGGCGACGACAACACCGGCACCGACTACACCCGGGGCGGCTACCTCAAGGAGATCCGCTACGGCCAGCGCTCCGACGCCCTCTTCTCCGGCTCCCCTGCCGCATCCGACAAGGTGGTCTTCGACTACGCCGAGCGCTGCCTGGCATCCGGCACCGGCTGTGACTCACTGACGAAGGACACACGGGACAACTGGCCGGACGTACCGTTCGACGCGATCTGCAAGGACGGCGACAAGTGCACCGGCAACGTCGGCCCCACGTTCTTCACCCGCAAGCGGCTGACGGCGATCACCACCTACGCGTGGAACGCGGCCGCCGCCACGCCCGCATTCGAGCCCGTGGACGTCTGGTCGCTCAAGCAGCTGTACCTCGACCCGGGCGACACCGGTGACTCCACCGACCAGTCGCTGTGGCTGGACGAGATCAAGCACACCGGCAAACGCGGCACCGACCTGTCGCTGGACCCCGTCAAGTTCAGCCATGTCATGCTGCCCAACCGCGTGGACGGCACCGACAACATCCTGCCGCTGGACAAACCCCGCCTGAAGACCGTCACCTCCGAGACCGGCGCTCAGACGATCGTGACCTACCTGGACGCCGACTGCACCGCAGCCGGCACCAAGCCGAAGGTGGACGAGAACACCAAGCGCTGCTACCCGGTGTACTGGTCACCCAACGGCGAGAAGGACCCGATCCTCGACTGGTTCCAGAAGTACCCCGTCTACGCGGTGTCCACCACCGACCCCTTCGGCGGCTCGGAGGCGGTGCAGCACAGCTACCAGTACACAGGCGGCGGCGCCTGGCACTACGACGAGAACCCGCTGACCCCGGCCAAGGAGCGCACCTGGTCCATCTGGCGCGGCTACCAGCAGGTCACCCACATCACCGGCGTCTCCGGACACACGCAGAGCAAGGAGGTCACCGTCTACCTGCGCGGCATGAACGGCGACCGCGTACTCGGCACGGACGGCAAGACCCCCGACCCCGACAAGCGCAAGACCGTCGAGGCCACCGGCATCAAAGCCGACAAGATCACCGACTCGGAACAGTACGCGGGCTTCACCCGCGAGTCGGTGACTTACGACAGCGACACCGAAGTCGGCGCAACCGTCAACGACCCGTGGTCGAAGCGGACGGCAACCCAGCACAAGTCGTACGCGGACACCGAGGCGTACTACCTGCGCACCGCCGCCACCCACACCCGCACCAACATCACCAGCAAGCTCACACCGTACGACCGCCTGCACACGGTCAAGACGGCCTACGACGACTACGGCATGGCCGAGACCGTCGAGGACGAGGGCGACGACTCGGTCACCGGCGACGAGAAGTGCACCCGCACCTGGTACGCCCGCAACACCGGCAAGGGCATCAACTCCCTGGTCTCCCGCACCCGCACAGTCGCGGCGACCTGCGCGACCACGGACGGCTCGCTCGACCTGCCCGCCGATTCCAAGCGCGCCGGCGACGTCATCTCCGACACCGCCACCGTCTACGACAACACCGCGGCCACCACCTGGACGGCCGCGCAGACCCCGACCAAGGGCGACGCCAACTGGACCGGCCGCGCCAAGGGATACGGCAGTGACGACGCCCCGGCCTGGCAGAAGGGGTCCACGACTACGTACGACACCCTCGGGCGTCCGCGGATCGTCAAGGACACCAACGGCGCGACGGTCTCCGACACCACCTACGTCCCCGTTGCCGCAGGACCGCTGACATCGACCGCGGTGGCCGACGCCAAGACCTACACGACCACCACGGCCCTCGACTTCGCGACCGGCGCGACGCTGAAGGTCACCGACCCCAACAACAAGGTCACCCAGAGCGAGTACGACAGCCTCGGCCGCATCACCAAGCTGTGGCTGCCCAACCGCAACAAGGTGCTGGGCAAGACACCCAACTACGTCTACACCTACAACGTAACCAACGCGGACATGTCCTGGGTCTCCACCGCGACCCTCAAGAACGACGGCTCCGGCTACAACACCTCGTACGAGTTCTACGACTCCCTGCTGCGCTCGCGCCAGACCCAGGCGCCCACCCCGCAGGGCGGCCGGCTCATCTCCCTGACCCTTTACGACGCACGAGGCCTCGCGGTCAGCCAGCAGGGCGACATCTGGGACAGCACGTCACTGCCCAGCGCGAAGGCCGCGGAGATCTCGGGAGGCCAGGCACCGATCCAGACCGACACCACGTACGACGGGGCCGGCCGCGCCACCAAGGCGGTGACCAAGGTCCACGGCGCCACCCGCTGGACCACCGACACCACCTACACCGGCGACACAGTCGCCACCACCGCCCCGGCCGGCGGCCAGGCGACCGCCGTCGTCACCAACGCGCTGGGCCAGACGACCGAGCGCCGCGAATACGCCGGCCCCACACCCACCGGCACGGACTTCACCACGACCGATTACACCTACACCCCTGCCGGCCAGCAGGAGACGGTCACCGGCCCCGACCAGACCAAGTGGTCCAACACCTATGACCTCTTCGGCCGACAGGTCACGGCGACCGACCCCGACAAGGGCAAGACCAGCAGCGAGTACAACGACCTCGACCAGCTCGTCAGCACGACCCCGAACGACGATGCCTCGAAGAAGCTGCTGTACGAGTACGACGAACTGGGCCGCAAGAAGGGCATGTGGCAGGTCGACAAGACCGACGCCAACAAGCTCGCCGCCTGGGGCTTCGACACGGTGGCCAAGGGACAGCAGGACACCGCCACCCGATACGACGGCGGCGTGGGCGGCAAGGCCTACACCCAGAAGGTCACCGCCTTTGACTCGATGTACCACGTGACCGGCAGCCAGCTGGTCCTGCCCGACACCGAGTCCCTGGTCTCCGACGGCTACATTCCCAACAAGCCGCTGTCGTTCAGCACGGGCTACAACCTGGACGGCACGATCAGCCAGTACTCCGCACCGGCGGTGGGCGGCCTGGCCGCCGAGACGGTCTCCTATACCTACAACGCCCTCGGCGGGCAGCTCACCGCGACGGGCACCACCGGCTACCTGCAGGGCGCCGCCTTCTCTCCGCAGGGCGACCTGCGCCAGCTCACCCTCGGCAAGGATGGCGCGTCCTCGGCGAAGAAGGCGTACCTCAACTGGGACTATGAAGAGGGCACCCGGCGCCTGACCCGTTCCTTCGTCACCGATGACGTGCACGGCTACATGCCGCAGGAGCTGAAGTTCACCCAGGACGACGCGGGCAACGTCACCTCGATCTTCGACGCCACCACCCAGGGCGGCACGGCCAAGGCCGACTACCAGTGCTTCGCCTACGACGGCAACCGCCGTATGACCGAGGCCTGGACCCCGAAGACCGCGGACTGTGCGACCGCTGGCCGCACAGTCGCCAACCTCGACGGTGCAGCCCCGTACTGGACCTCGTACACCTACACGGGCGCAGGCCAGCGCAAGACGGAGACCCAGCACACCACGTCGGGTGACAAGACCACGACGTACACCTACAACGACCCGGCGGACACCAAGCCGCACACGCTGGACAAGACGACCGGCGCCCGCGCCGGCACCTACACCTACGACAAGAGCGGCAACGCCCTCACCCGCCCCGGCCCCACGGCCCAGCAGTCGCTGGCCTGGAACACCGAGGGCGACCTGTCCAAGCTGACGGAGAGCACGAAGGAGACGAACTACCTCTACGACGCGGGCGGCGAACTGCTGATCCGCCGGGCCAAGGGAGACGGCGACACGATCCTCTACCTGGGCGCCGGCACGGAACTCCGCCTGACGACCAAGGGCACCACGAAGACCGCGTCCGGCACCCGCTACTACACGGCGAACGGTCAGACGATCGCGGTCCGCACGGCAACATCTGGTTTCTCCGGAACGAAGCTGAGCTTCCTGGCCGCCGACCACCACGGCACCTCCAGCATCGCCCTGGACGCCACCACCTATGCGGTCACCAAGCGCTACAGCACCCCGTTCGGCGCCCCACGGGGCACCAAGCCGACGTCCTGGCCGGACGACAAGGCGTTCCTGGGCAAGCCGACCGACGACACGACCGGCCTCACCCACGTGGGGGCCCGCGAATACGACCCCACCATCGGCCAGTTCATCAGCGTCGACCCCCTCCTGGAACTCGACAAGCACCAGACCCTCAACGGCTACAGCTACGGGGCCCAGAATCCCACCACTCAGTCCGACCCGTCGGGCATGGGACTCGCCTGCGGCGGAGCCGGAGGTCAGCAGGAAGGCTGCCCCGACCGCCCTGATGGCACGAAGGGCAACGGCCGCATGGTCGAAGGCTCCGACTACCACAAGTCGCACAAGTCGCATCCGTGTAACAGCAGCTGCGGCACGGCGCAGGCCGGCAGTGGCAACTCCGGTGGTGGCAGCCCCCTTGGCTGGCTTGGTGATGTCGCCGGCGCCGTGGTCGACGAGGCAATCAACACCGGATCCTCTTACCTCCAAGGCTCTTACCAGCAGTACCTCACGGAAAAGGGTTGCGTCCTCCACGGCGAGGACTGCGAAGACGTGGCTGGTTTTCTGCTTGCCACCAACCCGACCACCGCTGGTGATATGGGGTTGACCTCACGCGGAGCTGAAATATCCGGCGACTACGCAAACGGCGATAGTGCCCAAGGAACCGGAAAGCTGCTCTTCGACCTGGCCTTGCTATTGGGGACGCGAGGTGAAGGCGGCGTCGCAGCCGAGGCCGACGCGATTAAGTTGAGGGCCCTCCGGTGCAGCTTCACCCCAGCTACACCTGTCCTCGTAGCCCATGGCAAGACCAAACCCATCAGCGAGATCAAGACCGGGGACGAGGTCGAGGCCGCTGACCCCGCCAACGGCAAGCACAAGGGTCTTCGCAAGGTCACCGCCACCCTCATCAACCACGATTACGACCTTGTCGACCTCCGGATTCAGCACCCCGACGGAAGCGTTACCACCCTTCACACCACTGCCGAACACCCCTTCTGGGACGACACCCTGCACACCTGGGTCCCCGCTGGCGAACTCCGCACTGGCCACAACCTCAACACCGCGAGCGATCACCACGTCCGCGTCGCCGCCGTCATCCCACGCCACGGCGATCGCGACATGTACAACCTCACCGTCGACGACCTCCACACCTACTATGTGCTCGCAGGCGCCACGCCAATTCTCGTACACAATGTCTGTCCCAAGCTGGGCAATTATGACGGCGCGGGAGGCACGGGGTACGGTCCGGCGGATGATGCCACTCGCGTGAGTGGACCTTGGACGAAGAACGATATTGGGCGCGGAACGCGTGGACTTCGCCCGAACCAGGTTGGTGATCGTCTCCAGATTCACCATGCTGACCAGATGCCGGGCTCGCCGATTCATGAGTTGGATCAGGATTTCCACCTCAATGCAGACATTCATCGTAATCGATTTAACCAGGGTGTGGATAAACTGATGCGTCGCCAAGATACGCAGATGCACTGGTGGTATCGTTCGATGGAGCAAGGCTGGGGAAGCGCCTACGGTCCAGAGGCATGGTTCGATAACTGGCCAAAGTAGGTTCCAGGAGGCCCCTGGCGGCTGCTAGAAAGGCTGGAGTGAAGTGGACTACTCGGATTTTGAGACCTTGCTTGAACAGGTTAGATCGACTCACCCCTTCTGGTTTGAAGGCTTTGAAGGGTGGCGGGCTTCCGAAGGCGAAATTGCCGATGTTGAGGCGAACTTCCGAGTGGTCCTGCCCGCCGCCTATAGGCGGTTCATGACCACCGTGGGTGGGGGCGGATTTGGATTCCTTGACATTTTCCCGCTGGGTCCACGTCAAGGAAGTGTAGAGGATTTCCAGTCCGTCAACGGTGAACCCTGGTGGGATGCAAATTTCGTGGCGTTTTCTCCTGTTGGCACCGGAGATCTTTGGGGATTCATGGTTGAGAATGGCGTCTGCCTGGACCAGGTAACCTTCCTTGATCATGAAACTCGGGATGTAGTGTCGGAGAATCAAGAATTCCTGGAGTTTTTGGTTTCTAAGGCGCTTCAGCCGTAGTCGCGTTCAGAATTCGAGCGGCCTCGCCGGATGGGTTTTCGGCGGGGCCGCTGTGGCGTTCCGAGAGGGGCTGACGGCAATTTGCGAGTGGTGCCCCTCATGACGGAGTACGTTGACCCAGGCGGGACCATCGAGCCTGGCCGCAGCGTGGGACGAAAACGTTTGTCAGCGGCGGGAGGCCCGAGGCCGCCGTTCACCCGATCGCGGTGGAGATCCCGCACAGCAACGAGGGCGCCCAGAGCGCGGCCGCGAAGATGGCCGCCGTCCTCGGTAGCGAGCGCATGTTCGACCTCATCCGTCGGGGTGACATCGTCCAGCGGGCCGTGGTGCCGAAGCAGCGCCTGGCCGTACAGAAGGCTCTCGATGCTGACTACACCAGCGCCTTCAACAAGAAGCTCGGGCTGGACGAGAACGGGAAGCGGCCGGCAGGGGCCACCTTCGTCTCCCCGGCCATGCCCGCCGGCGTGACCGTGCGCCACAACGACTCCCGCGAGGCCACTGTCGACGTGTGGTGCGTCGGTCTGCTCGGGCTGACCGGCAAGGGAGCCCTC